>CAZETQ010000016.1:0-82791 GCA_964515165.1 uncultured Solibacteraceae bacterium | reverse complement strand
ACTTCGTCTGCCTGCCAAACTCTTTCTGAACCTCTTTACGCGGTCATAGGACTAGCAAGGCGAAGCGGCTCTGCATTGTGCCACTGAGAAACTTCTCACCCGAGTTTGCGAGCGACAACAGAGAGATGACGAAACAGTTTATCGGCGTGCCTGAGGCCTGACGAAAAAACCGGCCTTCAAGCCGTCACCGTTATGAGGACAGGCACGCGCGGATACTCATCAAGGCCAGGGCTCTGCCCACAAACAGGCCGGATAGATTTACGCAAACTTTCTCATCTCGAAAGCAAAGCTTGCAATCCAGCGGCGGACCATAGATTTTTTCGAATCACCGATTGCAGCGCGTCCTTGTCCAGGCTCAGATCGGCCACCAATTTCTTGAGCCGCGCATTCTCATCTCGAAGTTGCTTGGCCTCTTGCGCCTGGCTGACGTCCATGCCGCCATACTTCGCCTTCCAGGCGTAAATCGTGTAGCTGCTCACTCCTACTTCTCGGGCTACATCAGCCGCCTTTCGTCCTGCGTCCAACTGCTGCAGACACATGAGGAGTCCAATCTTCAGTGCAGGCCGGGCGGTGAGATAGGGCGCGCTCAGGTGGCTCAGGCTTGGACGCGCGGCTTGGCGCATTATCGAGGAAATGATGAGCGCATCCGCTTGATTGTGGTCTGGGTGAGGCGCAATCTGGAAGTTGTGCGCCGTCATTATGTGCAGTCGCCTTGTTTTGCGAGCGGTGCCCACGCCAACCTACGGTGAACTATTCCCAGGGCTGGTCCTTAATGAATGCAGAATGAGCGGGCAGCGGACGACGGGTGTGGAAGTATTTCTGATACGCCCTGATCCAATTGGAAGCCATCTCATTCTGAGCAACTGCTAGATCGACCTCGCCGCTACAGACCAAACCTCGAAGATGATCCTCGAGTGCGTCCTTTACGCGAGCAGTCCAGATGCTTCCTTCATAAGGTTGGGGCCACAGATTTCGAATGTCCTCCGTTCCCCCGAGCGCGGGCGTAATCAGATAATCCATCTCATAGGCGCGGGGCCGAGGTTTGTGAATTCCATAGTCTCGAAATACCTGCATCGCGAGCTCTACGGGAACAGTTCGCCCGTCCTCTTCTGCCGGTAATGAGCAGATCTGCTCCTTAGAGATTTTGCGAATTGCACCAGGAGTCAGGGCAGTGTTGGGGAGCGAAGCGGCGGATGCCGGCAGCGTGAAGGGCGAATGAACAAGAACCATAATCAGCCCGATCATGGAAATTACGACAACGGCGGCCATTGGATATGGCGGGCTTCGAAGTTCTTGCCACCAACTTCCGCCCGGTGTCTTGCTTGTCAACGCCATTCGCTGTTTTCGAAAGGCGATGGCCGGCGCTGTTACATCAGAAATTTGGAGATCGAGTGTTACCTTTCTCAGCTGTGCAAATTCTGCACTTGCGCGTTCCAACTCTGCTTTGCGTTTCTGGCATTTCGAACACGAGGCGAGGTGAGCGTGAATGTTGCGAGCCCGGCCGGTGCTCAACTCGCCGTCGACTGCCCGAACAATATCTTCGTCCGAAATATGGGCGCTACGCATAATCACCGTTGCTGTTCGACGAATTGACTCAACTTCACTACAGATCGGCTGAGGGACAAGGCTACTGCCCCGAAGGACATTCCCGCAGTCTCTGCGATTTCAGAATATTGCAGCCCCTCAGCACGAAGACTCAGGCAGCAACGATCTCGCTCAGGGAGGCTCTGTACCAGAGCCCAAACATTCGCCTGCTGCTGGCTCCAGGCGCGCCGCTCTTCCGGGTTTAGACCGGGCTCCTTGAGCAACAATTCAAAATGGTCACTGGCCGCCTCTGAGTTCCGCTGCCTTCTTTGCCTCCGCTTAAGCGCCAAATTATGCGTGACGCGAAAGAGCCAGGCCCGCAGGTTCGTTCGCGACTTTTCCTGCGCGAGGTGGCGAAACAACGATAGAAACGCTTTCCGCACGATATCTTTACCATCCTCCACCGGAAGTCCGAAAGACAACGCATATCGCAACAACGGAATGCGAAGACTGCGAAAAAGCAACGTTACCTCTTCTGCAGCGAGCGAGCCCTAGCTGCATTGGCGATCCTCCTGCTCAGACGTTGAGGACGACAACCACTCGGCAATCGCCTATATCGGCCCTGGCACTTTTGCTCCCATTCCTTGGGCATGAATAATCGTCTTCCAACAGGAATGAGCTGCTCATCCCTGCTACGGAGATCCGCCGTTAGGAAAATTCAATTCTATGCTGGCCATCATCAAAACCTGATCCGGATACCGCCCCAGATTCCCCTCGGAGCACCGGGAGCGTAGAAAGTAGCGTGTTGGATTGGAAACTCTCCATCGACAACCGGGAACGGGCGCGCAATAAACGAACCTGAATCTGTGAATCCGGTTGGACCCAGCTGCGCCGCAGAGTAGTAGTGACGATCAAACAAGTTGTTGATCTGAGCGAAGAGCTGTACGTTCCGAATCAACTGATACCTCGCGCCGAGGTTGACGACGGCATAGCCCGGCGACGTTCCGGGACCGAGATAATAGGTGCCGTCAGGCTGGTGTAGGTTGTTTTCGTTGCCACGAGCATATGAACTGGAGAAGGCTGTGAGACCTATATCGACGATTAGCTTTGACGTTACTTGTATATCCGCATAGGCTTTACCCATGTGTCGTGGAACGAGGGGCATGCGATTTCCAGGCTGAATTTGGATAGACCCTTCAAGTCCAACCTCCCCCTCCAGGGCTTCATCGTTAGTACTGTTGGCTTCGCCATTCACAGTCTCGGGACTCTGGAACGTCGCATCGAGGAGGGTATATCCGCCGCCGATCGACAGCCGCCGGATGCGGCTGCTGAAGTCGACCTGTAAGCCTTGCCGCCGTGTTTTTCCGAAGTTCTTGAAATAGCCGAAGCCGGTCTGAGGCGCAGCAACGAAAAGGATGTCATCCCGGTTATTAGCCAAGAACCATCCGGCATTCCAATTCAACTTTCCTTCAAGATTTCCTCTGATTCCTGCCTCCAATGTCCGAGTTACAACCTGGTTGAGCGGCGGATCTCCGGCCATCGCGTTAGGTAGCTTGCAAGGCCGATCCGGATCGCTACAACCGAGTTCGATGGAAGTCGGTGCGCGACTGCCTTCGCTGTAATTGAAGTACACCTGGAAGGCGTCCGAAGCTCTGAACGTCAATCCGGCCGCCGGATTGAATCTTTTGAAGACATGATAACTGTCGAGTGAATTGGGACCGCTGCCGGGATTGATGCGATCGGTGTTGGCGAGCGTCGTACGGTTGAACCGGCCGGAAAACGTGAAATTCCATCGATTGCCAGCAGAGAATGTATCCGTTGCATAGACGCTTCCTGTTTGTATGCGCCCGATTAAATTTACACGCGTGTCGTATGGAACGCCGTCCTCGTCCCCTCCATTCACGCCATCGCCGTACGCATTGATTCCCGTCACACTGCGATCGGGATTCAGATAGCCGAGCTGCGTCGATTGCTCAAATCCCACCATGCTGCGGTCGTAAGCAGCACCAGCCGTAAACTGGTTGCGGTGATTACCAGGCGAGGTAAACCAACTCATCTGACCGCTGAGACCATAGTTGTGCTGTTTCGTTTGGCCGCGATTCAGGAGACCGTTGCACTTCTCCGCCGGTTCATCGAGCAGCAAACCTTGGGCGATGCAGCGCCAATACGGAAACGGCGCGTTTGTGGCATCTTCACCACTTGTGGGAAAGCCGGTATAACCGGCCGCAGCTAGCGCAGCCCTTTCTGCCGCATTTGGCTGATAGAGCGCCTGATCGAGCGAATCCTCGTTGATGTCTCCATTGAATGTTTTCGTCTGGATGAACCGGTAGTAGGCGTTCCCAGAGAACGTCAGCTTGCTGCTGGCGGCATGGCGAAAGGTGAAATTTGTGAATGGCGCCTGATTCTCCGTAATATCCGGCTTGGTGTACACACTGGCATAATCCCGTTCGAGGAATCGTTGTTCTTGAAGTCCGTTTCCGGTAAGCGAGTTATTCGCAAATCCGAGGCTGACCCCGAATACAGTCTTGGGCCGCTGCCAACCAAGTCTTCCAAAGAATTGGCGGACATTCGAGGGTGAATTGTCGCGCCACCCTTCTTGTTCAAAAAAGAGGTTGGCGGCCCCATACCAGTTGAACCCCTTAGAGTTGGATCCGCCATGTTCCAACAGAGCATTCTTGCGGCCGAAACTCCCTCCATTCACCTCGATCATCGTTCCTGGCTGACTACGGCCGTCCTTCGTCTGAATGGATATGGCTCCGCCGAGTGTATTCAGCCCGAATAGAGGATCAGACCCTGGCAGCAAGGCCGTCTCCAATATTGCGATGCGGGGAATCAAATCCCAACTGACAACATCACCGAATGGTTGATTCAGACGGACGCCATCCATATAAACAGAAAGTCCCTGTGATGTGCCCAGCAGCGGCGATGCTGTATAGCCGCGATAGTTAAGGTCCGGTTGGATCGGGTTGCCTTGAACTTCATTCAAGTAAACGCCGTTGAAGCGCAAGTTCAGGAAGTTTGAAAGATCAATTGCTCCGCTCTGTTCAATGTCACGTTGAGTGGCAGTCTGGACCGGAGCGGGAATTTCATCGAGCGTTAGGATACCTCCGGGCAGCGGCGTCGTTGCTACGACATCAACTTTGAAGGCAAGGTTGCCGATTTCCATCGTTATCGTGCGAGAGATTGGCGTGGCCGAGCGGACATCAACTCCTACCGATTGAGTAGCGAATCCGGCTTTTACAACTTCTAATTGATAGCGCCCAAAGGAGAGTTCCCGGAAGGAGTAGGATCCTTGCGTATCTGTTGAAAATGAATGAGTTACGCCGATCCTTAGAGATTGGAGCTTACCAGCCGCCTGAATAGCGGCCCCGGATGAATCCTTGACATCGATCCGGAGCTCACCCATGAGTTCTTGCGCATTCAAGCTTGAAGAGAAAAAGGCTGCGGCTAGGCAAAATGCCAGCCGAGGAGTCCACCTCGGGACTCCGTTATGTAGGTGCATATATGGGCATTCCGCGAAAAGTCGATTTGTTCAATGTTTTTTTGAAAAATGTATGAACAGAAGCCGGGCTTTCGGAATATACATACGAAGCTCGCTATTCTGAACATCGAACGACGAACGCTGATAAGAGTGCGCCGCTAATCTTTAACGATATGATGCGCACTGGCGGGGAAAGTACGCTCACGGCAATTGTGGGCCGAATAGCAATCGAGACCAAGCGCGAAATCACGTGGTGAGGTGACCCCGTTTCTCGTTCGCTAAGTTATACAACTTCGGTTGGCGGCTGCGCCGTCATAGTTGGTTTCCGGAGTGCAGGCGCGGCGCTGGGATGAGCAGTCTGGAGAATTTGGCGTCTCGCCGTCATAGAACCTTAATCACCCTACTTGTGCATGGCTGGCTGTGCTCGGTACTGCTTTCCAACGACGCCTATACTCATTGAATACTCGTTGCATGAGGAACGTTCATGAAGGTTGCTCGTCTGCTCAATCACGTCCTACTTCTGGCAATTCTGGTTGTCGTTGCTGCCAGTGCTCAAGACCCGAGCACAGGCAAGCCACAATTCGTCAGCCACTGCGCCGCGTGTCATGGCGAGGATGGCCATGGCGGTCCGCTTGGGCCGAAAATCGTGGACATTCAGAATCCACGCGCAACCTCCGTGGAAGCCGTCCGGGATCTGATTCGCGCGGGTATTCCAACTGCAGGTATGCCCGCGTTCGGCGCTCTATCTGACGCACATGTGGAAGCCATCGCTCGCTATGTTGTATCGCTGCGAGGGCCGGCGTCGCGAGTGGCGGTCGACTACCCGGTGGTCCGCGGCGATGTGAAGGCCGGCTTCGAATATTTCATGGGACAAGGCAGTTGTACGAGCTGCCATGGGATTCGCGGTCGCGGAGGCGTCGTGGGGCCCGACCTTGGCAACGTGGCCTCCACGCGCTCGGCTGCTGAGCTGTTCCAGGCGCTTCGCAGCCCTGGCTCTTTGCCTGCTGCCGCTGTTGAAGGACGCCGCGGCCGAGCTCCCGCCGCCAGCGTTTATGCGGCGGCGACAGTGTCGCTAAAGGATGGCCGTACTCTTCGCGGGGCGTTGAAAAGCGAGACACCGCATGACCTGCAGCTGATGGGGCTAGACAACAAGCTCCACTTGCTCACAAGGGACCAGGTGACCAGCGTCACGCGTGAGAAACAATCGCTGATGCCGTCCCCACAGGCAACAGTCGAGCAGTTGCAAAACGTCGTCGCCTATCTTGTGGAATTGCGCGGAGAGAAAACAGCCGCATCGACGCCGCTGCCGCCTCTTGATCTCGGCCCTGGCGTGACTTTTGAAGAAGTGGCGCGTCCCAGGGAAGGCACCTGGTCCAGCTACAACGGCAGCATCGGCGGCAACCGGTTCAGTTCGCTGAAGGAGATCAACACGGGCAACATCGCACAACTGGCTCCGCGCTGGATGTGGACGATGCCCGGTACACGGCGTCCGCTGGAAGATACTCCGCAAGTCATCGACGGCATTATGTACGTCACGGGCTCGAATGAGTGCTTTGCCTTGGACGCCCGGAACGGCCGGCAGATTTGGCACTACAGCCGTCCGCGGACGAAAGATTTGGTGCCTACCGGCGACGCAGTGACTGGCATCAACCGCGGAGTAGCCATTCTCGGCGACCGAGTCTTTATGGTCACCGACAACGCACACTTAATCGCCTTGCACCGCCTGACAGGGCAACTCGTGTGGGATATCGAGATGGCCGACCACCGCCTCAACTACGGCGCGACGCAGGCGCCCTTGGCAGTAGGCGATCTCATCGTCTCCGGCATCTCCGGAGGCGACGAAGGCGTGCGAGGTTTCCTTTCCGCTTATAAGGCCTCCACCGGTGAGCGCGTGTGGCGCTTTTGGACCGTGCCCGCACCCGGCGAGCCAGGATCGGAAACCTGGGTTGGCACTTCCATCGAGCACCCCGGTTCTTCGACTTGGATGACCGGCACCTACGACCCGGACGCTGACATCTTGTACTGGGGCGTCGGCAATCCGGGACCCGATTTCAACGGCGACCAGCGCAAGGGAGACAACCTCTACTCGTGCTCGGTCATTGCGCTCAATCCGCATACCAGCAAGCTGATTTGGCACCACCAGATGACCCCGCACAACACCAATGATTGGGACGCGACACAAACACCGATTCTGGTCGATGCCGAATTTCGTGGCAAACCGCGCAAGTTGCTGCTCCAGGCCAACCGTAATGGCTTCTTCTACGTGCTGGACCGGCTCACTGGTGAGTTCCTGAGCGGTGCAGCGTTCATTCACAACATGACGTGGGCCAGCGGATTGGATCCCAAGGGCCGGCCTATCATCAAGGAGGATCCGGCGCCTACCTATGAGGGCAAGCGCGTTTGCCCCACGGGAGGAGGAGCCACGAATTGGCCATCGGCTTCGTTCAATCCGCAAACCGGCCAGTTCCTGGTGTTCGCTACAGAGGCTTGCCAGATCTTTGTCAAGAACGACGAACCTTTTGAGATTGGCAAGTCGTTCTACCAGGGCACGCAGCGCCGCTCGCCAGGCGATACATCGGAGAAGTTTTTGCGCGCCATCGATATTCAAACCGGCAAGATCGTTTGGGAGATTCCCAACATCGGTGGCGGTTCCATCGCCAGCGGTTTGATGAGCACGGCCGGAGGATTAGTCTTCTATGGTGACGGCTCCGGCGCCGTGGTTGCCGCTGACGCAACGAAGGGCAAGATTCTATGGCATTTTCCGACTGGCCAGGAATTTAAGGGCAGCCCAATGGCCTACACCATCGATGGCCATCAGCGGCTTGTGTTGATCGCCGGACAAACCGTCCTGTCGTTCGGACTTCATTAATCCGACGGCGCCTGCTTCGCCCCTGATCGCCATGCGAATACCAATAGTGTGCTTGAGAAGAATTGCCTTGGCTGCCATCTCGCCGACAAGTGGGAAGGGACCAATCGCGACCGCGACGGCTGGGCCGCTATCGTAAGCCAGATGTCCAAGTTAATGGATGAGACCGAAATGCCTCACATGAGCGACAAGACTTTCAACTTAATCGTTGACTATCTCACCCTGACCCGTCCGCAATAATGTCGGTCGAGTGCGGGCCGAACCGGGTTCGGATGGGCATGCCGAACAAGTCGTAGAGCGAACTCTATTTCAGCGTAATCTTGCCAGAAGCTGATTCCACGCTCAGTGTGACTTCCGAGCTTCCCTTATATCCCGCGACTTCCCAAGCGGCGCCGGCCTCGCCCCCTTCAGAGCCGCGTTCGATTTCCAGAATAGGACCATAGCCTTGGTCCTCCAGACTCTTGACGACTGCCGAAAGCGGCTTCTCCAGCCTAGGTGGTGGGCTAGGAAGAATTGCTCCTGTGAATAAATCGACTTTGAATTGGAGAAGCTTTCCATCTGAGAATGCTTTGACCTCCCAGTGATCCTTTTCAAACTCTACTTCTACGATGGGGGAGTAGTTGGCACTCTCCACAGCTTTCAAGACTGCCGAAAGTGGCAGGGCGCTAGCGGGGAGTATGACCGCCTTCTTGGCAGGACCGTTAGGCTCGTTTCCGGCTGCGTTGTCCTTACTCGAACACGACGGTGAGATGGACAGCGTCAAGAAAATTAAGAGTAATGCCAGCATATTCCGCCACGAAATTGTAAAACCAAAAATATCCGTCCCGACATTGAGGACGGCGTTGTAGCCGCGAGAGACTGTTGCACTCATGGAGCCTCTTTCCGCACGACGGACAGCCCTCGATAACCGGATAAGGGAGGGCTACAAATCCCCGGCAAAAGTATGACGTCAAATCGTCACTCTAAGCCTCTTTAAATGTTCTTCAGCGTCGAGGGAATAGACTGCGTAAGCACCTTCCAAGAGGACGTTTCCTCATGCCGGAATCTACCGTAGAAACTGACAGTATCCGAATTGGAAGCGAGCAACTATTCTTACCCTGCTGTTCTTCGACTGCCTGGCGTTTGGCAATCCGGAGATGGGAGGAAGTCAGGTTGTTGGAAGGGCAAGAAGGGCCGACACCTCGTTGGGTGAAAAAGCTTGGGCGGATAGCGCCTGGTTTACCGGAACTTCTTCAATACGACAAGGCCCTATTGCCTCATGACCTGCTGGCAGGTCTGTCTGTAGCTGCCGTGGCCTTGCCGGTGGGAGTCGCTTACGCCCAACTGGCAGGGTTCAGACCGGAGGTTGGCCTATATGCCAGCATTCTTCCTCTTGTGGCATACGCTCTATTTGGGACTTCACGGCAGTTAATTGTCGGCCCAGACGCAGCTACCTGTGCACTTGTCGCAGCCGCCGCTGGATCGATAGCCGCCGGAAATGCAGACCTCTACTTTTCACTCTCCATTATCCTCGCACTACTTGCCGGAATTTTTTGCATCCTTGCCAGCTTCCTCAAACTTGGGGCGCTCGCGGATTTCTTGTCAAAAGCGATCCTCGTGGGATTTCTGAATGGCATAGCGCTCAGTATCTTTCTGGGGCAAGTGGGCAAGATCTTCGGCTTTCCGATTGTCAAAGACGGAATTGTTCCTCGCCTGGTGGAGTTCTGTTCAAAGCTAGGTGCCACCCACCTGCCCACCCTCGCCATCGGCTTGGCTGTATTCGTAATTTTGGTGTTTTCGCCCAAGGTTATGCCGCGCCTTCCAGCCGCCTTGGTGGCGATGGTGCTGACGGGGACGGTGGTGAAGTTGTTTGGACTCGATGTGCAGGGTGTACAAACCATCGGCAATGTCCCCTCTGGTTTGCCACCTCTCCGAATTCCGAAAGTTCCCCTGGAACTCATGCCTCATCTTTGCGCCCAGGCTGCTGGTATAGCGTTAATAGGCTTCTCAAGCATGATGCTCACGGCACGGAGCTTCGCGGCCAAGAATAAATATGAAATCGATGTGGACCGTGAGTTCGCCGCCTTAGGTGCCGCCAACATCGCCGCTGGTTTGTCCCAAGGCTTTGCGGTAAGTGGCGCAGCCTCAAGAACAGCCGTCAGCGATGCCGCTGGAGGACGTAGCCGGGTTACCGGACTAATCACAGCCCTCGCGGTGGCGTTGGTTTTGCTCTTCTTTACTGCGCCTCTTCAGTTTGTTCCTATCGCAACTCTGGGAGCTGTACTTGTCGGAGCGGCATTCTCCTTGCTCGACCTTCGCGCATTGAAAGTCTTCTATCACTCCGATCGTCGCGAGCTAGTCCTCTGTTTGGTAGTAACGGTTGGCGTAGCCACCGTAGGAACAATTCAGGCAATTCTGGTCGCCGTGGTTCTGGCATTGCTTCGATTTGTTCGCTTGGCATCGCGCCCCGCTGTTGAAGTTCTCGGAACGATACCGGACAACGCTGGTTTTCACGCGATCGAACGTCATGAGGCAGCACAGACAACGCCTGGTCTGCTGATGTTCCGATTCAACGCGCCAATCGTGTTTTTCAATGCGCCTTACTTTAAACGCAGCGCTTTGGCCGCAATCGGTTCATCTGAGTTCCCAGTGAAATGGTTCGTAGTTGACATGATCCCAATCACGTTGATCGACATGACTGGCTTTCATTCTCTTGGTGACGTTATCGAAGAGCTAAATAGCCGTGGCATTGTCTTTGTCACCGCGGGACGCGCAACAGAGTGGAAGCGCTGGACTGACGACCGGAATTTCCACTGGCCCATCCAAAACTATCCGACACTTCGAGCCGCCTTTAAAGGCTACCGGCAAATGGCAACTGTCCGCGATAACGCACCAGAAGTGGACGGAATAGACTCTTCCGGCTAGCCAAATCGGCCCAAATCAGGTGGACTGCCATCCCGGCCCGCCGGGATAAGATATTCCGGCAGCCGGTCAAGTCTCCCCTTGTAATTTTGCCAGTAGCAGGAAAGGAGACTCGCCAGCAGACTTAGTTTCGCATAGACATTCGCGAATCAAAAAATTATCGCAAGGAAAGTATCTGTGGCCCAAACCAAGAAAAAAGAAGACAGGCGAATCGCCGATCGGGCGGAATGGGACCGTATGTGGCAGGAGCATTGGATCGGCCCGGCGATGAAGAAACGCACTCCGGATGCCGAGCAGCAGCTTCTGTCCATATCCAGAAGTCCGGAGGTCGAAAAGAAGCGGCTCTCTCGCATCATAAAGGAGTTCGAGATGGGCTTTCGCCGCCTGGGTAAGCTCGGACCAGCCGTCACTGTTTTCGGATCTGCCCGCTTTGCACAGGAAACTCCACAGTACAAACTTGGCGTCGAACTCGGAAGGGCCCTCGCAAAGGCAGGTTTTGCTGTCGTTACCGGTGGCGGTCCGGGTTTGATGGAGGCCGCCAATCGTGGCGCCAAGGAAGCGGGTGGTAAGAGTATCGGTTGCAACATCGTGCTTCCGTTTGAACAAAAGCCGAACCCGTATTTGGACGATACTCTCCACTTCCGGTACTTCTTTGCGCGCAAGGTAATGCTGGTGAAGTATTCCTGCGCGTTTGTTTGCCTCCCGGGCGGGTTTGGAACATTGGATGAAATGTTTGAGGCAGCGACGTTGATCCAATGCCATAAAATCGGTCCCTTTCCACTGGTATTGCTTGGGAGCAGTTTTTGGGAGAATCTGCGGCAGTTCGTTTGGGACCTTCGCGATGGCGGTGCGATTTCACCGGAAGATATCGGCTTCGCTGCAATTCTCGATTCGCCGGATGAGGCCGCGGAGATGATCGTCAAGAGAGTCCTGCCAGCAATCCGAAAGCAGTTGAAGCCACGAACGTCGTGACCTATCTGCGCTCGATACAGATTGAGAACTTTCGTGGAATCCGCGAAGGATCCGTAACGTTTGAGGAAACCACCGTTCTCATCGGGGAAAACGATTGCGGCCGAACCAGCGTCATTGAAGCGCTTCTACTGTTGTTGGGGTCTCCAGAAGAAAGATTCGAGAAATGCCTTCGGCCGGTTCATTTCCATCGGAGTCCTCTGGGAACGGCAGAGACGATCCTGGTGAAATTGTGCATTGCCGAGAGCATGCCGGGCCAGTGGCTTCTTCCGCCTCGCCTGAAGAAAGCTTTCCCATCCAGCGGCGGGCGGGCGCGTGAGTTTGACTTCGAGTTCCGCGCGACGCTGAATCCGGAAACTGGAGAAATCAATCACCGTATTCTCGTAAACTCCAGATCCAAAGCCGGGTCGATGGTGGACGGTAGCGGCGAAGCTCTTTGCTGGCTTAGGGAACTGGTTCCGGTTCTCTGGCTACGATCCGGCCTTTTCGGAAGTTCTTTGCAGCGTGGAGTTCCAACGGCGCCTGTTGGGCTTGTCCGGCAAGATCCTGAACTACGTTCTCTTGCGGAACACTATCGGATCATTTTGAACGGAGAAGCCCTGGACTTGGCCGCCGAGCTGGATGCCGGAGCGAAAGCGGCGCAGCGAGTGCTGGACAAGCACAAGAACGCATTCGAGAGTACCTCTCCACTGATGGGTGCCATGGTTTCAGACATACTCAATCGCCGCCAAGTGGCCGCTACGGGAGGATTCGCAGCCAATACTTCCTCTTACAAGATGGGGGCGCTGCTACTGCTCGGTGCGATTCTGGAACTGGTGGAACGAAAAATTTCGCCTTACGGAAAACCGGTTCTTGTGATCGAAAATCCGGAGACGAATCTTCATCCCATGACAATCGCGGCGGCATGGAAGATCATTGAGCGACTGACCTGGCAAAAAGTGATCGTGACGAACTCCGGGACAATTCTCGCGAGGTGCCCTCTCGCCTCGATTCGCCGGCTGACACGATCAAACGGGTGCGTGAGGGAGTGGTCGGTGCAACCGCGGCTGTTGTCGAGGGACGCGCTCCGTCGCGTTTCCTACCACCTTCGGTCAAGACGGGCGTCTGCGATGTTTGCCCGGTGCTGGCTGTTGGTGGAGGGAGAAACGGAGTATTGGATTCTTCCGGAACTCGCTCGAATTTGTGGTTTCGATTTCAGCGCGGAGGGAGTCGAGTGTGTCGAGTTCGCGCAATGCGGCCTTGTCCCACTGACGAAGCTGGCCGATCATCTGGGAATCCACTGGCACGTTCTTGTAGATGGAGACGAAGCCGGCGGCCGCTATGCCCAAACCATCGCCGGGAGCCAACGGCGATCGCCGCGTTCCACTCAGGTCACATGCATCCAGGAAAGGGATATCGAGCATTGCTTTTGGCACAACGGGTTCGCCGAGACGATTCAACGGTTGGCTTATCCAGCCAGCTCGACGCCAACACGTGGTTCCGCTTCAAACGCAATCAGGAAGGCGATCGAGAAGTCGTCCAAACCTTTCCTCGCTCTGAAATTAATCGAAGCCGCCGCCGAACGCGGCGCGCAATCCGTACCTCCCGTTATCCGCCAAGTCATTGAATGTTCGGTAGAGTCAGCCCGCCGCGCATCCAGCCCGTAGCGGAGCGTCGAGCTGTCGGTAGCGGGTACGAAATCAGCAGATCGGCGGCCGTCCGCCCTCTCGCCGCTTCGCTTTGTCGAAAATCGGAGATGATGGATTAATTGTTTAGGTACGCGATCACGTTCGACATTTCGCGCCCTTGAAAATGAGGCCAACGACGGTTGGTTTCTTTCATCCGATCGAGCATTGCGGGACCGTGCCGCCACAATGCACCAACCATGGTGATCGATGTGAAATTTCCCTTGAATTTTGCCAGGTCAGGGGCACCGCTGGCCGGATCATTGTGACAAGAGGCGCAGCCCTTCGCAATAAATGTCTTTTGCCCGCGACCGGCATCCCCTCCGCCGCCGAAATACTGCCGTGCCCACAGATAGTTCAGAAGCTGCGCCATTTCACCCGGCTGAAATTGCTGCGCGACGCCGGGAGACATCTGGGGAACGTGGTTCCACATTGCGACCGCGATTTCAGCAACCGTTCTTTCCTTCAAGCGCGATTCCAGCGGAACCTGGCTTTTGTGACACCCTTCACAACCCTTCTCCCGAAAAATCTCCGCGCCACGCTCGCCAGATCCTAGTTCGAACGACAGTTTCTGTCCGCGAGCCCCGGGAAGACTGCGCGCATAGACGAAAATATCAGCCATCTCTTGCGATGTGAGCTGCTGCCATGGCAGGTTCCGTCTCTCGAACTGCTCCTTCATTGTTCCAGCGTGATTCCACATCTTCTCCGCCAGCGCGAGAGAACTCTGAAGAGACTGCCACTGGCTGACAGGCAAAGCGCCGGAGGCAGGCGCCTGTGAGCCATGACAGTCTATGCAGTGTTTCGCGGCAAAGGTTCGTTTGCCTCGCGCGGCGTCACCGGGCCGATCGAAATAGCGGCTGGAGTAGAAGAACGCAAAAAGATCGCCCGCATCCTGCGTACTCAATTGCGGAAGGGGCTTGCCTTGGGCCCGCATCGCCGACCACATCACCGGCGCATGATTCCACATCGTGGCTGCCAGTAAAGCCGGCGTGAAGTTCCGATCAATCGTGGCGCTTAAATCGGGGGCCGATTTTCCGCCCGCTCCACCGATGGAGTGGCACTCGGAACATCCCTGCGATTGAAATACCTTTTCGCCACGGGCGGAGTCGATCGCCGGAACGCTGGCGGCCTGCGCCGCCGCGAACAAAGCAATAATTGAGAACGCTGTTCGCATCATTCCCTCAACGCGTGAACCGGACTCCCGTCGTAATGAGGTGCGTCCGGAAGCCTTCGTAAGAGTAGAAGGATTCGCCGTAACCATAGTAGGTCCACTCGGAAACCCAGGTCACGCCGTTACTGACAGGTACAATCAACTTGCCGACCGGTTGGAAGTAATTTGTCGCACGGCTACCCGAAGAAATAAAGAAGTTACCGCCTGCCGAAAGGCGCGTCTGCTTTCCAAGGCGGGGTATTGCCAGATCGAACATCCCCTGTATGGAATGAGCGTCGTCGCGATAGTGCGACCAGTCGGTCTGAAGAGTCTGTGGGGTGAGGAAGCGAATATCGGAGCGAATCGTCGATCGGGTGTAAGTTCCCTGAAAGCCGATGCGCTTATCGCCCCCCGGGTTCCAAAGGACGGATGCGGAGGTCTGCAATCCCAGGTAGTCGTAATCGACATTCGGAGCCGGGTTCTGATTCGCGACGGCGGCAAAAGCAACTGCAAATGTAAGCTGCGAAGTCGTTTGGTAGGAAGCTTGGGCACGCCCTCTTTGGTACTTATAAAAACTGGTCCGGAAATAGGCGGCCTGAGTACCCGCACCTTCGATACTCCCGGTGAACGTCAGCTTGCTTCCGGCTCTGTAGTTAAACCCGCCCTTGCCGACACTTCGCCGGAAATCTGCGGCGTCCTGGCTGGCCAACCCTGCCGGCGGAAGGACCAGACTCGATGTATTGCCCCATTGGTAGCGATAGCCGCCGCGAAGGGTTAGATGTGAGGTTACGTCCCATAGAACGTCACCCTCCACGTGGTTATAGTCATTTCGCAGTTCCGTCGTGTCCGAAACCGGAATCTGCCCGGCGGCCGCGCGGTCGATGAGATTGTTCTGCCCGATTCCTTCACCCATCACGCGAATACGGTCGGTGAGCCAGTTCGCGATGATTCTTACGCGTGGATGCAGCCTGACTTCTGCTCCCACTTGACCGGCTTGATGCGGGAGCTTCGCCACCGAGTTGAGAAGATATTGTTGCGAGGTGAACAGGAGAGCCTGCGCAGACCATGCAAAATTGCCTGTATTGAACTGCTCATAGTGGGTCTCGTTCTGAGGCCGCGCGTATAAATACTGCCCGTAAAGCGATAACCAGGTTGCCGGTTGGCCGGTGCCCATAACTTTGCTGTAGATCGAATTGCCCCGAACACCGTAAGCTTGTGAAAGCCCATTCAGGTATAGCGTTCGGCCAAGATATGTCGTGGTGCGATTCCCCGGATTCGTCACATCCTGAGATTGGTACAGCGATTGATCGTCGCGAAATGTCGTGCCGCCCTGCTCGAAAGTGGCGTGATACCGGTTCAACTCCAGCCGAAGGCCGCCTCTCAGGTTGTTCTGCGAGAAGTTCGAGTGGAACGGTACCGGATATTCGTTCTGGTCGCTAACGAATGTCGTGACGCCATTGCCGTAGCCCGACGCTCGCTCATAGGCGACGTAGGGGATGATCCAATTACCCGGCAGGAGATTCAGATCGAAGGAACTCATGCGGTTGCGCGTATCAAAGGTTCGCTGGCTTGTAAAAACTCCCCTGTCCAGCAAAGGATTGGCATAGGACGGAAGGTTGTTGAAATAGGCGAGATTTCGATAACTCGAAAGGAAGTCGTAAACGCGAGCTTTTCGCGCAGCCACATTCAACGTTGTATAAGGATCGTCTCCCCAGTTAGCGGCTCGCGTATCAATCTGATCGAACCAGCGACGCTTCGGATCGACGATGGAGAAGTCCGCACCCAGCAGCTTCGGACCCTCACCGAGATCGACGATGCTGCGATATACGTTCTCATTGCCGCCTGGTCCTGTCCGCCAGCGATAACCAACGTCGACCGAACCGGTCAGCCACCGATCAGTCGCAGGAACCGGAGACTCCGCCGCGGCGGCAGCCGCTTTCGGGTCTTGCGGTGGCTCAGGCTTGGCGTCTGTCGGAGCTGGCGATTGCTGCCCCCAAGCCGCGATGCAGAACCACAACCAACTGAAGCTCTTCATCGCGTCAGGTTCCGGTCGGCGTGACTACCGTGGATCTTCTGATGACAGATTGTGCAGTTGCGGAAGCGGGGAGACCGCATGTCGTGGAACGCCGGCGGTACCACACCGATGGCACTTGCCGTTCCCGGTGTTTGTTGGGGCAGATTGGCGTGACACTCCAGACAGACGAACCGGACCTCCGCACGAGTCAACATTTTCGGATTTGCCGATCCGTGGGATTCATGACAAGTCTGGCAGCCCTCTGTCCGCATGGGGGAGTGTTCGTAGGTGAAGGGACCCCGAAGATTCGCGTGGCATTTGAAGCAGCCCGGTTCATTCGAGGCGAACGTTCGCACTTGTCTCGCCAGAAAACTGCCATGCGGGTTGTGGCAATCGGAACAGGACATCGCATTCTGGGGAAGCCTGTGCGCATGCGGCCGCTGAAATGCCGCCCACACATTCAAATGACAGGTTGCGCATTGTTGATTGACGGCTTTTGGCTTTCGAGCGACCAGACTGCCGGCGTCGGATTTGTGCATCAAATGGCAACTCGTACACGCAACCCGGCTCCTGGCGTGACCACTTTGGATGCGTCCGATGTGAGTGGGCTGGTTGCGATGGCAGGTCAGGCAGGTTTCGTCGATTTGGGCGGCCGATAACTTGGCGGGATTCACAATCTGATCTGCCGAAACGGTCTCCACATGGGCACTGGCCGGTCCGTGGCAGCTCTCGCATGCATGGTTTTCATGGCCGCGCTTTTTGTCGAAATCGACAGCTTTGTGGGGATCCTTTTGAAACGCGTTGAAGATATCCTCGTGGCACGCCTGGCATGTCTCGGATCCAACGAATTCTTTCGGACCTGCGGGAGCGGGAGACTCCGCGGGTGGAGCGGCGGCAGGCTTTGCCTCTTGTGCGGCTGGCTTCGCCGCTTCCTGCCCGGGAGGACTAGCCGCGGTGCCTAACGCAATCAGTAGAATCGGCGCGAAAATCCACGCGCTAATATTGCGCATGCGATTTGTCCACGGCGAACGCGGAGTTTGCGCCATGACAAACGGCGCAACTTTCGCCAAGCGGTGTTGTATTGGCTAGCGCATGCGATGAAACCTCTTTACTGACATGGCACCCAATACACGCCGATGAATTGGGCTTCACCGGGTTGATGAACCCCTGCGGGTCCAGCACATCATTCACACCGCCGGAAGTGGACTGCGACCCATCGATGTGGCAGGCAGCACAGTTTCGCGTATCGCCTGGGCCGCCCTGCGGACTCAGTTGAGGAAACCGCACATGCGTAAAATCGTGTACGCTGCCATTCCGGCCAATGACGGTATAGCTCTTTCCGGAGTCCTTCAGATTCTCGCCCGTGTGTATGCGATGGATCAGAAGGTTGAAGTTGACGCTCTGAGGGGGTTTTGTCCTCTCGGCGGGATCAGTGGCGGCAGCACGCTGCGCAATATCGGTGGTAGACGGGTTGTGGCACAACACGCACATCTCCACGTCATTGCGATTGCTTCCGTGAGCCGTTAGTTCAAAGTGGCATTGATTGCAGCTCGCGATTTGGACGACCGAACGCCGGGATTGTACGGGCGAGCCGTCCACTGAGAAGTAGGTCACCTTATTATCGCCGCCGTACTGAACACTCATTTCCGTTGTCGTTCCCGGAAGAAGAATCTCTGTTCGGCGGCCTTCAATTCCGATGGCGAAACTTCCTGTCGCGCCGGCCGGCACGGCGTGGTTAAAGGTGTAGACACACACACCGTCCTGACCACATTGGGAGGCGCTTAACGCGTTCTCTGAGACGTAACCGGTGGTGCTGACATCGGAGCCAAAGCTGGTATAGCCGTAGTCGCTCGAAGGTCCAGCCATCACGAGTGACAGATTGTTGAGCATGTTGAGCGGAACAACAGCTCCCTTCTTGTCCTTCACCGAGAACGTTACTGTCGGGCGCTGCCCTGCCGATCCGTTGTTCACTTGCAGGAATTCAAAGACCAAACCGCTCAGGCTCTCCGAATCGGTGGGGACCGTGTGCGCTCCTTTTATCGAGGCGTCAAACTCCAGTTCTCCCTGAGGTTGGTGACATAAGGCGCACTGGTTGTCGCTCACCTGGGGACCACCGGCATGGCCTTGACCGGTGGCGAAGTTCACATCGTCATGGCAAGCTCCGCAGGAAACGCGCGTCGGCTTGGTCATGTACGCTGTGGCCTGTGTTGCCCCGGAATCCTGTTGATGGCACACCTCGCAACGGCGCGCATCGGAGGGCATCACGACGGTTGACCAATCCGACACAGAACCGTTACGTCCGATGATCTGGTATGGATTGCCGGCCTGAACGCTCGGCAACTCCTCTCCCATGTGTATCTTGTGGGCCATGACTTTCAAGTCGACGGAATTGCCCGTATCCGGGTCAATCGTTTGAGGAGAGTGGCACAACACGCACATGTCCACTCCTCGCCTTGAGCCGCCGTGGGCGGACAGTTGATCGTGACAACGGTTACAGCTCTGCGTTCGAATCACGTCCCGGACTACGGCCACCGGCGAACCGTTGGGAACGAAATTGAATGTCGTACTTGCATAATCTGTTCCCAAATCGAACTCGCTCAGATCGCGCGATCCGTAGATACCGATGGTATGCGTGACTGTGGGATCAAAGCCGGAAGGAGCTTTAGTGAGAAACGTGTAACGATAGTGTCCGTCAGGTTGCGCCTCAAACGTGCCGTCCGACTCAGAGGCCGCTTGCTGAACGGTTCCTGATACGGCTCCCGTGGCGCTCCGCGTGATGTAGTCGACATACTGGCTTTGGCCTTGGGGAATGTGCGCCGCGATGAAGTTCAGCCCGATCGCTCCCGGTGTGGCGATTCCATTGCGGTCGAGCGGTGCCCCTTTCGGATCCGTTAACGAAAAGACAACACTGATCGTCCCGTCCTGCGCAACTTCAGCAGAGGCGACAGTAATCACCAGGCCAGGGCGCACGAATGCCACCCAGGCGGTATCGGCGTAGAACGCTTTCTGGTTCACGCGGAACGGGCCAATCGTGGCGCCAGTCAGGATTATCGCCAGCGCAAGTGCACCAGCCCCAACAATCGATCTCATCGCAAGTTTGCCCATGGCATCCTCCTGACCAGCGAAACTCTTGGGGCTTTATTTCTTCAGCGTCCGCATATAGGCAACCACGTCATCGGCACTCTTGCCCGTCACCGTCTTGATCGGCTTCATCTTCCCCTTTCCATTGGTGACGATTCCCTTCAGTTCGTCATCGCTGAGCTTCTGAACCGCGGGGTCGCCCAGGTGAAGCATTTCCACCTTCATTGCCTTGGCGATGGCGGCACTGGGAGTGCCATCGGCACCATGGCAGGATTTACAGGCCTTGTCATAGCTAGCCTTGCCGGCGGTGGCATCACCGGCCGCCATTGCCAGCCCGGTGGATAGTAACGCCGCACAACCTAACCAAATCATTTTCCTCATGAGTTCTCCTTTTGGGCTTCGATTCACGGCCTCGAAACGGTACATGAGGCCTCTCATTGTTTCTGCATCCTGGAAAGCTTTTCGTCAAGCCCCAAGGTTTTGAGCACTTCGGGCGAGACCTCGGATGTCGCCAGCATCTCGTGACACGCGCTACAGTCCTGAGTAATCGTTTTCTTGTCAGACGTCGCATGGGCATCGTCATGACAGCGGAAACAACCGGGAAAATCGGTATGCCCCAGATTATTTTGGTAAGTTCCCCAGGTGACTTTCAGATCTGGAAATACGTTCTCGTTGTAAATGTTCAGGATGGCTGCCGCGGCCGTCTCAATGTTGCCAGCCTGAGATTGAGAGATCGTCTGGTGCGACTGACGGTAGTAGTCGCGAACCGCTGCCGGGATTTTGGCCGCTGCGTCTTCACTGCTTGGATACTCGGCCTTTAGAATCTCGAGAGCTTTCTTTCTGATGAACGGCAGAGATACCGGAATTTTTCCCCGTGCCATCGCTTGATTCACCGCGCGCTCGGGAAGCTGGAATGTATGTGTCGGCCGGTTGTGACAGTCCACGCATTGCATGTCGTGCTGAACAAGTTTTGCCGTATCCTCAGGCTTTAACCCCTCAGTCGTGTAGGTTCTGGTCTCATTGGTAGCTGAGTTTTTGTATTCCACCCAAGGAATGGTTTGCCGTGCCGGATCCGGCGAGGCATAGCGAATGGAAACTCCAGGACCAAAGTGTGCGCCATGAATTCCCTGCGTGCCACCCCCGCCCACCATCATCATCAGGACTGTTTGAGACAGCGTATTTTTTTCGTCGTCTGCATACTCGGGAATAACGCGAATCTTTCCACCGCCAAATTGCTCCGGCCAGTGGCACTTTTCGCATGTCTCCGAGGCTGGTACAAGCCGATTTGTTTCCATCGCGGACTTGATAGGTCTGGGATAGCTATTAAATACAACCTCTATCAGTTGGCGAGTTCCCGCCATTTTGCTTTCTACCCAGCCGGCGGCTCCGGGAGCGACATGACACTCCACACATAAGACGCGAGCATGTGGTGAAATACGGTGAGCGGTGAACTCCGGCTTCATGACATGGCAGCTTTGACCGCAAAACTGCGTCCCCTCCATGTACTCGATGGCACCGTAGGTTAGCTGAGACATGATCACAACGTTCAGGATGGTGGCGGCGGCGAGAAAGATCGCCAGCCGCCGCCAGGACGCCTGCCGGGTAATCCGCTGCCGCACTCCCTGTCTAACGGCGCGCGCCGATAACCAGAACCCGATCGGCATCAGGATCAATCCGAGGGCAAAAACGGCGGGAAGAGCAAAAAACAACAATAGGCCGATGTACGGATTGGTCGCATGCCCGCGAATCTGACTCGGTAGCGCCAGGAGCCACGCGAAGCCGGCGACAGTGGCCAATAATGCTCCCAGCGTACTAAGGGGATGGCTGGTTAGCAGGGAGAATACCGGCCGGTCGTCGTTCTCAGGCACGAAGGCTACCTTCCTTTGCTTTGTGCGCCATCCTGGGCGTTGATTCGTTTACCGCCGAGGCTGCAAGTTCGTCAAACAGCTATCGCCACACTCCAGTCATCTAATAGGATTGAAGTGAAATCAAAATATCTTCAGTTTTTTGAATCGGCCGTGTGACCTTCCGATGCCAGCAACACGATGGTAGGTTAATGTTTCCAGCTAAGTTACGTAAGCCGTGTGAAAATACGTAGCACTCCTC
Source organism: uncultured Solibacteraceae bacterium (assembly GCA_964515165.1). Classification (GTDB taxonomy): domain Bacteria; phylum Acidobacteriota; class Terriglobia; order Bryobacterales; family Bryobacteraceae; genus JAPKYZ01. The sequence continues at coordinate 61,035 of CAZETQ010000016.1, read as the reverse complement.
AATGGGGTAACTTGCATGCATACCCCGGGATCACTGTTTGGAGTCCGCGATCACAGATGCTCCTGTACCGGAACACCCATGGGAGATGCCTCGATCGCCAAGTTGAGAATATTGTTTGTGGCCTGAAGCGGCTCGTTATGAACTTCCATTAAGGCAACGGGTTGGGCGGTGCGGCTCATCGGAATGAATCACATTTCACCATACCAGCCGGGCTAGAAATCCTGGCAGTATTGACAGGATTCAATGAACCTCCGGGATGCCGCAGGAAAGATACCCACTGCCCGGGTAGTGCGGGAAAATATGTATGTCCTTATCTCACAGCATCATAGGGGCCGGCCATTCGGTCATCCTCTGTAACTCAAATGAAGACCCGCAGCAGGAAAAGCGCCACCTCAACGAGCTTTTCGCGCGCCGGGTGACGGAGTGTTGATTGCCTGTTCGGATGCTCCGAACGCTTATGACCGCTTGCTGCGGAGACGATTTCCGATCGTCTTTTTCACCGCGTTCCGGAAGGCCTGAAAGGATCTGCCGTCTCCACGGACAATATCCATGCCGCCTATATCGCCACCCGGCATTTGCTGGAGCTGGGACATAAGAAGATCGCGCTCCTCCTGGGCAGCCGGTTTCGGCCGGCACATTCGGCGCGCTGTGAACGGCTGTCAGACCCTCCCACGGCAATATTCTCAACCAACAATCGATCCCTGCTCGGCTTGGTGCGAGCCATTGCGGAATTCAACATTCGTTGTCCGGAAGACATCAGCATCGTGGGGTTTGATGATTTTGCGTAGACAGAATATTTTTCTCCGAAGCTCACTACCGTTGTGCAGCCGATTTTTCAGATTGGCTACCGGGCGATGGAGGCCCTCTTGACCCAAATTACGTCAAAGGGACCGCCTGCCTCCGGGAACACCAAGGAGCTTATCCTGCTGCCCGCGAAGCTTCAAATACGCCAATTTACTGCCGTTCCGCCGCGGAAGGCTCTGGTGGCTCGCGCACGAAGTTCTCGATCGTTGCTAATGGATATCAAGTAGTTTTTTGTGTCGATCGCTATGCTATTGAGCATCCTTTAGATCAATCTCACGGACGAGGCGGCGCATCAGATCGTCGCCGATATCTCCGGCGCGCGCCAGCCGGAACAGTTCGTCTCGCTCCGCCCGCAGGGCTGTCAGTCTAAGATTCCTCTCGATCTCATCGTTCTTCCGGAAAATCTTCCGCTCCTCAGGGGTTTTCGACGTACCTTTCAGGCGATGACGGTACATGTCCATGACACGAGTGCCGGCTTCCACGTACAGATCCGCGTCGGGCCGGTCCTCAGCCATGGAGTGCTCCGCCTTCTCTACCGCACGAATTGCCGCCTCCGCCGCCCTGGCGCGAGCCAGATCTTCCCTGGCGGCACGCTGGTCGTCCACGGGAAGTTCCAAGCCACGCAGAATCTTCGGCAGACCAATACTCGCACCAATCAGCGAAAGAATGATGACACCGGCGGCAAGGAAAATCGACAGATCGCGCGCCGGAAATGCGGAGCCGTCCGGCATCGCCAGCGGGAAGGTCAACACACCGGCAAGCGTAATGGCGCCGCGCACGCCCGCCAGCGATGTGGCCGCGATAATCCGCCAGTTCGGTGCGCTGGCCTGTTCACCTCGATGCTTACGCCGAAGCACCGTCAATTTGAACGAAACCCAAACCCACAGCAATCGCGAGAGAGCCAATCCCGCATTAATCGCCAGCGCATACACTGCCAACCACCAGGGCTCCTCATGGTCGGACTGCTGAACCGTAGCCACTGCCTGAGAAAAGATTCCCGGCAACTGTTCTCCCAAAATCACAAAAATGATTCCGTTGATGGTGAATTGCACGGTGTCCCAAACAGCGCTCCGGCGCACTCGTGTGATGGCCATCGCTTGACCCGTCAGTTCCGCATAACTCATGGCAATGCCCGCCGCCACCGCCGCGAGAATCCCCGAACAATGGAAATGTTCGGCGGCGGTGTACGCTCCAAAAGGAATCAGAAGGCTGACCAGGATATGCGATCCGGCATCTTCCCCGAAACGGCGGGCAACGAGAGCCTTCGCTTTCGTTGCTCCTACCGTAACCGCTACGCCGATCGCGATCCCGCCGGCGGCTACCCATACGAACGTGGTCAGGGCTTTGTTGAAGGAGAACGAACCTGTTATCGCAGCGGCGAGTGCGAATCGAAGGCAAACCAGGGCCGACGCATCGTTGAGCAACGATTCTCCTTCCAGGATGTGCATCAGGCGATGGGGAATCGGCACACGACTCGCAATCGAAGACACGGCAACTGGATCTGTGGGAGACAATACGGCGGCCAGGGCAAATGCCACGGCAAACGGAACCGCGGGTATCAGCCAATGGATCAGGAAGCCCATGCCGACCACCGTAACCACGACCAGTCCCAGCGCCAGCTCCAGGATGGTCCAGTGGTCCCGAAAGAGTCCCTGTTTCGGGATCCTCCAGCCGTCCAGGAAAAGCAATGGCGGCAAGAAGAGCGCAAAAAAGATCTCCGGGTTCAGTTCGACACCGAAGTCTGTAATAAAACCAACTCCCGCGCCGAAGGCGATCTGTACCAGGGGAAGCGGAATCGGCCAAGGGAGGAAGCGCGACAGAGAATCGCTGAGCACGACGGCGAGCAAGAGAAGAAGAACAATCGTTATGGTTTCCAAAGAACCGTCTCCAAGCCGCATGATGCCATGGACCGGCACCAGGGAGCGAATCGCTTCGGCAGTCTGGCTGCGGTTCCAGCACCCTGATTAATATAGGAGGATGAACCGGTGGGCTCTCCTTTTGTGCGGCGGTATCGTCTACTGGTTTCCCGTACTTTGTCCGGCCGCCGCCCCTGAGGAGCGATGGAAAGCGCTGCGGCCCAAAATCGGAAGCTTGATGGAGAGCGGCCAGAGCGGGGAAGCGATCCGATTTCTGACGTCGCTCCTTCAGGAGAATCCGAATGCTGCGGAGCTGCATGCGCAGCTTGGCATGGTGTACTACCAGCTAAAAGACTACGAACACGCCGTGCTCTCTTTCGGCCGGGCGGTTCAGTTGGACGACTCCTCGCTCGCCCACACCATGAACCTGGTCGAGGTTCTGCTGGCGGACCGGCGGTTTCCCGTCGCGATACAGCTGCTTTCGGCTGTAGAGCCCAAGTTTCGTGGCCAGGTTCCCTTTCATTACAACTGGGCGCTGGCATATTACGGCGCTCGCGATTTCCATACGAGTCTCCAGCAATTTCGGGAAGTATCCCGAATCGACTCACGATTCGCCCCGGCGCACTACTTTCAGGGAAACTGTCTGGCTGCGGAGGGCAGCTACGACCAGGCGGAGACCGAATATCGTAAGGCGCTGGAGCTGCGGCCCCAGGACCCGGCATATTTGTTCGCGCTGGGGAAAGTTCTTCAACTGGCAGGGCCGGAAAGGCTCGACGAGGCAATCGCCACACTGGAGCATGCCGTCCGGTTGAATCGGGATCATACGCCGAGCCTGTTTTACTTGGGCCTGAGCTATGAGAAGGCCGGCCAGTACGATCGCGCCCGCCGGCTCCTGGAAGAGGTGGCAGGCCGCCAGCCCAACCAGGTTGAACCTCAGGCGGCACTGGCCCGCGTCTATTTCCGGCTGAAGATGCGGGAACAGGGCGAGGCCGCGGCAGCGGCTGCGCGCAGGCTTCGGGACCGCCCGCAATAGCGTTCCAAAGTACGGGCGTCCTTAAAATCGGAATTAATTCCGAAACCATTGACTCGCCTGCGTCGCGGTGCTATATCTTTCATCTAGTCGAAACCTAGACTTCAGGAGGCGCCGTGCAACGGATGACCCGCAGTGCCAAATTGTTCTGTAGTTTGCTGGCGTTGAGCGCTCTGGTTGGATCTCTTTCCGGACCCGCCTACGGTCAGGGAGGGAAGGCGTCTCTACAGGGAATCGTTCAGGACCAATCGGGCGCCAGCGTTCCCGGCGTCACTGTGACCCTGAAAAATAAACAGACCGGCGTCTCGCAGACGGCGACCTCCAATGACGCGGGACTCTATATTTTCTCGTTCCTGAATCCGGGTGCCTACGCCGTTTCGGCCACTCGGGACGGGTTCAAGACCGAACGCCATGACAATTTCACGCTCACCGTGGATCAGCAGGCGAACCTCAACTTTTCCCTTTCGGTCGGTTCGGTGACCGAGGAGGTTCTGGTTTCGGCCACCGCGGAGATGCTGAACACCACCACGGCGGCGTTGGGCCAGGTGATCGGCGAGAAAGAGATTCTGGAGCTTCCGCTCAATGGACGAAACCCGGCCCAATTGGTGCTGCTGACGCCCGGAGCGGTGGATGTTCTGGCGACCGGCGCCGGTACTCTACAGTCCTACACGACCTTCCCAACGCAAAGCGGAGCGTCTGTCAACGGCGGCCGGCAGGGAAGCACCTTCTACCTGCTGGACGGAGTCTTCAACATGGACAACTACCATTTGCTGGCGGCGCCGTTTCCCAATGCGGATGCGACTCAGGAATTCCGCGTTGTGGGCAACAACTTTGAAGCACAGTATGGCTTCGCCGCCGGCGCGGTTGTGAGCATCGTGACCAAGTCCGGGGCAAATACCTGGCACGGCGATGCGTTTGAATTTCTCAGAAACGAGAAGTTGAACGCCCGGGAATTCTTTGGCGGAACTCGCGACGGGTTGAAACGGAATCAGTTTGGCGCATCCGCCGGGGGACGGCTGATTCGGGAGAAACTTTTCATCTTTGGGAATTACCAGGGAACGACAGCGCGCCGCCGGGTGAACGACCGCATCACCTTTACCCCGACGGCCCGAATGGTGGATAACGGAGATTTCAGCAGCCTGCTTCCACGATTTCAGCTCAGGGACTATCTCAATGGGCAGCCGTTTGTGAACAACCAGATTCCCGTTTCCCGATTCAATCCGGCCGTCAAGACGATTCTGGATTCGATCCCTCGCGGCGCCGAGCCCGACGGCCGGGTGAACCTGACGGGCTACAGCAACGTCCAGGACTTTCATGAGTTCACGACAAAGGGCGATTACTATGTGGGCTCCAAGCACAGTCTCAGTGGACGGGTCTATTGGAATAACTTCGGCCAGCCGGGCCAGAGCGGCAATGGGAATTTGCTGAACTCCGACCGCACGTGGGATGCGCGGTTTGAAAACTATTCCGCGAATTACACGATGACCATTTCCCCGACATTGATCAACAACATTGTCGGATCCTACGGACGGTTGACGTCGATCAGCGAAACCGGACTGCGCGACAAAAACGGCAATCCGCTCTGCTACTCACAGTTGATCAACGTCGTGGACCCGCCGAATTCTCCCTGTTCGATCGAGGGATTTTTCACTCCCAGTTTCGGGTTCGGTCAGAACTACAACGCCATTCGGAGGAACACCTGGACGGTTTCCGACACCTTGACGAAGAATGCGGGCCGCCACCTGATCGTTGCCGGAGTGGACCTGATGAAGCAGTATTGGGACCTGGCCACCGACTGGCAGGCTCTTCCGATCATCGACTTCGACGGCACCGTCACCGGCCATGACTTCGCGGATGTGCTGCTGGGACGCCCCTCCAATTTCTGGCAGGGCGGCGGTCAATACCAGCGGATCAACGCGGTTCAACAAGGCTACTATGTGCAGGATCAGATCCGCGTAAAACCGAATCTCACGGTGAACTTGGGGGTCCGGTGGGAGCCGTATCGGCCGCCGCTGCCTTCCAGCGGACGCATCGGCTCGTTCCGGCCCGGGCAAAAGAGCACCCGGTACCCGAATGCTCCTGTAGGGCTGGTTTTTCCCGGAGACAACGGTGTAGCGCAATACGGCGTCGATGGAAGCCTGAATTACTTCAACCCGCGTTTCGGCCTGGCCTGGCAGCCGGGCTTCCTGCCCCGAACCTCCATTCGTGCGGCGGCAGGGATCTTCACTTCTCCGATCGACTACTCGACGTTCAATCCGACTTCCGATACGCAGCCGTTCAGCCCCGTGTTTAGCTACCGCTACACGCAGGTTCCGGGGGGTATCGACTTTTCAGATCCGTGGGCGAATTATGCCCCCACCGGAGGCAAAAGCCCCTTCCCGCCATTCCCGACGCCCAATGAGGCTCCTCCCAGTTCGGCGACATTCACGCTGCCGGTGCTGTTTGCCGGAGGATTCAATCCGGACTTCCGGCTGGCGCGAACCTACAGCTGGAACATGTCGGTTGAGCATCAACTGACGCCGACACTGATTGCCCGAGCGGCATACGTCGGCAGCGAGACTTCACATTTGCAGATTGTCGTCCAGAGAAACCCGGGCATTTTCGCCGCTGGCGGGCAGCGAACTCTCTTTCCGGAGTTTCAATCGGTGATCGAGAACGCATCATGGGCAACCTCGTCATACCAAAGCGGCCAGTTTAGTGTCGAGAAGCGGTTCGCGCGCGGGTTCCAGTTCATGGTGAATTACACGTTCGCCAAGTCCATCGATTCGGCATCCAGAGGAAGCCAGGCCTTCTCCGGGCAGGGAATTGCCAATCCGTTCAATCTCCAGGCGCAGCGCGGGCTCTCGGATTTGCATGTGCCGCACGTGTTTGTCGCCAATTGGATCTACGAGACGCCTCTCCTTCAAGGCGCCAATGGATTTGTGAGGCACACACTGGGCGGTTGGCAGGTCAGCGGAATTTTCCGGGCGCAATCCGGACGTCCGTTCAGCGTCGTCGGAGGAGCCGGAAACAACTCTTCGGGCTCGCTGGTAGGAGGGGATCGAGCCGACTATACCGGTGCTCCGTTGAATGTCCAACAGGGCGAGAAGAATGACTGGCTCTATCGCTATTTCAATACCGCCGCCTTCGTCACCAACCAGGCGGGAACCTTCGGGAATACGGGAAGGAACATCCTCACCGGACCGGCTTATTCAGTTTGGGACTTGGGAATCTCCAAGAACTGGCGCTTTCAGGAACGCTACCGTTTCCAGTTCCGTTGGGAGATGTTCAACGCCTTCAATACTCCGTCGTTTGGTCTGCCAAATGCCAATCCCACCAGCACCGCGTACGGCCAAATTACAGCTCGAGGCGCTGTTCCCGCTCGTGTGATGCAGGCTGCCATGAAGTTTTACTGGTAGGTGCACCCGCGACGGGTGATGATGATCTGGAGTGAATTGGTTACGCAAAGGTAGGATTGCCGCGGCGCTGGCCGGATTCGTTTGCCTTTCCGCGCAGAAGGTGCCGCAGGCCTACTTTCGCGAAATTCTCAGCGCCGAAAGCAGCATTGCCTGGCGGCACAATAACGCCCGCTCCGCGATGCGTTATCTGCCCGAAACCATGTCGGGCGGCGTGGCGATATTCGACTACAACAACGACGGGTGGATGGATCTGCTGTTCACCGATACGGGATCCAGCAGTTTCTACAAAGCTCCGAAACCCGCCGGCGCGGTTCTGTTTCAAAACGACGGAAGCGGCTCTTTCCGGGATGTGACGGCGAAGGCCGGTCTGCAGCTGGACCAGTTTTCAATGGGCGCCGCCGCGGCGGATTACGACGGCGACGGTTGCGTCGACGTGTTTCTGACCGGCTATGAAAAGTCCACGCTGCTGCGGAACCGCTGTGATGGGACATTCGAGGATGCCACGGCAAAATCCGGCGTGCGGCCACCGGGATGGTCCACTAGCGCCGCGTGGCTGGATTACGACAATGACGGAAAATTGGACCTCTATGTTCTGCAGTTTTTGGATTACTCGGCGCTGACGGTTTGCAACGCGGCGACCGCGTACGGTGGAGCGCCGGAAGCAGCCCAAAACGATAAGGAAGGGGTGCGGTACTGCAGCCCCATCAATTTCCGTCCCACTGCCAGCCATCTCTACCGCAATCGCGGCGGCGGCGTCTTTGAGGATGTCTCGGAAACAACCGGCATTTCCGCGCCCAAGGGAAAAGGGCTGGGAGTGGTCGCCACCGACATCAACAACGACGGCTGGATGGATTTGTTCCACGCCAATGACATGGTGTCCAACTTTCTGTTTATCAATCGGGGCGGAAAAAAGTTTGACGAACGCGGAATTGAAGCGGGCGTAGCCTACAGCGCCGATGGCCAGGTTCGCTCCGGCATGGGTGTTGACGCCGCGGATGTGAACGATGATGGCCGGGAGGACCTCTTTGTAGCGAACATCGATCAGCAAACTTTCTCCCTGTACCGCAACGATGGCGACGAGCTGTTCACCGACATCAGCCCGCAGAATTCAATCGCCCGGGAAACCCGTTTACTCAGCGGTTGGGGCTCGCGCTTCTTCGATTTCGACAATGATGGAGTGCTGGACCTCGTCCTCGCCAACGGCCACCCGGACGACAAAGTGGATCTGCGGCTGGCGAACGTTACCTACGCCGAGCCGCTGCTGTTATTCCGCGGAACGGGGAAGGGCGGCATGCGGAATGTCAGCCGTCTGGCCGGACCCGCGTTTCAGAGGAATTATGCCGCGCGCGGGTTGGCGGTGGGTGATTGGAACAACGATGGCTTTCCGGATGTTGTGATCGCGGTGAACGGCGTAGCGCCGGTGCTGCTTCAGAATAATGCCACGGCCGGAACAAACAATTGGCTGGGACTGGATCTGCAGCCGGTGACGGCCAATCCCGGTGCAATCGGAGCAATTGTCCGTTGGCAGGCCGGCGGATCCGTCCGCCGCAGGTTGGTGACGGGCGGAGGCAGTTACCTTTCCAGCAACGACCCGCGGGTCCTGCTGGGATGCGGCTCAAAAACTATCGACTGGATCGAGATCGCCTGGCCATCGCCCAGCCGCGTCGTCGACCGCATTGAGCGGCCTCCCCTGAATCGATACTTAAAAATCACCGAAGGGAAGGGAATTACTTCCAACCGCCGCGGCGGCTAACCGTGAAAGGAGCTTCGATTTGCCGAAAAGATTATGGATTGTCGTGTTCACCGTCATGGCAGTTTCCCGCGCGCAGAGCGATCCGCGGTCCCTGGAAGCGATTTTGCGAGCCGAAGTGATTCCGAACGATGTCCGCGCATTTCAGTTGCGCGAATATATCGTGCGGAAAATCGCACCTGCCCCGGTTGCGAAAGATCCCTCCGCCTGGACGGCGGAGAGCGCCCGGCTGCGAAAGGCTTTGCTGGAAATCGTCTATCACGGCTGGCCGGCGGAATGGGTGAATGCACCGCCGCGGTTCGAAGAAGTAGGGGTGATTGCGGGCAAGGGCTATCGCATTCGGAAGCTGCGCTACGAGATTGTGCCGGGCTTCTTTTCCTCGGCATTCCTTTATGAACCGGAACGGTTGTCCGCGAACACTCCGGCGATTTTGAATGTAAACGGGCACGTCGGTCCGCCGGGCAAAGCCGTCGAATACAAGCAAAAGCGCTGCATCAACCTGGCCCGCCATGGCATCCTTGCGCTGAGTCTGGAATGGCTGAACTGCGGCGAGTTGAGCCACCGCGAAAATGCTCACTGGTTTGCCGGACACCTGGATCTGACCGGCCGCAGCGGCGTGGGACTGTTCTATCTGGCGATGCGGCGCGGGCTGGATTATCTTCATGCGATGCCCTCGGTGGATCGCAATCGCATCGGGATGACAGGCTTGTCGGGCGGAGGTTGGCAAACCATTCTGTTGAGCGCCCTGGACGAGAGGATTCGGGTCACCGCTCCGGTGGCCGGCTTTTCTTCGATCGCCTCAAGAGTGGAAGTGAACGACCACGGGGACGTCGGCGATCCGGAGCAATCTCCATCCGACGTATTTCAGGGCCGCGATTACACCCATCTGCTGGCAATGGTCGCTCCCCGGCCGGCTCTGCTTGCCTACAATGCGGAGGACGATTGCTGTTTCCGCGCGCCGGTGGTGAAGCCGCTGCTGTTCGATCCCATCCGGGAAGTCTACGAGGCGTATGGACGGCGTCAGTCGCTCCAGTGGCATGAGAACTCCGATCCGGGGACACATAATTACCAGCTGGACAACCGGCGCGCCGCATATGCTTTTTTCGCGAAGCATTTCCAGTTGGCTCCCTTTGATGAGGATGAGCCGGTTGCGGGAGAAGTTCGTTCCTATGAGCAACTGGTTGTCGGGCTACCGAAAGACAATCTGACGATCCTCGGTCTGGCCCGGAAGTTTGCGGACGAAAATACCGCGGCTCCCCGGAAGGCGGCAACACGCGACAGATTGAAGCAGGTCGTCCGGTACCGGCCCGCCGGCATCGATCGAGCCTGGCTGGTCGAGATCACCAAGAACAAGGGAATCGAAAGCCAGGCGTACGCCTATCGTCTGAAGGACGGTCTCAGCGCGACCGGTGTTCGCGTGAAATCCATTGCCTCGCCTGACAGTGCTCCCGTGGCTTTTATCCTGAATGACGGCGGCCGTGCGCAGTCAGGAGCGGTTGCCTCGGAACGCATAAATCGAGGGGAGCAGATCATTGCTCTGGAGTTGTCCTTCATGGGCGACCGTTGGCAGAAGACAAATTCCTGGGGTTACGAGCAAATGCTCTACGCAATTGGAGAACGCCCGCTCGGTTTGGAGGCCGCTCAACTGATCGCTATTGCTCGCTCTCAGGGCGCGCCGGATCGTAAAGTTGCGCTGGATGTAAGTGGAATCCGCACGCAAACCATCGCCCTGACCGCAGCGGCGCTGGAGCCGTCTCTCTTTTCCAGCATCACCATCCGGAATGGCGCGCAAAGCCTGCGGCAGCTAGTCGATCAGCCCGTGGAATACTCGCAAGCGCACGATCTTTTCTGTCTGGACTTGTTGAAAGATTTTGATCTGACGTTTCTGGCGGAACTGGCCCGGCCGGTAGCGGTGAATTCCGTGGGGAATCCGTAGCTCAGCCGTGTGGAGGGCTGGTTTGCCCGGTCAGGAGACCGGAGCGGTGCGGCACTCCTCGCAAAGCTGAATGACGGAGCGGGTGAGTTCTTCCATCTGTGCCTGGTAGATGTCATCCAGGTGGAGCGAGGGTTGCCGCATCCGGCTGTTCGGCAGGATTCCGCGAGCCTCCAGCACTCGCTTCTCAATGTGGATGGCAATTTCCAGATGTTGTAGGGCGAAGCTCAAGTACGGAATTAACCGGTGGAAAAGCGCCTTGGCTTCGTCGGCCCGCCCCTCCCGGTAGAGCGCGTACGTCCGAACGTACACCTCCAGAGCCGCGGCTCCAGGCATCATCGCCGTCGCTCCATGGGCCAGACCGTCGAACATGGCGATGCCGCCCAGCCCGTAGACCACTTGCACCTGATTTCGGGTGGCTTCCACGACCTCCCGGCATTTTGTGCCCGGAAGAGTCACCTCCAGCTTGGCGAAGCGAAAATTGGAATGCTTCGCTGCCAGATCGATCAATGTCTTAGCGGGAAGTCCGGCGCCCGTAAAGTCGGCGTCCTGCAGCATCAGGGGAATGCCGACGGCATCGCAAAGGCGGCTGTAGTGCGTCACGATTTCCGCGGCCGGCAAAGCCGCTGTCCGCGGCGGCATCACCATCAGGCAATCGGCGCCTCTCTTTTCCGCGTACCGGGAAAACTCAATCGTGCTGTAGGTAGACCCGCAGCTGGTTGCGGCAATCACCGGGATGCGTCTTGCGGTGTGTTCCACCAGGACATCCACAAAATGGAACCGTTCCGCATCCGACAGCTTGTAGAATTCCGCACCGAATCCCGGCCCGCAAACCGCGGCGGCCCCGGCATCTATGGCGAAATCGATCTGGCGCCTCAGCGAATCGTCGTCGATCGATTCATCCTCACGAAACGTCGTCGCCATTACCGGCGTGATTCCGTTCAATCGCAGCATTTCGTTCCTCGCCTCGAATTTCTGTCAACCCTGCGCCATCAACCCGCCATCCACCGCCAGGCAGGTTCCAGTGACATACGACGCGAAATCGGATGCCAGAAATAGAACCGCGTGAGCCACATCTTGTGGCGTTGCCAGCCGCTTCATGGGGATCGAATCCAGCAGCTCACGCCGGGCCTGCTCCGGATCGGACATGGAGTCGAAGTGTTGCCGGATCAGGCGAGTGTCGGTTGCGCCGGGAATCACGCAATTGGCGCGAATTCCCTGATCGGCGTAGTCCAGGGCCAGACCTCTCATAAAGGACACGACGGCGCCCTTGGCGGCGGCGTAAGCGGCGTATCCGCGGTAGGTGGCAAAGGCGTGTCCGGACGCCGAAATCACAATAGACCCGGCGCGTTGCCGCAGCATCACGTCTAGCACCGCCCTGCAGCAAAGGTAGACGCCCTTCAGGTTCACGTTCTGGATCCGATCCCAGTCGGCCTCTGTCGTCTCCCGCACCGGACGGGAGATCTGAATCGCCGCGTTTGCAAACAGAACGTCCACGCGCCCGAACCGGCCCATGGTTTCTTCGACGAGTGCCGCCACCGAGTCTGCCCGGGCGACATCGGTGGGAACAGCGACGGCTCTGCCGGTGGATGCCACGGCTTCCGTAGAGGCCGTGAGGGCCGCCTCGTCGACGTCCGCCAGTACGACATTCAAACCCGCCGACACCATCAGATGCGCGGTAGCTAGGCCAATGCCATGCGCGGCGCCGGTGACAATTGCGGTCCGCCCGTCCAGATTCCACATGGGTCGTTCCTCAATATAACCCTGATCGGGACGCGGCGGCATCGAAAAACGGAATATATTCCGAATTTGTTGACAGGCAGTGCGGGCTCATGATAAAAACCACGGTACCCGGCCATGCGCTGTGTTTCTGCCGATGTTCATTCGCGTCGCAACTTCCTAAAACAGGCGGCAACCACAACCGCCGCGGCGGCCTTGACGGCCCGGACGGATTCCGCTATGACCCACGCCGAAGAAGTCTTCCCTCACGTTCACGAAATTCGCTCGATCTTTGGGGACCGCTACCTGCAGCAGTATCTGTTCGCCGGCGAGCGGGTTGTCCTACTGGATGCGGGAGTTGCGTCCACGCCTCGGACAACGATCTTTCCTTATTTGGAAAAGATCGGATTATCTCCGGGGAAGATCGACCTGGTCATCGCGATGCATGCCGACGCCGATCATCATGGCGGGCTGCCGGCCATCCAGGATGCGTCGCGGAACACACTGCTGGCTTGCCACGAACGGGACCTGTCATTGATCGAGCAGCCGGAGCGCTTGTATCAGGACCGGTACAATTTCCTGGCTCGTGACCACCAGTTGGGATTCGGCAGGGAAGGCATGGTCAATTGTCCGGAAGGACGGCGTGTGGACCTGGTTCTGGCGGCGGGAGAAACGATTCAGATCGGCCCGGACTGGAAGCTTCACGTTTGGCACGTGCCGGGACACTCGGACGGTCATCTGGCTGTCTATGACGAAAAGAACAAGGCGGCTTTCACCAGCGACGCGGTTCAGGCGGATGGATATCCGACAACCGGCGGCAAGATGGCGTTTGGCCCCACTTACTACACCGTCGACGCGTATCTGTCGACGATTCATTTTCTGGAACAGCAGCCCATCGAACACATTTTCTCGGGCCATTGGAAGCCGCAGCATGGCGAAGAAGTGCAAAGATTTCTGGCGCAGTCAGGAGGATTTGTGGAGAAGGCGGATGAGCTGATCAAAGCTCATTTTGAGAAACAGTCAAAGGCGACGCTGCGCGGATTGATCGAAGCCGTCAGTCCCAAGCTGGGTCCGTGGCCCGCCGAGACCGCTCCGTTCCTCCAGTTCGCCGTATACGGACATGTGACCCGGCTGGAGCAGTCTGGATTTCTGCGGCGCAGCCGGTCGATACCGGTGGAGTATTTTCGTCCATGAGCCGGCTGCAGATCGATCTGGCGGGAAACTGGGAGCGCTGGATTCGCGGCACTCGCTGGGACACCGTTGTGGTTCCCTCGTCTCTTCGTCCGTCGGGAGTTTACACACTCCAACGCGACGTTCGCTTGCCGGCCATCGCCGGCGGGCAGCGAGCTTTCCTGAGTTTCGACGGCGTGGCGTATCATGCCGCCGTTCAGGTAAACGGCCGGCAGGTGGGTCAATTCGGGCCATATGTTTCCGCTCATCTGGAGATCACCCAGGCAGTGCGGGAAGGGGACAACCGCGTTGCGGTGACGATCACAGATCTGGAACAGGGCGCAGATCCGGCTGCGCGCGCAGCCGCGGCCGTCGGCGTCAATCTTGGCTGGGAAGCCTACGGCGGAATCATTCGCGGGTTGCGGATAGAGACGCGTCCCGCTGCGTTCGTGGACAACGTGCGCACGGCCTATGAACTGTCGCCGGGTTTCGAACAGGCGGAATGCACCTTTCGGTTGTTCCTTTCGAGTGCCGCTGCTGCGACAGCCGGCGTGTCGGTGGAGGTGTTTCACGGCTCGAGCAAGGCGGCCGAGGCAGAAGCATCGATAGCTCTCGCGGCGGGACTGTCCGAACACGACGTCCGGCTGAATGTCGCGCACCCGCTGCTGTGGGAGCCGCAGCATCCGCATCTATACCGCGTTGTGGTGACGCTACGGACCTCCGCGGGCGCCGATGTGTACGAGTTTCAAACTGGCTTCCGGCATCTGCGGATCGAGGGCCGGAAGATCGAGTGGAACGGAAAGCCGATTCAACTGCAGGGGTTCTGCCGGCACGACATGTGGGAGGGGCAGGGATTCACCCTGTCTGATCGGCAGATGCGCCATGACATGGTGGCGATCAAGCAGACGGGCGCCAACTACGTGCGCCTCTCGCACTATCCGCACCACCGCCGGATTGTCGAGCTTGCCGATGAGCTAGGTCTTCTGGTGACCGAAGAGCCCGGCTACTGGCAGGTGGATTTCGCCAAGCTGACGGAGCCGCAGATTACAACCGGCCTGGAAACGCTTGCTGCAACAATCCGGCGCGACTGGAATTCCCCTTCGATTTTCGGATGGTTTCTGGGGAATGAATCGGCGCTGACGGTCGACTATCTGAAGCGTGGAAAAGCTCTCTGCGACCGTCTCGATCCACTAAAAAGACCCGTCTCCTTTGCCAACGATCGAAAGCCGGAGACGGTGAAGCCGATGTTTGAAGAAGCCGGCCTGGCCTTCTTCTCACAGCATCTTTATACGTTCAACAGTAATAAATTCGAAGAAACCGCCGCGCTCTACGGCGACGGGAAGCCATTCTTTGTCGACGAATGGGGATGGGAAGACGCCGGCAACGGACAGATCTTCTGGGAGAGAAACTTCGATCACATGTTGTCCGCCATCCGCTCCGGCAAGGTGTCCGGGCATGCATTCTGGTCGTGGAACGACGTGCGGGAGTACTCGCGCATCGACTGGCCGACGTTCGACGGCATTCTCTTTTCCGGAGTGGTGACTGAGTCGCGCAATCCGCGGCCCGAGTTGTACGAGCGGTTCATTCGCCTATTCCAGAATCAAGAGGAGCATCCCGGCAGCTCCTCCATCGGCCTGGAAATTCCGTTTCGTCAGAAGCCGGATCCCGTTCCCCTGCGTCTTCCGGTCGTGCGGTCGCGAGCGAATGCTCAGCCGGTAGAGATTCAGGCGCTGGTCGATTCGCAGGGAGCGATGGCCGCCTGGGAGTCGGTCGAGAAAGCGGTCGGGGAAAGCTGGCCGAAAGAAGCGATGGCCCGCAACCAGTGGGAGCGGACGGGGAAACAGCTTCATTTCTGGACTGTCCTCTCGGCCGGCATCGCCGGACTACCGTTCCGCTTCGCTTCGAAGGATGGTTTCGTAAGACCTCTCGCCGTTACCGCGGAGCATCCGGAAGTCACCGTGCCCATCAATCGTTCCTGTACCGATCTGTACCTGCTGGGAAACGTCACCGTACTCGGAGGATATCCGCTGCAAGGAAAACACGGGGAAGTGGCGGCGGTTCTGGAAAAGCGCTATACGGGAGGACGCATCGATCGCAGTCCACTGCGAAATGGTATCGAGATCGCTCGCGCCAATACCATCCACGGCGCAACCAGAATCGAGCCAATCGCGGCCGCGGCGCCGAGAGCGCTGTTGTTCCATAAGGATCCGGCGCGGGAGCAATACCAGATCCTGCTGCTTCGCTCATCCGTCAGCGGGCCGCTGGCCCAGATTCGACTGGTTTGGAAAAGCGGACCACCCTTGTTGTGGTTCGCCATCACCACCACCGGCGCCATCCAGAAGGTATCCGCACCATGAAACGGCGTCTGTTCTTGGGAGCCGCCGGAGCTCTGGCCGGCCAGTCCCTCCCGTCCTACGCTGCTCCCCAGCCAACCCCCAGCCAGCGGAACCGCATCAGCTTGAACGGCACCTGGCAGCAGTCGGTCGCTGGAGAGCAGCTGCGCGAAGTTCTGGTTCCCGCTTCTTTTCGTCCCAGCGGTTTCTACACCCTGAGCCGGAGAATTCCGCCGTTCAAGCTGGGCCGGCAGGAAAGAGCGTTTCTCCACTTTGAAGCGATTGCCCTGTTCGGACGTGCTTTCTGCAATGGCAAGGAACTGGGGGAGATGAACCCGTACGTCCCCTACGACTTCGAGATCACCGGGCTTTTGACCGAAGGAAACAACATCGTCAGTGTGGAGTTGGCGGACTTGACTCCGGACGCTCGCGGCAAAGGCGTCGAAGCGCTGCAAATGGGGATCAATCCCGGATGGGAAGCCTACGGGGGCATCATTCGCGATTGCTGGATAGAAACCAGGCCGGCGGTGTTCATTGAAAATGTCCGGCTCAGCTATGAGTTCGATACCGGATATACGGGCGCGCGATGCACTGCGCGAATCTGGCTAAACGGGAAGAGCGCCGGGCCGGGCTCGACGGCGTTGACGCTGGCGCGCGATAGCTATCCCATCGCCAATCTTCAGCAGGACCTTCCGGGCAATGCCAGCGAATATGAACTGACCTTTGCAGTGAGGGATATCGCTCTGTGGGCACCGGAAACTCCCGACCTTTACAATCTGTCGGTGAAAATTCAAACGCCGGCGGGCTCGGATGAATTTGTCTGCCGTACCGGTTTTCGCGACTTCCGCGCCGTGGGATCGGCCTTTCAACTGAACGGAAGGAAGATCGTCCTGAACGGCGTGTGCCGTCACGACATGTGGAAGGACCAGGGATTCACACTCACTCGCGCGCAAATGCGGGCCGACATGGAAGCGATCAAAGGAATGGGCGCCAACTACGTTCGTCTGGTGCACTACCCCCACGATCGATATGTTGTCGAGCTTGCAGACGAACTGGGGTTGCTGGCGTCGGAAGAACCCGGTTACTGGCAGGTGGATTTCCGGCAGGCATCGCCCGCTATGGTGCAACTGGGCCTGGACATCCTGGAGAAAACGATCCGGCGGGATTGGAACTCCCCTTCCGTTGTTCAATGGCTGCTGGCGAACGAGTGCCGGGTAACAGCGGACTTCCTGACAGAAGGAAAAGCGCGCTGCCGCAAGCTGGACCCGTTGCAGAGATTAGTTTCGTCAGCGAATGATAAGCGAAAAGAAGACATGAAGCCGATCTTCGAGGCTTCGGGGATGGAATTTTTCGATCAGCACCCCTACACCGCCAACGTTCAGCAGTTCCGTGAAATCGCGGCCTTCTACGGCGACAGCAAGCCGCTGATGTTCACCGAATGGGGCGGCAAGGAAATCGGCCAATCGCCGTTCATCATGCCGCATACCGTCGATATGCTTCTCGAACTGCACGCCAGCGATCGGCTGGCCGGGACGGCGTTCTGGTCGTGGCAGGACGTCCCGGAGTTCAGCCGCGTGGATCCGGAGATGCAGGATGGTATTCTCCAGTCCGGCGTGGTGACGGAAACCAGGGAGCCTCGATCGAGCGTCGCCATGGAACTCCGGCGTCTGTTTCAGGGAACTTCCGGGCCCGCGCCCGCGCCCGTGATGCCGGTGATCCTGCCGCTGCGAACTGCCGCGTGGGCGCCTGGAAAACGGATCGAGCCGGTTTCGCTCGATGCACTGGCGGCATCGGAAGCGCAGCGCCGGGCATGGTCCGATTGTGAAGAGGTTCTAAGCAGGTACTGGCCGGCGCAAGGGTTCACTCGTCATCATTGGGACCGCACCGGCCGGCAGTTTCTCCTGTGGCAGCAACAGGCCCTGGAAATCGCCGGGGCTTCTTTTCAAACGGCGGCGTTGAATGGGTTCGTCCGTCCGCTGGTGTTGACGCCGGCTCATCCTGAAATGACAATCCCGATTGGGCGCCCCTGTTCCGCAATCCATATCCTGGGACATGTTTCGCTGGCGGGCGGGTACCCCACTTCTGTGGACGAGGGTGCTGTTGCGGCCACCTTGGAAGTGAGGGAAAGCGGCGGAACCCAACAGACAATTCCGATTCGTCACGGCTACGAAGCGGCACAGGGCAACATGATTTTCCGGGCCGGGCGCATCGATCCCATCGCAATCTTGGCCCAGCCGGCGCTGCAGTTCGTCAAAGATACCGCGCGGGAGCAGTATCAATTCCTGCTGTACACCGTGACGGTCAAGGGGCCCGTGGAATCGTTGATCTATCGATTGAACGGTGAAGAACGCTGTCCGTTTCTGATCCTGGCGGTCGGTGCCGAGGCCGTCTAGCGGGGCTGAACCGGGGCCAGAAATCCGCTGCGAGCGATGGCTCTTTCCATCTCGCGAGCGGCCTCTCCCAAGGGAAACCGGAAAGGACGCCGCGGTTGCCCGATGTCGCGCCCCGTCAATTGAACGGCGTATTTCGCCCGGGACGGAAAATCGGCCCGATCCACCAGACGCCAGATGGGAGTGATCCGCTCGTGGAGCGAGCGCGCCTTCTCCATATCTCCCTCGTTCACTGCGCGGTACATTTCCACCGTTTCCGCCGGAAACACCGCCGCCGTTCCCGATATCGTTCCATCGACACCCAGCATGAATGACGGAAAGATCATATCGTCCAGGGCGGAATAGATCCGGATCGATCCGCGCATTGTGGACAGTAAGGCAACTAGCGTATGGATGTTTCTTCCGCTCTGTTTCACTCCGATGATCTGTGTGTTGGCGGCGATGATCTCCTCCAGCGCCTCTACGGCGGCCTGAGCCCACGGCACCACGTTATAGATGATCAACGGCAATCCCGTGGCGTCGGTGATGGATCGATAGTATTTACCCAACACGCGGTTGTCCATCGAGAACTGAAAGTGCGGCGGCGGCACCTGGAGCCCGGCGGCGCCGGCTTTTTGAGCAGACAGCCCCAGACGAACAGCCTCCGGTGAATCGTCCGCAATGATTGCTGCCAGAACGGGGACTTGTCCGTCGACTGCTTCGATGGTGATTCGCAGCGCGGCGGCCAACTCTTCTTCGGTGAGCCCGGCGCCTTCCCCCATGCTTCCGCCGACTACGATGCCCGACACTCCGGCCCGGATCAGGTAACGGGCTTCGGCCGCAAGCTTCTCGCCGTCGATTCGATCCTGATCGTCGAACGGCGTAATCATCGGCGGGATCACGCCCGTGAGATCTCGTAAGGAGTATGGGGAGGCCATTGCGCTCCGAAGGGTTCACGATATCACTGCGGCGGATGGGAAGTCAACAAATGCGGAATGTATTCCGAATGTTACTTCGCGCTGCGCCGGAACTGCCAGTCGTCCTCAAACAGCGAAATATCGGGGTTCTCGTGATAGGGATGGGCGCGGACGGCATCCATGTTCAGTTCAGCGCCCAGCCCGTTGCCTGCGGGAATCTGAAAATGGCCGTCGCGGATCTCCGGAAAACTCGAAAGCAGATCGCGCTCCCACGGCTCGTTGAACGCCTCGAAGGTCTCCTGCAGCCAGGCGTTGGGGGTCGAGAAATCGATGTGCAGGCACGCCAGCGTGCAGATGGGTCCCTGGGCGGCATGAGGAATGATCAACCCATAGTGAGCGTCGATCATATCCGCCGCCTTTCGCGTACCGAGGATGCCGTTCATATGAAGGGGCTCCACGTTGAGAATGCCGACGGCATCGTAGCGAAGAAGTTCCGCCAACTGGTGCTTGGACGATAGGCTTTCTCCGGTGGCGACCGGAACCGGCACCTGCCGGGCCACTTCCACGGTGGCCTGGATATTGCCATGGTGTACCGGCTCCTCAAACCAGGCAGGCCGGTAAGGTTCCAGAAGCCGCCCGATGCGAATCGCAGTGGCAGTGTTGAAGCGGGAATGCGCCTCAATTGCCAGTTCCACCTGGTCTCCCACGGCATCGCGAACGGCCGCCACCAGATTCAGAGACAAGGCCTCTTCGGTGGGAGAGAGGATGGACAGAGCCGGACCGAAAGGATCGAACTTCAAGGCGGTGTACCCCATTTCGACAGCCTGAATCGCGGCTTGCGCAAACGCCTCCGGAGTGCGCGGGCAGCGGTACCACCCGTTGGCATAGGCCCGTACCGTCGTCCGGCAAAGCCCGCCGACCAGATTGTAAATGGGCTGGCCCACTGCCTTGCCGATGGCATCCCAACATGCGATCTCCAGTGCGGAGATGGCGCAGGCCTTGATTTGTCCGCCGTCGGCGTAGACGTGACGGTTCAGCCGGGTAACCAGCAGCTCCGTCTGAAACACGTCCAATCCCAGGATGAAAGGCTTCATCTCGTGGATCGCGGCATCCACCGTCTTGGACAGATGGCCCAGCGAGCCTTCGCCGATTCCTGTTATGCCATCATCGGTGAGAATACGGACGAACAGCCAGTTCTTCCACGGATTTCCGACAAGAAATGTTTCGATATTGACGATGCGCATCGAAGAAGGTTTGGCTCCTTGGCACGGCGTTCCGCCTTGACAGTATGAAACTCTATGAGTTTTCATCTGTCCTTGTCAATTCCGGAATGTCTTCCGTTTTTATGCGGTCAAGAGAATCATCTTCTATCCGAAATATTTCATCATTTTGCAATTAATTCGGATCACGATGCGAAATTTTGGCAGCATCGTGAAATAATGAAGTGTTCGAGTTTGAGCAGGTGGCAACGTCGAAAACAGTACCGCAGTCCAGAAGACGCCCGGAGAGCCGCAAAGCCCAGGTTGTCGATAAAAATTTCATCGGACTGACCGACAAAGTGTTTGCCGTGCTGGAAACGTTCAGCCAGAATCCGCGCGGCCCCGTAAGTCTGGAACAGATTACACAGTCTGTATCCTTGGCCAAGACCACCGTGCATCGCCTCCTTTATTCCATGAAGAAGTTGGGGTACGTCGACCAGCGATCGAACGGCGATTATCTGCTCTCGAAGAAGTTCTATTCGTTAAGCGCGGCGACGCTTCCCTACCAGCATCTGGCGAACCTGGCCTCCACTGCTTTTCAAAAACTGGTGGCCCGCTTCGGTGAGTCGGTACACGTGGCTGTATTGGAAAAAGGGCTCGTTGTGTTTGTAGCTGTTGCGGAAAGCCAGCATGCCTACCGCTGTGCCGCCGAAGTGGGTGACCGCAACTATGCCCATAGCACGGCGTTGGGGAAATGCCTGCTGGCGCAATTGTCACCGGATGAGCTGCGCGCGGTGCTCGACCAACGCGGCCTGCCGCGTCTGACGCCGCTGACCATTGTGGACAAGGACAAGCTGGTCCTGGAACTGGAAAAGGTGCGGAACCTGGGCTATGCGATCAGCTCCGGCGAGAACACCGAAGGAGTGACCTGCGTGTCGGCGCCGGTCTTTGGCGGCGATGGCCAGGCTGTCGCCGCGCTCAGCGTGTCCGGCCCGACGTTTCGCATGCAGCCCGCGCTGGAAGCGCTTCGCCGCAGCGTGCAGCAGGAAACGGCCAAACTCTCCCTTCTCCTCGGGCATCGCGTGAATCTTACCGACGACGTTTTGGTTGTCGATTAATCCTGCTGAACAACTCTCTCCGCCTCCGGGACGCTGTCGGCTCGTCAATCGGAATACGTTCCGATATTATTGACTCCTGCCGTCTCCCATGTTAGCGTGACAAGCATCGACGGCCCGGCCTACGATGCGGAATTCTATAGCGATCGCATGGACAGTCTTGTTCTGCTGCTGCGGCATGAACGCGCAATTTGCGGTTGGCGGCCTCTCGCAGTTAGGAAGCTATGAATCGAAGCGCACTTCCAGCTTTGACCGTAGCGGCGGAAATCAGGACTACGCTCGGTTGAAGCCCGGCGGCATGCTGACACTATTCGACCAGACCGGCCCGGCCGAAATCCGCCACATCTGGATCACCATGGCGGCGGGCGAGGCGTATCACCTCAAGAAAGTCGTCCTCCGCATGTACTGGGATGACGAGCCGGCACCGAGCGTCGAGGCGCCCATCGGAGATTTCTTCGGTCTCGGCCTGGGCACCTACACGACTTTTCAGTCTGCCCTGGTGACCGTGGCGCCCGACAAGGCGCTGAACGCCTACTTTCCCATGCCGTTTGCCAAACGCGGCCGCATTGTCGTGGCAAACGAGGGCAATCGAGAGGTGGACAACTTTTACTGGAACATCGATTGGGTGAAGCTGCCGTCGCTTCCGGCACTCACCGCGTACTTTCATGCGCAGTACCGGCAATGTTCGCCGTGCAAGGGCTGGTTTACCGGCAATTTTTACAGCAACAACTTCACGGAGGCGCGCGCGGATGCCCGCTGGAAGAATCCGGGCGGCCAAGGGAATTATGTGTTCCTGGATGCGGCCGGCGACGGGCACTTGGTGGGGGTGACACTTTCGGTGCTCCAGAATCAGTGGGGCGGCTGGAATGAGGGAGACGAGATGATCTGGATCGACGGAGAGCCGGCGCCGCGGATCCATGGCACGGGCGGCGAGGACTACTTCAACGGTGCCTGGGGTTTCTCGAGCCTCTACGCTACTCCGTTAGCCGGGCTTACGGAGTTCACAGGGTGGGAGGCGGGTTCGCGCTTCTCGCACTACCGGTGGCATCTGGAAGCTCCGGTGCGGTTCAGAAAATCGATTCGCGCGACGATCGAAGACGGCCATGCCAACCTGCGGTCCGACAATTTGTTCTCCGTTGCCTATTGGTATCAGAATGAGCCGCACGCGCCTTTTCCTGCGCTACCGGTGGCAGAGGAGAGAATCCCGAAACTGAAGCAGGTGGGAGGTCCGGGCCAGGATCCCGGAATGAAATAAATCGATGCTAACTACGCCGGAAGAATCCGGTCATCAACGCTCCGGCGCAGGTCATGACGGCGCCCCAGACCAAATTTACGTTGGCCAGGACTGTTACCTCGGCCCGCGCTTCCGGGACCATCCATCCGTAGAGTGCTAGCGTCACGCCCATCAGGATGAGTAACGTCCCGACAACACGCCGCAGACCGGAGCCGATGTCCTGCATCGAAGCGACTGTAACACAGCAAAGGTCAGTCCGTGAAGCTTAACGGCATCGATTTATTCATCTTACTTTCTTACACCGTCTTCGTCGTCGGAATTGGATTCTGGCTGAAAGGCAGGATGAAAACCTCGGAAGACTTTCTCACATCCGGCCATTCACTTCCCGCCTGGATCACGGGAATTTCTTTTATGGCGGCGAATCTGGGCTCCCTGGAAATCGTGGGAATGATCGCCATGGGAGCCAAATACGGAATGATGACCAATCATTGGTATTGGATAGGAGCAATTCCGGGAATGGTCTTCCTCGGGCTATTCATGATTCGCTTCTACTATTCAAATCGCATTCGCAGCGTACCCGAGTACCTCCGGCTGCGATTCGATCACCGGTCTCATTGCCTCAATGCCGGCAGTTTCTTAGTAGTCACGATCTTGATGTCGGGGATCAATATGTACGCCCTGGCGCTGGTCTGCGAACAGATGTTGGGTTGGAACTTTCACTTCAGCGTACTGTTGTCGGCGGCCATTGTCGTGACTTACACCTTCATGGGCGGGCTCACTTCATCGATTTATAACGAGGTTCTGCAGTTCTTCCTGATCGTTGCCGGATTTTTACCATTGGCCCTCCTCGGGCTGGCGGATGTCGGAGGCTGGAGCGGTTTAACCGCGAAGCTGCCGGAAGGCTTCACTCATACCTGGACCGTGCTTCGCAGTCCCGAAGCGAATCCGCTCCATGTCAGCTGGTATGCTCCGGTAATCGCGCTGATGCTGATTATGGGGCCGTCCTACTGGTGCACTGATTTTCTCCTGGTGCAGCGGGCACTGGCGGCGAAAGATCTGCGATCGGCGCAGCTGACGCCCCTGATTGCGGCCTTTCCCAAAATGTTTTTCCCCCTGCTGGTCGTCGTGCCGGGAATGATCGCGGCGGTGATCTTTCCGGGCCAGGATAACTACAATCTGTCGTTGTCGCAGCTGATGAATCGCTATTACCCCAGCGGAATGCTGGGCCTGGGATTCACCGCCTTACTGGCAAGCTTCATGTCTGGAATGGCGGGCAACGTTACTGCCTTCAACACTGTCTGGACTTACGACATCTACCAGACCTACTTAGTAAAACACCGCGAGGATCGGCACTATCTCAACGTGGGACGGGCCGCTACGATTGTCGGAACTGCTCTCAGTGTCGCAGCGACATATATTGTGCTGCTCTTCGACAACCTGATGGACTACATGCAGCTGATCGGCTCGATCTTCATTTCCCCGGCGTTTGTCATCTTTTTTCTGGGAATGTTTTCCAGACGAATCACGGCGGCCGGCGCATTCTGGGGCATGCTGGGGGGAATTGGCGGCTGTCTTGGCCAGTATCTGCTGTACCGGATGAATCTCATCCATTATCGAAGTCCGATGGATGCGACGCTGCATCTGGCAATCTGGGGCGCCGTCGCGGGGCTGTCGATTTCCACAATACTCAGCTGCTTCACTACTCCCAAGACGGCTCAGGAATTAGCGGGACTGGTTTACAATCGCGCGGCCGCCGCGCCAGCGCATGCCGGTACCTGGTATAGCAATCCGAAGTTTGCCGGTGCGGTTATTTTCTGCATCCTGATTGTGCTGAACGTCATTTTTCTATAGGCGGGACCTGATGAAACTTTCGCTCGATGGCGTTGTCGCCAGCTTCATAACGCCATTCCTTCCGGACGGCTCGATTGACTGGGAAAATGTACCGCGGGAGATTCGGTATCTCGACAGAAGTCCCATCCATGCTATCTGTCTCGGCGGTGTTCTGAGCGGAATGGCCGGCGCCATGCCCCAGGAGTTCTTCGCCTTGGCGAGCGAGGCGCGAAAGGCCACGTCGAAGCCGCTGGCGGCAATGTTGTTTCCCGATACTCTGCCCGAAGCACACGAATTGATGAAGGCGGCGGTCGACGGCGGAGTGACCGTGGCTCTGGTGTCCCAACCGCATTACTTGTGTCAGCCGACCCATCAGGATCTGGCCGATATGTTTGCCGAGCTTCGCCGCTCGTTTTCGATTCCCATCCTGGTGGCCGATTGCCTGCCGGATGCTCCCCTGGGCATCGCCGGGATTCAGGTACTGATGGAACGCAACGTCGTCGACGGTGTTCTCGAAGCCCACGATGCTCATGTCCTGGTGGATTTACTGGCCCTGCGAAGCGCTATCCCGATCCTTTGCGGTATCGAGGATCTTCACTATCTCGGCCTTCTTCTGGGCGCGCGCGGAGTGGTGTCGGATCTGGCCGCCGCATTTCCGGAGGAAGTCGCCGGCCTGTACCGGAGCGGCCGCGACGGAAGCTATTCCGCGGCCCGGAATCATCATGAACGCCTATGCCGCTTATGGCGAGCCCTGAACTCTCCCGTGGAGCGCAGCGCACGTCTGCGAGTAGCACTGGCCACGCAGGGACGAAGCGTTGGACCCCCACGCAGCCCATACGATCTCGCGAACGAGAACATGACCAATACCATCCGGTCGGCTCTCAAACAGGAAGGTTTGCCGTGCCAGTCGTACTGAAGTACATCCTCGTGCTCGCGGCCGCGTTGCCGCTGCTCGGTGGCGACACGATCGACCTGGCCGGATCCTGGGAGCGTTGGATCGGAGACGTCCGCCTGGACTCGGTTCGAGTCCCGTCCTCTTACCGGCCGGTCGGGACGGTCAATCTGCGGCGGACGTTCGAACTACCGGAGTTGAACGGCCGCCGCGTCCTTCTGCGGTTTGAGGGAGTGGCTCATCAGGCGGCGGTTCGAGTCGGCGGAAAGGAAATCGGATCGATGGGGCCGTGGACCCCCTACCGCTTCGACATCACCGAAGCCGTGCGCTCGGGAACAAACCCGCTCGAGGTTCAGGTGACGGACTGGCAGGTTCCATTAGGCCCCAGCGGTGCGTGGGAGGCTTACGGCGGAATTATCCGGGCAGCGTCTATCGAAATCCGCCCGCCGACCTACCTGGACAACGCGCGGCTGGACTACACGCTCAGCCCGGAGTTCGATTCGGCCGAGTGCTCGGTCGCCGTTTTTGTCAAAAGCCGGAGATCCGCAAAGGCGGTCCTGACGGCTCAGCTCCTGTTCGGAAAAGCAGTCGCCGCCAGCAGAACGGTGGAAGTTGCCGCCTCCGATGGCGATAGTGCAACCGAACTGAAATTTTCGTTACCCGCGCCGGCGCTATGGTCGCCCGCCAGGCCCAATCTCTACGAGCTTCGGCTGCGGCTGGAGTCGCCGGCCGGAGTGGACGAGTTTGTGCAGCCCGTCGGCTTTCGCAGCATCCGAGTAGTGGGAAGCCGCTTCTTGCTAAACGGCGAGACGCTGATTCTGCGTGGCGTCTGCCGGCACGATCTCTGGGAAAACCAGGGCTATACCCTCACCCAGACGCAGATTGACCGGGACATCGAAATGATCAAGGCGATGGGGGCAAACTTCGTCCGCCTGGTGCACTATCCTCACGATCCTCGAATCCTGGATGCCGCGGCGCGGCGCGGATTGCTGGTCATCGAGGAATCGGGACTGGTGTGGCTGCAGTTCCGCGGAGCAAGCCCGGAGACGGTGGAAACGGGCCTCCAGAATCTGGAACGGGTGATACGGCGCGACTGGAACAACCCCTCGTTCTTTGCGGTGCTGGCAGCCAACGAAAGTCCCATCACCCCGGAAGTCCTCCTCCAGGCAAAACATCGGGTGCAAGCCTTGAAAAAGGATCTCTTGTTTTCGACAGCGCGATTGGATAGTCCGCTCGCGACATTGGAGGACTCCCGTAAGTTGATGGACGACGGCGGCGTGGATTTCTATTGCTACCATCCCTACACCTACGATATGGGCGACTTCGAAAGAGTCGCGGTCGCCTTCAGCGGAAAACCTCTGGTCTTCACCGAATGGGGTGGACGTGCGATTGGAGACTCTCCGGTGTTGGTGCAGGCCACGACGGCGCAAATCATCCGCCTGATTGCGGAAGGCCGCTTGGCCGGCCACGCCTTCTGGTCATGGGCGGACTTGCCGGAATTTAGCCGCGAAGGAGAGGAAAACAAGGAGGGAATTCTCGTTTCCGGCGTCGTTACCGAAGCCCGGCAAATTCGTCCCAATGTCTACAGCGCGCTGGCGGAATTGTTCCGCGATGTTCCGGCAGCTTCACCCGTTCCCAGCCGCGCTCCAGAGGTGCTGAGACCGTCGCTGGCGCCTCTCGATTCCAGCGCCGGTTTCCTTCCCATCTCCCTCCAGCAGGCTGTCGCCGGGGAAAGCCAGCGTCAAGCTTGGGCCGCTCTGGAGAGCGTGATGCAGGAGTTTTTCGCGTTCCAGGGATTTACCGCGCGGCACTGGGCGCAAACCGGCAAGCAGTTCTGGACTTGGGACGCTCCGGAACTGACCGTCGGCTCGTTCCCATTCCGAACCCCGATCGCCGGAGGAAAAACGCAACCGGTCGTTCTCAACTTGTCCCGGCCGGAAGTGCGCATCCCGATCCGGACCACGGCCAGGCGGCTTCTCGTTCTGGGGAACGTCACCGTGCCGGACGGTTACCCGGTGATCGGAAGCTTGGGAACAACCGTTGGCAGCTATACCGTGGTCTATGAAGATGGCGAGCGTCAGGACGTGCCCCTTCGATGGGGCCACGAAGCCGCTCGCGCGAACCTGATCGCCGTGGCATCCCGGATCAATCCGGTGACGGCGCACGGTGAGCGCGTTGTGCTATTCGCCAAGGACCCTGTCCGGGAGATCTATCAAACCCGGATGTTCGTCATCCCGACAAAGCCGAAGCGCATTCGGGACTTGGAATGCCGCTTCCAACCGCCGGTCGAATCCCGCACCGGCCCTCCTGCGTCGGCTCACCATTCTCGCGGCCCCACGCCGGGCACCGATCGGCAGTCGCTTCTACTATTCGCCCTGACGGCGGAACAATAGAAGCGAAGGCGTGCAACGAATCCGGCCAGGCCAGCCGCTGCTATCCTTCCTTTATCAGTCCGGATCTCGCTCATGCTTCGAGTCCTCGTCCTGTCGCTCCTCCTCGTCGGCAACGGTTTGGGTCAGACCGTTGATTCCGCCGAATTTTTTGAGCGAAAGGTCCGTCCGATTTTCGCGAACCGCTGCCAGGGCTGCCATGGCTCACGCGGCGGGAAGGCCGGTTTGGATCTCACGAGCGGCACGGGTTTTCGCCGCGGAGCCGACACCGGTCCGGTGGTGATCCCAAAGGATTGGACAAACAGCCGGTTGGCTCAAGTCGTCAGCTACCAGGAGCGCTTGAAGATGCCTCCGACGGGCAAACTGCCTGATAGCGAGATTGCCGTCCTGCGGGAATGGGTCAGTCTCGGAGGCGAATGGCCCGCGACGCCGGAAGAAGCCGCCGCTCCGAGTCAAGGACCGAAGAAGAAGGAATATTCCAAGGCGCTGAAGGAATTCTGGACGTTCCGTCCTCTGCGTCCGGTGGCGCCGCCCGCCGTGCGCGACGAATCCTGGGTTCGCTCTCCCATCGATCGTTTTCTGCTGGCGGCGTTGGAAGACAAAGGCCTCCGGCCCGCCGAACCCACCGGCAAGCGGACTCTGATCCGGCGAGCGGCATTCGATCTCACCGGGCTGCCCGCGTCGGACCAGGAAGTGGAGGAGTTTCTCGCCGACAATCGTCCGGATGCTTTCGCCAAGGTTGTCGACAGGCTGCTGGCGTCGCCGCGCTACGGCGAAAAATGGGGACGGCATTGGCTGGATGTGGCGCGTTATGCCGATTCCACCGGCGCCGATGAAGACTATCGTTACCCGCACGCGTGGCGATATCGCGATTGGGTGATCGAGGCGTTCAATAACGACATGCCGTTTGGCCAATTTGTCCGCGAGCAGATCGCCGGAGACCTGTTGCCTCCCGCGGCGGGCCAGGAAGTGAACACTCGCGCCGTGGTCGCCACCGGGTTTCTCGCTTTGGGGCCGAAACTCGTTGCCGAACAGGACAAGGTCAAAATGTTTTATGACATTGTCGACGAGCAAATCGACGTCACCAGCAAAGCGTTCCTCGGCCTGACCATTGCGTGCGCCCGCTGTCACGATCACAAATTCGATCCGATCAGCACCAAAGACTATTACTCTCTGGCGTCGATCTTCGCCAGTACCAGGCAGTTGGAAAAAATCGAGGGCACCGTTTCCCAGCTTTATTACGTCCCCCTGGTGGGCAAGGCCCAGGCCGGCGAATGGTCCGCTTATCAAAAACGGGTAGAAGACAAAAAGAAAGAGATCGACGCTGTCATTGCGTCGGAGGGCCGCCGCTTCCGCGATCAATTCGCGCCGCAGATCGCAACTTATATGATGGCGGCCCGGCGTGTTTACGAAAATGGCGAGGACTCTGCGAAAGTAGCTGACACGGATCGATTGGATGCCCAGGTACTGGAAGCTTGGGTCAGTTACCTGAAACCTGGCAAGGAACGCCGCGCTCACCTGGAGCCCTGGTATCAGGCGGAAGGCGAGCGCCAGGCCGAAATAGCGGCGCAGGTGCAGGAGAATTTCATCGCCGAAGCCGCTCGCCGCCAGAAAGCCAACGACGACTGGAAAGCCGCCTCCGAAAACGCGAAGGCACAGGGGCAGGAACCTCCACCGGCGCCCAAATTCCTGGCCGGCGACAACCGGCTGTTCACGGAAATCGGGACGGGGAAAGGTCCGCTGACGCTGCCGGAGAAAGACCGGGAGAAACGATACACCGCCGAGTCGCGCGCGAAAATTGCCGCTCTCGAGGAACAACGGAAGAGCATCCAGGCGTCGGCGCCCGTGGAACCGCCGTTCGCCTGCGCAGTCACCGAGGACAAACCCATCGAACAAGCTGTGTTTCTTCGCGGAAATCCCGATTCAAAGGGCGAGATTGTTCCCAAGCGCTTCCCGGTGATTCTGGCGGGTGAACAGCAGGCTCCTATTACGCAGGGCAGCGGCCGCCGGCAACTGGCGGAGTGGCTGGCCGATCCAAACAATCCACTGCCGGCTCGCGTCATGGTGAATCGCATCTGGCAGGGCCATTTCGGTCAAGGACTGGTGAGAACCTCGAATAACTTTGGAATCACCGGCGAACGGCCCACTCATCCGGAATTGTTGGAATGGCTGGCTCAGGAGTTTCTCGCCCATGGCGGCTCGGTCAAGCACATGCACCGCTTGCTGATGCTTTCCAGCGCTTATCGGATGAGCGATCTGTCGACGGATCTGAAGAATGAAAAAGACCCCGACAACCGGCTGCTGTCGCGCTTCCCGATGCGCCGGAAAACGGTAGAGGAAATTCGCGATTCGCTGCTGCTGCTGGATGGCGGACTGGATTTCACCATCGGCGGTACGCTGCAAACCGGCGCCGGGACGGACAATGAATTCAGCGACGGCCGTAAGAGCCTGCATCCCGACAACACGCGGCGGCGTACCGTCTACCTGCCGCTGCGGCGATCCAATCTGGCGACGCTCTTGACTCTGTACGATTATGGAGACGCAACAACCAGCACCGAAGTGCGGGAACAAACCAATGTCGCTCCGCAGGCTCTCTACATGATGAACAGCAAGTTCGTAACGGAGCGTTCCACCGCCCTGGCCGCGCAGCTGCTGGCGTCGGAAACTTCAGACGATCGCCGCATCGCGCGTGCTTACCTGACGGTGATCGGGCGCGGACCGGCGGCGGATGAGGCCGCTATGGCCAGGGACTATCTGTCGCGGTTTCCGGGCCGGCCGGACAATGACGAGGGCCGCCGTATGGCGTGGGCCAGCCTATGCCGCACCTTGATAGCCTCGAATGACTTTATCTACATTCACTAGCGATGCTAACGAAACCCGCCATTCCAGCTTCGTTGTCCCGCCGGCACATCCTGCGTAGCGCGGCATGCGGCTTTGGGATGGCCGGCCTTTCTTCGATGCTCGCTGCCGAGAGTGCAAATCCGCTGGCGCCCAAAAAACCGCACTTTTCGGCTCCCGCCAGGCGTGTCATTTTTCTGTTCATGCACGGCGGTCCGTCTCACATCGACACCTTCGACCCGAAGCCGCTTCTTGCGCGGGATCACGGCAAACCCCTTCCGTTTAAGAGGCCGCTAACCTTTGCCGAAGGCAGCGTCGGGAATCTGTTGAAGTCGCCCTGGCAGTTCCGGCGGCACGGGCAAAGCGGGATTGAAATTAGCGAGCTTTTTCCCAACGTAGCCAAACACGCCGACGACCTGTGCATCATCCGGTCTATGGTGGGCGACAGCGTAGCCCACGGCGGAGCGACGCTGCAATTGCACACCGGCTCCAATACCTTCACCCGGCCCAGCATGGGATCCTGGGTCGTCTACGGATTGGGCACGGAGAATCAGAATCTTCCCGCCTACCTCACCTTGAAGCCCGGGCTCTCTCACGGAGGAGCGAAAAAGTGGAGCTCCGGCTTTCTTCCGGCGGCCTACCAGGGCACCGCGGTCGGCCTCGGTGGAATGCCGCTGGAAAACATCTCCGAGCCGATCGAGCATTTGAAAAATCTGGGGCTCAGCCCGGAGCAGCAGCGCTATGAACTGGACATGATTCAGAAGATGAATCGAGCCAGCGCCGCCCGCTACGAACACAATCCGGAGTTGGAGGCCCGGATTCAGAGCTTCGAGCTGGCCTTTCGCATGCAAACCGAGGCGCCGGAAGCATTCGATATTTCGAGGGAGTCGGAGGCAACCAGGAAGCTCTACGGGCTGGACGCTCCCGAAACTCGCGATTTCGGCTGGCAGTGCCTGATGGCGCGCCGCCTGGCGGAGCGCAACGTACGCTTCATTCAAATCAATCATGAATACGGTCCCGGGAACGAAGTCGGTTGGGACGCGCACAATGAGCTGATCCGCCTCCACACGCGCACGGCGCTTCAGGTCGATCAGCCGATTGCCGCTCTGTTGACCGACTTGAAGTCACGCGGCCTGCTGGAGGATACGCTGGTGATCTGGGGCGGGGAATTCGGCCGCACTCCCATTGCCGAAGCGGGTGATGGCCGGGACCACAATCCTTACGGCTATTCCATCTGGATGGCCGGCGCGGGAGTCAGGAAAGGTTTCGTGTACGGGGCCACGGACGAATTCGGCTACTACGCGGTAGAAGACCGGATGCACATCCACGATCTGCACGCGACGATGCTCCACCTGATGGGCCTCAACCACGAACAGTTGACGTTCCTCTACGGCGGCCGGCCTTTCCGGCTCACCGATGTGGCGGGTAACGTTGCGGCCAAAATTCTGGCGTAGATCTCACGTTCCGAACAGCCTCAACATCCGGTCGCGCGCGGCGTTGATGTGCTCCGCCATCGCGTGGTTCGCTTCGGCGGCATTGCGTCCTTCGATCGCGCGGACGATCTCGTGATGCGGGACCGGACGGTGATCGCCCTGGGTGGACAAAACGTCCAGGCGATGGACGTACTCCAGCGTCAATACCAGTTGATCGAGAATTCGCTGATTCCGGGCAATTTCGCCCAGCCGTAGATGGAAGTGGTGGTTTGCCCGCAAGAACTCACTTATGTCGATCTCAGGCCGGTCTTCCATAGCGACAATCTCGCGCAGTGCTTTGATCTCTTCAGCGGTCGCGGTGGTGGCGGCGCAGGCTGCGCAGAAACACTCCAAAAGCTTTCGGTACTCGTAAACCTCCATGATTTCCCGAATGGAGATCGGGGGGATGACATAGCCCTTGTGCCGGATACGCTGGATCCATTTCTCTTGAGAGAGAAGATTACAGGCCTCCCGGACCGGCGTGCGGGAAGTTTCGCACTGCCGCGCCAGGTCGACTTCGGAAAGGAAATCGCCAGGCCGCAGCTTGGCATCGAGAATCCAGGCCTTCAGCAGCCGATAGACCCGGTCGACTTCTCCCTCGCGCTCCGTTCCTATTCCGCCGGCAGACATGGCGTCCCGATTTTGCTGATTTTCTTTATCGCCTGAAGGCAGTGCTCGATGTCGGCCAGATCGTTGTATAGGTGCACCGAGAGGCGGACCCTGCCGTCGCCGCCCCACACGATGACTCCTTGCCGGGCCAGCTCGGAGGCAACCTGCTCCGGCTGTGCGCAGGCAAAGGAGACGATGCCGGAAGCGAAGCGGGGCTCCTGCGGCGTCAGCAAGGAGAATCCCTGGTCCGCCAGCCCGTCGCGCAGGCGGCGGACAATGGGACAAAGAGCGGTATCGATCGCTTCGACGCCTAGGGAACCAAGAAATTCCATGCTGGCCTTCATTGCGTAGATCGCCGGAAAATTCGGCATCCCCGCCTGAAGTTGACCTGCTCCGGACTTCAGGTCATACGTCTCGAAGCGCCGCTCGTGAAATACCTTCTCCACCGAATACCATCCCACCGTCGCCGGCTCGATCTGCTGCCGCAGCCCGGGTGAGAAATAGGCAACGGCCAGCCCGTGCGGTCCCAACAGCCATTTATAGCTGGAAGCCACCAGGTAATCCACGCCGCGGACCGATACGGGCACGCGGCCCATCGCTTGTGTGGCGTCGACGCAGAACAACGCTCCCGCCTGGTGAGCTGCCTCGGACAGTCCGTCCAGAAAGGGCAGTTGCGTGCCGGATTTGTAGCTGACTTGGCTGACCGAAACCAGCCGGGTTTGCCCGGTCAGCCGGGACGTCCAATCGTCGAGCGTCATCGCCCCATCGACGGTGGGAATCACGCGCAGCTTGACTCCGAAACGCTGCAAGCGAAGCCAGGTGACGACATTCGACGGAAATTCCAGATCGTTGACAAGAACTTCGTCGCCCGGCTTCCAGTCGATGGAATTGGCCAGTAGATTCAGGGCTTCCGATGCGTTCGCCAGCAGCACCACATTGTCCGCGCTGGTTCCCAGCAATGCGGCGGCGGCAGCCTCGGCCTGATGCTGCATTTCGTAATGGCGTGTCCGTCCGGGCGTTCCGCTTGCCTTCTCGCGCAAGTATTCCTCCAGCGCTTCGGCGGCGCACACCGGCGGAATCCCTTCGGCGGCGGTATCGAGATAGCAGCGGCCGCGAATGCTGGGAAATTGATCTTTCGTTAAGACGGTGGACATAACACTACGAAAACTGCTCCAGGAATCGATGGTAAAAGGCGGCTGCGCTCACCACCTGATCGCACTCGACATACTCGACGGCGGCATGCGCGCGATCGATGCTGCCTGGTCCGAAAATGATGCTCGGTACGCCGTGACGCGACAGTTTGCTCGCGTCGCTGCCAAAAGGGACTCCGCACGGTTCACCGTTCATGCCCAAAGCGGAGAGCGCTTCCTGAGCGGCTCGAACAACCGCGGTATCGCTCGGTGTCTCCAGGGCGGCGTCGGAAATCGTAGGAGCGTCCAGCGCAAAGTCGATATTGGCGACGGTACGCCGCAGAGGCTCCAGCAATACGGCGTAGCCTTGCCAAACCGCCGCCGGGTCTTCGCCCGGCAGAAGCCGCCGGTCCAGCGCGATGCGGCACTGGTCGGGCACAAAATTCACCTGCTCGCCGCCCGAAATCAGGCCAATGCTCAGAGTTGCGGGTCCTAAGAGAGGATGCACGCACGCCGCCAGCCGCTCATTGTCGGCAGCGAGTGCCAGAACGACGTGCGCCATATGCTCGATCGCGTTGATTCCCAGGTGAGGTTTCGAGCTGTGGGCCGCCCTGCCGCGCGTGCGCACCGTACCGCGAAGGACACCCTTGGAGGCCGTGATGAGGCGCAGTTCGGTCGGCTCCGCGACAATCGCCGCATCGGCGCTGAGTCCCTGACACAGCCGCGTCACGCCGGTAAAGGAATACTCTTCATCGACGACGGCCGCCAGCCAGACTTCCGCGTTTGGCGCATTGCCGCTGCGGGCGATTTCTGCGACGGCGTGCATCATCGCGGCCAGTCCTGCCTTGGTGTCGCACGATCCACGCCCGTACAGACGCCCGCCCTCCACTCGAGGCTCGAACGGAGGAATGCTCATGCCCTCCGAAGATACGGTGTCCATGTGCGCTTCGAACACGACACGCCGGTCCGGATTTCGGCCCGGCACCCTGGCGATTACGTTCTCGCGTCCGGCGGCAACCTTCTGGCGGAACGTCTCGACACCGCAAGTCGAAAAGAACCGCTCGACATAAGCGGCGACGGCTTCTTCCGGAACGCCGCCCGGGTAGGCGGGATTGATGCTGGGAATCGCCACCAGATCGGCGGCAGTCGAGAGAAGAGCGGTGCTATCGATACTCATGACGAGGTGAAAATGGAATGCCCGGGGAGGCCCAAACCAGCGGCTGGACGTTTCCCACCAGGGTGAGGTACGCCACCGCCCCCAGCAGCAGCGCCGCGGTAGCAGCCCAGAACGCGAACAGAAACGAGCCCGTGACCGAGACAATCCACGCCGTAACCAGCGGAGCCAGCACTCCGCCAAGATTACCGATACAGTTCTGCAGTCCCGTCCACCGGCCCGCCGCAAGCGGACCGGCCAGCGTCTGAGTAATCGCCCAAACGTTCGCCGTAAACCCGCCCAGGCAAATGCATGCGCCGGTGATGAGCGCAACGGAGAAATTCGCTCCGGCAACGGCGGGCGCGGGCAATATCACCAGCCCGCAGAGAATCAGACCGCTGACGGCGTACCCTTTGCGGACCCGGCTGACGCTCCGGCCGGCCTTGATGCTTCGATCGGCGCACCATCCCGCCGTCACCGAAGCCGCCGCCATTCCCCAAAACGGTAAAGACCCCAGCACCGCCATGCTGCTCATGGTGAGGCCGCGCTCCTGGATCAGGTAGCTTGGCAGCCAGGTCAGCAGAAAGTATTGCGTATAGCCCAGGGCGAACATCCCGAGAGAGGTTCCCCAGACGGGCCGGCGCGCCAGCAGTTCCCGCCAGCCGGGCCCGCTCCCTTGCGACCTGTCATCGGTCTCGCTGAGCTTCAGGGACGGGAGGGCCAGCCAGGGGATCAACCAGAGCAGACTGCCAAGACCGGCGGCAATGAAGAGACCTCTCCATCCCAGCACCGCCACCGCGAATCCTCCTGCCAGCGTGCTCAAGCCCGGACCCAGTTTCGCGCCGGCATCGATCAGCGAGTTGGCAACTCCCCGGCTCGACTCGGGAAACGCCCGGACAAGAATCTTGGAAATCGCCGGGTAGGCGACACTCTCTCCGGCTCCCAGCGTCAACCGGGCGGCAATCAGGGCTCCCAGCGAACTCGCCAGTCCCGTCGCTGCCGTGGAAAGCGACCAGATCAGAAATCCACCGGCATAGACCCACTTCACCGGGTAGCGGTCCACAAGCCAGCCTGCCGCGATCTGGAATGTGGAGTAGGTCCAGAAGAAAGCCGACAACAGCAGCCCCATCTGATTCGTCGACAGAGACAGCTCGGAAGCAATCAGCGGCGCCGACACCGAAAGCGCGCCCCGATCTACATAATTAATTGCAATCGACACCACCAATAACGTCAAAAGAGCGCCACTGGTAGCTAACTGCATACAGCGAGTATAATTGCACGCACGCAATGCCCCCTGCAATCGATGCCCATGTCCACGTATGGACTGATGACCGGACACGGTATCCGCGCGATCCGAAGGAGCGGGACTACCCTCCGCCACGCTTCACGCCGGAGGATCTGTTTCGCCATTCCAATCCGGCCGGCGTCACCCGAATCGTATTGATTCAAATGAGCTTTTACCGCTTCGACAACCGGTACATGCTGGATTGCATCGCCAACCATCCGGGGGTTTTTGCGGGCGTCGGGATTGTCGATCCCTCGAAGGAGCCGGATCGCGCGATGCTCGCCTTGTCGAAAGGCGGAGTCCGCGGCTTCCGCATCGTTCCGGGCCCATTTCCCGCAACTTGGCTGGAAAACGAACCCATGGAACGAATGTGGCGCACCGGAGCCGAGCATCGTCTGGCGATGTGCTGCCTGATAAACCCGGACGCGATCCCCTCCGTCGCCCGGATGTGCGGGCGTCACCCCGATACGCCCGTAGTGATAGATCATCTCGCAAGGATCGGATCTGACGGAACAATTCGCGATTCAGAGATACGTGAATTGTGCGGTTTAGCCCGTTTCCCTCAAGTAAAAGTTAAGATATCGGCATTTTACGCGCTGGGGGCGAAAAAGCCCCCGTACCGCGATTTGGGTTCGTTTATTCGCCGCGTCCACGAAGCGTTCGGCCCTCGCCGCCTGATGTGGGCCAGCGACTGTCCGTTTCAAGTCGAAGACGGCCACTCCTACCGGGACTCGATCGAACTCATACGCTCCGGGCTTCCATTTCTAAAAGACGAAGACCGGCAATGGATCCTCGAACGTACGGCGGCGGAGACGTTTTTCGGAAAGTAAGTGTATACAGAAGTGGCGAAAACCGTCAAAATTGGATGCAATCAGATCGATAGGATGACGCCGTCGCGGAGCAAGGTTTCCTCCACCCGGTGATATGGGATCGCGCGCACCTCTCCGCTGACGGCGGCCGCCAGGGCGGCGGCGGTTCCGGCAGCCTGACCGGTGGCCATCGCGGTTCCGCTCACCCGGGTGGAGCCATGGGCCTGGTGGGTTGCCGACAGGCATCTTCCGGCAACAAGGGTGTTGCTGAGGTCGCGGACCAGCAGCGCTCGCAGGGGGATCGGATAGGGGGCGGGGGGGTTCTCTTTGTGGGGGTGTACTCCTACACGGCCATCGGCGGGGTGGATGTCGATGGGCCAACTGCCGAGCGCTACCGGGTCCGGGACACTTTTCCCCTGTAGAACGTCTTCCGCGGTGACCTGAGAATCGCCCGAGATCCGGCGGGTTTCCCGGACGCCGATGGACGGTCCGGAGGTGAGGATATAGCTGGAGCGGAAGTCGGGCAGCGACTCCCGGAAAATCTCCAGCATCCGCGCGACGTCTTCGCGGCCCATGCGTTCGGCGTGGGAAAGATCTTCCGTTCTGGAGCCGTCTCCGTAGAGACGCGTGCAGTTAACGGTCACCTCTCCGGGACGGATCCGGATGATCCAGGGGCCTCCATAGCGCGGCGCGCGCCCTTCGGCAAACGCGGCGTCCAGCACTCGCCGGCAATCGTTTTCGATCTTTTCCCAGTTGCCGGATCCTTGAATTCCCCCGATGCGAAAGTGCTGAGACATGGTCTGCAACTGGTCGTGTTTCTCATATGAGGCGCCTGCGAAATAGCAGACGTCGCCGTCGCCGGTGGTATCGACGATCACCCGCGGGCGAATCTCCCAGAATCCCTCTTTGCCGGCGGCGATGACAGACGCGATGCGGTCGCCGTCGCGAACGGCTTCCGCCGCTTGCAGATGGTACAGCACGGTCACGCCGGCTTCGAACAGCATCCGATCGGAGACCAGCTTCATGGCCTCGGGGTCGAAGTTCAGGGTTTCCGGCGGGTTGTCGTCCAGGCTGAGGCCGTTGTTCCTTCCCAGGCGATCGATCACTTCGCGGGGAATTCCGCCGACCACGAATTGCGAATGGTTCCGGCTGTTCCGGGCTCCGTCGAAGGTATGGACCATGGCGCTGACGCAGATTCCTCCGCAGAATCCGTGACGCTCCAGCAGGATGGTTTTCGCTCCATTTCTTGCCGCGGCCACGGCGGCTCCCAGACCGGCGGTGCCGCCTCCGCAGACCAGGACGTCGCAGTCTCTTTGTTCTGCAATTCTCATTTCGGGAATCTCCTCATTCCAAATCGAGCGCCGGCTGTTTCATCCGGCGAAGTGTCAGCCAAAGAACGGCGGCTGCACAGGGATGGAGCAAAGCGGCGACGGCAAAGGCCGCCTCGTAACCAAAATTACCGATAATCCATCCGAGCACTTGCGCAAAGCAGGCCCCGGCGAGACTTCCGGCGGTTCCCATCATCCCGAACACGGTGGCCGTGCTGGAATGCGGCACGAGGTCCGCCGTCAGAGAGGCGGTGTTGACCGACCAGCACTGTGTGAGCAATGCAACAAGGCAGGTGACCGCCATGGCAACGGGCAGGGAGGGAATTGCACCGACGAGCGCTCCCAGAGGAGCCAGGCAGCCCACGCCGATCAGCACCGCCAGCCGGGCTTTCACGGGCGGGAGTCCCCGCCGCACAAGGAAGTCGGAGAACGCTCCTCCGCCGACGCTTCCCAGGTCGGCGCAGACGAACGGAATCCAGCCGTAGAGTCCCATCTCGGCCAGGGTGAGACCGCGCTCCCTCTGCAGATAGTCCGGCAGCCAGAACAGGTAGAAATACCAAACGGGGTCGCTGAGGAATCGCGCGGCGACGAGGCCCCAGATCACGCGCCGGCGCAGCAGGCTGCGCCAGCTCTTCGGCGTGCCGCTTACGTCGCCGCGCGCCAGCAGCAATTTTTCCTCGACGGTGAGGGAAGGGTGGCGTTGCGCGGGCCGATAGAGCTTCAGCCAAAAGGGCAGCCAGAGCAGTCCCAGCATTCCCGGAATGAGAAACGCGTACCGCCAACCGAATGTCAGGGTCAGCCATGCGATCAGCGGGGGAGCGAGGACGGCACCGACGGAGGCTCCGGAGGAGAAGATGCCAATGGCGGAGCCTCGCAAGCGCTCGGGGAACCATTCGCCGCAAACCTTGACGCCGGCCGGATAGACGCACGGCTCACCCGTGCCGAGAAGAAATCGAAAGAAACCCAGCGACAGCGCGCCGCGCGACAGCCCGGTGAGCATCGTCGCCGCGGACCACCAGGCCAGGCTGAGGGTCAGGCCGAGCCTGGCTCCGATGGCGTCCATCAATCGTCCGCCCACGCTGTACATCACGGTGTAGGGGATCAGGAAGGCCGTGACGATGTTGGCGTAATCGCGCTCCGTCAGGTTCAGTTCCCGCCGCAGCAGGGGACTGAGAATCGATAACGTCTGCCGGTCGATGTAGTTGATCGTCGTTGCGGCAAACAGCGCGCCAACGATCCACCATCGAAGCCGTGTGTAGGTCATTGCAAGGGGGAGGAACCGAACCCTCCCGCTTAGAAAATTACCTTGAGTGCCAGTTGACCCGCGCGGTTGCCCGTCTTCTGCGTGACCTGGCCGAATGTTGGAGTGTCGACGGTGGTTCCGGGATTGGCCCACAGCGGGTGATTCAGCAGATTGAAGAATTCCGCGCGGAACTGGAGATTGATGCGTTCCTTCAGCATGGTGTTCTTGAAGAAAGAGGCGGTCCAGCTATTGATGCCTTGCCCGCGCAGGTCCGGCGATTGCGGGCCGGTATTGCCGAAGTTGAATGCACCCGGTTGGGAGAACACGGAGGTGTCGAACCACCGGGTGGGAGTCCGTTCGCTTTCCGGCAGCAAGGCCGATTTTCCGTTGTTGTTGGGCCGTTGGCCGGCTCCAAATCCGATGCTGTTGACGGGCACTCCGATGGACAGCGGAAGGCCGCTTTGCAGGGTGTAGATTCCGTTGACTTGCCAGCCGCCGGCAAGGAGGTTCGCGAATCCGGACATGCCGCTGCCGAACCGTTTGCCGCGGCCGAATGGCAGATCGTAGAGAAAGGCGGCGGTGAGACGGTGCGGAACGTCGATGGGGGAGATGCTTCTTTCGATGAGATTGTTGTATTGGTTTTGGACGCCGGTGCTGCGGAAGTAGCGCTCGCCGACGTTGCCGATGTTCTTGGCCCAGGTATAGGAGGCGAGCAGGGAGAATCCGCTCGAAAACCGGCGCTCTACCTTGGTTTGCAGAGCATCGTACTTCATCTGTCCGGCCGACACGGTGTTGTACTGCACGTCGGTGAACTGCGGGAACGGCCGCAGGAGTTGACCCGCGCTGAGGGTGGAGTTGGCGAACGTTCCGCGCGGCACCAATCCCAGAAATGGATTGGGAACCTGTTGATTGAGCGCGGCGCCCATGGAATACAGGGAAGGATCCAGTTGGTTCCCCTGGATATTGATGTATTGGTTGACGCCGCGAGATCCAACGTATCCGGCATCGATCAGCCAGGAGCCGATCTGATGCTGAATGCCGGCGTTGAACTGCTGCGTATAAGGCGCGACCACGTTTCGCAGTTGCGTGGTAATGGACTGGCCGATCAACGTGCTGGATCCGTCGGCATTGCCGGTCGGCTGATTGAAGCCGTCGGGAAAGGGATTTTGGAGATACCGGGCCGGCGTCAGTCCGCCGTCGGTGGAGTTGACGAAGGGAGTGTCGCCGTCATAGCCCAGGGCTCCGAAAGTGCTGGCGCCGAAGCCGGTTGTCACCGTGGGTTGGAAGAAGATGCCGTAGGCGGCACGAAACACGGTGGCCTGCGAGATCTTGTACGCCAGGCCGAGGCGCGGACCGAAATTGTTCTTGTCGACAGGATTCCGGTAGCGCGAATCGATGTCTTTGCCCATATATTGCAATCCTCCCAGCGCGGAGGTCAGACGATCGGTTGCCCGGCTTCGAACGTCGAGGTCAAAGCTGGAGGTGCGATTGTAGCGTTCGGTGTAGGGGGTTTCCAGGTCGTAGCGCAGTCCTACGTTGATGGTCAGCCGGTTGTTCACGCGCCAGTCGTCCTGGATGTAGCCAGCCATGTAGAAGTATTGAATGGCGATGGAGCCGGGAATCCGGTTGTTGCCGCTGGCGGGCGTTCCCAACAGGAAAGACGCCATCCCCCAGCCGGCTGTCGGGCTGGTGCCAAAGGGATTCTGCTGAGTCCAGACGCGGTTGAATGCGAATGAAGGAGTGACGTCAGTCGCCTGGATGTCGGCGTAGCGGTACATCCGGAAATCCCCGCCAAACTTGATGGTGTGACGGCCGGTGATCTTGGCGATGCTGCCCTGGACGGAGTGCGACAAATCGCCGCGGCGCAGCAGGTCGCCATTGGAGCGCGTGCCCAGGCCTTCGTAGGAGTCGATGGAGACCGGTGGAAAAACGTTATAGAA
Source organism: uncultured Solibacteraceae bacterium (assembly GCA_964515165.1). Lineage (GTDB taxonomy): Bacteria > Acidobacteriota > Terriglobia > Bryobacterales > Bryobacteraceae > JAPKYZ01. The sequence goes on along the minus strand of CAZETQ010000016.1, from coordinate 19,289 downwards.
GACGGAGCTTGCCATTTGTGAAGGAAATCCCGCGCCGGCCAGGTCGAAGCCGCTGGACTGGGGAAGGCGGCTGAGCAACTGGCGATTGAGCGAGTAGCGCAGGTCCAGGATCGTGGTGGGCGACAAAGTGTCGGTGAAGCCGATGACGGCATTCTTCGGATAAATGAACAGATCCGACCCTCCTCCCCGGGAGGAGTAAGCTCCGGCGGGATTGTTGGTTTGCAGGCAGGTGCTGCAGCCCGGAGTTGCTCCGAACAGATTCGCCGCTCCGCCGCCCTGCGAGCTTTCGGTGTATCGGGCAAACAACCGCTGTCCATCCCGGATGTTGTAGTCCCCCTTCAGCGACCACATGTTTTGCCGGTTCTGGCCGGTGGCGTTGACGACGTAGTTGTTCGCGTTCGTGAATGCATCGGTAGGAGTCGAGTTGGGAGCGGGGTAATAGTTGATGAGATTGCGCGCGACAGGGTCGATGCGGTTTGCCGGAATCACGTTGTTCGGAAACGGCGTGCGGGTGTATGTGTTTGCCGCTCCGGATACTGCCGCGGTGGTGAGCGGGTCGTAGATCTGGATGAGCTGGCCCTGCGCCGTGCGGCGCTGCGAGAAGTCGCCCGTCCGTTCCAGTTCCGCCGGAACGCTCAACTGCAGCCGGGAGGGCAGCACATCGCGGTAGCCCTCGTAGTTGTGAAAGAAGAAGAGCTTGTCTTTCCCGTTAAAGACCTTGGGAATCCAGACCGGACCGCCGATCGAGTACCCGAACGTGTGCACGTTCGAGAAATCGCGATTTGTGCCGTTGCGGTTATTCAGCCAGGAGTTGGCGTTGAGAACGCGATTTTTCCAGAAGTCGTAGACCGTTCCGTGGAAGTCGTTGGTACCGGATTTATAGACGGCATTGATGACGGCTCCGCCGGTGCGGCCGAATTCCGCCGCCAGCGCATTGGTTTCAATCTTGAACTCCTGGATGGCGTCGATGGTGGGGATGATGGACGCCGCGCCCATGTTGGCAGTGAGAGCGGTGGCTCCATCGACCATGAATTCGTTGGTGTTCACCTGGCCGCCGTTGGACGACCAGCGGCCGAACCCGACCGAGCCGGAGGTGGCCGGAGCGGCGCTGGCAGTATTGGTCACATCGGTCACGCCGGCAGTGAGCGTGGCGATCTGGAAAAGATTGCGGTTGGACGAAGGCAGATCGACGACCTTCTTGTTGTCGATCAATTGGCTGACCGACGACGTTGCCGTTTGCAGCAGCGGGGATTCCGCCGTGACGTCTACCCGCTCGGAAACGTCGCCCGTGACCATCCCGACGGGCACTTCCATTTTCTGGCTGGTATCCAGCTTGAGATTCGCGCGGGTGAAGCGTTTGAAGCCGGTCAACTCCGCCTCCAGCCGGTAGGTACCCGGGGGCAGGGCCGGGATCTCAAAGTATCCGGACTGGTTACTGGCAGTGGACTGCTGAACGTTGGTGGATTCGTTGGTTGCAACGATGCGGACGTTCGGGATGACCGCGCCGCTGGAATCGGACACGGTCCCGAGGATGGTTCCGGTGAATGTTTGACCGTAGGACAGCCGGACGGCCATGACGGTGAACAGGAAGAGGACTCGGGACAGGGAGGAAATGGTCATCGTGGATCCTTTGGAAACTCCGGACGGGGAGATCGGAGCCAGCATATTGCACAGTGACCCACCTGTCAATAAAAAAGACCATTGGTATATTTAGTGGACTGCCGGCAAATCTTCCACTACAATCGGCTTGGCGCCTGCGGGGAACCGGCGAAACACCAGCGAATGAAACGCGATCGATGTACCCAAAAACTGCGGGAAATGATTGATTCAGGGAAGCTTACGAAGGGCGCTCTGCTGCCTTCGGAGCGCACCCTGGCAGCGGAGCTGGGCGTGTCTCGCGTCACACTGCGCAAAGCCCTGGAACCATTGGTCCAGGAAGGGATCCTGGAAAGCCAGCCGGGACGCGGCACGCTGGTGGCGGATCTCGCCTCCAATGACGAGCAGGGCTGGAAGATCATCGCGCTGCTTCTGCCGGATATTTCCAACCGGTTTTTCGGTGAAGTTGCCGAATCGATCGAGTACGCTGCTCTCCAGCGCGGGTATCAGATTCTGTTGTGCAATTCGCGGCACCGGGTGCATCTGGAGGAGTTTCATATTCGCAACCTGGTGCAGCGGCGCGTGGACGGTGTGATCCTCGCGCACGATCCTCACGAAGAGACGCCGAAGGCGCTGGCGCAGCTGCGGCAGGCGGGAATTCCTACGGTACTGCTGTTTACCAGCGCGGAGAAGTCGGAGTTCGACAGCGTCGTTCTGGACGACCGCGCGGGAGTGGATCAGGCGCTTCGGTATCTATGGTCTCTCGGGCATCGCCGCATCGGTTTCTGCCGGCCGCTGGCCGGAGGAAAGCCACACATCCGCGAGACATATTTTCTGGAGGCGATGGCGCGCAACGGGAGGAAGGTTCCGGAGGAGCACATTCTGGATGTCGCCGGCCGGCCGGAGGATGAGGTTGCGGCCGCTTTGCGGCGGTTCCGCCGGAAAGCCGATGCGCCCACCGCGTTTCTTTGCGGCAACGATCATGTAGCCCTGATGCTGGTGAGGCAGGCGAACAGCGTGGGCATCGAAATCCCGCGCGAATTGTCGATTGTCGGGTTCGACAATCTGCGATTCGTCGAACATCTTCCGGTGCCGCTGACGACGGTCGATCAGCCGAAACAGGCGATGGGCCGCCGCGCCGCGGAGATTCTTTTCGAGCGAATTTCCGAAGGGCCGCAATCGGTCCCACACCATGAGATCTTCACGCCGCACCTGGTGATCCGGGAATCCTGTTCGGTCCCCCGGGCTGTTTTCGACCGAACGATGAAGCCGGCGGAATTGAGGGGAGTCAAGAGCGAACTATGATGCGACGACGGGAATTTCTGGGAGCCGCGGGGATCGCCGCGGTTCCGTTGCAGGCGGCGCCGCAGACGTGCGATGTGCTTGTTTACGGGTCGACGCCGGGAGGCGTGGCGGCGGCTGTGGAAGCGGCCCGGCGGGGGTTGAAGGTGATCCTGGCGTGTCCGCAAAAGCATCTGGGTGGAATGGCGGCAAGCGGGCTTTCTACAACCGATGCCGTCCGTCCCCAATTATTCGGGGGGCTGGTGGCGGAGTTCATCGGCAAAGTTCGCGGCCACTACGCCAAGCTGCTGGAAGGCCAGCCGGATGAATTCAAGCTGATCAACGACGGCTGGTATTACGAGCCGTCGGTTGCCGAATGGGCTTTCGATCAACTGGTGCAGGCGGAGTCGAAGATGCTGCGGTGGATGCCGGCGCATCACCTGGTTTCCGCCGCCGTGCAGGGCCGGCGTGTCCGTTCGGTGGAACTGGAAGCTCCGGACAAGGAACGATTCACCGTCACCGCCCGCACTTTTATCGATGGTACCTACGAGGGCGATCTGGCCGGCGCGGCCAAAGTACCCTATCGCGTGGGCCGCGAAAGCCGCAGCGAGCACGGGGAACCATTTGCGGGAATTCACTACATGAACTGGCGAACGGGGCAACAGATCCTGACTCCCGATACCGGCGAAGCATCTCCGGCCATTCAGGCGTTCTGCGCGCGGTCGATTTTCACCGACGATCCGGAGCAGCGAGTGCCCATCGGGAAGCCCGCATCATACGACCAGCACCTGCCCGACTACGAGCCGCTGTTGATGGATTTTGCCAGCGGCCGTATCAAGCGGTGGGGCTGGGGACACAAACTGCCGCGGCGGAAGTATCAAATGAACGGGAATATCGAATGGCTGACGAGCATCAATATTCCGGGAGCGAGCTGGACGTGGCCGGAAGCGGAACGCTTTCACCGGCAGCGGCTGCAGGAGTTTCACGTGGATCACGTCGCGGGAATGATCTGGTTCCTGCAGAACGACGCCCGGGTTCCGCAGGCGATGCGCGAGCACATGAAGCCGATCGGGCTTCACCGGCAGGAGTTCCAGGATTCCGGGCATTGGCCGTGGCAAATCTACGTCCGGCAGGGGCGCCGCATTGAAGGCCGCGCGATCGTCACGCAGCACAACTTCACGGTGAACGCCGGCACGAAACGCACCCCCACAGTGGAGCAGCCGATCGCGATCGGCGAGCATTCCTTCGACGTTCACCCGTGCCAGGACCGGCGCTTCACCGTCGATGGGTTTATGGAGGGCGTTCTCTGGTATCCGAAGAAAGCCTTCGGTCCGGCGCAGCCGGGACAGGTTCCCTATGGCGCCATGGTTCCGAAGAAGCTGGACAATCTGTTGGCGCCGGTGCCGCTGTCGTGCACACACGTGGCGATGTCCGTGCTGCGGATGGAGCCGGTGTGGATGACGCTGGGTCAGATCGCGGGACTGGCGGCGGCGCAGGCCGCGCAGCAGCGGGTAGACGTTGCCGAGATCGATCCCACTCCCTTGCCGCGGATGCTGAAGATTCAAATCGATCCCTACGCCTGAGCGGGCTTGCCGGAATTCCGGGCTGCCTCTTCTCCACCCGGTGATATGATGTTCGCCGTTCACGGAGGAGTCTCAATGCGCTTTGCAGTTGCTATGTTGCTTCTGGCCCCGTGCAGCCTTCCCCTGGCCGCTCAAAACTTTGGCGAAATCACCGGAACCGTCTCCGATCCGACCGGCGCACTGATGCCCGGTGTCTCGATAACGGCGACCAATCGGGCGACGGCTCAGTCTCGTGCCGCTACGACGAACGATTCCGGAACCTATGTGCTTCCTTATCTCGTTCCCGGACAGTACGACATGCGCGTGGAGGCGCAGGGATTCAAGATCGCTTCGATGAAGGACGTTACGGTGGATGTCGGCGGAGTCATCCGCGCCGACTTCAATCTTGTCGTGGGCGACACATCGCAACAGGTCGAGGTATCGGCGGCGGCTCCTCTTCTGTCCACCGAGAACACGACGCTTGGGACGGTGATCGAGAACCGGCGGATTGTCGAGCTGCCCTTAAATGGGCGCGACTATCTTCAACTGGTCACGCTGGCGCCGAACGTGACGCGCGAGGGAGGCGCAGGAGGCGCAGGCGGATTGCAGGGAGGAGTACGCAGCCAGACATCGCTCTCCGTCGCCGGGCAGAGGCTGGAGTTTAACCGCTACACGCTCGACGGGGTCGAGAATACGGACCCCAATTTCAATTCCTACATCATTCATCCGTCGGTCGACGCTGTTCAGGAATTCAAGGTACAGACGGGAGTGTACTCGGCCGAGTTCGGCCGCGGCTCGTCGCAAATCAACGTAACGACGAAGTCGGGCAGCAACAGCTTTCATGGAACGGCATTCGAGTTTCTGCGGAATTCCGCCATGGACGCCCGGGAGTGGCGGCAATCGGACGGGTCGAAGAATCCATTCCGGCGGAACAACTACGGCTTCACGCTGGGTGGACCGGTTCTCATCCCGAAGGTGTTCAATGGCCGCGACAGGTTGTTCTTCATGTCGAATTATGAAGCTCTGCGCGACCGGCTGACGACACAGGTGGTGGGGTCGACGGCGCCGGTAGCGATGCGCAATGGGGATTTCACCGGACAGAACGCCATCTACGATCCGCAAACTCGAGTGTTCAACGACGCCGGAGTGGCCGTCTCCGCTACGCCGTTTGCGAATAATCAGATTCCCGGCAGCCGTTTCGATCCGGCATCGCTGCGGCTGCTGGAGTTCTATCCCGTTCCGACGGCTTCCGGCGGCGGGCTGGCGCGGAATTATGTCCGAAATGCGGTGTCTCCCACCGATTCCGATCAGTTCAACCAACGCATCGATTTCAACGAAAGCTCGCGATCGAACTGGTTTGGGCGTTACAGCTGGGGCAACGACCTGCAGATTCCGTCGTCGCTGTTTATCACCGACAGCCAGCAGACGGCCACCAAAGTTCAGCAGGCGATGATTTCCAACACTCGTATTTTGAATGCTGCGACGGTGAACGAAGCTCGCGTTTCCTGGAACGAGTTTAAGAACGACGTTGTCGGCTACTTTGCCAATAATCGCGACGTGCAGAAGGACCTGGGGATTGTCGGCCTTTTCGCGGCGAGCCCTCTCGCCTACGGGGTGCCCGCGATTGCGCTGGGCAGCGGGTTGAACGGATTCGGCGGAGTGACGCCGTGGGTCACGCGGAACACAGCGTTTCAGCTTGCGGATAGTCTTTCGATCGTCCGCGGCCGGCACTCGATCAAGGTGGGATTCGAGTTCAATCGCGACCGCTACAACCAGTACGGCAACCAGAAAGCGACGGGCGAGTTTATCTTCGACGGACAGTCGACATTCAATCCGGCGAACCGCTCGGCGACGGGATTTCTTTTCGCGGACTACATGCTGGGATTGCCGGGACAATCGGCGCGAGTGGTGGCGATGGCCAACGGCATGCTCCGCCGCAGCTCCTTTTTCACCTATGTTCAGGACGACTGGAAAGTCACTTCGCGCCTGACGATCAATATCGGGCTGCGGTATGAGAATTCCCGGCCGTGGGTGGACAAGTATCGCGGGATTATGAACGTTCAGATGTTCGGTCCGGGCGTCGACAATAACGGGATCATTCCCAACGCGCAGCACCCTGTAATCACACGGCCGGGCGATGGCGATTTCTATGAGGGACTGAATTTCCGCTTCGCCGACGGGCAACTGGTACAGGCGGGAGATCAGTATATGGGCCGCAGCACCGTCAACCCGGACAACAACAATTTCGCGCCGCGGCTGGGCATCGCCTACAGTCCGACCGATCGTTGGACCATCCGCGCCGGGGTGGGACTTTTCTACGTGCAGGACTCCGGCAATCCGGTGTTTGACATGGCTCGCAATATGGCCGGGCGGGACCTTTTTGTCACCAGCATCGAAGATCGCAGCGCGCAGCTATCGGACCCGTGGGCGCTGGCCCGGCAGACGTTTACGTGTTCAGGGTACTCCGGACCATGCCTGGGCCGCCCACAGATTCTCGGAAATGTTCAGGGAATGCGGACTCCCTACGTTCAGCAATGGCTGTTCAACGTGCAGCGTCAGATCACGCAGACCCTGGCGCTGGAAGTGGGCTATCTGGCCAATGCGGGACACAAACTGCAGCGGTTCCGGATCTACAATCAACCGGTCGTCAAGAGCGGGCCTACCGATACCCGATCGGTTCTGGCGCGGACGCCGTGGCCGGATTACGGGCGGCTGCAAGAGGTGGACGGCAGCTCCAATTCGAACTACCACGCCTTCTCGGCGAAGCTGACGCAGCGGATGTCGGGCGGCCTCACGTACCTGGTTTCGTACACCTACGCCAAGGCGATCGACGGCGGCAGCGCGCTTCGCACGAACTCGGGCGATACTCTCTGGCCCACCAATAGCTACAATCTCGCCGCCGAACGGGGCCTGTCCCAGTTCGACATGCGGCAGCGCCTGGCGGCTTCCGTCCTCTACGAGCTGCCTTTCGGCAAGGGCAAGCCGTGGGTAACGGAAGGTTTCTGGAGTGGGGTGGCCGGTGGATGGCAACTGGGCACGATTCTGACGCTGGCGGACGGCACACCGATGAACGTCTCTCAGCTGGGGGATACCGCCGGGTTGAACACGCTGGGGAACCAGCCATTCGCAACGGGGGTAAGTCCTTTTCTCGAGGAGCAGACCGCGCAGCAGTTCTGGAACATTGCGGCAATCGACGTAACGAATCCGAATCTCAGCTGGCGTCCGGGAAATATGGGGCGGAACACTTTGAGAAAGCCAGGTACGATCACGGCGGATCTCTCCCTGATGAAGAATATCCGGCTGTACGAAAACCACATATTGAACTTCCGCTTCGAAGCGTTCAACGCCACCAATCATCCGAACTGGAACGCCCCGAGCGCGGACGCCCGCAATGCGACGACGTTCGGCGTTGTCACCTCTGCCAGGACGATGCGCCAGCTGCAGCTGGCGCTGAAGTATGTTTTTTAGGGAACCGGAATGAAACGGAAACTTGTTCTCACGATGGTCATGGCCGTTACGGCCGCGATGGCGCAGAACCGGCTGACTGCGGAGGAGTCGTCCGGCGGCTGGAAGCTGCTGTTCGACGGAAAGAGTATGAATGGCTGGGAACCGCATGGCGATGGCGATTGGATCGTCCAAGACGGCACCCTTGCCTGCCAGGGGACCAAGCCCAGTTGGCTGGGGAGCGCCGGGTCCTACGGAGATTACACGCTGAAGCTGGAGTTTCGCGGCGCCGCCACCGTCAACAGCGGCATCTTTCTCCGTTCCTCGAAAGAGGGGCAACCGCACATCACCGGCTATGAGCTGCAGATCTGGGACACTCAGCCGGCCGGCTACAACACCGGCAGCCTGGTGGGTACCGCCAAGGCCTCTCCGGCCCACGTGACCGGCGGCCAGTGGAATCGCTATGAGATCACCGCCAAAGGCGATCACTTTACCATCGTGCTGAATGGCCAGAAAGTGCTGGATACGGCCGATGGCAAGCATGCGCAGGGAGTCATCGGCTTTCAGTGCCAGAAGGGCCATCCCATCGAATTTCGAAACATCCGCGTTCGCAGTCTTTGAGCGTCGCTACCACTCGGCGACGCTTCCATCTTCGTGGAAGACGCGAGCCATGGGCTTCGTTCCCTGAAAGCGGAACCTGGTGAGTTGTTTCTCGTCCAGGTCGAATCCCAAGCCGGGCTTAGCGGGTAACGGGAATTTTCCATCCACCATCCGCATTGCGGGGAAGCCGAACCATTCCGCCCAGATCTTTTCTTTCTCGCCGGCTTCGACGCCGGAACAAATCTCCTGCACCAGGAAGTTGGGCATGGCGGCATCGGCGTGAACGGTGGCCATTCCACCGATTGGACCTTCGCAAGCGTGAGGAGCGATCTTCACGCCGGACGGCTCGGCCATCATGGAGACCTTCATTAGAGCGGTAATGCCCCCGACGTGGTTGATGTCGGTCTGGATGATGTCGACGATTCCCTGTTCGACCAGCTCACGGCAGGAGTAGCTGGCGACGAGACGTTCTCCGGTCGCAATAGGAGTGGTTGAGCGTTTGGCGATCTTGCGCATGGCGGCGATGTTTTCCGGCGGGCAGGGCTCCTCGATGAACATCAAGTTCAACGGTTCGCATTCCTTGACGATGATCGAGGCGACGGCCGGAGAAGTCTTGGCGTGAAAGTCGATGCCAATATCGATGTCGGGCCCCAGATTCTCGCGCATGGCTTCGATACCCTGGACCGCGCGGCGAATCTTGGCGGCGGTTTCGATCCATTCGTAATAGCCGGGAATACCGCCTTTGATGGCGGTGACTCCCAGTTGCTTCGCCTTGGCGCGAACCTCTCGCATCTCTGCCGGAGTATTCGCGCGCAAATGATAGTAGCCCCGCACGCCCTTGGTGTCGAAGGGCCCGCCCAGCAGTTGATAAACAGGCATCCCCAGCAGCTTGCCCCGGATGTCCCAAAGGGCCTGGTCAATGCCGGAGATGGCGGAGCCGATGACCGGTCCGGCACGGTAGAAACTGTGGACGTACATCGACTGCCAGTGATGCTCCACCATCATGGGATCGGCGCCGATCAGAAACTCCTTGAAGTCTTCCATGCAGGACATCACGGCGGCGGCTTTTCCTTCGAGTGTTCCTTCGCCCCAGCCGGCGACTCCCTGATTGGTTTCGAGTTTCACGAAGACGTAGGGACGGTCGGCGGCCTCGCGAATCGGCAGCGTCACTCCGAACACCTTCATGCCGGTGATTTTGACCTTGGTGCCCACCTGCTCGAACGATGGCGCCTCCTGCGCCGCTTGCGGCATCAGTCCGCATCCGCAGGCGCTCAATCCTAGAAAATCTCTGCGGTTCATGCGGCGAGCCTCCGTAGCGCTGCTTCGTTCACATTGATGCCGAGTCCCGGACCCGTTGGCAACGCTGCGAATCCGTTCGAAACTTTTTCGATATCCGCGCCCACCAACTCGCTGCGGATTTTGGCATCGTCCCCTTCGGCCCAGGGAACTTCCTGGATGTAAAAGTTGGGAATGCTGGCCGCCAGTTGAAATGCCGCGGCCGTGGCGATGGGACCGCCGCGGTGGAACGGGGCAACGGCAACGTAATAGGTCTCGGCCAGGGCCGCCGCTTTTCGAATCGCCGAGATGCCGTGGCGGGCGATATTCAGCCGAACGACGTCGATCATCTGCTCGCGCAAAAGATCCTGTACCTGGCTCAGCTCTGTGATGGAGCGGCCCCAGCCAATTGGTGTCACGCTCTCGTCGGAGATCTTCCGCAGCGCGCCAAGATTCATCAGGGTGCAAGGCTCGTCGAGCCAAAGAGGATGCTGACGCTCCAGCGTTGCGGCGAGCGACGAAGCCTGTCCCGGCGTGAGCGAACCCCCGCCGTCCACGACGAAATCCAGACCTTCGCGGGGACTCAAGGGCGGGGGAGTGACGAACGCCCGATAGCCCGCCTTGAGCGCCTGGTCCGACCAGCGCGTCATGACGCGAATCTTGTTTCTGGTGGGCCCTCCGAGTACCTGATATGCCGGAGCCTTCGCCGCCTTGCCCAAGATGTCCAGCAGCGCCATGTTGAGGCCCGCATGCCGGTACACCGCATACCGGTGAGCCGGTTGGCCAATAAAGGTCTTCAGAAAAGTTTCGTTGTAAGGTTCGATCGATTCGCCCCAACCGGCAATGCCCTCGTCAGTTGTGACTTTCAGAATCGTTGTCCCGTGAACACGGAACGGTTCGATGGTCCGGATATTCATTGGTGCCTCGGTGCCGAGTCGAAGTGATTGTATGTCCGCTGCGGAGGCGGCTGCCGTATACGACAATAGCAACGAAAAATGCTTCTAAAAGATAAGGTTGCTTTAATCACCGGCTCCGCCACGGGAATTGGAAATGAAGTGGCTCGGTTGTTTGCCAAACAGGGAGCCGACGTGGTGCTCATCGACCGAAATCGCGAGCCGAACGAAGCTACGGCGGCGCAGCTGGAAAGCGACGGCGTGAAGACTCGCGCCTTTACTCTGGACGTGCGCGACCGCGGGGCCATCGACGCGGCCGTCGGCGAGACCCTTCGGTCTTTCGGAGCGATCGATATCGTCATCAACAACGCCGGGATCTATCCCCGCCAGCCGTTTTTGAAGATCACCGAAGAGCAATGGGATGAAATGCAGGCGGTGAATTTGAAAAGCATGTTCCACGTCACTCAGGCGGTGATGCCGAACATGATCCAGAGGCGCTCCGGCAAAGTGGTGAATATTTCTTCCATCACGTTCCATTTGGGTCCGCCGAACATGGTTCATTACGTAGCTTCCAAGGGCGGAGTGATCGGGTTTACCCGCTCCCTGGCGCACGAGGTGGGCGAGCACAATATTCACGTCAACTGCATCACTCCCGGCGCTGTGCTGGTGGAAGCGGAAAAGACCGTCGTCACCGATGACCAGATCAAGGAGTGGGTTGGTCTACAGTGCCTGAAGCGCCGCATTGTGCCGATCGATATTGCGCGGACGTGCCTGTTTCTGAGCTCGGAGTTAAGCGACGGCTTGACCGGGCAAACGCTGAATGTCGACGGCGGCTGGATCATGCATTAGTAAGCCGACCCGCTCGCTTCGCTCGCGGCTGTGTGCTTCCGCAGCTTTATCCAACAAAGGAAGCCGCGCACGAAGCATTTTGCGGAGTTAGCTAGACTGTACAATTCCTGCCGGCGGCGTGACAGAATTGGCAGAATCGAAACTTCGGAGGTTTCTGATGAAAGCCATTGCCGCCGTGCTGCTGATCGGCTGCGCGGGATTTGCCGCCACTCTGCCGAAATCTGCGCCAGAAGAAGTTGGCCTCTCCAGCGCGCGACTGAAGCGCGTGAATGCCTTGGTGCAGCGTTACATCGAGAAAGGAGAGATCGCGGGCGCGGTTTCTCTTGTCGCGCGAAAGGGCCGCATCGCTTACTTCGAATCGCAGGGAGTTGCGGATCTGGAATCCAGGCAGCCGATGAAGGGCGACACGATCTTTCGCATGGCTTCGATGACGAAGCCTGTCACCAGTCTTGCCGTCATGATGCTGCAGGAAGAGGGCCTGTTTCTGCTGGACGATCCCGTTTCCAAGTTTCTGCCGGAGTTCAAGAATCCGAAGGTGGCGATCGTGAACGCTCCGAATGAGCGGCACGAAGGCGGCTATCGATTGGTGCCTGCGGACCGCCCCATCACGATTCGGCATCTGCTGACGCACACGGCGGGGCTGGCCAGCGGTACGGGCGGCCCCACCGTGGATGCTCTCAAGAAGCTCAGTGCCGCCCGCAAGCCGGAAGACCTTCTCGAAAACTACATTCGCCAGCTGGCGGAGCTTCCGCTGAACTTTCAACCCGGAACCGCTTGGGAATACGGTCCGGCGACCGACGTGTTGGGGCGCCTGGTGGAGGTTGTCTCCGGGCAGCCGCTGGATCAGTTCTTCCGCGCGCGGATTCTCGATCCGCTGGCGATGAAAGATACGTGGTTCTATCTGCCTTCGAACCTCACACCGCGCTTGGCGACGGCATACGTGAAGCAAGGTGCAGGCTTGCAGAAGTTGACGGCGCTCGCCCAGGCGAATCCCAATGGAAAATTCCTCAGCGGAGCGGGTGGTTTGGCCGGCACCGCCGAGGACTATTTCCGCTTCTGCCAGATGTTGCTGAATGGCGGTCAACTGGACGGTACTCGATTGGTCAGCCGGAAGACCGTCGAATCGATGACGGCCAACCACATCGGGAAGCTGCCTCTGTGGCAGGACACCTACCGCGGCTATGGGTTTGGCCTCGGCTTCCGCGTGCGCGAGGATGTCGGCGAGTCGGCAACTCTTGGTTCCGTTGGGGAATACGGCTGGGGCGGAGCGTACGGCACTTATTTCTGGATCGATCCCAAGGAGCAGCTCATCGGCATCCTGATGATCCAGCTGATGCCGTATGCGCATCTGAACATCCGGCCGGAATTTCAAAATGCAGTGACGCAAGCGATCGTCGACTGAATTTGAATTCCTGAAAACCGGCTTTCCTCTGCCGCATCCTGTCTATGCGCGTCCTATGATGCCCGCGGACACTGGCGTTAGGGTCTTGCCTCGGCGGATCGCGGAAGGCGAAAAACAACCTCGAAGCTGAACGGAATGGGTGATGCCGTTCCGTTCAGCAGCAGTCGTTCAAATCGCCACTCGGCTGCGGCTTCCAGCGCCTTCTGATCCAATCCATATCCCAGGGATTTCACGACGCGTAGATCTCGCGGTGCCCCCTCGCCGTCGAGCATGGCGAAGAGAATGACTGTCCCTTCCACCTGAGCTTTCAGGGCTTCGTTCGAATACGCCGGTTCCTTCTTATATTTGAGAACGACGGTGCTTGCCGGCGGCGGAGGGGCAATCTGCAACGGACCAATTCTCTCCATGCTCAGGTTTGGCAGCCGCTCCGCCCTGATGTCCCTTTGCCCCCACACCAGCATGACGGTACACGGGACAGCGACGCTCTCTTTGTCTCGCGTACCGGGAATGAATCGCCATCCCTTCACCAGCTCGATCGCTTCCGGACCCCAAATGGGATCGGATGCATTCACGACATGGAATTCGCCAGGCAAGCCCTGCGAGTCAACTTCGAAGGAAAGGGTAACGGTTGCCTGGCGGCCTACTGCCGAGACGATCGCGGCGTGGTCCATTGCTTCCCCTGACACGCCGGGACCCGAGGGATACGGAGCATACCGAAAGTACGGACGTGCCGTACCTTCGGGAGGATCAAAGGCGGCGCCGGTCAGGTGCCAGCGGGAACGCTTGGCGGGCAGAGTGAAATCCACGCGAAGAGTCGTGAACACATCGACCGGAGCATCGTTCCGCAATCCAGGCTCGAAACGCCACCGCTTCACGGCATCTACGGCCATCTCATCCAAGCCGAATCCCAGAGGAGTTGTCACCTGAAAATCGCGAGCTAAGCCGTCGGCGCCCACAACTCCGACGAGATAGATCGAACCCTCCAATCCCGCAGCCTGAGCCTCCGGAGAGTAGTCGGGAGGAGGCTGCTCGATCGCGATCGGACCCGAGACGTCTCCCCCCACTCGAAAGGTTCCCGCTGGTAATGGGAAGTCCGGCGCGGCGCGCAATTGCTTCTTTGCTTGCGCCGCTAGCCGAAGCTGTTCCTGGGCCCGATCCGGCTCGCCCGTGGCCGTATAGATCTTGGATAAGTAGATATGGGATACCGGGGCGACCCATTTCGGAACCCGGCTGCCGCGGATTGCGGCTTCAAACTCTGCCTGTGCTTCGGAAAACTGAGACCGCTTGAAGAGAGTTTCGCCGATCCGATAGTGCGTGAACGAGTTCCGTGGATCCTGCCTGGCGCTCTCGCGTAACGACGCGAGCTGGTCGTCTTCCGGAGCTTGCCCGGCCGCTAAGACAGGGACGAGAAAGAACAAGATTGCGGCAAGCCCAATACGCACTCGCAGATTCCTCGCGGAATCAGTATATGTCCCGGCGGCGCCGATGTCAGCCCACGACGTCTTTGACTGCCGCCGCGGCTCGCTCAATATCGTCCATGGTGTTGTAGACGTGCGGCGAGAATCGAATTCCCGCTGACTCTCCGGTGGGTGTCAGCGAGAGAGCCGCACGATGCTTCGTCCACAGAGTGTCGTAAGCCTGCTTCAGATCGCCTTTTTTCAGACCGATCTTCACAACGCCCTGGGATAGGCCGCTTTCCATGTTGGTCTTGAGAACCACCCCGGGCATGTCCGCAAATTTCTTCTTCAAAGCGCCGGTCAGTTGCTGGACGCGAGCGTCCAGGCGCTCCGGTCCGATCAGGCTGAGAAAATCGGCCGCTGCCTCCAGCGAAGCCAGCCGCGGATCGTCCCGCTGCCCGAACACCTCAAACTTGCGGGCGCCCACCAAAGTGTCCGACCAGCCGGCGGTGACGATGGACGGCCAGACTTCTTCCTGGCGCTCCATGCGAATAAACAAAACCCCGGCTTCGAGCGGTCCCATCGGCCACTTATGCATGCTGGACGAGTAGGAATCGCATCCAATGGCTCGCAGATTGATATCCATGGCACCAAAACTCTGAGCGCCGTCCAGATGGAACCAGACTTTCTTGCGCTTTGCAATCTCGCCGATCTCGCGGGCCGGATATTTCAATCCGCAGGTGGAAGTGACATGCGTCACCGTGACGACCTTCGTGCGCGGGGTGATTGCTGCTTCGATGCCGGAGGCAAGATCAGCGGCCGATTTCGCGGGAATCGGCACCGGGACTTCTTTGACCACAATTCCGTCCCGCTTCGCGCGGACTTTCCAGGAGTCGTTGTTGGAAGGGTGATTGTGCGTCGTGATGACAATCTCATCGCCCGCTTTCAGGTTTAACCCCCGGACGATCACATTCGTCCCTTCGCTGGTGTTGCGCGGCAACGCCACCTCATCGGCGGTCACTTGCAACAGCGCTGCGATCTTCTGCCGCACGCGTTCCTCGATCGGGCCATACTTGGCACGATTCTGAAACGACGGGTTGGAGTGGAAGTCCCGCAGAAATTCAAGATGCCGGTCCATGACGGGCCGTGACGCGGGACAGACGTTCGCGGCGTTCATGTAGAGCAATCCCGGCTGCAGGGGAAACTGGTGAGCCAGCATGCGCCAGTAATCCTCACCGGCGGCTTCCGCTCGAACTGCCTGTGCCAGGGCGGTCCAGCCCGCCGGGACGCTCCAGAAAAGATCGCGACGCGTGAGAGCCATGGACTATTCTAGCCTCAGAATGATAACGGACCTGGTCCAGATCAAGAGACTGGGCGAAGCGGCGCGTTCCAGCAATGAGCGCCTGCGCCAACACATGAAGCGGCGTAGCTTCCACGAGAAGCGGTTCCGCCGCATGGCAGAAGACATCGAAGCGGAAATCGATTGCCGGGTCTGCGCCAACTGCTGCCGGAAGTCCACCGTCCGGCTTTCCGATCGCGATATCCACCGGTTGTCCAAAGCGCTCCGTGTGAAAGAGGCGCGGGTGATCGGCGATTACACCATGCGATCGGAGGAAGAGGGACTCATACTCCGGCGCGACGACCAAAGCGGCTGCATCTTTCTGAGTGGTCACGACTGCACGATCTATGAGGACAGGCCCGACATCTGCCGCGATTATCCGCACCTGGTCCACGGTCCAGGCTCCCTCCAGGCGCGAATGTGGCACATGCCGGATCGAGCAGCCGTTTGCCCGATTGTCTACAACACTCTCGAAGCCTACAAAACGGATCTCGGCGTCAAATAACCATCGGCTCCCCCTTGACGATCTAGGGAACTCGTGGCATTCTTCCCTAGACGCTCATGGGAAAAGCTTCCGCTCCCAATCTCCTGCAGGGCACTCTCGACCTGTTGATCCTCCACGCCCTTCGACGAGGACCCGCGCACGGCTATGCCGTCGCTCAAACGATTCATCTTCTCTCGGAGGAGGTCCTGAAGGTGGAGGAAGGCTCGCTTTACCCCGCGCTCTACCGGTTGGAATTGGACGGAGCAATCTCTTCTTCCTGGGGACTCTCGGAAAATAACCGCAAGGCCAAGTACTACGAGATCACCGCTCGAGGACGAAAACAGCTGGCGGCGGAACAGAACACTTGGGGCCGGCTTTCGACGGCCGTGCAGAAAGTTTTGGCGAGCTGACCGATGCGGCGCTTCTTGCTAAAGCTCTTCCGCCGTCGGAATCTCCACCAGGACCTCGACGCGGAGCTTGCGTTCCATCGGGAGATGGCTGCCGCGAACGGCAATCCCATCCCGCTCGGCAACACATCCGTTTTGAAGGAGCAGGGATTCGACCTGTGGCGGTTCGTATGGCTGGAGAATCTCTGGCGCGATATCGTCTACGCCATGCGAGGGCTCCGCCGCAGTCCGGCCCTTGTTGCAAGCGCGTTGCTTTCCCTCGGTCTCGGTATCGGAGTGAACACCGCGATGTTCTCACTCGCAGTCGAGTTTCTTCTCAGTGAACCAAGCGTCACGAAAGCCTCGACCATCGTCTACGTACGCCTGGGCGGGAATAGTCATGCCAAACCAGCGGTGTTCCAGTTCGTACGCGACTCGGGCGTCTTCGAAGACGTCGCCGGTGAGAACGAAGAAGCCGTCATCAACTGGAACGATGGTACGGAGACCCGCCAGATCTTCAACTTCCTTGTGACAAAGAATTTCTTCGCGTCACTCGGAATACGTGTGGCCTATGGCCGCGGCATTCTCCCTTCGGACCCGGATGAGGTGACAGTCCTCAGCAATCGCTTCTGGCGCCGCCACTTCAACGGAGACCCCGGAATCTTGGGCCGCGCTATCAACCTCAACGGGAAGCCCTACACCGTCGTCGGAATCCTTTCGGAATCCCACCGGACAGTTTTCGGGTTCGGTCTGGCGCCGGACGTGTATGTTCCACCGTATCTCCCGAACACAATGCTCGCGATGTACGCCAGACTGAAGCCCGGCATGACTTTGGGGGAAGCTCAGGCTGCAGTCAGGACCGTGGCAACGCGCCTCGATGTCGCGCAGCCGGAGCGCCAGAAATGGGCGATCAACATGAACGTGTCGCCCATCTCCGGATTCGCCCGTTTGAAGACGGAGCCGCAGATTATGACCATCGGCCTCTTCTTCGTTCTTCTGCTGATCATCGTGGGTCTCGTCCTGTTGGTCGCCTGCATCAACGTCGCCAGCCTGCTCCTTGCACGAGCCTCCGCGCGGCGGCGCGAGATGGCGATTCGTCTCTCCATCGGAGCCAGTCGCGGGCGCGTGATGCAGCAACTTCTGGTAGAGAGCCTGCTTCTCGCCCTTCTTGGCGCGAGCCTCGGCCTCGTACTCGCGCAGGTGGTCGCCTCGCTGCTGGCACAGGTTCATCTGCCGCTACCGCTTCCCATTCGTCTTCAGATCGAGCCCGACTGGCGAGTGGCGCTGTACGCAGCCTTCCTCACCATCGTGGCGACACTCCTTTGCGGTTTGTTGCCTGCCTGGCAGGCGCTGCGGGAATCCATCGCCTCGTACTTACCGCGCGATGGAAAGCACCGGCTTCGTCGCGCGCTTGTCGTGGGACAAGTGGCGGTATCCGTCGTCATCCTTGCAACCGGGTTCCTTTTCATCAGGAACCTGATGGAGTCCTCCTCCATCAGCCCAGGCTTCGACGTGCGCCAGACCCTCCGGGCGCAGGTGAACCTTCCGCCCGAAACTTATAAGGGCCGCGACCGCGTCACCGCCTACGTCGATCAGGCGCTCGGTGCCCTGCAAGCCATACCCGGTATCGCAGCGGCGGCGGCAGCTCGGGTCATCCCATTCAACGACTCGGTTCGCTACGGTGCCGATGTGACCTTCCCGGACAATGGCGAAAAAGCTCGTGTATCTTTTCAATGGAACGCTGTCACCCCGGATTACTTCCGAGCCATGGACATTCCTGTCCGTGTCGGTCGCATGTTCACGCCGGCCGATCGCGGCGGCAACATGATCGCCATCGTCAATCGGACCTTCGTCACGAAGTTTCTGAATGGACGTTCCCCGCTAGGCGCCGTGTTTCTCTGGGGAGCGGAGGGGAAGACTCCTTACGAGATCGTCGGCGTGGCCGAAGACACCAAGAACACCACAATCGGCGAGGACCCGCGGGCTCAGCTCTATGAACCGCTGGCGCAGATTCGCAACGACCGTACGCGCGTTCACTTCGTGGTGCGTTCCGCGATCCCGCCGGTTTCCCAAATCGACCCCGTGCGCCGCGCTCTTCGCCAACTGGAACCGGGAGCCGGTCTGGAAGTGCAGACCCTGTTTTCGAGCATCGGCCTGGCGTTCCTGCCGAGCCAGATCGGCGCAGCGCTCTTGGGATCGATGGGACTGCTCGGCCTTCTGCTGGCGGCGATCGGACTGTACGGAATGATGGTGTATTCCGTAACCCGGCGCACCGCCGAAATCGGTGTTCGCATGGCCATCGGAGCCACGCGCGGCCATATCGTAGGGATGGTTTTGCGGGATTCCATGACGCTGGTGGCGATCGGCTCGGCGATCGGGTTGAGTTTGGCTTTCTTTGTGACGAAGCCTTTAACGATGTTCCTGGTTCCGGGCATTCGCCCGGCAGATCCTCTCAGTTTTGGCGCGGTGATTCTGGTATTAGGGCTGACGGGTCTTGCCGCCACGTGGGGACCCCTGCGGCGAGCATCGGCCGTCGATCCGCTGGTGGCACTCCGCCACGAGTGACGAAAATTGCGACCGCGAGCAGCCGCGCGACAGCAAGCGGGTCGTTCCACCAGTGATCCCCAGCCTGAGAAGCCGTGAAGAATTCCCAGGCCGACTCCCTGACTGAAAGTCGCGGTTCGGTGCCGAATGTAGTGAAATTCCGGCACGGAACCGCGCGCGTGAGGGTCTGTGAAAAAACCGCCTTCTGACTCCTTCGGTCAGGGGAGCGAACGGCTG
>CAZETQ010000015.1:50345-84223 GCA_964515165.1 uncultured Solibacteraceae bacterium | reverse complement strand
TGACGTAGCGATACCGCCACGGACTCCAAAGAAAATCCACAGCCGGGAATCAGGCGGATTGAGGAATCGATTCCGGCGCCGGCTCTTCGCCGCCATTGACCAGGTCTTTCAATTCCTTACTTGGCTTAAAGTAGGGGATTCGCTTCGCCGGGACCTCGACGCGGGCGCCGGTTTTCGGGTTGCGTCCGATCCGGGGCTGCCGCTGCCTGGTCCGGAAACTGCCAAAGCCCCGAATTTCAATTTTGTCGCCTGTCCTCAGGCTTTTGACGACGCTATCAAAAATGGCCTCGACGATCACTTCAGAGTCCTTGCGCGTCATTTCGACAACGCGAGAGACTTCCTCGATCAAGTCCGCTTTAGTCATGTCTTCCTCTAATTATTTTATCTAAATCCCAGGCAGCACAAGATTTAGTCATTTATCATCTCCAGCAGGACCGATCATTTCCCCGATTCCTTGCGTCGCTGCCGCCGCCTGCCGCGCATACTGCTGCAGCCGGTTGCGCTCCTCATCGTTTCCGATTGCGGCAAGGCTGAGTCCGATCCTTCTTTCGACCTCGTTCATTCTAATTATCTTAAAATCCATCTCCGAACCGATCGACAGCGGAGCCTGTCCCGCCGGGCGCGCCCCTCCGGCGGCGGGGATTTCCGAGTTGTGACAGAGCCCTTCGACGCCCGGGGCCAACTCCACAAAGACGCCGAATTGGGCGGCCCTCTTCACCTTGCCATGCACGGTGTCGTTCACCATGTGGCTGTGGAAGAACGACTCCCAGGCGTCGGGCTGCAACTGTTTGATTCCCAGGGAAAGACGGCGGTGCTCGGTGTCGATTCCCAGGATCACAGCCTGAAGAACCTGCCCTTTTCGCACCAATTCCGACGGGTGTTTGATGCGCTTGGTCCAGGAAAAATCGGAGATATGCACCAGTCCGTCGATGCCCTCTTCGATTTCCAGAAAAGCGCCGAAATCCGTCAACTTCCGGACGCGGCCTTCCACGACGGAGCCGACGCTATAACGAGCGGCGATGGTCGTCCAGGGATCGGCCTCCAGCTGTTTGATCCCCAGCGAGACGCGGCGATCGTCCGCCTTCACTTCCAGGACCACGGCCTCCACCTGATCGCCGGCTTTCACCACCTTGGACGGGTGCTTCATCCGGCGGCTCCAGGTCATTTCGGAAATGTGGATCAGCCCTTCCACGCCGGCCTCAATCTCCACAAAGGCGCCGTAGTCGGTGGTGCTGACCACCCGGCCGATGACCCGGGTACCGGGAGGATAACGATCGAGAATCGACTCCCACGGGTCGGGAGCAAGCTGCTTCAAGCCCAGGGAAATTCTTTGCCGGTCCCGGTCGAATTTCAGGACTCGCACGCTGATGGTATCGCCGGCCTGCATCAATTCCTGCGGGTGTCCGACGCGGCCATGAGACATGTCACTGACGTGAAGCAGACCGTCGATCCCTCCGAGGTCGACAAAGGCCCCGTAGTCGGTGAGATTTTTGACGACGCCGGTAACGACACTTCCTTCGGAGATGGTATCGAGGATGGCTTGCTTGCGGGCGTTGTATTCTTCTTCGATCGCCATCCGGCGGGAGACGACGATGTTACCCCGGCGCCGGTTTACCTTGACGACCCGGACGGGAACATCCTGCCCCAGCCATTCGTCGGGCTGGTGGATCGGCCGCACGTCCACCAGCGAGGCCGGCATGAACGCTTCTACGCCGACATCCACCAGGAAGCCGCCGCGGGTGCGCGAGGCGATCCGGCCGGAAACGACAAGATTCTCCCGCTGGGCACGCTCGAGATTGTCCCAGGCCTGAAGCCGGACCGCGCGGGTGTGCGAAAGCGGGATGAAGCCTTCGGGCGTCAACCCGCCGCGGTCCATCATCACGTCGATTTCGTCGCCGCGCTGGACGGTCACCTGCCCATCGGCAGCGAGAAACTGGTCGATGGGGACAACGCCCTCGGACTTCAGTCCGACATCGACGATGACTTCCTTGTCAGTGACTTTCAGGACATGGCCGCGGAGAAGTTCACCTTCCGTCGCGGGGGCCAGATGGCTAAAGTCTTCAAGAAGATGCTCATACTCTTCGCTGCTGGGATGAGCGCTGATTTCGTCGTCCGGAAACATATCCGGCAGGCTTTGCGGCTGAAAATCCGTCTCCGCAGATTCGGGGGTGTCGGGGATTGTGGGTTTGCCAGGCATCCGGTCGTGAGGTCGGGTGGCCATTCAGAGTTCTCCGAAGCGACTATCATCTCAACGGCGCCGTTTCCGACGGACCCGGCTACTTGGCGGGTAAACAGCTGGAAACAGGTCGCGAATCGGAACGAAGGAATACGACAACCCGTTGAAATAACGGTACTTTGAAGGATAGCTCCAGCGGCCCCTCAAGTCAATACGGCCCCGGGCGGGAATTCCGGAGCTACCGAACCTTATTTATCAGGAAATTGGCCCGAACGCGGCCTAAGAATTCGATGGGCCGTTTTCACAGAACCAGCTGCGGCGGCTTTTTTCCGGCGATAAATGCGCGAAAAGGGGGCGGCGGCTTCAAAAGAACCGCTCGCCCCCATGGGATAGAAGGCTAGTGTTGAGGAGCGGGAACGGCCGCCGGCTGCTCGCCGGTGGGAGGAGCGTCGCCGCCGGCCGGTACAGCACCGGGAGCCTGCGGCGTATTCAACTCCGCCGGACTGATCAATCCCGGATCGGGACCTTTCCAGTTATAGGGCGTCGGTTCAATGCGGCTGTTGACGTCAATCAGACAGAGGATGAGCAGAAACGACAGGAACAGCAGAGCGGACAGAAAGATGATGCCGTTGACAGCGCTATCGTGGCGCAAATGCATGAAGAACAGTGCCACCAGGGACGCCTTTACAGTCGCAATGACGATCGCGATGAGTACATTGGCGGATCCGAAATCGAAACTGGCGGCGGTAACGGTCACCACGGTTAGGATCAGCAGCGCCACCAGGATCGCCAGATAGGTCTTCCAGTCGCCCGAATGGTCGTGTTTATGGTCTTCGACCCCGTGAGTGCGTTCGGAAAGTGGGACGTGTCCGGTCATTTTCGTTATCCAATCAAGTAGAGCA
The DNA here is from genome assembly GCA_964515165.1 of uncultured Solibacteraceae bacterium. Taxonomy (GTDB): domain Bacteria; phylum Acidobacteriota; class Terriglobia; order Bryobacterales; family Bryobacteraceae; genus JAPKYZ01. Next base: position 81,145 of record CAZETQ010000015.1, on the reverse strand, counting down.
GCGGGAACAGATAGATCCAGATCAGGTCGACCAGGTGCCAGAACAAGCCGATCAGATCGACCGGCGTGTAGTAGCTGGGGCCGAAGTCGCCCCGGATGGCGCGAACCAGCAGCCAGCTGATGCCGATCATTCCCAAAATGACGTGCGTGCCGTGCAGGCCGGTCATCATGAAGTAAAAGCTAAAGAAGATATATTCGTTCGGCTGCCCGTGAGCGTAGTGATAAAACTTTCCCGGTAGCAACCCGTCGTGGAACTTGTGGGCATACTCGAAATACTTCACGACAAGGAACGTGCTGGCACACGCCAGTGTCAGGGCCAGATTGACAATCAGCGCTTTGCGCTTGCCTGTCTGGGCGGCCCAGACAGCCATGACCATCGTGAAGCTGGAAATGAGCAGTACAACGGTGTTGAGCGCGCCCATGTTCCGGTCGAGATGGTGATGCGCCGCCTTGAAGGCCTCCGGAAACTTTCCCTGCTGTAGGCCGAACCCGACGAACAAGCCGCCGAACATGAGAATTTCGGTTGCCAGGAACAGCCACATCCCCAGCTTCGAGGTGTCAAACTGCTGCGCCATTTCGATGAAATGGTGCTGCAGCCGGGGATGGTGATGATGGCTCGGGTCGTCCCCGTGGCTGTGGCCGTGACCTGCTGCTGAGACGGTATGTGAGGACATTCGCTAAAAAATTTCCTTAGGCCGAGTGATGATCGCGAACCGGCGCATGGTAGTCATAGGGACCATGCGACAGAACCGGGGTTCCTTCGAAGTTGTGCGTAATGGGCGGCGACTGCGTATCCCACTCCAGCGTCCGTCCGCCCCAGGGATTGTCCGGAGCGTCATACGGCTTTCGCAAGGAAGCTAACAGGACGGCAGCCGCGATAAAGAGGCCCAATCCCAACACCCAGCTTCCAAACGTGGAGAACGCATGAAGCGGCTGGAACTGATCGAGATAGGTGAAGTAGCGCCGCGGCATTCCCTGCGACCCCAGGAAAAACTGGGTGAAGAAGGTCATATTGAATCCGATGAAGACCAGCGCGCAGCCGATGGCCGCCCACTTTTCGTTGTACATGCGGCCGAACATCTTCGGCCACCAGTAGTGCAAGCCGGCCAGGAAGGCGATCACCGTTCCGCCCATCATCACGTAATGGAAGTGAGCGACTACGAAGTAAGTGTCGTGGAGGTGAATATCCACCGAAAGAGCACCGAGGAAGATTCCCGTCACGCCGCCGATGGTGAATAGCAGAAGGAAGCTCATGGCGTAGAGCATCGGAGCCGCCAGATTGATGGAACCCCGGTACATCGTTGCCACCCAGTTGAAGACCTTAATACCGGAAGGAATCGCAACCAGGAACGTCAGGAACGAAAAGATCGAAGCGGCCAATTGGGACTGGCCGGAGGTGAACATATGGTGGCCCCACACCACGAAGCTGATCAGCGCGATCGCGACCGAGCTGAACGCGATGGCTCGATAGCCGAAGATGTGCTTCTTACACATCGGCGGCAGAACTTCCGAAATGCATGCCATGCCGGGGAGAATCATGATGTAGACGGCGGGGTGGGAATAGAACCAGAAGAAGTGCTGGAACAGCACCGGATCCCCGCCCAGGCGGGCGTCGAAGATGCCGATTTGAAACACCCGCTCCATCACCAGCAGCAACAGTGTGATGGCCAGTACGGGGGTCGCGAGAACCTGCAGAATCGCGGTGGAGTAGATACTCCACACGAAAAGAGGCATTTCAAACCAACCCATGCCGGGAGCGCGGAGCTTGTGGACCGTCGCGATGAAATTGATGCCGGTAAAAATGGAGGAGAAGCCGAGAACGAAGACCGCCAGAGTCATCATCGTGACGGCGCCGCCCGTGGAGGTGGAGTACGGAGTGTAGAAGGTCCAACCGGTATCGACACCGCCCGTGACCATTGCGGTGACCGCCATGATCGCGCCGGCGACATAAATGTAGTAGCTGGCCAGATTCAACCGGGGAAACGCCACGTCCTTGGCCCCGAGCATCAGGGGTAAGACGAAGTTTCCGAGCGCCGCGGGAATCGACGGAATGATGAACAGGAAGACCATGATCGCCCCGTGAAGGGTGAACATGCGGTTGTAGGTCTCCGCGTTCATAAAGTCTTCCTTCGGACTCAACAACTCCAGCCGCACGATCAGCGCAAACAGACCACCCAACAGAAAAGCCCCGAGCACGCTCCACAGGTACATCACCCCGATCCGCTTGTGATCGACGGTGGTCAGCCAGCTCTTCCAGCCCTTCGGGTCGGTGAGGTAGTTCGGTTTAACCGTTCCACCCTTGTGAACAACCGGTGTACTAAATGTCGCCATGGTGGTTTCCCTCTATCCCCATAATTCTCTTATTTTTGCGCCTTGATGAATTCGATCAGCGCCAGGATCTCGCGATCCCGCAGCAGCCCCTGGAATGTGGGCATAATTCCTTCGTATCCCTGGACAATGGCTGCCTGGGGCTGAAGAATCGAAGTGCGGATGTAATTCTCGTCGACCTTCATCGAACGGCCATCGCTCATCTTGTGCTCCTGGCCATAGATACCCTTCCAGCTGGGACCTTGCCCGCGGGAACCATCCAGAGAATGGCAGGTGGTGCATCCACGCGTCTCATAGAGCAGCTTGCCGAGTTCCGAGAGCGGCATCTTGCGCATTTCTTCGTCGCCATTCTCCAGGAAGTCCTCGTACTTCTCCGGAGTGTCGACATAAATCTTGGCGTTCATCTGGGAGTGGCCCTTGCCGCAGTATTCCGCACACTGCACCTGGTACACACCCGGAGTATTCGACTGGAACCACTGTTCGGTATAACGGTTGGGAAGCACGTCCATCTTGGTCCGGAAGCCGGGGATAAAGAAGCTGTGCAGGACGTCCTTCGATTGCATAATCAGCCGCACCGGCTTGCCCACCGGCACGTGCAGGCTGCTCAGGGAGCGGAGGCCGTTTGGATACTCGAAGGTCCAGATCCACTTCTCCGCCAGGATGTTGATCTCCATCGCATCGCCGGGAGCAACGGTCGCCTTCATATAATCCCGGAAACCCCAGAAGAAGATGCCCAGGCAGAGAAACAGGGGAATGATCGACCAGGTGAGTTCCAGCCCCAGATGGTGCGTGATGTTCGGAGTTCGTTCGTTCGGTCCGCGGCGGCGGTACTTGACGGCGAACAAGATAACCAGACCGGCTATTAATACGAAGAAAAAAACGCTCAGCCAGAAGATGAACATATAAAGGTCATCCACCAGCGGCGCGTGCGTCGAGCCCTCAGCGGGCAGCATCAAGTTTCGAATCCAGTTCATCGTTTCACCGCCAAATCCGGAGACAGCCCTGTCCGGCCAGAGCGCCTTTCCCCGCGCCACATTCGATAAAGAAAAAAGCCGATCAACAACAGAGTCAGGACACCGCCCAGCCTCATGACGTTATTCGCGAAAACCACGTACGCTCCCGCCTTTTCGTCATAGTGGAAGCACAGCAGCAGCACCCGTTCCACCGTCATTCCAATCTTGTTCTCCGACGCTTCCGCCAGAGCCAGCCGCATATCCCGCGGCTTATATTTAATCCCGTATAAGTACCGGGAAATCTTTCCTTCGGGCGTCAGCACCATGATGGCCGACGCATGCGCGTACTGCTTGCTGCGCTCGTCAAGCTTATACTTCCAACCCGCCTGCGCGGCCAGCTTCTTCACGTTCCCGTTATGGTCGGTGAAGAAATGCCAGCCCGGCGCCGGACGCTCATAGCTGGAAAGCACGGTTGCCCGTTTTTCCTGCGCCAGATTCCACGTCTCGGTCGGATCGATCGAGATCGTAATGACATCGAACTCTTTCCCCGGTGTCCAGGGAATCTCCCGCAATGCCGCCACTTCCCCGTTCAGCACCAGATTGCAGAGCATCGGACAGGTGTAATAGACGAAGTTGAGAATCACCGGCCGGCCCTGGTGAAAGTAGCTGGACAGCGGCTTGGTATAGCCGTCCGTCCCCATAAATTCCAGGCTGAGATCGATCGATTGGCCCAGCTTTTCGTCGATGCCGACATCCTGCAACTCACGCGGCAATTCCGGATCTGCCGCAAACACGACAGTCGATGCGGCAAGTCCCAAAATGAGTGCGAGTTTACTGCTTCGGTGCAACTCCTGCTCCTGCATTCGCGGGTTGTCCGGGCGCGGCGGCGGCTCCTCCGGCCGGGGGCGCTCCGGCGGCGGCAGCCAACTGCTCCGGTGTTTTGAACGGAGTGGGCTTTGCCGGGTAGAACAACTTTCCTTGCGTCGACTCGGTCGCAAATAACTGCATCGCGCGGTCGATGGGCAGGCGAACGCCTTTCTTTTCCTTATCGACGTAACGGTAATGGTTCAGCGCTTCGGCTTCCTTGGTCCGAATTTCCTGCAATTCCGGAGAATCCTGGGACAACACCTGCTCATACTCGTTTTGCGCCAGAGTCTCGTGGAAAAGGTAGTCGACGCCGAAGACAACGACCACCAGCGTGAGGACAATCGCGATCGTGAAGACCACCACCCAGGGACCGCTGGGATCGGTGCGATCGAAGCCCTCCCGCTCCAGTGCGGCGAGTTCGTCGGGACTCAGTTTTCGTAGTACGTTCTCGTCCATCTCAAGGCCTTTAAATATTGATGTGCGTCAACGACTGCTCCAGCCGCAGGTCGCCCTCCGGGATCAGCGAGTGCTTACCCAAACGCCACCAGAAGAAAAATGCGTACGTGCTGGTGACGGCCAGCCAGCAAACGAAATCCAGCCAGTGGAAGTGCACGCCGTCCTTGTTAAACACCGGCAGGATCATCCAGTACAAATCGATGTAGCAGATGAACACGATCCAGATCGACATTCCGGCCAGGAGTTTCAAATTACGCTTCGCCCCTTGAGGCAGCAACACGAAGAAAGGCACGATGAAATGCCCGACCAGCAACAACAGGCTCATCCACTTCCAGGATCCCGTAAACCGGGCCTCGAAGAACACCGTCTCTTCGGCGAGGTTCGCATACCAGATCAGCAGGTATTGCGAAAACGCGATATAGGTCCAGAAGATCGTCAGCGCGAACATCCACTTTCCCAGGTCGTGGTAGTGCTCGATGGTGATCGATTTTTCCAGCCGGCCGTACTTCCGGAACGCGAGACAGATCAGCGTCACCGCCGCCATGCAGCCCAACCCGCCGCCGGCGTAGACGTAGATTCCGAAAATCGTCGAGTACCAGTGCGGCTGCAGGGACATCACCCAATCGAAGGCCGCCACCGATACCGAAAGGAACACCACCAGCAGACCGGGAGCCGACCACCGCGAGGACGAATCCATCTGCGCCGCCGAGTGGGTCACATCCTGCTTCACCGAATTGGAATAAATCCGGAGAGACCAAAGCGACCAGATCGCGATGCAGATAAAGGCCCGGATTGTAAACGCCTGGGGATTCAGCCAGGCATGCTTTCCTTGCAGGATGTGGTCCTTGGCGACGACCGCTTCGTGCGACCACTCGTATAGATGGTGAATACCGAATAACACCGGGAGAATCAAGATGGCCGCCACGGGAATTGTGGCCGCCATGGTTTCAAAGAACCGGCGGACCGTGACGCTCCAGGCCGAGCCCGTCAGAAACATCACCATGATGAAGAACAGGCAGCCCAGCAAAATCACCGTCGGCGCCATGAATCCGGTCAGGTAGGAGGGAAAGAGGCGCTCCGGATCGGTGAAGTAGCCGGCAATTACACCCACCCACGAAATCAGGGCGGCAAACACGATCACATTCCGGATCCGGGTCCAGGTGGACGGATCCAGCCGCCAATTTTCCCGGGCTTGTTCGAGAGTTGCGTATTCGGTCATCATTCCTGCTCCTTAGCGCAACTCCGAGCGTAATTCTGTAGGTACGTCATCGATCGTTCCCCTGCCGGCGCGCTGCAAAGCCCGTACATAAGCGACAATCGCCCAGCGATCCTGCTCGACGATCTGATACTTGTAGGCGGGCATCGAGCGCCGGCCATCGGACAAAACGTTGTAGATCTCCCCGTCGGGCATCGTCTGTACCCGGTCTTCCATCAGATTGGTGGGAATCCAGCCCATCGCGTGCTTGGGAACGACGCCGGCGCCTTGACCCGTGCGGTCATGGCAGGGCGCGCAGTAAATGTTGAAGCGCTGCTGTCCGCGCTTCAAAAGCTCCGCCGTGACCGGCACAGGATTCTTCCCGATATACATCCCGTTCTGCAGGCCCGTGGTGAAGACCCGGTCTTCCTTGAGATGGCCGATCGCGACCGTTCCCTCCACCGGGCGCCGGTTCGAGCGGCCGTCGGAAAACAACGCGCTCGGAGTTTGCGGCTTATATTTTTCCTGGCGATCCATATCCGGCCAGACTTCCAGCGGAGGCGTCCGCTGAGGGCCGGCACATCCGGCGAGGGCCAGCGCCGAGGCCACCAAAACTATGTAGCGGTTCAGCATTAGTCTTCGACAATCTCCACAGCAACCGGGTCCAGCGTCCGCATCAGGCGGCTCGCCTCCAGCGGGTCGAATTTTGGATCCTTGCTCTCGATGACCAGGACGAACTGATCGTCGGTAATATGCTTCGCATTCTGGAAGTTGAACACCGGATGGTACAACTGCGGCAGTCCGTTCAAGGCCAGCATTCCGAACACGGCGGTGAAGGAAGCCAGCAGCACCGTCAGCTCGAAGGTGATCGGAATCGACGGCTCGAAGGCGAACAGCGGTTTGCCGCCGATGACCAGCGGATAGGAGCGCAAACCGGTCCAGGCGGGCAGAAGAAGCGGGTCGCCGGCGCCGGTCCACCACTGCAGCAGCAGCGCCAGACCACAGCCCGCCAATCCGCCAATCAGCACAAAGTAGCCGAGCTTCGACTTTGGAATTCCCAAAATGTCGTCGATGCCGTGAACCGGAAAAGGAGTGTATGCTTCCACCTTGCTGTAGCCGGCTTTTCGAAGTTCCTTGGCGGCCTTCAACATCTTTTCCGGCAGATCGAATGCCGCTGCGACGCCGTATAGTTCTCTTTGTTCCATCTTCAGCGCCTCCTTTTAGTGGTGCACCCCGTGACCGTTGTGCGCCACGTGATCCTCATGCGCCAGCACGCCCTTGACTTCCGCCACAGCGATAACCGGCAGGAACCGGATGAACAACAGGAACAAAGTCATGAACAAGCCCATCGTTCCCACGAAAGTGCAGATGTCCACGTAGGTCGGCCGGAAGTAGCCCCAACTGGACGGTAGATAATCGCGGTGCAGGCTGGTGGCGATAATCACGAACCGCTCAAACCACATGCCGATGTTGATGAAGATCGAAGCGATAAACATGATCGGCACGCTGGTACGGCACTTCTTGAACCAGAAAATCTGGGGCACCAGGACGTTACAGGAAATCATCGACCAGTACGCCCACCAATAAGGACCGGTCGCCCGGTTGATAAAGGTGAACATTTCATACGGGTTGCCCGAGTACCAGGCGATGAAGAATTCTGTCGCGTAGGCGTAGCCGACGATCATCCCGGTGGCCAGCATGACCTTGCACATGTTCTCCAAGTGCTTAACCGTGATCAGGTGCTGCAACTGCAGCGACCATCGGGCCACCGTCATCAGCGTCACCACCATCGCAAATCCGGAGAAGATCGCACCGGCGACGAAATACGGCGGGAAGATCGTGGTGTGCCAGCCGGGCAGAATCGAAACCGCGAAGTCGAACGACACGATCGTGTGCACCGAAAGCACCAGCGGCGTCGAAAGGCCGGCCAGGATCAGGTAGGCCATTTCGTAGTTGCGCCAGTGCCGGGCCGCTCCGCGCCAGCCGAGGGCCAGCACTCCATAAACGTATGCCCGGACTCCCGTCGCGCGGTCGCGCAGCGTGGCCAGATCGGGAATCAGTCCGACAAACCAGAACAACAGCGAAACCGTTCCGTACGTCGACACCGCAAAGACGTCCCATTCCAGCGGCGAACGAAAGTTCTGCCACATGTTGAGATCGGTATTGGGAACCGGAAACAGCCAGTACGCCGCGCGCCACGGACGGCCGGTGTGGAACAGCGGATACTGTGCCGCGCAGGCCACGGCAAACAGCGTCATCGCCTCGGCAGCGCGGTTGATCGAGGTGCGCCACTTCTGCCGGAACAGGAACAAAATCGCCGAGATCAAAGTACCCGCGTGGCCGATACCGATCCACCAGACGAAGTTTGTAATATCCCAGGCCCATCCGACAGGCGAATTGTTTCCCCAGGCGCCGATGCCTTTGTACACCAGGTAGCTCAGCATCATGCCCATCATTCCCATGACGGAAGCAGACGCCAGAAACGCCACCCACCACTGGATGGGCGTGCCGCCCTCGACGATTCGGGCAATATCGGTGGTGACGGAATGGTAGGTCGAATTTCCCTGAACCAGACGAGGGTGAATCTCGTCCAGCATTTCCTGATTCTTGACGGCAAGATCAGCCATGCTTCACCTCCGTATGGGGCGCTTCCAGTTCCGGGTTGGGATTCCTCAATCGGGCCAGGTACGTCGTCCTGGGCCGCGTGTTGACCTCCGCCAGCAGCGCGTAGTTGCGGGGTTGGCTCTTCAGTTTCGACACCGCCGACTCGGGATCGTTGATGTTTCCGAACACGATCGCTTCGGCGGGGCAGGTTTGCTGGCAGGCGGTCTGGATCTCGCCGTCTTTCAGCTCGCGGTGGCCCTCCACTTTCGCCTGAATCTTCTTCTCCTGAATGCGCTGCACGCAGTAGGTGCACTTCTCCATAACGCCGCGCATCCGGACGGTGACATCGGGATTCGATGCCATGTACTCCATCTCGTCCATTTCCTTGTGGTAGTTCAGGAAGTTGAAGCGGCGAACTTTATAGGGGCAGTTGTTGAGGCAGTAGCGGGTTCCGACGCAGCGGTTGTACGCCATGTCGTTCAGACCCTCGGGGGAGTGCGTCGTCGCGGCAACCGGGCAGACCGATTCGCACGGCGCGTTCTCGCACTGCATACAGGGCAGCGGCTGAAGGACGGCTTCGGCATCGTCCTCGCTGCCCGAGTAATAGCGGTCCAGCCGGATCCAGTGCATTTCGCGGCCGCGAGCGACTTGATCTTTCCCAACACTCGGAATATTGTTTTCGCTCTGGCAGGCAACCAGGCACGCATTGCATCCGATGCAGGCGTTCAGATCGATCGCCATGCCCCACTGGTAGCCCTTCGAGTAATCCCACCAGCCGTAAATCGACTCGTCCGGGGCCTCCACCATTTCCTTGGCAAACTCCGGCTCTTTCCGGTACTCGCCGATGGTGGCCTCCCGGACAATCGGGCGGCCTTCCATTGAATGATGCTCCTGAGTCGTGACCAGCGTGTACTGTCCGCTGCCCTTCGAAAGCTCGACCGGACCAAAATGCTTTCCATCGATCGTCCGGATGATGTTTGCGTTGAAACCTGTTCCCCGGCCGACACGGCCCACCGACGCGCGGCCCCACCCGATCGGCAGCGTCACCGAATCGTCTGCCTGACCAGGCTGAATCATCGCCGGAGCTTCCATCGAGTACTCACCGACGGAAAGCTTCAACATGTCGCCATCGCTCAGGTCTAACTTCTTTGCAGTGGCGGGTGAAATCAATGCCGCACAGTCCCAGACCAGCTTGGTCATCGGATCCGGTGTTTCCTGCATCCAGGCATTGTTGGCAAACCGGCCGTCGTACATCGACCAGCTCTGCACGAACAGCACTTCCGTTCCGGCGATCTTGTTCGCCACGGCGGGCAGCGAAACTTTCTTGGGATCATAAGACGGCTTGACGGCTGCAAACTGCGTGCCGGCAATAACGCCGTCATGGAGCGCCTTCCGCCACCGGCTTTCCCGCTCGGCAGCAGGCCATTGAGCGGTCCAATAATCCTTTACGATTTCGTAGCCTTTGCGTAGTTTGTATCCAGCCAACTGCGCCGCTACCTCCAGCACCGACCGGCCGCCATGCATCGGCTGGATTAAGGGCTGCTGAATCGAAGCGGTCCCATCGGCAGCGCGAGCATCGCCCCACGCCTCGAGGTAGTACGCCTCCGGAAGATTCCACTGCAACTGCTCCGCAGTTTCGTTCTTGTCAAACCCCAGGAAGACGCGAGTCTTAATGAACTCAAATGCGGAGTTCAGCTTCTTGCCGCGCGTCGCCGCGAAGACGGGATTTCCGCCCAGAACCAGAAGGGTATTGACCTTCTGCGCGTCGATTTCCTGGATCAGCTCACCCAGACTGGCGCCTTGCTGCTCGGCAGCCGCCGGCGTGAACGTCACCGTTTCCCCGACGTTGCCCAGCGCCTGGTTGATCATGAGCGCGAGGGCATGCGCGCGGATCGACTGGCGAGGCCCCGCGATCACGACAGATTTGCCGGGTTTACTCTTGAGGTCGCGGACGATCGCCATCAACGTCTTCTGCGCCTTATCGGAGGCACCGGACAGAACGTTCAGATCCGCCACCACACCCAGCTCGCGAGCCAGGGCGCCTGCGAAGGCCTCGATATCGCTGGCTTTCGATCGAACGCGATGATCGGCCATCGCACCGGTCACGGAGAATTGGCTTTCGACGACGTAAAGCCGGTTCATTTTGTCGTCGAGGCTATCGACCTTGCGCCGCCTGGAGAAGTCGTTGACTACCGCCGGCGATGGCGCGTCCAGTCCAAGAAAATCCGAGTCCAGCGAAACGACGACATCGGCCTTGTCGTAGTGGTAGTGCGGCTGAAGCGCCTGCCCGTAGACGGCGCGAGAGGCTGCGACGCTGCCGGCATCGTTTACCGCGTCGTATTCCACCCACTTGGCTTCCGGATATTTGGCGAGAAACGCCTTCTTTACCTCGGTCAGCGCGGGAGACACGATGGTCTCGGTCAGGACACGAACACCGGTTCCTTTACCCAGGCGTTCCGGAGTCAAGTCGGTCTGGACGAACTTATCCCACGCTTCCCAACTGGATTCCTGGCCGCGGTGAGAAACCTGATAAGCGCGGTCGGGGTCGTACAAGTTCAGGATCGATGCCTGCGCGTAACCCGTTGCTTTGCCACGGGACATCGGATGGTTCGGATTGCCCTCAATCTTCGTGGGGCGGCCATCATGCGATTCCACCGTCACGCCGAGAACGTTCTTGCCGAGAGTGAAGACCGTGTTGTAGTAAAGCGGCTTGCCGGGGATCAGGTCTTCGACGCCCTTCGTCATCGGCATGACCTTTTCCACGGGACGGCTGCAAGCGGCCATGCCCGCCAGGCCGAACGATGCCGCCATCAACTTCAGGATGTTGCGCCGGCTGTTGCCTTCCAATATTTCCGTACCGCCGGGAAACTCTTTCTCCACCCAGGAGCGGAACTCGGCGGTGTTGGCAAGCTCATTCAGGCTTCGCCAGTATTTCTTACCTGTTTCTTGAATCTGTTGAATCTGGACGAGAGACATCCGTATTCCTATCGATGGCACCCGGAACACTGCACCGGGGGAGCGATTTTCTTTTCAGCGATGATTTCACGCCCGATTTCCACCGGATCCCGATCCGGTTTCCAATCCAGACGGGTGACCAGCTCCACCGGCCGAAGGTTCGCAGCAGGATTGCGGTGGCATTCCAGGCACCAACCCATCGAAAGCGGCTGAACCTGCTTCACTTCGATCATTTGGTCGACGCGACCGTGGCAGGAGACGCAACTCACGCCAGCGCTGATATGCGCCGAATGGTTGAAATAAACGTAGTCCGGAAGCTTGTGAACCTTCACCCACTCCATGGACTTGTTTGCAGCATAGCTATCGCGAATGGGCGCCAGCAGCGGGCTCTGGGGCTTCACCCGCGCATGGCAGTTCATGCAGGTTTCGGTGGACGGAATCGCCGCATGCGCCGCTTTCTCCACCGTATTGTGACAATACAGGCAGTCCATTCCCAAATTGCCGGCGTGAAGCTTGTGGCTGTACGGGACAGGCTGCTTCGGCTGGTAGCCTACATCAATTACTTTGGGATGAGAGAAATACGTATAGGTTGCGGCGCCACCAAGCGCACCTACTCCCAACAGCGCTGTGAGTGTACGCGCGAGAAGGTCGTGTTTTTTTGAGAAAAGGGGCATTGCTTCCAAGCAGACACAAAACAGCCGACGGCCCTTTGCCGACTTTTATAATTTCTAGCATGGCCGTACAATTTACGCAATAGGAGAAATATTTCTTGTCTGGCCGCAATTCCGGGACTTTCACAAGAATCTTGGGCTCCCGCCTGCGCCAGACCCCCGGTTTCTCCTTCGGAGACCTCAACGTTCGGCCTAAGTTGATGGTTCTCCACAACTTGTTCTTCCTGATCCTGACTGTTAGTGTCTACCTGTCGCTGATTCCTCTCTTTGAAAGCCGGGTTGGCAGCGCGAAGGCGCGGGAACTGTCGCTTTTAACCAAGCTTTTCCTGGACGACCGCCCGCCCGATATGCCCGGCCTGGAAGTCTACGACTACCGGGAGGGCACCGCCGAATCGCTGGAAATTCCCGATAACATCCTGAATTGGCTGGAATTACACCCGGGTCAGATCTACCGCGATTCGGCCACGCAGGTGATGTACCGCCTTATCCCCGGCACGGGGCAGTTCCGCCGGCTTCAGGCGCCGGACATCTTTTACGATTCCGTCGTCCAGCGGGCAAAATTCACCATCTTCCTGGTGCTGGGCACCCTTTATGCGCTGGCCATCCTTGTCCTGGAGATGGTGGTGATGCCCCGGTACGTCTATCGCCCCATCCAGAAATTCCTGGAGGCGGACACGGCTATCCAACAAGGCGACCGGAGCCACGAACTGATCCCCGCACCCTCCATCCAAGGTGACGAAATCGGCCGGATCATGAAGTCGCGAAACGCGACGGTCGCTGCCCTTCGGGAGCAGGAGCGCCACCTCGAAGAGACGCTCAAAGCCCTGGAGGAGACAGCTCGCGAGCTGAAGTCCAAGAACGATCAGTTGGAGACGGCCAAGCAAAGCCTGATGGAACAGGACCGGCTGGCCAGCCTGGGCCTTTTGTCCGCCTCCGTCGCCCATGAGCTGAATACTCCCCTGGCTGTGCTGCTGGGCTCGATCGAGAAACTGTCCGAACGCCTGACCTCTTCCACCGACCAGGAGCGCCTGGCACGAATGCGGCGAGTGGCGCAGCGCCTGAAGACGATCAGTGAAAGCCTGGTCGATTTCGCCCGCGAACGCCGCCAGGAGTTGGAAGTTGTCATGATTCGTCCGCTGATCGATGAAGCCTGGAGCCTGGTTGCCATTGACGAAAAGTCGAGCGAAGTCCGTTTCCAAAACGAGGCTCAGCCGGGGGATAAGGTGTTCGGAAATCCGGATCGTCTGGCGCAGGTATTCGTCAACCTGTTGAGGAACTCGTTGAACGCGGTAAACTCGGCGGGAGAGATCCGGGCCACTTCCCAAAGGATTCAGGAGAATGGCAGATCGTGGATTGCCGTAGCAGTGGAGGACAACGGCCCCGGAATTCCTCCGGATGTCCTGCCCGACATTTTTGAGGCATTCGTGACAACCCGGCTGGATGCGCGAGGAACAGGATTGGGATTGACGGTCGCCGACGGAATCGTAACGCAGCACGGAGGGTCGATCCACGCGTCGAACCGGCCCGGCGGCGGCGCCCGGCTGGAGGTGCGGCTGCCGGCCGCGTAAACTGATGCCGCCAGCCGATTCGAACGTCGAAGCGCAGGACCAGCCGCTTCCTCCGCTGGTGGACGTGGCCGTCCTCGATGACGATGCCGACTTCCGGAACTTCATCGAAGATGTTCTTCGCGACGAAGGGCGCTACTCGGTCCGGACGTTCGGTCATCCCGACCTTTTACTGAAATCGGAAGACAAGCCGCCCGATATCGTTCTGCTGGATATGAAAATGGGGGAGTTCAAGGGCGACAAGGTCCTGGAACAGCTCCTGGCGAAATGGCCCGGGCTCTGCGTAATCATCGTTACCGGCTACCCGTCGTTTGAAGACATGCGAACGACCTTCAAGCAGAAGGCGTTCGACTACCTGGCCAAGCCGTTCACCATCGCACAACTGCGGCAGACGCTCTCCAACGCCGTCGAAGCCTTCGGTCTGGGAAAGAGCCCCCACGACCGCCTGCGCGAAAAGCTGGGGCACCGGATCAAGATGCTTCGCGTCGAGCGGGACTGGTCGTTGAAGGATCTCGCCAACTCCGCAAAATTGAGCGTCTCGCAGATCAGCTCCATCGAACGGGGGGCCAACCTGCCCTCTGTCGAAAGTCTTCTGGCGATTTGCCGGGCTTTCGATAAAAAGCCGTCAGAGCTGCTGGCTTCGATCGATTTCTAATCGCACGCTTCCAGGTCACGGCCTCCTAAAAAGTCGTCTCGTCCCGTCCATCGCAACTACTTCCAGTAAGGTGTCGTCGTATGCCGCAGTTTGATCGGCAAATGCCGCAAAGGCTCCATCGGTTGTTAGTACGTAGGAAGACTGCTGATTGCCGTTGGCATCGAATGCGGCAAGACGGTATCCTTCAGCTCTTTTGAATGGCCCCAGCAAGAAGAGATCGCCGCTGCCCTTACTTCCCATGTAAGAGCGAACAATGGACCCCTTCAACACACCGGCCTGATTTCGCTGGAGGACAGTTCTGGACAAATCGATCTCGCTGCCGCGGAGTGTTACCGCCGATAGCACATCTCCCGATTCCGGTGACAGGATGCTATAAGCCGCAGCATGTAAATCAACTAACGCCAGCCTGCTTGGTCCTAACCAAATAAGCGATCCCCCAATAATTCCTTCTTTCGACAGAGCCGGAACCGGTCTAGGTGCATTGAAATTTAGCCCACTATCTCCCGCCGCGAAGCTTGGCGTGCCATCCGGGGTCAGCCCAAGAATCGCCACCTTATCCGAGGATGTGGCAATCAGAACAGGATTCAGCGATACCGAAAGTTTTCTCTCTCGCCCGGACTCCAGATCCAAGCACCACGGCTCTGCTCTGCCTTCGGCAAACTTGGGATAAATTAACTGTCCCGCAAAAAGACGCGGGACACCGGTTACTGCTGAGATGGTAACTTGCTTACTTTCGGCGTCAATTCCCTTGAACCAGAGCACTCTCAGGTCGTTTCCCATTCCCGAAGGAGATAAACGCACAGCAACCGTAGCGACAGCTAATCCCGCTGCACTTTTTTCATACGTCAACAAGCGCTCGCCGCCCTGAAAGTTATCAGGAAGGGGCGATCCATGCGATCGAGAGGGATTCTCACTTGAGCGACGGTAATAATTGACAATCCAAAGATACCGGCAAGGAGTTTAGTCGCCATCAACTTTCCATGCTCCTTATTAGGAGGGAAAGTAACACCCCCTTTTCATCCTGTCAACCCACAGCTAACCCGCTCACCGAACGAGTCTCAACTTCCCTAATACTCTTCGATATCGCCGATCCTCAAGTTTTAAGTCAACGCTTATGAGGCGCGCCCCTAACGATGAAATCACCAGCACGGCTTCGCAGGCCACAAAACGACGATGGCCTGCGCCACGACTTCATTGCGACGAAAGGGACCTCCGCTGTTCGGCGAGTTCTAAAGCAGCCTCTTTCGTCGTCACAATGCCCTCCATCTGAGCGTCCTCGACTTCGTCAAGCACTCGCCGGAACTCCGGTCCAGGCTTCCATCCGGCCGCAATCAGATCGCGCCCGGTAAGCAATCGTTCGGGCTTGATCTCTTGAGCCGGAGTCTCCTCGAACTTCGCCTTCGCGAAGTTGTAATTGTCGAGATGTCCATGACTGGCGAGGCAGTCCAGGCGGTGGAGCTCGAGATGCTCTTCGAAGGAAGGCAGGCGCAAGAACCGCTTCAGCGTGGAGTCCCGCATGCGGTGCACGTCGCCGAACCGCATGTGGTTGGCAATCAGGGCCAGCACCTGGTCTTTCACTTCGGTAGAAAAACGGAGCCGGTTTGCGATCTTGCGGGCAATTTCAACACCCAGATCCACATGACCGTTGAAGCGGATGCGATCCAGCCGCTGGAAGGTTCCCGGTTTGCCGGCGTCGTGCAGCAGGACTCCCCAGGCGAGCGTTGCCGGCGGCGATTTCAGCCCGGCGAGCATCCGCATCACGTGGACCCAGACGTCTCCTTCGGGATGAAACTCCGGCGGCTGCTCCACGCCGTGGAAGGCACTGACTTCGGGCAGCACTTCCTGGAGCAATCCGGTTTGATCCAACAGCTCGAGCGCCCGGCCGGCGTGACCTTCCGTCAGCATGCGGTCCAGTTCTCCGCAAATTCGCTCCGGGGCAATCTGGTTAATTTTGCCGGCGAGTTTTTTTATCGCCGCGAGGGTCTCCGGCTCGATCGTGAAGCCGAGCCGCGCCGCCAACCGGACCGCCCGGAGCATTCGGAGGTGATCTTCCCGGAAGCGTTCTTCCGGATCGCCAATTGCCCGGATGATGCGGTTCCGCAGGTCCTGCCGTCCGCCGGCAAAGTCCAGGATGTCACCGGTTTCGGGATCGAGGAAAAGGGCGTTGATCGTGAAATCGCGCCGGCGGGCGTCGGCCTCGGGGTCCTTCTCATAGCGAACCTGGTCCGGCCGGCGGCCGTCGGTGTAGGCAACGTCGCTTCGGTAGGTCGCGATCTCGACTTCGTCGACCATCACCACTCCGAAGTGGGCACCGACGAACCTGGCGTGAAGAAACAGCTTCTGGACTTCCTCGGGAGTCGCGGAAGTGGCGATGTCGAAGTCGCTGACGGGGAGGTTCAGCAGAGTGTCGCGGACGCATCCACCCACCAAATAGGCGGAATGTCCATACTCGCGGAGCTTTCGGATCATCTCAACCGGGGCCGTCATCCGCTTTCAGCGTAAAATATCGCGTGTGAGCACATCGCAGCCTCCGGGGGAGGGATCTTCCCCGGCAGGCTCACCTACGCGAATCGTGGTTGCCACCACGGTCGCTCTTTCCTTCATCTCTTTCTGGCGCGGGGCTGCGATCGTTCTCAGTGATCTTGCGTCTTCGTCCTACTATGCGGGTGGCATCGCGGAGAAGGCGATCGGGCAGTCGGCCCCCTGGTTCGTGCTGGCGGTCATGCTGTTCAGCATCGCCGTCCGCAGCATATACCTGGAAAGCTGCAGCATGTTTGTCCGGGGGGGAGTCTATGTGGTCGTTCGCGACTCTATGGGTCCCACCATGGCGAAGATCTCGGTTTCCGCCTTGGTAGTCGACTATGTGCTGACCGGGCCGATCAGTTCGGTTTCGGCGGGACAATATATCGGGCGGCTGCTGAATGAACTCTTCGAGCTGATCCACCAGCCATATCGCGTCGATCCCAATACGTTCGCGATGTACTTCGGACTGATCGTTGTCAGCTACTTCTGGCGTTCCAACATCCGGGGAATCCAGGAGTCCAGCGGCAAAGCGCTGCGCATTATGCAGGTGATGACGGTCGTGGTGGTGATGCTGATTGTTTGGGCGGTTATCACGATCCTGGTGGAACGGCGGTTTGAGCTTCCGCCCTTACCATCGCTGGCGAACCTCCAGTTTTCCGATGACGCTTTGGGTTGGCTGAAAGATACCGTATGGCCGACCATTCCCGCGGCCGCTTTTGTCGTCTGCTTTGGACACTCGTTTCTGGCGATGAGCGGGTTTGAGACTCTGGCGCAGGTCTACCGGGAAATCGCCTATCCCAAGCTGAAGAACCTGAAGCTCACCGCCAATATCGTCTGTTTCTACGCGGTGATCTCTACCGGGCTAGTGACTTTCCTGGCGGGGATGGTCATTCCGGATGAAACCCGGCCGCTGTACTTCGACAACCTGATCGGCGGAATGTCGATGAGCCTGGTGGGTCCGCACCTGCTGAAGCTGGCGTTCCATATCCTGGTGGTCGCGGTTGGCGGACTGATCCTTTCAGGAGCTGTGAACACGTCGATGATCGGCGCCAACGGAGTGCTGAACCGGGTGGCGGAAGACGGGGTGCTGCTGGACTACTTTCGCAAGCCCCACATCAAGTTCGGCACGACTTCCCGAATTATCAACCTGATCGCCATGATGCAGCTGGCGACGATCGTTCTCTCGCAAGGCGATGTCTATCTGCTGGGCGAAGCATATGCGTTCGGCGTGGTGTGGAGCTTTTTTCTGAAGGCGCTGGGCGTCCTTGCCCTGCGCTTCAACCGTCACGACCAGGAGTACAAATTTCCTCTCAATCTCCGTATCGGATCCGTGGAGTTGCCGATCGGATTGGGGCTGATGACTCTGGTGTTGCTCATGGTGGCGATTGCCAACCTGTTCAGCAAGAAGATTGCGACGATTTCGGGCGTCAGTTTCACGGTTGTCCTGTTTATCCTGTTCAAAGTCTCGGAGCATATCAACGCCAAAAAGCGGGAAGCCGGGAAATCGGGGCTGGAAGAGTTCAATCTTGAGCATTCGCCGCAGATCGATGCGGAGTCGCTTGATGCGCGTCCCGGCTGTGTCCTGGTGGCAATCCGGGGTTACCGCCAGATGGAGCATCTGCGGAAGACGCTGGAAAAGACCAACCTGCGACGCCACGACATTGTCGTCATGACCGTGCGGCCCATCACCGGCGCGGGGGAATACCAACTTTCCGATGAACAGCTTTTCTCCGACTATGAGAAGGAGCTTTTCTCGCACGTCGTCGAGATGGCGGAAAAACAGGGCAAGCCCGTGGAACTGCTGGTTGTCCCGGCGGTCGATCCCTTCGATGCGATGGTCCAAACGGCGCAGAAGCTTCGCGCTTCGCGGCTGGTGACGGGAGTTTCCGCCAAGATGGCTTCCGACGAGCTGGCTCGCCGGATCGGGTTGGCGTGGGAAAAACTTCCAGAGCCTCGCCATGCCTTCTCGCTGGAGATTATTCGTACCGATCGTCCTTCGAAGTACGTCAATCTGGGTCCGCATCCTCCCCGCCTGTGGCCGGAAGATATCGACCGGCTGCACGATATCTGGCTGAAGCTGACGGAGCGTACCGGGCTGGGCGCAAAGCTGCATCACCGGGACGTGGTGGGAGTGGCCCTGCAGCGGCTGGAGGGCGACCTGGACGGCAAGGATCGCGAGGAGGTAATCGAAGCAATCCGGAAAGAAATGCGAAAGGGTTAGACGCCGCTGGAGCTTCCAGTCAAGATTCTCACGAAGTTACACTGGCCTTAATGACCGTTTTTCTGGCGGCGGCCCTGCTGCTCGCCGCCGAGTATCGTACTCCGGCAGGTACGGAAACCACAGCAAGAAGACCCGGAGCCGTCAGCGTCCTTCCCGGCGGCCGCATGATTGAGCCGCTGGGCCGGCAATTTACTACGGGTCCCGGTTCCTTCGGATTGGCCATTAGCCCCGATGGCAAGAAGATCGTCACTTCCGATACGGGACCATTTCGTTCTTCGCTCACCATCATCGAGAACAGCGACGGTTCCTGGCGGACACGATCGATCGCCGCCCGGAAACGCGATCCAGGCGATGACGACAAAGCCCCCAGCGGCGACGATGAGTTTCCGGGCTTTTTTCAGGGACTGGCATTCGACAACGATCGCGAGGTTTGGGCTTCGGAGGGAAATTCCGGCAGGGTTCGCCTGATCGATCTGGGAAGCGGAAAAAGCCGGGCCGCGCTGAACCTGAATACGGCGGGATTTCGAGACTCCTATGCCGGCGATCTCGCCTTCGACCGGAACCGCGCTCTGCTCTACGTCGTCGATCAGGCAAACTTTCGGGTTGCCATCTTCGACACTCGCCGGCGGCTGCTGATTTCGAACGTCCGGGTGGGGCGGCTTCCGTTTGCCATCACCCTTGCACCCGATGGCCGGCGCGCCTACGTGACGAATCTCGGAATGTTCGAATATACTCCCTTGCCGGGCGTGCGGACGAATACGGCGCGCGCGACCGGGCTTCCCTTCCCGGCCTTTGGATTTCCGTCCGCCGAAGCATCGGCAGGCGCCACACGGCAGAACGCGATTGGCAATCCTGTGGAGGTTCCGGGTCTGGGACCGCCTGTCCTTCCGGAATCCAACTCCCTGGCCGTCATCAACGCGAACGTCCCGGGGCGGGCATTCGTGGAAAAGCTGATTCCGACCGGCACGGCGCAGGGCGCCGGAAGCGAAGGCGGCAGCAGCCCCTCGGGAGTGCTGGCGACCGAACAGACGATTTATGTCACCAACGCCAATCAGGACACCATCACCACCATCGACGCAAAGACTCTGGAGCGGGAAGGCGATATTCCCCTGCGAATCGCGGGTTTGGACTCGTATCGCGGCATCCTGCCGGTGGGGCTCGCAATCGACGGTGGCCGCGGATGGCTGCTGGTGGCTGAAGCCGGCATCAATGCCATCGGCGTCGTGGACTTCGTGACTCGACGCCTGGTCGGCCACATCCCCGCCGCCTGGTTTCCCACTCGCCTGGCGCTACGCGGCGATGCTTTGTATATCGCCAACGCCAAGGGGCACGGAACCGGCCCGAATGCGACGATGTTTGCGCCGATCGACGGCGGCGCGGAAGCAGACCTTCGGCGCGGAGCGGTTACGGCATTCCCGCTGCCGCGTCCACAGGATCTGGCGGGCCTGACACGCCGCGTCCGCGAGTTGAACGGATTCGACGAGCGGAAATCCGGACCGCTTCCCATTCCCGCGGAGCTGAAACACGCCGTAATCATCGTCAAAAAGAGCCGGACTTTCGACGAAGTTCTGGGCGATCTGGAGAAAGCTTCAGGGGTGGACGTGAGAAGCGCTCCGGAATTGGCCCGGTACGGCCGGCGGGGAGTGGTGCAGCAAAACCCCAGGGAATTGCGTGCCCGCATCACATCGAAGTACATCAACGTCACTCCCAATCATCACGCGATCGCGGACCGCTGGGCGTTCAGCGATAACTTCTACGCCGACTCCGGAGCAAGCGGCCATCACTGGCTGGCGGGTTCCTATCCGAATGCCTGGACGGAGAGTTCCCGGATAGCCGCCTACGAAGGCCAGAAGGATTTTCGTTTTCCGGCGACGGCGCCAGGCCGTTTGAATTTCGCACAGAGCGATTCGCCGGTGCATCCGGAGGAAATTCTGGAAGCGGGCACGCTTTGGCATCACCTGACGCGGCATGGTATTTCCTTCCGTAATTTTGGAGAGGGCTTCGCGCTGGCGGGAGTTCAGCAAGGTCCCGGCGAGATGCCGACGGGGGCGCGTTTTTTGACGAATGCGCCGATGCCGAATCCTCTTTACGAAAATACTTCCCGGCTTTATCCGCAGCACAACACCAACATTCCGGATCAATATCGCGCCTTCCAGTTCATCCGGGAGATCTCGCAGATGGAGACTCTGCCGCGCCTGTTATTCCTCCATCTGCCGAACGATCACACAGCCAAGCCCAGGCCGGAAGACGGCTATCCGTTCGTTGCTTCTTATGTTGCCGACAACGACTATGCGCTGGGGCGGATCATGGAAGCGCTCTCGTCGCGGCCGGAATGGAGATCCATGGTGGTGTTTGTCACCGAGGACGGCGCGCAGGGCGGAGTGGATCATATCGACACTCACCGGACTCTGCTGCTGGCGGCGGGACCGTACGTCAGGAAGAACTATGTACTGCGGAGCAATTCCGGCTTTCCCAGCGTATTGAAGACCGTGTTTCGGATTCTGGGTGTGCCGCCGCTGAATCTTTATGACGCGACGGCAACGGATCTTGCGGACTGTTTCACCGATCAGCCGGATTTCCTCGGCTATCGGGCGCTCTTGCCGGCCCGGGAGATTTTCGATCCGAAAGCAGTGAAGGATCCTATCGATCCGCCGCCGGATTCGACGGACGACGCTCGTGCCCCGCACCATTTGAAGAAACGATAGGTTTCCCTGCGCTGAGTAATCAGGATCCACTATTGAATGATCCTCCGGAGCGCGAATATCATTTGCTCCAACATGCCTCATATTCCAATTCCCAATGAGTTGCCCGGCATCCGGGGGCTGATGGCCTTTCGGCCCGAAGCGGCGAAGCCCTTAAATGAGCTGGTGGATGTTCTGCTCCGGCAGCCGAACAGTCTCAGTTCCGCGGAGCGGGAGTTGATCGCGACGTACGTCTCCTCGCAGAACGACTGCAATTACTGCCAGACGATCCACGGCGCGATCGCGGCGCATGATCTGGGCGGCCGCGACGACGTTGTATCCCAGGTGAAACGTGATTTTCTCTCGGCTCCTGTATCCGAGAAGCTGAAGGCGCTTCTCCTCATTGCCGGCCGCGTCCAGCAGGGTGGCAATAAAGTCACATCCGAGGAAATCGAGAATGCCCGCGCGCACGGCGCCACGGATCTGGAGATTCACGACACGGTGCTGATCGCCGCGGCTTTCTGCATGTACAACCGGTACGTCGATGGTCTGGCTACGATTGCCCCAAAGGATCCGGAATTCTACAAGCAGCGCGCCGCGCACATCTGCGCCAACGGATACAGCTTCGTGAATCGCGAGTTTCAGGCTCGGCAGACGCAAGGAGCCGCTTCCTAAACCTCCAGAACATCCGGATCAAACCCGCTTGCTGTCGCGCGCGGCTGCTTGAGTCCGCAACATGATCGGCCTCGGAAGCCGCGCACGGAGCGAGCAGCCGCGAGCATAGTAAGCGGGCCCAGACCATTCAATCCCGGACGTAACCGGTTGCCAGCAGCTTTCCCTGCCACCGATGCATCTCATCGGACATCGGCGGAACCCCCGATGCGGAGATCCACCGGTTGTAGAAATTGAATAGCGCGCACGTCGTGATGGCGAAATAGATTGCTTCGTCATCCCAGCCGGCGGCATGTAACGGCTCCATATCGGAGCGTCCAATTTCCGAGGAGTTGTAGGTTACCTTTTCGACGAACCGCAGTAGGACTTTGTCCTTCTCCGGAATCGGCGAGTTCTCCATGTCCTTCAGGACCGCCGCCACCAAGGCTTCGCTGCCCAACAACTCCGATGCGGCGGCGGCATGCGCCTTGGTGCAGAACGCGCAGTTATTCAAACGCGAAGTGTACGCGGCAATCAATTCCCGAAGGCCCTCGCCGATGTTTGCCGGGGTGCGCAGTACGCCCTGAGTAAATCTGGCCAGAAAACCGGTGAAGTCCTGTCCGAAAGCAAACAGGTCCCAGATCTTGGGATATTCTGGATGCTTTTCCTTGGTCGCTTCAATGACTTTTTGATAGATGCCGGGTTTTGAATTTTGCTCGACACCGGGAATGTAGAGCGATGCGGTTTGGGTTTCGTTTGCCATTAGAAAATCACCTTGAGCGCGAATTGAATCAACCGGGCCGGACTCGCCGTGAGGATTCTGCCGAAGTTCGGCGAGGCGAGATCCGCCACCGGTAATCCGAAGTTGGGATGGTTTGCCGCGTTGAAAGCTTCCGCACGGAACTGGACGTAGGAAGTCTCGCGGATGGGAAAGTTTTTGAGAAGCGACAGGTCGAAATTCGCAAAGGACGGTGCGCGAGCGATGTTGCGGCCGGCGTTGCCGAAGTTTCCGGCTTCCGTCGCCAGACTGAGACGCCGGAACGCCGAGCGGTCCAGCCAGCTCTGCACCGTCCGGGCTCCGGAATTGGGGTCACCGATTACATCGGGGCGGCTGGCCGCATAACCCGAAATGGGCGGGCTGGATGCCTGCAGCGCCACATTGGCCGTGTCGTAAACCGTGAAAGGCGTGGCGGAACTGGCCGTGACGATTCCGTTAACTTGCCAGCCGTGCAGCAGAACTCTCGCCACGCCCTGAGTGTTTTTGGCGAAAGGAATCTCCCACAGGCCGCTCGCCACCAGGCGGTGTTTGGCATCAAACAGGGACGGCCCGTGCTCGGCGCGAAGATCGAACGGGTTTTGCGCCAGATCGTTTTCGCCCGCCAGCGCCTGCGCCGACGTGAGGTTCAGGTTCATCCCGGAAAGATAGTCGAGGGTTTTCGAATACCAATACGACAGGTTGAACGCAAACCCCGAAGAATACCGGTGCGACAGGCTGGCCTGGAGAGCGTGATATGTCGAATTCAATCCGTACATCAGGGTGGCGGCGGTCGCCAGGCGGCAGGGACCGGTGGCCGGACAGTCGGCGTAGATGCGGCGGCGATCCGCATTGCCGGTGGTCGCGCCGGGTGCGTAGACGGCGGGGTTCATCTCTATCATTCGCGGAAGGCGCGTCCCCTTTGTGCCAACGTACCGCGTCTCCAGAACGTAATTTTTGCCTAACGCCTTCTGGATTGAAAAATTCCAGTTCTGCGCGTACGGCGGGCGGGCGCTGGGATCCATCGCCAGCATGGTGGTGGGCCGGGCGAAGGTGTTGGGCTGCGGCGTGGGAAAGCCCTCGTATGGGTTCGCGAAATTCACGTTGCCCGCCATCTGATTAAACTGCACCGTGGGAACGGCGCTGACGGCCGTGGTGGCTCCAATGTTGGCGCCGTTTGCGAACGGGTCATAGAACGTGGCATACCCGCCGCGGACCGACCAGTCGCTTCGGCCGGTGGGATCCCAGGCAAAACCGATTCGCGGCATCCAGCCAGCGTAGTAGTTTGCGGCAATGCCAGCGCCGACCCCGGCATCTCCGGGAAATACGACGCCTCGGGGAGCTTCCGGATACACGGTGGACTGAACTCCCGGAGCGAAGCCGTTCAATCGGTTTCGAATCTCCGAATTCGGATTAATCGCCTCCCACCGAACCCCATAGTTGAGCGTCAGCCGGCGGCCGATTCTCCACTCGTCCTGGAAGAAGACGCTGGTATTCCAATTGCGCAAGCCGCGGTAAAAATCACCCAGCCCCTGAAAGAAGATCTGCGGCGCGCCCAGCAGCAAGTTCGCGAAGGCATCGTTGGTCGGGCTGGCCGGCGTAAAGATATAAAGCCCATTGGGCACGGTCGCCTGGAAGACGTTGATCTGGTGCCGGCGAAACCCGGCGCCGAACTTCAGCGAATGGGCGCCCCGGAACCAGGAGACGCTATCAGACACCTCATAGGTGTTCTGGACGGATGTTCGCGGCCCGCTTTGGGCTCCGCCGATGGGCGAGTAGCCGGCCACATTGAAGAATGGCGGTCCCTGGCCCGCCGCCGAGGCGGAATCAAACCCGAAGCCCAGCTCGCGAGGCGAGGTCTGGTTCAGACGCTCGTCGAAGAGAAATTCGAACCGGAAGAAAGACACCCGCGCGGAGTTCGTCAGCGATGGGGAGAAGACGTGGTTGTTGGACAGAACCGCCAACTGCGACGTCAGATCGTCCCGAGTCGGGAATCCGGGAACCGGAGCTCCCCGGACAGAAATCGGATTTACGTTGTGACCGGAAGAGTAGGAATAGCGAGCAAAAAACTGATCGCGTTCGGACTGGTTGAAATCCATACGTCCGCCCACCTGGTTGTTCTCATTCTCGGTGACTACGGTATTGGCGGAAACCGACGGGGAGAGATTTCCGGCGGGATAAAACTGGATGATTCTCTGCCCCAGGGCGCTGAACTGGCTGGACGGAATCTGGTTGCCGGGATACGGAACTCCGCCCTGAGCGTTATTCACCAACTGAAAAGGCAGCGCGGAAAAATCGCCTCGTTTCTGCGCCTCGGTGGGCACGGACGCCGTCTGTGTAAATCCTTGGCGGTTCCGAAATCCTTCGTAGTATCCGAAGAAGAACAGCTTGTCTTTGCGAATCGGCCCGCCGACCGTTCCGCCGAACTGATTCTGTTTCAGCGGCTCCACCTGGGCGGAGAAAAAGTTTCGAGTGTCCAGCTTCTCATTGCGAAAGAATTCGTACAGTGTGCCGTGGATCTGGTTGCCGCCGCCTTTGGTCACGACGCTGGTGGTGGACCCGCTGTAGCCTCCATATTCCGGGGGCGCGGTATGGGTGAGGATACGGAACTCCATGATGGCGTCGACGGGAATCTTCAGGGCGAAGCCTCCGTCAATCCGGTTGTTGTTTTCGGAGCCGTCCAGTAAGTAGTTGTTTGATTCCGGCCGCTGGCCATTGACCGCGTAGGCCTGGCCGTCGCGCAGCGTTCCCCCGATTTTCAGGACTCCCGCCGTGATCGGAGCTACGCCATTCTGCAGCAAGCCAAGCTGGGTGAAGTTTCGACCGTTCAGGGGAAGATCTAAGACCTCACGGCCGCTGACGGTCTTGCCCAAGGTATTCGTCGAGAGGTCCAGCTGGCTGGCATCGGAGGATACCGTGATTGCTTCGGAAATTGTTGCCAGCTCTAGCGGAACATCCACGCGAGCGGTCTGGCTGACGAGGATCTGAATCGGTTCCTGGGTGAAAACGCCAAAGCCCTGCGACTCCACCTTGAGAACATACGATCCGACAGGCAGGGGAGCCAGGCGATAAAAACCCTTATCGTTCGATACCTGCGAAAGACCGTATCCGGTGGCAAGATTGCGAGCCGAGACGGTGGCACCGGAGATCGCTCCACCGCTTTTGTCTTCAATCTGACCTTCCAACGTGCCGACTGGTTCCTGCGCAAACACGGCAAGACCCAAGACGAGTATGCAGACAGACTTCTGCCCCTGAAATGTCATTTAGCGAACAATGCTATGGAGCGGCGCGATGGTAAGGCAATAGTTAAAAATGGTTAGCTGATAGCTTGTCTACCAAAGAAGCCAATCCGATCAGTCGTTGCCGCTGGGCAACCGATGAATTGTCCGTGGTCTACCACGACACCGAATGGGGAGTGCCGCTCCACGACGATCGGGACTTGTTTGAATTTCTGATCCTGGAAGGAGCGCAAGCGGGGCTGAGCTGGATCACGATCTTGAAGAAGCGTGGTGCGTATCGAAAGGCATTCGACCGGTTCGATGCCCGGAAGATCGCCCGTTACGATGATGCTCGCCTAGCGCGCCTTCTGGAGAATCCGGGAATCGTGCGGAATCGTTTGAAGGTAGCGGCAGCGGTGAAGAACGCGAAGGCGTTTCTAGCCGTACAGAAGGAGTTCGGCACATTTGATCGCTACATCTGGCAGTTCGTGGGCGGGAAGCCGATCCGCAACCGGTGGGACAAGTTCGTACAAGTTCCCGCTCGCACCGCGGAATCGGACGCGATGAGCAAAGACTTACAGAAGCGTGGTTTCACCTTTGTGGGTTCCACGATCTGTTATGCGTTTATGCAGGCGGTCGGCATGGTAAATGATCACACCGTCGACTGTTTTCGCTACCGCCAGATCAAGAGTCAATAGCGCCGTGCGATAACGACGATGCTGAGCCCGTTCCACGGCAGGATCGAATCGATCCAACGCCACAGCCAGACCGTCGTATCGAAGAGTTTCAACGTGACTTTGTTGATATGCCGCCGCCGGAGCACCTTGCCAAAGAACCGCCAGGCTGCCGCTCCCATGCGATTCAGCACGATCGTCTTCTCGATCAAAAACCCGGCAGCGGTCAGCATCACCTGCAGATCCTGCTCTGAAAACCGCCGTTGGATGGAGAGGGTTTGATCCAGGGTTCCGGTCAAGCTCGGATCGTAGGGGGCGAGAATCAGCAGCCGGCCGTCCGGCAATAGGACATGACGCAAGGCGTCGAGCGTTCGCGCCGGGTCTCGCAAATACTCCAGCCGGTTCAGGCATAAGACGGAATCGAACTGCTGGCCCAGAGACATGATGTGTCCCGGATCGTCTTCATCCAGCTGACGCACGTCGACGTTAGGGGTTCGCAGAAACCGGTTCCGCAGAGCGTGCAGATACAAAGGATCGGTTTCGGCGGCCACATACTTGATCCGCCGGCCCATCAGCAGCCCGGAAAATCCGCCAATTCCCGCGCCGAGCTCCAGCACTCTGTCTCCCAGGTAAGGCCGCAGTAACTCGGCGATCCAATTCAAATACTTTGGCGTTCCCGTCATGTTGTTCAGGTACGCCCGGCCGTAAGGATGCGTGTAGAGATCGTCGATCAGCCAGAATTTGAGGATCACCGAAAAAGCGTTCAGCCCGTCGCGCCAGCCAATCTTCTTGCCTTCTTCGTAACTGCGGCCGTGGTAGCTGATCGGGACTTCGTAGATTCGCAGCTTCCGCTTGGAGCATTTCATGGCCAGCTCCGGCTCGATCCCGAAGCGGTTGGACCGTATGGGGATGCTCTTCAACAGGTCCGTGCGAAAAACCTTGTAGCAAGTCTCCATGTCGGTCAAGGCGAGATTGGAGAACATGTTCGAGACTACCGTCAGGAAGGCGTTGACCCGCGAATGCCAGAACGGCAGCACGCGCCGCTGGTCGCCGGCCAGGTAGCGAGAACCGAAAACTGCGTCGGCCCGGCCCTCCAGCAGCGGCTGCAGCAGCCTGGGGTATTCCTGGGGGTCGTACTCCAGGTCCGCGTCCTGAATGATCGAAAAGTCTCCCGTCGCGTGTTGAATCGCGGTCCGGATGGCGGCGCCTTTCCCCTGGTTGACGGTATGACGCACCAGGACGATCTCCGGATGCGTGGCGGCCAGCCGCTCCAAAATGGCGAGCGTACCGTCGCTGGAGCAGTCGTCGACAACGATGACCTCGCGGGACATCGTTTCCGGAAGTGGAGCGTTGAGTACCTGATCGAGCGATCTTTCCACCACCGAACGCTCGTTGTACACGGGAACCAGAATCGAGAGCTTCAAAAGCCTTCAGTATAATGAACGTCGAATGAATCCCTCACGTAACCGGCGCTCGTTCCTGGCCAGCTCTGCCGCTGGCGCACTCATTGTACGGCCCGAAATTGCCTTCGGATCGCAGGCAAATTCCGCATTGACGGTTGGTTTGGTCGGTTGTGGAAACCGTGGAACTTACGTGAGCGGAATCTTTGCCAAGAACGAGTACGCGCGCATCGCGGCGATCTGCGACATCTACGACGACAAGCTGGCCGCGGCGTCAGAGAAGTATTCCGGTGCCAAGCAGTACAAGAAGATCGAAGAGCTGGCGGCTTCGGATGTAGATGCGATGCTGATTGCCACTCCCATCGCGTATCATCCGGATCACTTTGAAGTTGCGGTCAAAGCCAAAAAGCACATCTACATGGAGAAGGCGGCCGGCGTCGATTCCAAGGGCTGCCTGAAGGTCAAGAGGCTCGCTCAAGCGGCCGACAAGTCCAAGCGGATCTCGATGGGATTCCAGCAGCGCTACGGCAAGGACTACCAGGAAGCTCACCGCCGCGTGACGTCCGGCGAGTTCGGAGCCGTCAAGATGGTTCGCGCCGCGTGGGTCGGCGGCGGCCCGCCCATCAAGGAAAATGTTCCCGCCAGCGAAGAGAAGATCCGGAACTGGTTCTTCTACCGCGACATGTCCGGCGACATCATCACGGAGCAGGACTGCCACAACATGGACGTCGTCCATTGGTTCATGGGCAAGACTCCCGCCAAGGTTTCCGGCTACGGCACGCAGGCGATTCGCAAGAAGGGCGACATCATGGATTCGCTGGCCTGCACGTTCCAGTTCGCCGACGGCACGGTGTTCAACTACGCGGCAAATCAGTTTGCCAACGCGATGCAGGGTTATTCGGACGTTTCGGAGACTTTTATCTGCGAGCGCGGAGTGGTCCGGACCTCTCGCCAGGGAATCACCTACTGGAAGGAGCGCGGTCAGCCGCCGGAGGAGGTCGCCACGAAGTACGACATCACGCAGGACGCGGTGAACCAGTTCATCGAGGGCGCGAGAACCGGAAAAATCGAGAACGCGGCCCTCTGGGGAGCGGAGTCCACGCTGATCTCCGTGATGGCGAAAGAAGCGATTTACTCCGGCCGCGAGATGACCTGGGAGAAGGTCTCCAAAGGCTAAGTGCTCGGGCTTACTGTCACTGTTCTGGCGCTCGCCGGCGGCATGGACGCCGATCGCGACGGCTTGAACGACATGCTGGAACAGCGGCTGCTTTTGAAGTTTGCTCCGTCATTCCAGATCAGCCGGAACGATTGCGACCAGCAGCCGGCATCATTTGCGAGCATCACCAGCGCCACCAGGGATGGCACCATCTATGGGCAGGTGTTTCCTGTCCGGGATGGAATGATCGAAGTTCACTACTATCATCTCTGGACTCGCGATTGCGGCCGACTTTCGCATACGCTCGATGCGGAACATGTCTCAGCACTGCTGAAACGGGCCGGCGCAGGTTGGAAGGCCGTCTATTGGTATGCGGCAGCTCACGAAGATACCGTCTGCGACGCGGGCAACGGTGCGAAAGCACTTGCGTTGGGGGCGACGGAAAGCGGCCCTGGTGTCTGGATTTCCCACGGAAAGCACGCTTCCTATCTCAGTGAACGTCTCTGCCGCCGCGGTTGCGGAGGAGATCGCTGCGATGAGATGTCCGCCTTGGTCCCATCGAAGATCGTAAACCTGGGCGAGCCCGGAGCACCTCTGAATGACGCCAACTGGACGGGCTCGAAGGCTTGGTCGCTTGCTGCCAAGATGGGCAGCGATTTCACGCCACCGCTGATGGCGCAGCTAGAGGGTACAAGGATTGCCGACGGCGTCGTATCGCTGACGACACCCTTGGTCGCAGTGCAATCGGTGATTTTGGCCGGCGGCGCGACTGTCGGCGGACTGGCCACCGGCAACCGGCACACGGGGGCTGCGCTGAACACCGCGGAACGGCAAACCGACAAGGCCCTGGCCGTGAGTTACAAGAGCGTGGACAACTCCTTGCGCAAAGCTCATAAGGCTACCAAGGGCTGGCTGGGGCGCATGTGGTAGCGAATGACGACAAAGACTGTAACTGAGACTTCAATTCCCGAGCTTCCCGCGCCCTATCGTGGAAAGGTCCGGGACGTTTACCCGATCGCCGGCGACCGGCTGCTGATTGTGGCCACCGATCGAATTTCCGCGTTCGATCACGTGCTGGGTTCGCCGATTCCGCGGAAGGGCCAGGTTCTGACGCAGCTCTCGCTGTTCTGGTTCGATTACCTGCAACCGGTGATCCCGAATCACCTGATTACCGCGAATGTCGATGAGTTTCCCGATCCGCTGCCGCGCTATCGGGATCAACTCGCCGGACGGTCCATGCTGGTGCACAAAGCACGCATGGTGGAAGTGGAGTG
>CAZETQ010000015.1:20221-50245 GCA_964515165.1 uncultured Solibacteraceae bacterium | reverse complement strand
CTGGAAATTTACAGCCGGGCGGCCGATTTCGCGAAGTCGAAAGGTCTGATTCTCGCGGATACGAAGTTTGAGTTTGGATTCGTCGGCGACACTCTAACCCTGGCCGATGAAGTCCTGACTCCGGACTCATCGCGGTACTGGCCGGCCGACCGGTATGCCCCCGGGGGACCGCAACCCTCCTACGACAAGCAATTTGTCCGCGACTACCTGGAGTCAATTCGATGGAACAAGCAGGCACCGGCTCCGTCTCTTCCAGAAGACGTGGTCGGGAAAACGACGGAGAAGTATCTGGAAGCTTATGAACTGATCACGGGCCGGAGGTTGGAAACCCCATGAACTGGCTGGATTACACGTTTATCGCGATCTTCGTGGTCTGCATGTTTGCGGGCGCCGCGCGGGGACTCACTCGGGGAGTGATCGGCCTGATCGCAACCGTCGCGGGGATCCTCCTGGCATGCCGCTATTATGCTGAGCCCGGTTGGCGGCTTCGCCCGTACTTCAACGATTCCCGGGCCATTGCCAATGGCGTTGGGTTCCTGCTGATCCTCTGCGGAACGATGCTATTGGGTGCGCTGCTGGGGTGGCTGCTTTCGAAGGTATTCAAATCTGTCGGCATTGGCTGGCTGGACCGGTTGGGCGGCGTCGGCTTCGGATTTGTCCAGGCATCCCTGATTTGCATTGCCCTGGTGATGATCGGAATGGCATTTCCACGCACCACTTTGCCGCAGCTGATTACTCATTCCCGATTCGCACCTTACTTTGTCCACGCCGCGGGAGTATTGATTGTCATTACTCCAGATGAATTGAAAGCCGATTTCTGGCAGAACTACGAGGAAGTGCAGAAAGTGTGGAAAGACGCGATGGGCTACGGCAAGAAGAAGCTTCCGGAGGCGCAGATCTGAGTGGCGGCTAAGTTTGACTTGGTGATCTTTGACTTAGACGGGACACTCATCGACTCCCGTCTGGATTTAGCCAATTCGGCGAATGCGACCCGAGCCTTTATGGGCATGGGTCCGATCCCCAACGAGACGGTTTACTCGTATGTGGGAAATGGCGCTCCGATGCTGATTCGCCGTGTTCTCGGCCCGGGAGCATCGGAGGACGATATCGCCAAAGCGCTGGAATATTTTATTCATTACTATCACGACCATCGCCTGGATTTCACGGTGCTTTATCCGGGCGTCCGGAAATCTCTGGATGCCTTGGCCGCCGGCGGCGTCAAGATGGCAGTCTTGACCAACAAGCCCGTGCGCATCAGCCACTTGATTGTTGAGGGTCTGAGTGTCGCTCATCATTTCGCGAGCGTCTATGGCGGCAACAGCTTTCCGGAAAAGAAACCCAGTCCGGTGGGGATCCTGAAGCTCATGGAAGAGCTCGGTACAGCTCCGGAGCGAACGTTGATGGTCGGCGACAGCTCCGTGGACGTGGAGACGGCTCGAAATGCGAAGGTCATCGCGTGCGGCGTCACCTACGGTTTCCAGCCGGAAACACTCCATGCCGCGCCGCCGGATATCCTGCTGGACCAGTTCGATGAGCTGATTCCCGCTGTTCTGGGAAGTTGAACGGCCGCCGCTATTTCTTCGCGGGAAGCCTCGCCAGGATCTGCTCCATCTCATCCATCACGCGGTTCATTTTCTTCACGGTCAGTTCCAGCGGTTCATCGGTGGTCATATCCACTCCCGCTTCCTTTAACAGCTCGATGGGATAGCTGGAACCGCCTGCCGCCAGAAATGCCAGATAGCGCTTCCGCGCCGCTGCATCTCCAGCCAACACCTTCTCCGAGAGTGCCGAAGAAGCAGTGAACGACGTCGCATATTGAAACACATAGAAGATTCCGTAGAAATGGGGAATGAGACTCCATTCGTGTTGAACGTAGTCGTCTACGATGCAGATGCCCTGATCGTGACCGTAATACTTCCTCGTGATGTCGCTGTAGAGCTTCGACAGCACCTCGCCCGTCAGCGGTAAGTTCGATTGGGCCCGCTCATGCATTCGCAGCTCAAACTCGGCAAACTGGGCTTGCCGGAATACCGTAGCTTTGAATCCTTCCAGGTAGTCTCCCAGCAGCGAGAGTTTTACGGCGTCGTCCTTGATCTGTTTCAGCATGTGATCGATCAACAGCGCTTCGTTGAAAGTGGACGCCACCTCCGCGACGAAGATCGGATAATTCGCCAGCGCGTAAGGCTGCGTCTTATCGGAATAGTAAGTCTGCATGGCATGGCCCAACTCGTGGGCAATGGTGCCGACGTCGCGGTATTTTCCCAGATAGTTCGCCAGGATGAACGGGTGCACATCGTAAGCTCCGGTCTGGTAGGCTCCGAACGACTTACCCTCTGATGGAAACCAGTCGATCCATCTTTCGTTGAATGCTCGCTGCACCACGGAAACGTACTCGGAGCCCAATGGCGCAAGCGCCGCGAGGATATGTTTCTGAGCGTCTTCCGGCGAGTATGTTTGATCCGCCTCGCTGACCAGCGGCGCATACAAATCGTAGTAATGCAGCTGGTCCAAAGCCAGCATCCGCTTTCGAAGCTTCAGATATCGGTGAAACGAAGGGAGATTCTTGTTGATCCCGTCGATGAGTCGCGTATAGACCGACACCGGAATATTCGCCGCGTCGAGAGATGCTTCGAGATTCGTCGGATAGTGCCGGGCTTTCGCGAGAAACAACGCCTTCTGGACGTTGGCGCTCATCGTGGTTCCGTAAGTTCGACTGAAACCGCCCAGCGCATTGAAGTATGTCGACATCGCCTTCTCCCGATCGGACCGATTGGGAGACGCTCGATGCTCGTTGTAACCGGCCTGGTCGATTTTCACAGACTTCCCATCGCTGAGAGTCACCGTGGGGTACGGAAAATCGGCATTCGTCAGGATGTTGAAGATATTTCCGGGAGAGGCCACCAGCGGCGTCGCGTCGGCCAGAATTTTCTCTTCTTTGTCGCTCAGCGTGTGCGCTTGCCGGCGAACCAAGTCCTTGAGATAGAAACTGTAGATCTTGAGACGAGGTTCACCGGCCAGGAACTTGTCCAACACGGTCGGACCAGCCTTGAGAACCTCCGGCTCCAGAAACGACCGGGCAGCTCCGTAGGCAGCCGCCAGTTGCTGTGTCTCCTGCACCATACCCTGCGGCACGGAAGCCCGCGTGTCTTCGTCGGACAGAGTGTTGGCGTATACCGACACTCGCGAGATCTCCTTGTCCAGACGAAATGCGACATCGAGCGCATCGGCCAGCACCGCCGGTGAACTCGCGAGTTTTCCTTCGAACGTTTTGAGGTTGGGGATCCCGGCGCTAATGCGCTCTTTCGCGGCGCTCCATGCGGCGGCATTGGGATAGAGATCAGCCAGGTTCCATTTGTACTTATCCGGGATCTTACTTCGATCGCGCTCCTGCGCGGAGCCGGCAGATACAAGGAACAACGTCAGAAACAGAGGAGCCGCTATCTGAATCGCAAACCGATGGAAGAGCCGCATGGGCTCATTTTAGCTACGGATCAGGAAGGCAATCGCTCCGGGCGCGGATGATCGCTCAACAGGATAGCCACCCATTCCGTTTCCCGATACCGTTCCAGGGCAAGCTTCAATGCGGCCGTGATCGGAACCCCGAGGAAGACTCCTGTCGGACCGAACACCCATCCCCACAGCCCGACGGAAAACAGAACTACGACCGGCGAGAGATTCAAATGCTTCCCCATCAGCCCGACACCGTAGATATTTCCGAAGACCATCTTGATCACGATGTAGGCAACGATCACCCAAAGCATGTGAATCGGCCCGTGTTGAAACAGCGCAAACAGTGCCGGCGGAACAGCCGAGAGAATCGGTCCGATATCCGGGATGTAGTTCAACAGAAAGGTCAGCACCGCCCAGACCAGCGGCTGGTCCACGCCGATCGCCACCAACGCGATCCAGGAAAAGAACGCCGACAATCCGGCAATCACGGTCTTGATCGCCACGTACCGCGTCATCGTTGTCGCGATTTCCCGAAGGTCCAGCAGTGTCTTGGTGGGATGCTGTGTCAGCCGGTCGAGTTTCGTGGGCAACCGTTGGAACTCGATCAGGAGGAAAATCACCATCAGGAACACGAAGACTCCGTGGAGGACGAGTCCCCCCAGACCGGTAATCGCAGCACCCGCGGCCGCAAGTACCTGCTCCGGATTGAAATGGCGAGCGAGCACCTCGACGGGAACGTTTATCCGAAATTGGAGAAGTGCACGAGCGAGCGTGTGCAGCATCTGGTCCGCCCGCTCGCCCAGATTCGGTAGCTGAACATACAGCATCGATACGGAGATCGTGACGAAATAGGCGATAACTCCAACCAGCAGCGCCAGGGTAAAGACCACCAGGCCGATCGCCCACGGACGACTTACTCCGCGCGCTTGCAACCGCCGGACAGGCCCGCTGGCGATAGACGCTAGAAACAATGACTGCAGCAGCAACACCAGGACTTCCGACATCTGCCGCAAGAGGGCGAGAGAAATTAAGGTGGCAGCAATGCCCAGCAGAGTTCTCAGCGCGGGCGAGCCCATCGGCTAGGCGAGAACTTCCTTCACCACGCGTCCATGAACGTCGGTCAACCGGTAGTGCCGGCCCTGGAACTTGTAAGTCAGCTTCGTATGATCGATTCCCAGACAATGCAGGATCGTCGCGTGCAAATCGTGCACGTGTACCGGATTCTCCGCGATGTTATAGCTGAAGTCGTCCGTCGATCCAAAGGTCATGCCTGGCTTCACTCCACCGCCGGCCATCCAGATGGTGAAACACCGCGGATGATGATCGCGGCCATAATCTTCCGGAGTGAGTTTCCCCTGGCAGTAGACGGTACGCCCGAATTCCCCGCCCCATACGACCAACGTCTCATCCAACAGTCCGCGCTCTTTTAAGTCTTCCACCAGGGCAGCCGTCGGCTGATCCGTTTGACCGCACTGATAGGCGAGCTGCTGCGGCAGCTTCGCGTGCTGGTCCCATCCGCGGTGGAAAAGCTGGATGAAGCGGACTCCCCGCTCGGTCAGGCGGCGGGCCAGAATGCAATTGGCCGCGTACGTTCCCGGCTTGCGGGAATCCGGACCGTAGCGTTCGAAAGTCTTCTCGGGTTCCGTGGAAAAGTCAGACAGTTCCGGAACCGAGCTTTGCATTCGAAACGCCATCTCATACTGAGCAATGCGGGTCGCGATTTCCGGATCGCCGGTTTCTTCCTGCCGCGACTGGTTCATCTTGCCGAGATCGTCCAGGTAACGACGCCGAGCCTCGGCGCTCATCCCCGGAGGATTGGATAGATAGAGAACCGGATCGGAACCTGCGCGGAACTTGACGCCCTGATACTTCGTTTCGAGAAAACCGCTGCCCCACAGACGGTCCGCCAGCGGCTGGTCACCCAGAGTTCCGCCGCGCGACGTCATCACGATAAAGGCGGGCAGGTCCTTATTCTCACTGCCCAAGCCATAGGCCAGCCACGCGCCGATGCTGGGACGGCCGGCGAGCTGAAAGCCTGTCTGGAAAAAGGTGATGCCCGGATCGTGATTGATCTGCTCGGTATGCATGGAGCGGATGAAGCACAGATTGTCCGCCACCCGGGCCGTGTGCGGCAGCAGATTGCTCACCCAGGCGCCGCTCTGCCCATGCTGCTTGAAGTCGAAAATCGATTGGGCAACCGGAAAGCTGGTCTGGGCAGCGGTCATCGCCGTCAGCCGTTGCCCCATCCGAATGGATGCCGGCAGATCCACTCCCTGCATCTTCTTTAGCCCCGGCTTCGGGTCGAAAAGATCAATCTGTGACGGGCCGCCAAATTGAAAGAGATAGATAACTCTTTTCGCTTTGGGAGCGAAATGCGGAATCCCGGTCAGACCGCCTTCGGCATGCAGCAGATCGCTGAGGGCTGCCATTCCCAACCCGGCGGAAGTCCGCGCAAGAAACTGACGGCGATTGAAGCTGGGAATCATTCTTTGGTCACCGTCTCATCGAGATTCAGAATCAACGAGCATACCGCGGTCCACGCAGCATGCTCCGCCGCGGGAATCGTCTTGTCGCGCGGCGATGCTCCCTGCGATAACAGTTCTTCCGCCGCGGCAGGATTGGTCTTAAAAGCATCCCGTTGCCAAGCCAGCGAAGCCCGCAGCGTCTCCAGGTCTTTGGCCGTTGCGGCGCGAGCCGTCGCCAGCCGCAGCGCGTAGTTCAGCCGGGCATCGGTTTCCGAGCCGCCTTCACGCAGAACCCTCTCCGCCATCTTGCGGGAGGCTTCAACGAACGTCACATCGTTCATTAGGTTCAACGCCTGGAGCGGCGTATCCGTTCGCGACTCCCGCACCGTGCAGCTTTCCCGAAGCGCCGAATCGAAATTCGCCATGAAGGGCGGCGGAGCCGTGCGCTTCCAAAAGGTATAAAGGCTGCGCCGGTAGAGTCCCTCGCCGGTATCGGCCTTGTAATCCGCGCCGCCCAGTTCGCTCCAGAGTCCGGCCGGCTGATAGGGCTTCACGGAGGGACCGCCTTGTTTGTCCACCAGCAGTCTGGAGATGGCCAGCGCCTGGTCACGAATGACTTCCGCGGGAAGACGCACGCGCGGACCGCGTGCCAGCAGCCGGTTCTCCGGATCGCGCTGCACCAAATCCGGAGTCACGTGGGACGCCTGGCGGTAAGTCGCGCTCATCAGGATCGTTTTCTGGAGCGCCTTCACATCCCAACCCGATCGAACAAATTCCGTGGCCAGCCAATCCAGAAGCTCCAGATGCGAGGGCCACTCGCCCTGGACGCCGAAATCCTCCGTCGTCTTCACAAGGCCGACGCCGAAGTACATCTGCCACAGGCGATTGACAGCTACTCGCGCGACAAGCGGGTTCGACGGATCGGTCAGCCATTTCGCCAGTCCTAATCGGCTGGGAACCGTCTCGGCCAATGGCGAAAGCGCTTCGGGAGTGTGGCGCGTCACCGGATCTCCGGGCTTGTCGTAGGAGCCGCGGAGCAGCACAAACGTCGGCTTCGCTTTCGGGATCTCTTCCATGACCATCACCGTCGGAACGGATTCCAGGTATGCATCGCGTTTGCGGATGGCGGCGATACGCTCGTGCGTGGCCGCGGTGAGTTCCGGAACGGCTCCAGACTCCAGAAACGCTTCGCGAAGTTTCGCCGACTGGGCGGGTGTTCGCTTGGCTTCGGGTAATTTCGCGATCTCGTCAAGAGTCTCTGTCACGGCCAGCATCGCCGCTTCCGGCTTCGTAACGGCGCGGTCATAGACTCGCACTCCGGCGATCTCGCCCTCGAAACGCTTCCCGGCCGCACCGCCACCGCCAACGCGCAGCGGTTCTTTCACGGCGAACTCCTGATTGATCGCATCAAGGAGAATCTCCAGTTCCTGGGGCTTGCCGTCGACAACGATCTGTACTCCCTGCGCGACGCGAGAGCCGTCATAAGTCAGGACAACGGTGTGCCACTCATTCAGCGGCAGCGCCGACTTGGTTTGGACACGGATCGAATCGTCCAGACGGCGCGCGATGAAGTTCCCCTGCAGCTTTCCGTTCTCGAGATAGAGACCGTAGCCTTTTCCTTCATCGTCGTCCTCCGCCCGGGTGATGATCGGACCGTTGGCAGTCGAAGGCTTGATCCGCGCCACGAGAGTGAACTTGCTATAGAAACCGAAGCCGCCCTTGTCGCCGGCATCCACCTGCCGCTTGCCGTCGAAGTGCGTGTCCGCCAGATCCGGTTCTACGACCAGGCCATCCGCCAGCTGCCAGTCAGCGCCCGGCTTCAGATGTTTCTGCCATTTCCGGCGAGCGTCTTGGGATCGCGATTCCAGAGCCGCAAACCGGCCATCGCTGTCCGCGGCCGCTCGTTCCAGCTTCGTCAGCTCCGCTTGCTGATCGCTCGTAGGAGCCTTCACAAACGGCGGAGTATTGCCGTATTTCAGGTACCGGCCTAGCTCCGGAATGTTGTTGAAGTAAGCGAATAAGGAGTAGAAGTCTTTTTGCGAGACCGGATCGTACTTGTGATTGTGGCATCGGGCGCAGCCGATGGTCATCCCCAGGAAAACCGTCGACATCGTTTCGACGCGATCCACCGCATACTCCGCCAGATACTCTTCCGGTACGATTCCGCCCTCGGAATTGCCGCGATGGTTGCGGCTGAAGCCGGTGGCGATTTTCTGGCTGAGCGTCGCGTTCGGCAGAAGGTCGCCGGCAATCTGCTCGGTGACGAACTGGTCGTATGGCTGATTGCGATTGAAGGCTTCGATCACCCAATCGCGCCAGCGCCACATATCGCGCTCCGCATCCGTCTGGTAACCGTTGGTATCGGCGTAGCGCGAGGCATCCAGCCATCGGATCGCCATTCGCTCTCCGTACCGCGGTGACGCCAGTAGCCGGTCCACGACCTTCCCGTAAGCATTCGGCGAGTTGTCTTTCAGAAATGCATCGACTTCAGCAGGGGTCGGCGGCAGGCCAGTGATGTCCAAGCTGACTCGCCGGATCAGCGTCGCCTTTGCCGCCTCCGGAGAGGGCTTCAAGCCTTCCCGCTCCAGCCGGGCGCGAACGAAATAATCGACCGCGTTCTGTCCGGCGGGCACCTCGGGCCGGACGGGCGGAATCAGGGACCAATGCTTTTGCCACTGGGCTCCTTCTTCAATCCAGGATCGAAGCGTCGCGATTTCGCGAGCATCCAGCTTCAACCCGGAATGCACTGGCGGCATCCGGAGCGCCGGCTTCTCCGCGCTGATGCGGCGAATCATTTCGCTCTTCGCCGGATCTCCGGGCACGATGGCGAAGCGTCCCCCCAAATCCGCCTTTGCCGCTCCCTCGGAATCCAGCCGCAGCTTGATGCCGCGCGCCGCCGCATCGGGGCCATGGCAGGCAAAACATCGATCGGAAAGGATCGGACGGACCTCGCGATTGAACTGAACCTCGGCGCTGACGATTGCCGCGGCGATAGTCAGACTGAACAGTAGCTTGCTAACACCCATTTGCATTCTTGACCGATCCCGTGCCGGGGTAGCCCAATCCGGCTCCCCTACAGCATGACAAGTTTTTGCACCGGGCACAGCCCCCCTTTTCGAGCCCTTCCGCTTTGATTTTAGTGGATTTTTTCGGAAGTGGAATGGAT
This sequence comes from uncultured Solibacteraceae bacterium, assembly GCA_964515165.1. Classification (GTDB taxonomy): domain Bacteria; phylum Acidobacteriota; class Terriglobia; order Bryobacterales; family Bryobacteraceae; genus JAPKYZ01. The sequence goes on along the minus strand of CAZETQ010000015.1, from coordinate 41,164 downwards.
TCCGAAATTGGAAGTTCCAGAGCATACATCAACCACGGTGAAATCCTCGGGTACGAGCGGGACTTTTTGTACGGTATTTCGAGCGGGTAAGTACCAACTGTTATCCAACATCCGCATGCTATAACTCCACCGATGGTTATTTCCGCCCTGAAATTCCGCGGCATTTCTAAGCCTCATTTTTGCCGCTCCCTCGCTTATTTCGCCCTCGCGCTAGGGCTTTCTTCTCATGCGTCGGCGCAAATACGGCCGTCGTCGACAATGACGCTCACCTCCACAACCCCTGGAGTGGTCGCACAGTTAGTGGATGGTGCCAACTGGAAGACGATCATTACCCTGGTCAACAGCGATAGTACAAGCGGCACTTATACGATTTATTTCTACGATGACAATGGCGAACCGGTGAACATCGAGACCACTGCTGGAATCACCAGCCAGGTGAATGGACAGCTGGCTCCCTATGGATCCCGCGTTATCGAAACCTTGGGAAAGAAGACTGCTTTGACCCAGGGCTGGGCGATCGTCGATACGTCCGGCAAGATCGCCGGCAATGCAATCTTCCGCCAATCCGTTCCAGGCCGCCCGCAATATGAAGCATCCCTGCCGATCATGAGCGTACTGGAAGGAAATCATTACCTTCTACCGTTCGACAATATCTCCGCCTCAACCGGAATTGCGCTTGTGAATCCCGCCATGAGGGAGATTACGGTCTTTATCAGCTTCCGGACAGAGGCGGGTGCCCAAACCAACCTGACAAGCTTTACCGTTCCGTCAATGGCCCATATGGCGTTCGTCCTCGCCGATAAGTTCCCGGAGTCGGCGAACAAAAGGGGTGTCGTCGAGCTTTCGACATCGTCGATTGCGATGAGTGTTCTGGGTTTGCGCTTTGGCGCCGAGTCATTCACTTCCATCCTGCCAATCTACAAATAGTAGAAAGCTACTCCAGCCCCAAAGGCTTGGGCGGAGGCTTCGACGGGTCGTCTTCCTTCGCCTTCTTGAACAGTTCATCGAACTTCTTGGAGAGCACGTCCGCGCTGTTCCGGTGAGCCTCAACGGACTTCTGGAACAGCGCCTCCCGGCGTGCTTCCTCGCCTTTGAGGGCTTGCGCGGCAGACTGCAGATCCTCAACGGTTCTCTTCTGGGGAGGTTCGGTGAAGGTGATCACGGTCTTGGTAACGGGATCCACCTTCAACGCCGCCTTGCAGCAAGGACAATTGATATCGAATAACACGGACTTCGCGGCCATGCCGTCATCGTAGCAAGCTAGTACAAGAAGATTCCGATGGCTCCCGCATCAGCGCAGTCCCCTGTCAACGCCTATCGAAAGTCCGCGTCCGAGGTCATGGAGGAGCTTTCCACCGGCGCCGCCCAAGGGCTGACTTCGGCGGAGGCTCGCTCCCGGTTGGAGCAGCACGGTCGAAATGAGCTGTCTTCCGAAAAGCCGGTTCCCGCCTGGCGGAAGTTTCTGGCGCAGTTTCAGGACACGCTGGTCATGCTGCTGCTCATCGCCACGGCTATCTCCATGGGGCTTTGGCTGTATGAGCGGGACTCGGCACTGCCGTATGAAGCCCTCGCCATCCTCTCCATCGTTCTTCTGAATGCCGTCATGGGCTTCGTACAGACAACCCGCGCAGAAGAGGCGATCGCATCTCTGCGGGCGATGTCGCCGACGGAAGCATCGGTGCTTCGTGACGGGCGGCGCAGTCGCATTCCGGCCGCCGAGCTGGTTGCGGGCGACATTGTCATCGTCGAAGAGGGTGACACCATCGCCGCCGACGCCCGGCTGATCGAGTCTACGGCGTTGAAAACGGCGGAAGCTCCCCTGACCGGCGAAAGCTTACCCGTCACAAAGACCACGGGAGCGCTGGCGGAAGACGTTCCTTTGGGCGACCGCACCAACATGATCTTCAGCGGAACGGCGGCAAGCTATGGCCATGGCATGGCCGTCGTCGTGGCAACGGGCATGCAGACAGAGATGGGCCGCATCGCCGGCATGCTGAAGAACGCGCCGGCCGAAACTACGCCGCTCCAGAAGCAGCTGGACCAGACCGGAAAACTGCTCGGGTTCGTGGTCATTGGGATCGCGATCATTATGGTCGCGACGCTGATCCTGGCGGAACACGTCAGCGGACTTTCGGCGATTATCAACGTTTTGATCTTCGGCGTGGCGTTGGCGGTAGCGGCCGTGCCGGAAGGTTTGCCTGCGGTGGTGACCGCCGTTCTCTCCATGGGCGTTCAGCGAATGGCCCGCCGGAAAGCCATCGTCCGGCATCTGGCGGCGGTAGAAACTCTCGGCTCGGCAACCGTCATCGCCTCCGACAAGACCGGGACACTGACGCGAAACGAAATGACGGTCCGGAGGATGGTAACCGCCAGCGGATCCGTATCAGTCGCAGGAACCGGGTACACGCCGGAAGGCGAGCTCACGCAGGAGAACGGAGAAGCACTTACCGATGAGCTGAAAGCAGAAGTCGAGCAGGCTCTCACCATCGCCGAGCGGGCGAACAATGCTTCGCTGGAGCAGAAGGATGGCCAGTGGTCGATACAAGGAGATCCAACCGAGGCGGCGTTGTTGGTGGCTGCCCGCAAAGCGGGATTGGATTCCTCACGTCTCGATGCCGACCATCCGCGCACCGGAGAGGTTCCTTTCTCTTCGGAGCGAAAGCTGATGAGCACCATTCACCGGAGTTCGTCATCGGACGGCGAACACGTCGTCTTCACGAAGGGCGCTCCAGATGTTCTGCTTTCCCGGTGCACTCGCGAGCTGGCCGGCAGCGAGCAGCGGCCGCTGTCCGACGAACGCCGGAAGGAGATTTTGGAAGCCGTCGAGGTTCTCGCGAAGGAAGCGCTCCGGACATTGGGAGTCGCTTACACGATGCTCCCTCCGGGCGACGCTCCGGCCGATGAAGGCGTGGAAAAGGATCTCACGTTTGTGGGATTGATCGGCATGATCGACCCGCCACGCGAGGAAGCGAAACAAGCCGTCGAGCGAGCCAGAAATGCCGGAATTCGCCCGATGATGATCACCGGCGATCATCCCGTAACGGCGGCGGTCATCGCGCGAGAGCTCGGGATCGCGACAGACGACTCGGCGGTAACCGGAGTTGCGCTGGAGAAGATGTCCGATGACGAGTTGCGGCGAACCGTTCGAGACGTGTCCGTCTACGCTCGGGTGAACCCGGAACACAAGCTGAAGATCGTCCAGGCTCTGCAGCAGGAAGGGGCCGTCGTGGGCATGACCGGTGACGGCGTCAACGATGCTCCGGCACTGAAGACCGCCGATATCGGAATCGCGATGGGGATCACCGGTACGGACGTCTCGAAACAGGTTGCCGATATGGTGCTTGCCGACGACAACTTTGCCACGATCGTCGCCGCGGTGGAAGAAGGCCGCTCCATCTTCACAAATATCCGCAAGTTTCTGGTCTTCCTGTTGTCTTCCAACATCGGCGAAGTCATGACGATGTTCTTCGGAGTTCTGCTGGCGAAATTCTTAGGACTGAAAGCGGACGAGCATGGGCTGGCGCTTCCCCTGACGGCTACACAGATTCTCTGGATCAACCTGGTCACCGACGGCGCGCCAGCGTTGGCCCTGGGGCTCGACCCCGTCGACGAGGGAGTCATGGAGCAGAAACCCCGGCCTCCGAAAGAGCGAGTGATCACTCCGCGAATGTGGGCAGGAATTGCGTTCTCCGGTAGTGTCATGGCCGCCAGTACTCTATTCGTGCTGGATTTCGCTCTGCCCGGAGGGTGGATCGAGGGCGATCGCGATATGCGCTACGCCCAGACGATGGCATTTACGACGCTGATGCTCTCGCAGATGTTCAATATCTTCAACTCCCGTTCGGAATCCAAAAGCGCTTTCGCCGGTTTCTTTCGGAATCGCTGGCTGTGGCTTGCGATTACGGCATCCGTGATTCTGCAGATTGCCGTGATCTATCTCCCCATTCTGCAGCAGGCGTTCTCCACCACGCCTCTGAATGCGCAGGACTGGATGGTCTGCACGGCTGCGGCAAGCTCGGTGCTTTGGCTGCGAGAGATGAGCAAGCTGGTTTTTCGACAGATCCACTAAACTTGTTCCCATGCCTTCCGGAGCATTGCGCGTCGTGTCCCTTATGCTGTTGGCGCTGAGCACCTTGTCCTCGCAGGAGATCATTCCTGCTCCTTCGCAACGCGATCAAGCGCTCATCTGCGAAGCTTGCAATCTTTGGGTGTCCGCATCGGGCGACATTTGGCCTGCCGCCTCCGGAGTGCGAGCGCCCATCGTCTTCATCGACACTCGATATGAATACGCCGTCAACTTTCCGAGCGCTCTGGCCGGCTACACGAATCTAAGCGAATCCCTCAAATGTGGAGCGCGCCTGCAAGCTCGAAAACGAACGCTGGCCACCGACCTGTCAGCATCCTTCTCCGTCGAGGGTGTGCCCGCGGCGGTCATGGGAACCCCGGAAGCATTGGGCAAGAATGCCGCAGAATGGGTGCTCACTTTAGCGCACGAGATGTTTCATGTATTCCAGGCCTCAAAAGGTAGCTATGCAAAGGTCGCGTCTCTCGAGATCGGCGCGCGCGATGATGCTTCCTGGCAATTGAATTTTCGCTTTCCCTATCAGGATGCAAACATTCTGAGGCTGATTCATCTCCAGGGTTACCTGGCATGGTTGGCCGCCGGGAGCAGCGAAGCCGGAGACTCAAAATACAACTTAGGAACTGCGCTGGAAGCGGCGCAAGTCTACCGGTCTGCCCTGGCGCAGATGACGGGTGACGAAAAGGCATACCGCTACTCTTCATTTCAGGAATGGACCGAGGGAGTCGCCGCATACACGGAATTCAAGCTGGCTGAAAAAGCAGCCACAGGCGGGTACCGGCCAACACAAGAGTATTTGTCGCTGCCCAATGTGATGACTTACCAACAGGTCTGGAAACAGTCCTATGAGGCTCGACTTTTTCTGGCGAAGCATGCCGGCCGCGCTGCAAAAAATCGGACGGCCTTCTATCACCTCGGCATGGCGAAAGCGCTCGCCCTGGACAAGGTCAACCCGGGGTGGAAGCAGAAGTATTTTGACGCGAATGTCTGGCTGGATGATCTGCTACTATCGGCAGTTTCCAGCCAGTAGCCTTTCAGCTTCCCTTCTGCGCCGCCGCGACTTTCTCCACTTCTTTCATCACGCGCATCACGTTGCCGCCGTAGATCTTGCGAATATCCTCCGCGCTATAGCCCTTCTCCAGCAGCGCTCGGGTGAGTGCCGGATACTTGGAGACGTCGTCCAGTCCTTCCGGAACACAGCCTACTCCGTCATAATCGCTGCCGATTCCGACGTAGTCGACACTGCCGGTCAACTTCACGACATGGTCGATATGATCGACGACATCGGAAAGCGTGGCCCGCACTCTCGGGGCAGCGGAGGCAAACAGCTTTCTCATGGCGGCGCGCCGTTCCGCCGGCGGCAGAGCTTTCATCTCTTCCTGAGCCTTCTGCATCTTCGCGCGCAGAGCCGGATCGCTCTGCATCATCATCATCGGCGACGACTTGGCAGACTCCGGGTTGAGAAACTCGCAGCCGAAGTTGATCTGGATCACTCCGCTCTTCTTCGCCAGAGCCTTGATCATGTCGTCGGTCATGTTGCGCGGGATCGGCGAAATCGCCCGGCAGGAGGAGTGCGAGGCGAAAATCGGCGCCTTGCTGACTTCCAGCGCATCGTAGAACGTTTTGTCGGCGACGTGCGAAATGTCGACGATCATTCCCAGACGGTTCATCTCCGCCACGACTTCCTTGCCGAACGGCGACAGGCCGTTATTCGGCTTCTGCACATCGCCGGAGGAGTCTGCCCAGCTATTCGAGTTCGAATGCGTCAACGTCATGTATCGAATACCGAGCGCGTAGAAATCCCGCAGCAGGCGGAGCGAGTCTTCAATCGCGTGGCCGCCCTCGATCCCCATCAGCGCGGCGAACTTGCCCTTCTTGTGCGCCGCCGCGATTCCGTCCGCGGTCGTCACCAATTCGAAATCGTTTGGATACTTCTCGACGATGTCGTGGCGCACCGTGTCGATCATCTGCATCGCACGGTTGGCTGAATGATTGCCTTCGACATAATTCGCGCCGACATACACCGCAAAGAACGTAGCACCAACGCCGCCCTCCTTCAAGCGCGGCAGATCCGTATGACCCTCGGTCCGGCGTTTTCCGATGTCCAGCCCGTCCACCGTCGCCGAAGTGACGTCATTGTGCGTGTCGATCAGAATCGCCGACTTGTGCACTTTCTGCACCTCCGCATCGGTAGGAGCGTGTGGCTTTCCGGATTGCGAAAATACCGGGCCGGCGAGAAGCAGGCCCGCAGCAAGAGACTTGAGATTCAGATGCATTACCACAGGATCTCCAGCGCAAGAAATTTTGGAATTCAGGTAAGCGGTGAGAAGCGACTTGGTTCGCTCATCCGACGAGGACTACCCAGGAAAGCTCTTACTATAGCGTGACTTGCGGGCAGACGGCAGTTTCAAAAAAAGAAAAGGCAGTTCGTGGGTTTCCACAAACTGCCTTGTCATTCAAAAAAATTCGACAACTAGTCGGTAGCGGTCTTGTCTTCCATGGAAAACGTTCCCACAAACGCGGAGCGCTTGTCGGGGCTGGACCACTTGGATCCAAGGCCGTCAACCTTCGAAACATGCTGGATGGCCACGCCCGCCATGGCGTGGTCAATCTTCGTCAACGGCGAGTACCAAACCTCTTCATTCGTGCAGAGGTGGTCCTTATCGTTGATCGGGCGCGTTTCCACCCGGGCGAGCTCACCAGCAGTCATCTTGGCTCGCATCGAGTGCACGTTGCCGTTCTGGAATTCCACCGAGATCGGGCGGACTTCGGTCTTGACAACATCTTGCAGCAAGTCACCCGAAATTTTCCGCGCGAACGCCATCAGAGCCTGTTGCTGCTCCCTGGTCGCTCGCTCGTCCAGGATCAGAACCGACTTGACCGGGTAAGCCGTAGTATGGACATCGCCCAGGGTCCCGGACGCTTTTATCGCCGCGACGATGCTAAGCCCCGAGATGTCCACTCCGTTGTACTCGCCCTTCTCGATTTTCCACCCGAGAACGGCTTCGTCTCCAACCAGGTTCACTTCCGCGTTGGCAAAACAGGGGCCGGTGAAAACGTCCGCCGTGCGGGCTTCCACATACGTGCCTTTAATATCACTTCCGAAGGCCAGCGCCGCCGCTGCGGCTCCGACAAGAATTAGACGCATTCCTTACCCTCCTCCCTTACTGTACACCCGGACGCCGGTTTCCGGAGAACCCGCCCCGGTATGATAAACTCGATCTGCGGGAAAGCTTGATTTTGTTGGATTCCCAAAGGCTCATTCCTGTCCGTACCGTGCGCGCCTATCGCGCGCGGCACCCAAAGGCTCATGGAAAGCCCACCTCGTCGCCACAACGGTAGTCTTGAATTCGCCTGGGTGGGGTTCCGGATCTTTCTCGCCTGGAGTGTGGCTTGCCTGGCGATTGTCGTCCCGTTCTTCCTGCTGGCCCAAACCACCGATCTTCTTACCAACCTGCCCCTGGTGATTCAGCTGGCTCTGGGCGCCCTGCTGGCGATGAGCGGCATACTTGCCGCTGCGATGCTGCGGGAGCGTCGAGCCGTTCTCCAGTCCCACCGCCAGTTTTTGAAGATCTTCGAATCCGTCAAGTCGCTGAATTCTCAGGAGCGCACCAATGGCTTGTCTCCGGAAAAGATGAGTGAAATCCGCCGCCGCGGGTCCGTCTTGCGCGGCCCTCTGAAGGACTGGTGGATGGCATTGGACCGCTCAACGGAGCTGTACAACGCGCCAAGTGGAACGCAGGGATGGTTTCTCACCGAATCCGCGGTGGAAGTCTTTCCCGAAGAAGACTTGGTCTATAGTCTGTACCACGCTTCCTTCTATCAAGCCGTTCCGACCATGCTGACCGCAGTTGGCTTGCTCGCGACATTTGTCGCGATTTTGCAGGCGCTGGCCGGCGTTACCTATAACGCGGCGGACACTCTGCAGCCGGTGCGGGGGATCGATACACTCATCAACGGCTTGTCCGGTAAGTTCCTGTCCTCGATCGTAGCGTTAATCCTCAGCGTTCTCTTCATATTTCTGGAGCGGAAAGTTTGCGAGCGCCAGATCTCCCGAAGCTATGAGCAATTGCTCCGGCGGGTGAGAGAAGTTTTCCCCTTCCTGTCCCAGAGCCGGATTCTCCTGGACATTCAGCGCCAGCTGCACAGCCAGCGCCTGAGCGCCCCGGATGCGGCGGGCACTCCGTATTAAGCCGGATGCGCCTTCGCTCCTCCAACGCCGATCACCTCGCACATTCATTCACAGACTTGATGACTTCGCTGATGGTCATCTTTGTGCTGTTACTTCTTGTATTTCTCAACCGCCAGGCATCGACTAACGCGGCGGTGGCCCGCTCCATCTCCTCGGAACTCCAACAACAGCTGAAAGCGGCGGGGTTCGAAGAAACACGAATTCTGCCGAACGATCCGTACACCCTGATCCTGGAAGCTCCCGGCGATGCGCTGGTATTTGCGCGTAATAAATCCAAGGTTGGACGTCAGGGGGAGCAATTTCTCGCCAAGGAAATCCCGAACCTGGCAAACGTCCTATGTGATGAAAAGTTCCGCGGAAGCGTTGAATCGTTGATTGTGGAAGGCTACCCCGATGCGGCCCGCGCCGGTGGTTCGGCGAATGCCGCACCAAATTTCAATTTGAAATTGGCCCAGGACCGCTCCCGCGAAGTGGTTCGAAAGTCGCTTCTCTCCCTGGGAGGCGAACAGGAACGGGCCTGCCTGGCGGAGAAGATTTCGGCAAGCGGCCATGGCTCCTCCAGCAGTCCGGACGCCGAGGCCGTGACTTTTCGAATCCATCTGAATTCCGGAGCGGCCGCCGAACAACTGAGGCGCATGGCCGCGGAAAGATCCGCACCGGCGCCGCCGCAATCGGCGATTTCAGCGATTCTCGACGGGCTGCAGAGCCGGATAGGCCCGCTGGATTTCCAGCTTTCGGAAACCGAATTCAACCGCTATCTCTCCCATCTGTTGAATACCTATCCCCGTCCCGGCGTGGTCTCCGCAACCGTGAAGCTCTATGCCGGGAACTATGTGTCGGTGTACGCGATCCTGGATTTCGATGAAATCGAACGGCGGCGCCCCGGAACAATTCCGGCAGAGCTGGACCAGATACCTGGGGGCCGGCATCCCGTATTGCTGGACGTTCGGTTCCAGGCCCAAGATGGAACGATCACTTACTCGGTGGAAAAGGCTTCTTTCGGAAAAGGCACGTTGCCGCTACCTGCGGCCCGGCAGTTGATCCAGGGCCTGGCGGCGATACAGCCTGAACACTTCCCGGCGGATGGGCCTATCGCTCTTCCGTTCGGATTGCGCCACATCGAAACCAGGAAGCAGCTGCTTCTCTGGCATCGGTGATGGCTTAAGTCACCGCAGGGATGGTCGCCTGCGCCGGGAGCGGTGCCTCCGGATTGGCGGAGTGTTCCAGGTAAGCGTTCAGAACCGCGCGCGCTTCACCATCCAGGATCACCTGTCCGTGATGCAACCAGACGGCCCGCTCGCAGAATTCCAATACGGCGGCCGGGCTGTGCGACACGCAAAGCAGCGTCTTTCCCTCCTGCCGAAGAGACGAAATTTTCCTGGAACACTTCTCCTGAAAATGCGAATCCCCGACCCCGAGCACCTCGTCGACAATCAGGATGTCCGGATTGACGTGGACAGCAACGGCGAAAGCAAGGCGGAGGATCATCCCCGACGAATAAGTTCGCACCGGCTCCTGAATGAATTCACCGATCTCCGAGAAATCGATGATCTCGTCAAAACGGTCCAGGACTTCCCGCTCGGTAAAACCCAATAAGGCGGCGTTGATCAGAATATTCTCCGACCCGGTGAGGTCGGGATGAAAGCCCGAGCCCAGCTCAAGCATCGGCGCGATTCGTCCGTTCACCCGCACTGAGCCCTGGTCGGGCTTCGCGAGGCCCGAAATCAAGCTCAACAGTGTACTCTTCCCCGCCCCGTTGGCTCCGATGATGGCAACCCCTTCGCGATGCCCGATGCGAATCGAGACGTCTCGAAGAGCGTAAAAAACGTCTCCCATGTTGGGAAAGAACCATTCCCGCAGCTGCTCGCGCAGCAGCCTTCTGCCGGTGTGCCTACGGAACGTTTTAGAGACGCCTTGAACCTCGATCAGACTCATCGTTTATATGTAGTCGTAGAACCGGCTCTTCAGCCTTCCGAAGATCACCCAGCCTGCGATAAAAGTGGCAATCGACACCAGCGGCAGCTTGATCAGCAGCGTAGTGGGCGGAGCCTGTCCTTCCAGGAAAATGGACCGCATCGCCAGGACAAGAGCCGCCACCGGATTAAACTGATAAATCTCCTTGTACTGCTGGGGAACAATCGAAAACGGATAAATCACCGGGACCAGCCAGAACAGAACCGTATTGACGGATTCCACGACGTATCGGGTATCTCGAATATAGACGTTGATCCCCGCGGAAATAAGCGCTAACCCGCAGACAAACAGAACCTCCAGGCCCCAGATGACCGGCAGCCACAGCCACGCCAGATTCACCTTGAAACCGCTGAGTAAGACCAGAAGTAACAAAAGAGCGATTTGAATCAACAGGTGAACACAATTGGAAAGTACGCTGGCGATAGGAAGAATTTCGCGAGGAACGGGAATTCGCTTCACCAGACCGGCGTTATCCAGAATCGAGCTGGTTCCGTAGGCCCAGGCCGACGCAAAGAAGTTGAAGGGAACCAGGCCGCACATGACGAATACGGGATAATTCTGCTGGCTGGACGGCAGAATCTTAGTGAACACGAAAGACAACACCGCCATCATCACTAATGGATTGAGGAGAGACCAGAACGCCCCCAGCGACATATTGCGGTAGCGGATCTTAAAGTCTTTTAGGATTAGTTTGCGGATGAGGAAGCGGTAATCGCCAGACCACATACTGCGGATCGAATCCTTAGACAGAAACGGCGAGCTTGCCAGCCGCCCTCACCTGGCCTTCAATCCAAGCATAGGTCTTTTCCAGGCCGCTGCGAAGCGATTCCGACGGCGCCCAGTTCAACTTCTCCCGAATCAGCCGATTGTCGGAGTTTCGGCCGCGTACTCCCAAGGGCCCGGAGACATGCTTAATTTTCAGCTTTTTTCCGGCGATGTCCATGATCATCCGGGCAAGTTGATTGACGGTCACCATTTCTTCCGATCCGATATTCACCGGACCCGTGAAGCCGGACTCCACCAGACGGCGAACACCTTCTACGCATTCGTCAACGTAAAGAAACGAACGCGTTTGCTCTCCGTCGCCCCAGATTTCGATTTCCCCGCCGTCGTTGGCCTGCGCCACCTTGCGGCAGAGAGCCGCCGGTGCCTTTTCCTTCCCACCAGTCCAGGTACCTTCCGGGCCGAAAATATTGTGGAATCGTCCGACGCGGACCGGGACGCGATAGTTGCGCATGTAAGCCAGAAACAGCCGCTCGCTGAAAAGCTTCTCCCAGCCGTATTCGCTGTCAGGAGCCGCCGGATAAGCCGAATCCTCCGAACACTTCGGATTCAGGGGGTCCAGCTGGTTGTACTCCGGGTACATGCAAGCCGAAGACGAGTAAAAGAACTTCTTCACCCCGGCCTCGACACCGAAGTGAAGGGAATTCAAGTTGATCGTCGCCGAGTTATGCATGACATCGGCATCGTGCTCGCCAGTGAAAATATATCCAGCTCCGCCCATATCGGCCGCCAGCTGGTAAACGACATCCATGCCGGCGACAACTCTACGAACGAAGTCCTGATCGCGCAGGTCGCCCTGTATAAATTCATCCGCGCGCGAGTCAGCGAACTCATGCTTTTTGATGTCTACGCCTCGAACCCAAAACCCCTCGGCTTTGAGGCGCTTGACGAGATGACCACCGATGAAGCCACCGGCTCCGTTCACCAGCACTCGTTCCAAGTTTGCCCCTCCGAATTCTTCATCCAACTACTACGCCAGCGTCACACCTTCTGGCGGGTGTGTGAAATAGCCGGTTCCTTCACTTTATGACGCCGCTTCCTTTTCTTGCAAGTCAGCGCCTTTCCTGCTGCTGGCCAATTCCTCAGGCAAAGAAGAACGGGCTGCACTCATCGGCGAAGCGCAGCCCGTTCCGAGATAGACAATTTTCTAAGTGCCAGCCTGAAACTTACGTCAACTGATCAATCAGAATTATCGGAGTGTTATCCGATTTGGTTACCGGGACCAGAATTATCGTGTAACTCTTGCCGGACTCGACGTTCACGCTGGTATTCATCAGCGACGGACCCTTCTTTCCCGCGCGCCGCACTTGGATCATTCCCTTGAAGGGCGCCACATCTTTGAAGCCGGTTGCCTCCCCCACATCGACTCCGCCGAACAACTCCTGTGAGCCGGTTTCGTAAACATCGACTTCCTTAAAGGGAGCCGCCGCATGAACCACGCGCATCCGGGCCTTCCCGGCCTCGGTGGGCTTCAAATCGTCGGAAATCGCCTGGAGTTGCGGCTTGGCATTTTCATTGCGCCAGAACACCAAAGTGTAGCGGCGGCCGGACATGAGGTTCTCCCCGTTTTCCGCCAATGGCTCGGATGTGTCCGCGCCGGCCGCGCGAACCTTAAACTTGCGAATCTCGGCGGGCACTTCCATGTAGGAACCGCTCCCGCGATAACTGGAGCCGGTGATTATCTTGGCATCGCCAAACCACAGATCGACCGAAGACGCAACGGAATCTGCATTGATAAAGCGGATCAGCGCCTGATCGCGCCGGGCGGCTTCTTTTCCTGCCGGGGCTGTTGAAGCGCCATCCTCGGACCGTGTCACCGTCGGCTGATCGGTTTTACCGGCACAAGCTACTAAAAAGACTGCCAGAGCGTAAACACCGGCCTTCATCCCGTTCGCTTTTGACATAAACATGGAAATCCCTCCCGAATTAGTGATTCTCCAAAGGCGCCAGGACCGCCTCCGCCTCTTCGCCCGGTTGAAATCCTCCGCTGATCTCGGCAGGGTCGCTGACTCCGTCCGGATCCGAATTCTTCCGCTGGAGCTTCCGGGTCAGATCCGCCAGCCGCTCCCGTCCCCCGGCAGCGGTCCGGCGAATGGCCCGGCGCGTTTCGCGGCCCGAACGGGGAAGGAACAGCGCCCCCAATCCGGCTCCGATAAACAACCCGGCCATAAAGATGCAGGTGTCCCGCACCGGCCTGGCATCATGACGAAACTGAACTGCGTGACTCATTCCCAATTCCTCCGTTCATCCGCCTAGGTACAAAGCAACTGTCGTGCCACAGGATTGCCGGCAATTTACCCCAAACCTTGCATTTTCAGGCGCCTAGGAGAGAGAATTCTTCCCAGCCCCGGGCCGCCGGGAAGAAACTTCTCGCCGCTCGGAAGAACCTGTCATTCTCAACGGGTGCCGGGCAGACCCGGCTCGGGCTATGATTCGTTGGAGTAAAGTCATGACTTTCACAAAGCTTGTAGTTCTTTTTGGGTCTTCGCTGGCGGTAGCCTTGGCACAGACCCCTTCTTCGGAGACGGAGCAGCAGAGTCTGAAGAAATACGCCGACCTGCTGCGCCAGGACCTTCGGGCCGACAAACACACCATTATCGACGCCGCCATGGCACTGGAGCCGGCGGACAAGGCCAAATTCTGGGGGATTTACGACGGCTATGAGAAAGAGCTCACTGCCCTTTGGGACGCCCGGTTGGCAAACATCAAGAAGTATGCCGAAAACTACGACAACATGACCGATTCCGTTGCCGATCAGCTGGCAGCCACCGCTTTGAAGAACGATCAGCGGCGCAACGCGCTTCTCCAGAAAGTTTACGGGCAGATGAAGTCGAGCTTGGGCAGCAAGAACGCCGCGCGGTTTCTCCAGGTGGAAAACACGCTAAACCAGCTGATGGGGCTTCAGGTCAACGCGAATCTTCCGCTGCTTCAATAGGCGCCGATTCTCGCATTGCCGTCAGCTTCGGGAGGCCGGGCGGTCCATCAAATGGAGAAAAAGCGTGAGATAGCGCTTGATATTTCCGGTGATGAGAAAGTTCTCCCGCACGTGTTGATGGCCGTTCTCGCCGAGCCGCGCAGCGATCTCCGGGTGGCTCAATAAATACCGGATCTGGTACGCCGTTCCTTCTATGGAATGCGCCAGCAGCCCCGTCTGCTTGTGAATGACCTGGGAGGGAATACCGCCCACGGCGGACGCCACCACCGGCTTCTTTTTCCAGAGCGCTTCGGTTACGGTCAGCCCAAAGCCTTCCCGCAGGCTCTTCTGAATGACGATCGTGGCCGCGCGCTGCAGAGCGTTAATCTCCAGATGGCTGGTTGGCGACAGCTCCAGGATGTGGATATCGGGATCGGTGCCGGCCTCCTCGCGAGTTTCCTCCAGCACACCGCGGCCTTCCGGGTCGTCGCTGGCACCGCCGCCAGCCAGCACCAGCTGGCAATCGGAATAGCGGCGCACCATCCGGTAAGCGCGAACCACGCCGACCGGATCCTTCAGGCGATCGAACCGGGAAACCTGAAGAACGATCGGGCGCCGGGAATCGATGCCGAACCGCTGTAGAACCTCCTGGATAAATGCCGGCTCCAGCGGACAGTTCTTCTCCGCCAGAGGATCGATCGACGGATAGAAGAGATACTGGGGAATGGGAAGCTGCCGGGCGAAGGCAGGCGACGAAAAGATGGCGGCATCGTAGCGGTTGACCCAGGGCTCCAGAAAGTCCCAGACGGCATTGTTGGGACGCGAAAGATCGATGTGGCAGCGCCAGATCCAGTGCCCCAGCTTATCCTTTCGGCCGTCGATCAGCCCCGCGGGCTGGGGGTCGTGCATGACGGCGAATTCGCTCTCCAGGCACAGCTTCTGCCGGTTGAGCTCCGTCACCTGCCGGAAGATTTCGAACGCATCTCCGGCCGCGTGGAACGGCGCGCCGTGGAGCGCATTATGAAAGGCCTTCGTCACCTCGAAGAACTGCGGGTTGCCCTCGAGGATCTCCCAGCGGGGACGCAGGCCCAACTGCTCCAGCAGCGGAATCACGCGGTTGAGAATCTCTGCCACTCCTCCGCCGACCGCGGTTGAGTTGACCATCAGCACTTCCCGCCCGGCCAACGTCCGGGCCATCAACCGCATCTCTTCTATGTCCTCTGCCAGCAGGGGAACATATTCGTCCACCGTGGGACCGGGAGGGGGGACGGCAATCACGCGCGCAGCTCTCCTTCAATCAATGCCGTCATCTTGTCGCGAGCGCTGTCCAGCGTATTGGTGTAGATGTCGATGCGGTTGATGCGCCGGGCCAGATCGTCCAGTCCCAGCGATTGGGAAAGCCAATGCGAAAAGTCGTTGGTCTGCAGCTGCAGCCGCAGCCGGGACGCAATGAAATGGTAGTAGAAAGATGTGTGGCTGAGGTGCTGCAGCATGTCGTGAAATTGTTCCAGGCTGGCGGCGCTTCTTCCGGCGGGAGCGACAACCTCTACGGTTTCCGAGAAGTAGAACGGCTCAAAAGATGACATCTCCGTCATCCGCGGATGGGCTTCGCAATAGGCGGCCACTAAACGGCGAATATCCGCCCGCAGCTCCGGAAGCGAGATGTAGTCTCGAATGTCTATTCCGGCGAGTTGTTCGGCCAGCTCCGGCCGGTTCAGGCCGGCGAGCACCCATTGGGCGAAGTCGTTCGAGAAGCCTTCCGTGAGAAAGTGATGCTGGCCGAGACTCTGGAACGTGTGGTAGAAAATCGACGCGTCGCTGGCCTGCTCAATGCCGGCCAGCAATTCCCCAAGCGTCTTCGCTTTCTCGTTGTTGATGCGCGTCAGGTAAGAAACGGTCGCAAATTGAAACGGCTCAACAGTGGCGTCAGGCAAGCTTGCGCCCCCCCGCCTTGAACTCGCCGATGGGGGCGATCTTGGAACGGGGCGGAACTTCGCGGGTGCGAAGCGAAGTGAGCTCGGCTATCAGAGTACCGGCCCATCGATAGATGTTGTGCTCGCGAACATAGGCCCTCATCCGGGCCATGCGGGCTTTCTTCTCGTCCGGCGTCATTTCGAGCGCCCGGTGAATCGCCTGGGCGAGGTCTTCGGTGTCGTAGGGATTCACCACCAGCGCGTCGACCAGCTCCTGGCTGGCGCCGGCGAAATGGCTGAGAATGAGCACGCCCTGGTCGTCGGCACGAGCCGCGACATACTCCTTGGCGACGAGATTCATCCCGTCGTGCAGGGATGTGACCATGCAGAGATCGGCCGTCCGGTAATACTGAAGGATCTGTTCGTGGCTGTGGTGCCACGGCAGGAAAATGATCGGCTTCCAATCGTTGGTTTGGAAGCGGGCGTTGATGCGGTCGGCCTCGCGCTGAACTTCGTCCTGCAATTCCTGGTAGCTGCGAATGGTGCCCCGGCTGGGCGCGCCGATCTGCACGAACGTGAATTGTTCCTTGTAGCGCGGGCAGCGCTCGAAGAATACCTCCAGCCCCCGGAATCGCTCCGGAATTCCCTTCGTGTAGTCGATACGATCGACGCCCACGCCGAGCATCGAAGCCTTCACGCCGTGGCGGCGCAACAGCTCCGCCCGCTCCGCGTAGGAGGATTCGACGGGAGCGGTCTCTTCCGTAAAGTTGACGCTGATGGGGAACGGCCGGACAAGCGTCATGTGTCCGCGGCGGTCGACGGCAAACCGCTCCCAATTGATGCGCGATTCGAGAACCGCGTCGACCGTCTCCAGGAAGTTATTGCAATGAGCCTGAATGTGAAAGCCGATCAAATCGGCTCCCAGTAATCCGTGAAGCACCTCCCGCCGCCACGGACAAATTCCGAAAGCTTCCGGATTCGGCCATGGGATGTGCCAGAACATTCCGACGCGAGCATCCGGCCGTTGATCCTTGATCATCCGGGGGGCAAGGGCGAAGTGGTAGTCCTGCACCAGGACCACCGGGTCCTTTTCGCCTTCAATTTCTTCCAGCGCGATATCGGCAAAGCGGCGATTGACTTTCTCGTACTGCTCCCAATCCTCGGCCCGGAAAATCGGCCGGGTGTGGGCGATATGACACAACGGCCACAAACCTTCGTTGGCCACGCCGAGATAGAAGCCCTGATGCTCCTCCGGAGTGACCCATACGCGGCGCAGCGTATATTGCGGGTGGTCCGGCGGCACGGCCAGCCGGTCGTTTTCATCCACCGATTCCCGGTCGGCGTCGCCCGTTCCCTGGGCAATCCAGGTGCCTTCGCAGGCCCGAAGAATCGGCTCCAGGGCCGTCACTAGGCCGCTGGCGGGAACGGACCATTCCAGCTTGCCGTTGCGGCGAGTGTGCTCGTACGGCTCACGGTTGGAGATGGCGAAAATGCGGCTGTTGCCCAGCTTGTTCTGCACGAACACCCGCAGCCGTTCCGGCGTCCACAGCGATTCCAGCGAATTGCGAAGCCGCGCTTCTTCTTCGGCCGCCGCTCGGGCTGCCGTCAGGCTGGTGGCCAGGCGGGAGACCTCTCGCTTCAATGGCTGGAAATCTTCCTCTTCCGGAAGGTCGGGACTTTCAGTTGCTTCCCCGCTGCGCACTTCGCGCAGCCAGTCGGCCAGGCGTGCCAGCGGCCGGCGCACGCTGAAGCGCAAAATCAACAAAGTGACGCAGACGATCAGGACAGTCTGCACAAGGATGCCGGTTAATGCCTGCCGCCACATGGCGCCGTACTCCATCTCGATGTACTGGGCGTCATAAAACACCGCCAAGGCTCCGATAACCGGTTCTTCGGCGCGCAACGGAACGGCAAAGACATGCAGGGGGCGGTCCTGGTGACTGAAGAACTCGCCGGTGCTTTTAAACTCGCGGACGGCGCGCCATACCGGATTGGGAATCACCGACGGCAGCAGCGCCAGATTGGAGGTCATGGCAACCGGACGGCCTTCCATGTCGTAGATCGAAACCCCCAGCAGATGCTCGTGCATCTGGAATCCGTCGACAAGTTTCTGCAAACGGCTGTAGGAGTGGCGAGCCACCAGCGGCGCCGCCGATTTCTCCATGCTGGAAGCAAGCGCGGCCGCATGGGACTCCAGCTCCCGCCGCATCCCTCGACGCTCGGTTTGGGTCTGGTAAAACGCCAGCGCTAGGGAAACGATGGTCACCCCGGCAATGAGTGAGAAGTTCAGGCGGGAGCTTAGACGCATGGTTCACCCATCTCCTTACGCCAAGCACGTTGAATACCTGGCAGTCCAAAGATTAACATGTATTAATAGTGCTGCCAATCTCCTCAGGGAGAATGGAAATCCTCGAAGAGGAAGTCATTCCTACCGAATGGGTTCGGCAAAATTTACCGGACAATGCTAAATTTTACCGCGGAAAGGGGTTCGTTTCGCATATTTTGGATGGTTGGAATGGTTCGTGCATCCTACTAAATGAGGTGATATGCCCACACTACTTGTGTTCGCCCTTTCTTTCGTTGGCCTTGTACCGCCCCAAGCCCCCCAGCCGCCGCAACGGCGCCAGTACTGGAGCGGCTCCCTGCTAAATGCCGATTGCCTGGCGGAACATCCCCGGCGCGCCTGCCTGATTGGGAAAGATACAAAGAATTTCGGGATCCGCACCGCCGATGCGAAATTCTTCAAGCTGGACCCCAAGGGAAATTCGATGGCCCCGGAATTAATTGCAAAAGCACAGAACCAAACGCGTGAGGTATCCGTCGGAGTGTTTGGAAGCCTTCAGGGCGACGTCGTCCAAGTGGAGGTTCTGCAGATTCCGTAATGGCTTGTTTACCCCTGTTCGAAAGCACGGTTCAGAACCGAATCCGCATCCTGGAGGCGCCGCATATCGCGCTGTTCCTGGACTTCGACGGGACATTGGCGCCGATTTGCGGGCGCCCGGCAGATGTACGGCTGGAGCCGGAGGTTCGGGAAA
Organism: uncultured Solibacteraceae bacterium; assembly: GCA_964515165.1. Taxonomy (GTDB): domain Bacteria; phylum Acidobacteriota; class Terriglobia; order Bryobacterales; family Bryobacteraceae; genus JAPKYZ01. The sequence goes on along the minus strand of CAZETQ010000015.1, from coordinate 22,272 downwards.
CACTGGTGGCTCTCGCCCGTCGCGACGATATCGTCCTGTCGATCGTCAGCGGGCGGGAAGTCCGCGAACTCCGGGAATTGATCGACGTTCCGGGCCTGATCTATGCGGGAAACCATGGGCTGCAGATCGTCGGAAAGCACTTGAATTTTCTGGAGCCGGTGGCCGCGGCGCGCCGTGAGCTGATCGACACGATCGCCGCCGACCTGGTTCACAAGTTGAATTACATCCCCGGAACGGAAGTGGAATTCAAGGAGCTTTCCGTGGCGGTTCACTACCGCCGGTCGAAACCGGAGGATGCCACGGCGGTAGGAAATGCCGTTCGGCGCGCGGCGGAAGACGCCGGGCCGCTGGTGCAGATCAACAGCGGCAAGATGGTTTGGGAAATCGTTCCCCGTACGGGCTGGAACAAAGGGACGGCGACGTCCTGGATATACAACCGGCTGGGCCTGCCGAAGGCGCTGGTGATTTATGTTGGAGACGACCGGACGGACGAGGATGCATTCCAGCGGTTCCGCGACTCGGTCACCATTCGAGTGGGAGATCCGCGGGAAACAATGGCAAATTATTTCCTCCAGAGCCCCGGTGAAGTGCACGAGTTTTTGCAGTGGCTGGAAAGCAGCCGGTCCCGGCGCCCGCGAAGCTAACGGTTACCCGACCACGATTTCCGAGAAGTCGGCGATGGCCGAAAACTCCTTCAGCATCCCTGCCAACAAGTTCAGGCGGTTTGTTCTGACGGCGGGATCCTGGGCGTTGACCATCACTTTGTCGAAAAACAGGTCGACCGCCGGCCGCAGCGATGCGATCGCAGCCAGGTCTCCCGCGTAATCGCCGCCCAGAACAATCGCGTTCCTGGCGGCAAATAGATCGGCTTCCGGACCCGGTTCGAGCAACGCGGGATTGACTTCGCCATGGTCGACGACCTTCGCCTGGGTGAGAATGTTTTTGATTCGCTTGAATGCCGCGGCTACGGGCTCAAAATCCGGCGTAGACCGGACCGCACGGACGGCCTGCAGGCGCAGGGCGACATCTTTGAGGTCTTCCCAACCGGCCGCGAGCACGGCGTTGACTTCGTCGTACTTGTAGCCTTTGACGTCGCGGAAGTAGTAGATCACCCGCTCTTTCAGGAAGTCTGCCAGCTGCGAGTCGGCGGGAACGAACGGGGGAACGCTTCCTTCGACGAGAATTCGGACGACTCCCTGGGCGGCGCGGCGAAGAGCAAACGGATCCTTAGAGCCGCTGGGGATCTGCCCGATCCGGAACATCTCCTGGAGAGTGTCGATCTTGTCCGCCAAGGCAACCTTCTGGCCTGCGAGCGTGTGGGGGATCGAATCCTCCATCGAAAGCGGCTTGTAGTGCTCGTAGATGGCTTTTGCCACTTCCGGAGACTCGCCCTGTGCTTCGGCGTAGCGGCCGCCGACGATCCCCTGGAGCTCAGTGAACTCCTTCACCATTTCGGTGGTCAGGTCGGTCTTCGCCAGGAGTGCCGCCCGCTTCGAGGTTTCGTCGTCGCAAAGCGCGGCCATCCGCTGCGATTTTTCAAAGTAGTTCCCGATGTCCTTGTGAAAAGTGACGTGCTTGAGGTCTTCCAACCGGTCTGCGAGCTTCTTTTTCTGATCGAACTCGTAGAAGAACCGCGCATCGTTAAATCGCGCCCGCAGCACGCGCTCATTTCCCTGGCGGATGAGATCCTCCGGATCGTCTTTCCGGTTCATCACGGCGATGAACTCGGGCTTCAGATGGCCGTCTTCGCCCCGAACGGCGAAATACTTCTGGTGGTGGCGCATCACCGTTTCGAGCACTTCTTCGGGAAGCGAGAGATAGTCCGGCGAGAAGGTCCCGTGGAGCGCCGTCGGCCACTCGTTGAGATAGACGTGCAGATCGACCAGGGCATTCTCCTGGCCGACTTCAGCAATGATCTTCTCGCGACGTTTTGAGGCTCGGAGGATGACTCCGTTCTTCTCGAGCGTTTTCTCGTAGCTGGCGATGGAGACTTTCAGCGGCTTCTTTTTTCCCAACTGCCGGTGGCCGCGAGTGGTGTCTCCGGATTTCAC
>CAZETQ010000015.1:0-20121 GCA_964515165.1 uncultured Solibacteraceae bacterium | reverse complement strand
AGCATCCAATCCGGAACTTCTTCCACGCCGATTTCCAGCAGGAACTTCACGCCGCCACCTCCTGCTGCTGCGCGGTCCACGCGGTCGCGACTCCGACGGCCAGTTTGCGGACTCGCGCGATTACGCCGACTCGCTCGGTGACACTAATCGCTCCCCGGGCGTCGAGCAGGTTGAAGACATTCGAACACTTCAGAACCTGCTCATGCGCCGCGAGCAGCGGGTAGCGTTCCCCGGGCGACTCCTGAAATCCATCAATCAATCTTTGGGCTTCCTTTTCGTGTTTGGCGAACAGATCCCACAGCATTGCGACATCGGCGGCCTCGAAATTGTAGACGGACATCTGCAGCTCATCGAGATAACGGACATCGCGATAGGTGAATCCGGGCGCCCACTGAATGTCGTAGATGCTGTCGACGTTCTGGATGAAGGCGGTGAGGCGCTCCAGCCCATAGGTCAGCTCGGCGGGGACCAGCTCCAGGTCCACTCCACCGCATTGCTGGAAATAGGTGAACTGGGTGATCTCCAGACCATCGAGCATCACCTGCCAGCCGACGCCCCAGGCTCCGAGGGTGGGTGATTCCCAGTTGTCCTCTTCGAACCGGATGTCGTGTTTTGCGAGATCGATTCCGATCGCGCCGAGGGAGCCCAGATAGAGATCGATGACGTCGGACGGCGACGGTTTCAAGATGACCTGCAGTTGCTGGTGCTTGTAGAGCCGGTTCGGGTTCTCCCCATAGCGGCCATCCGCCGGACGCCGGCTGGGCTGAACGTAGGCGACCTTGTAGGGCTTGGGACCAAGCACTCGCAGGAACGTTTCGGGACACATCGTGCCCGCGCCCACTTCTACGTCAAAAGGCTCTTGAATGATGCAGCCTTGTTTCGCCCAAAACTCTTTGAGCTTGAAAACAACGTCTTGAAAATACATTCAGGGTGAAACTTCAGGATAACGGGTATTCGATCTTCAACTTGGGAAATCGGGCGAAATCCCGATCGTGTGTACAAAGGGTCGCGCCGTGTTCGATGGCCAGGGCGGCGATGTGGGCGTCGGTGATGAGGGCGCCGTACGACTTCGTACTCTCTATGAGATCGGCCAGCAATTCCCAATGGCGCGGTCCGGGATTGAGTATGATGACGTTCTCGCGGCTTAGGATATTCCGAACGATTGCAACGGCTGCCGCAGGTTCCAGAGCACCCGGGTACCGGGCGTTCGTGAGGATTCGCAGGAACGCCTGAATCGCAGACCAGCTGAAGGCTACATGAGGTTCCCGGCTGAGTGTCTTTTCCAACCATGCGCCGGCCGCAAACCGGCGCGGAGACGCTGAATCATACGCATAGATCAACAGGTTGACATCGAGCAGGATCACTTGTGGAAGGGGCCTTCCAACTCTTCCAAAAGCCGCGACGTACTTGTAAAATCGACTCCTAAACGGAATCCGGCATCTCGCACTTTGAAGGGTTTCATTGGTTTCGTCTGCTTCAGAAGCCCCACCCGGATGGAGTCGTTCACAACTTCTTTAAACGATTTTCCCGTCGCGCGAGCCTCTTCTTTCAGCTTTGCCGCAACGTCATCGTCAAGCGTGAGTGTTGTCCGCATATCTTGATGCTAACATCCAGGCATCATGATGCCTAGAGTGCCTCCAGGATAGCCGCGCTTTGTACCCGCCGCTCGGTGTGAGCTTCGATATCGCGTAACAACCAGCGGCGTAAGTCCCGAGCGGTCAGCTTCGTCCACTCGCGTTCGGAGACGCGGGCAATGGGCGTGGTGAGCATCTCCATGCCAACCTCTCGGGACTCGTCTCTCACCGCCACATCGCCGAGAATGCCGGATAATCGCACCGCCCACAGGCTGAAATAGAGGATGGCTCGCCAGATGGGACCGCCGCCTCGAATGTCCTCCAGCACCGCGAGCAGCAGGCGGAAAAACTTCTCGCTGACCTCGTTGGGCGGAAGAAGCAACTCGCTGATTTCCGCAATATAGTCGAGCGCTACCCCGGCTTCATAGTTCGAGGAAATGGCAAACTGCGACTGCAGCAGGTCACACCCGGTCAAGGTCAGCAATTCGCGATTCTCGCGCTGGATGTAGTAGACCTTGGCGTGCGAAAGCCGCTCCAGAGCCGATCCGAACTGCGACTTCGGACGCCGGGCGTAACGGGCCACTCCGCGGAGTTTGCCCGAATCGCGCGTCAGGAAGCTGACGATCAGATCGGACTCTTTCAGTGGATAGGTGCGGAGGATCAAGCTCTCGCTGGCAGCGCGGGGCACAAGTACTCCACAGCGTAGCGCGAGCGATTTGTGGGATTTATAGAAATGGTCTCCGCTACCTGGATGCTCGCCGCCGTGCTGCTGGCGCAGCAGCCTGCCGTCGAACCGGGCGTTTTGCCGAAAAGCTGGGCGACCGGCGGCCCGAATTGCCTGGAGTTGCCGGACTGGCAAGTTCACGAATACAACACCGACTTCTTCATCCTGCGGGAGTCGGGCTGCAGCCATTACGAGAAGCCGTTCCTGTACCTGATCTTCGGCGACAAACGCGCGCTGCTGTACGATCTGCCGTTCGGCAAGGGCAAGAAGTACATGTCCAATGGCGGCGCCCTTGCCTATATCGTCGGCAACTGGACCTTCAGCGGAATGATCTATGCCTACACGGGTAATCCGCTGACGGTCACCTCCAGCGCCGCCTGCAACTGCCCCGGCGGTACTCAGACGGCGAACCAGGTTGCGGATGTGCAGTACCTGAGCAATGCTGGTCCGGGCGAGAAGTGGTTCAGTCCCGAATCGTTCGTCGCAGGCCCTGCCAACACCTGGGGAACCGCCGGCCGGAACACCGTCACCGGTCCAGGCCGTGTCGGAACCGACATGAACCTCGCCCGCATCTTCCCGATCGGCGAGCGATTCAAGCTCGAGATTCGCGCGGATGCGTTCAACCTGACGAACACTCCGGCGTTTGCCAACCCCACGGTAAACGTGAACTCGGCGACTTATGCCGAGATTCGCTCCACGGCGGCGTTGAGCGAGCGTCAGTTCCGCTTCGGCGGCGTCATCCGCTTCTAGCCGGAACAAGCAGTTTTTCAAAGGGCGCTGGACTTACCGGTCCGGCGCCCTTTTCTATTCGCGGCGCTGAAACAGCGTCCGTGTCCCGCCACCGTTCGTTGAAGCTGGCGACAATGGAGAAAGGAGATGCTACGACTGTTTCTATGGCTTGCGCTGGCGGGGATGCTTGCCACCGCCAAGCCCCTGTCGTATGAGTTGGCTTCGGCGGAGCCGCCCAGCGGGAACGAGGACACGCTGGTAATTGCGTTGCACGGGGCGGCGGCGACGGCGAAATTCTACTGCGGACTCTTCGTCAAAGGTCAGTATCAGCAGTTGGCGCAGGACCGGCGTTATATGGTGGTGTGTCCTTCCGGCGTCGGCGTCCAGCCGATGTACGAGAACTATGAAGATCGCCTTCTCGATTTACGGGCGGAGCTGTTGACCCGGCATTCGAATCTCAAAAGGGTGTTTCTGATGGGTCATTCCCTGGGCGGCCGGGGAGCGCTGCTGATCGGCTTGCGGCATCCGGACAAGTTTGACGCGATTGCCGCCGTGGCTCCGGCTCTGCACATGCGGAAGGACCAGGCGGGCACTTCCGACGCTCTGGTTGGATCACTGGCAAGCTATCCTCACCGGATCTTCGTCGGATATGCGGTGCGCGACATCGTCGCTCCGCTGCTGCCGGTGGACCTGGGTAAACTCCTGCTGGCCGGGGTGGGGCGGCTGACGATTCGGCCATACAACTCCGATCATTGGACGGTGGGAGCGGCGTCGGCTGTGGATCTGTTCGACTTCTTTGATGAACAACGAAGCCGTTAAACTGAATCTCAAGTGCTTGCGACAACCAAACTGACGGCCCGCGTGAAAGCCGGGGGCTGCGCGGCGAAGCTCAGTCCGAAGATTCTGGATCAGGTTCTACCCCGCGTTCCGCGGCTGCGAAACGAAAATGTCCTGGTTGGCTTCGACACCTCCGATGATGCCGGGATCTACAGGTTAAGCGAAACCCTGGCGTTGGTCCAAACAGTGGACTTTTTCACGCCCATGGTGGACGATCCGTTCACCTTCGGAGCGATCGCGGCGGCGAACGCTTTGAGTGACGTTTATGCGATGGGCGGGCGGCCGGTGACCTCGCTTTCCGTGCTTTGCTGGCCGGGAGATCGGGATCTCGAAGATCTGGAGGCGGTCCTGCGCGGCGGCGCCGCCAAGATGGAGGAAGCCGGCTGTGTCATTCTTGGCGGGCACAGTGTTCGCGACGATGAGATCAAGTTTGGATTTTCCGTCACCGGAACGATCGATCCCTCGCGAATTTGGACGAACCAGGGCGCGCAGCCGGGCGACACTCTGTATTTCACCAAGCGAATCGGCACCGGGGTGATTTCGACGGCCTTGAAGCAAGGCATCGCGCGAGAAACGGACCTGGATTCGGCGATCTCGCAGATGCTGACGTTGAACAAGACCGCTGCCGAGGCGCTGAGCGGGACCGTCATTCATGCCTGCACCGATGTCACCGGCTTTGGACTGATGGGACATGCGCGCGAAATGGCAATGGCGTCCGGCGTGACGCTGGAGATCGAAGCAGATGCGATTCCGCTGCTTCCGGGCGCTCTCGACTATGCGGCGGCAGGCGCGCAGCCCGGCGGGTTGAAGAACAATCGCGAGTTCGCCGAAAGCTGCGTTCAATACACTCGCGATCTCGACGAGGCGCTGGGCGCGCTTCTGTTCGACCCGCAAACTTCCGGCGGGCTGCTGATCGCCACCGCGGAGCCGGTGCCGTTTGCGCCGGCGATCGGACGCGTCATCGAGCGCGCGGAGAAACCAATTCGAATCCTATGAGTGATTCCCGAATCATCGTCGCGCTGGATGTCGCGACGCCGAAGGAAGCCTTCGCCCTGGTCGATCGGCTGGGCGATGCCATTTCCTTCTACAAGGTCGGCATGGAGCTGTATGCGGCGGCGGGCATGGGCTTCGTTCAGGATTTGCTTTCTGCCAACAAGCAGGTATTTCTGGACTTGAAGTTCTACGACATCGGCGAGACGGTAAAACGCGCCGTGGCAGTGGTCGCCGGAAGCGGCGTTCACTTTCTGACGGTGCATGCGCATTCGTCGATCGTCAAAGCGGCGGTGGAAGGACGAGCGGGATCGCCGTTGAAACTGCTGGGCGTGACGGTCCTCACCAGCCTTAACGAAGACGACCTGCGGGCGGAGGGATACATCGGCACGATACAGGACCTGGTGGATACGCGCGCCTGCGCATCGCTGGATGCCGGGGCGGACGGGCTGGTTTGCTCCGCGCTGGAGGTTGAGAGGCTGAGGCGGATTGCCGGACCGAAGCCGATGCTGGTAACTCCGGGGGTCCGGTCCGTGGGGGCGGATACCGGCGATCAGAAGCGCGTGGCGACGCCGGCGGAAGCGATTCGCAGCGGCGCCAGCCACATTGTGGTGGGCCGCCAGATTACCCGAGCCGCGGATCCTCGAGCGGCGGCGCTTGCGATTGCCAAGGAAATCACGGTCTAAGGGTTTGGCTTCCAAGAGTCTTTGCTTTTCCTGCTGCGGCGTCTCGATTCACGTCGAGATCGACTCGAAGGTCTCGTTGGGAAAGATCCACGGGATCCTGCCCCCCGGCTCCAGGGTGCTTTCCGGGCCGGGAGAGCACCCTTTCAGTCTGCTGCGGCGGTCCGACGGGCAGGGATTCGTCGTCCGCGGGGGAGTGGCCCGTCGGGCTGAATTTCATGCGCTGGGAGATGCCATCCAAGGTCTGCGCCAGCGCCTCCACCTGTGTGTCGCCGAGCATGCCGTCGACCGGGTCTTCATCCATGCGGGAGTCGCTGCCTGGCGAGATCGAGCCATTATCTGCCCCGGTAGCACGTTTGCCGGGAAGTCCACCTTAATTTCAACATTAGTGAAATCCGGCGCTACGTATTACTCGGACGAGTACGCGGTCTTTGATCGCAGCGGCAGGCTTCATGCGTTTCCGCTACCTATAGGGCAACGGCTTTCTGGAGGGAGGAGACGGAGCGTAGTAATAGCCAATCCGGGCTCGAAACCGCTGGGCCGATATCTATTTCTGTTTGCCCGATATCGTGAAGGTCAAAGATGGCGCCCCAGCGAGTTAACCCCTGCGGAAACAGTGCTGAAGCTGTTGAAGAATGCTCCGGCAATGAGAAGAAATCCCGCCTTGGTCCTGGCGGTTATTAAGAAAGTTGCCCTATCCGGAAACACTTACGCCGGTATACGGGGCGAGAGCGGGGAGGTCCTAGATTGGCTAGTACTAAATTCGTATTTCTATCGAAGGAAAGGGGGTACGTTATACGAAAGATAGATTGACCCTTTTTCATCATAATGTTACTCTTCCCGTGTTTACGTTACTCAGAGGAGTTAGCGACCATGAAACCTCTCGCCCGCCCCAATCAATTCATCATTGAAGAAGTTGGCAATGATGTCGTGATCTATGACCGGACTACCAAGAAAGCTCATAGTCTGAATCCATCTGTTGCATGGATTTGGCGTCAATGCGATGGAAGCACTGACGTCGACCAGCTTTCCGCCCGATTCGAGCGCCAATTCAATACGACAGACGGAGCTGACTTCGTTCTTGCGGGTCTCGAACAATTGAAAACCGCGGGTCTTCTTGAGACCGAGGGTGACTCTCTTTCGGCCGAGATCGGACCAATGATCAGCCGACGGTCGGCCCTCGCTGCCGGCTCAGCCTTGTTTCCGCTGATCGCCACTGTCCTGGTTCCGTCCGCCGCTGCCGCTAAATCGGGCCCGAAGGATCCGAAGGAGCCTAAGGAGCCTAAAGATCCGAAGCCCCCGAAGGAGCCGAAGGATCCCAAGCCCCCGAAGGACCCAAAGAAGAAGGACTGACCGTAGCTGCCAGCTATGCGATCTTGCGAGGCTGCGGTTTCCCCGCCTCCGATTTCGTATGATGGCGCGGTGGAAGGCAGTGCAGTTGCCGATAGCGCGGCGGTGCATGCAGTCATTGCGAGCTGCCGGTCTGATTTGTCTTCTTCCGCCTTTGAGCCGGGGATTTTTGAAGATCCCGCGGAGTCATTTCAAGTCGCATCCGAGCACGGACTGAGCGGCCTGTTTTACCGCCAAGCTCTGAGTGGAGGACAGCTTTCCTCGCAGCAGATCGAGACCTTCCGGCCTGCCGTTTTGGTGGAAGCAGGTCGCAGCTACCGAATGGCGGACGAGCTGGTGGAGTTGCAGGCTCTCTTCCGCGAGCAGTCCATCGAGATGGTGGCCTTTAAAGGCCCGGTTATCGCCAGCCGCGCTTATCCCCGCATTTCCGACCGTGCCGGCGGCGACTTGGATATTCTGATTCGTCCGTCGGACTTTGCGCGTGCAGCCGACCTCCTAACGCGAAGCGGCTACATCGTCAGGCCCGAGGATGAGGCGCTGCTGGGCCTCTTGAATCGGACGAACCAGTATCACGCATCGTTTATTCGAAGCAGCGGTACGGTTGTGGAGCTTCACTGGGCACTCAACGCCATCCAGGACGGGACGATGCTGGATACCGAAGGCATGCTTCAGCGCGCCCAGGCTGTTCCCGTTCTTGGTGCTCCGGTGATGTCGATGACAGTAGAGGACACGCTGCTGCATCTCTGCGTTCACGGTTTTCGGCATCGGTGGTCACTGCTGAAGTGGCTTGCGGACGTAGCCTATCTCTTGCGTGGGACGGAACCAATCGACTGGATAACGCTGGAGCGTGAAGCTCGTCAAGTGGGGTGCCATCGGATTCTGGTGTTTGGCCTTGGGCTCACTCACAACATACTGGGAGCTCCGCTGCCGGAGCCGATTCTCCGCAGCATTCGCAATGACAGGATCGCCCGAAAGCTCATTGCGGTTCACCGGCAGGCAATTCTTGAGGACCGTCCGCTGAGTCACCTGGAAGATATTCGGTGTGAGATCAATGCTCGGGAGCGGCTTCGGGAGCATGCCAAAGCATCCTGGGCCGTGTTGTCCCGAATCTTCCGTCTCAGCACCGAAGATCTTCCCCACGACGCATCGATCTGGATGAAGACGAAAGCCGTCCTTGGCCGTCCCGGGCGCCTATACCAACGATACGGTTGGAAGTGGGTGCGCGACTTATTCGTGGTCCACTAGGAGGCCGATTCATCCTCGAACGCCGGATCCGGCTTGCGTGGGACAATGGAATTTCCCACTAACAGCATGACCGGTCACGAAATTCGGGACACTTTTCTCAACTTCTTTGCCGAGCGCGGCCACCGCATTGTGCGCTCTTCCTCGTTGGTTCCCGCCAACGATCCGACGCTTTTGTTTACCAATGCGGGGATGAACCAGTTCAAGGATGTTTTCCTGGGACTGGAGAAGCGCGACTATTCCCGGGCGACGACTTCCCAGAAGTGCGTTCGCGCCGGCGGCAAGCATAACGACCTGGAGAACGTTGGTTACACCCGCCGGCATCATACGTTCTTCGAGATGCTGGGCAACTTCAGCTTCGGCGACTACTTTAAAGCCGAAGCGATCGAGTTCGCCTGGGATCTAGTGACGAGAGTGTACGGACTTCCGAAGGACAAGCTGTATGTCACGGTTTTTCGCGAAGACGACGACGCCGAGAACCTCTGGCAAAAAGTCGCCGGAGTGCCGAAGTCGCGCATTTTCCGTCTGGACGAGAAAGATAACTTCTGGCAGATGGGGGAAACCGGACCGTGCGGACCATGCAGCGAGATTCACTACGACCTGGGACCAGCAGCCGCGGAGCCGGGCCGCGAGAATGAGGATTTTCCGCTGGACGGCGGCGGCCGGTTCGTCGAGATCTGGAATCTGGTGTTCATGCAGTTTGACCGGTCGGCCGAAGGCGTCCTGACGCCGCTTCCCCGCCCCTCCATCGATACCGGAATGGGCTTGGAGCGCGTGGCGGCCATCATGCAAGGCAAGCTCTCCAACTACGAAACGGACTTGCTGGAGCCGATCCGGCAGCGCGCCAGCGAACTGCTTGGAGGCAAGGCTTCTCCGGTGACGTTAAACATTGCGGCCGATCACGGGCGAGCCACGGCGTTCTTGATCCATGACGGCGTCGTGCCAACAAACGACGGCCGCGGCTATGTCCTGCGGAAAATCATGCGCCGGGCCATTCGAAATGTTCGCCGGGAGGGGTATCAGGGAACGTTCCTGGCCGAACTGACCAAGTTTGTCGCCGAGCATATGAAGCCCGCCTACCCGGAATTGCTGGATTCGATGGACCGGGTGGCGAGAATCGCCGGCGACGAGGAGCATCGTTACGCCACCACGTTTGCCGTGGCGGAAAAGATCTTCCAGGATGAGGCCAAGGCCGCGACCTCCGGAATTCTTCCCGGAACCGCCGCATTCAAGCTCTACGACACCTACGGGCTGGCGCTGGACGAGCAGCAGGACATGGCTTGCGAAATGAATCTCCAGATCGACCTGGAAGGATTCGAGGCTGCCATGGAGAAGCAGCGGTCGCAGGCTCGCGCGTCCTGGAAGGGCGCCGAAAAGGCGAAGGACAAGGTTTCGCCGATATACCAGGAGCTGCTCACGAAAGGTCCTACGGTTTTTGTGGGCTACGACACTCTGGAAGCCGACGGGCTGGTGACCGGTGTCCTGGAAAACGAAATCGTGCTCGACCAGACTCCTTTCTACGCCGAGTCAGGCGGTCAGGTGGGTGACCGTGGAACGTTGTATTCCCGAACCACCGGCAAGAAGGTCGCCGGCGTCGAAGCCTGCTACAAGCCCGTTCCCGGCCTACATGTTCACCGCGTGAAGCTGCACGCTCCGGTGAAGGTTGGCGACATTTTAACCGCGAAGGTAGACGGTACGCTGCGCTCCGCCACCATGCGCAACCACACCTCGACGCATCTGCTGCAGGCTGCCTTGCAGCAAGTTCTGGGTTCGCACGTGAAACAGGCCGGCTCCGTTGTGGAACCTTCGCGCCTGAGGTTCGACTTCACCCACTACACCGGGCTTCAGCCGGAAGAGCGCGCCGAGATCGAGTCGCTGATCAACGAGGAAATTCTGAAGAACGTTGCCGTGAACACGGAGGTTCTGCCGCTGGACGAAGCTCTGAAAACCGGAGCGATGGCGCTGTTCGGCGAAAAGTACGGCGACAATGTTCGCGTCGTCACGATTCCAGGTTTCAGCCGCGAGTTGTGCGGCGGAACGCACGTGCAACGCACCGGCGACATCGGCATGGCCCGGATCACATATGAAGGTTCTATTTCGGCGGGCGTCCGCCGCATCGAGTGCGTCACGGGGCCGGCTGTTTTGAGCTACCTGGAATCGCAACTGCGGGAGCGCGACCAGGCGGCCGCCAAGGCGGAACAGGAAAAGAAAGACCTGGAGCGGCAACTGGAACAGCTCAAGAACAAGCTGGCACAGTCGCAAGTGAAAGATCTGGCGGCGAGCGCCAAGGACGGAGCGCGGTTCAAGGTCATCACCTCTCCCTCTGTCGATCGCGAGCAAGTAGGATTTCTGATCGATCCCCTGCGGCAGCACGCCGAGATTGTCATGCTGGGCACCAATACCGGGGAATATACGGTGGCCGTTCGCAAAGGCGTAGACGCCGACGCCAACGCCATCATCAAGCAGATCAATGAGCTGACGGGCGGCAAGGGCGGAGGCCGCAAGGACGTCGCGCGGGGAAGCTCGAAGGACCCCGCAAAGCTGGCCGAAGCGTTCGATCGCGTGGCGGCTGCCCTCTGATGCACGACGCGGTCGTTGTTGGAGCGGGCCCTACCGGTCTCGCCTGCGGGATCGAGCTGCGCAAGCGCGGACTGGATGCCGTTCTGATCGACAAAGGCTGCGTCGTCAACTCGCTCTATAACTACCCCACGAATCTCGTCTTCTTCACAACGCCGGAGTTGCTGGAAATCGGCGGGTTGCCGATGACCTCGCTCAACGAGAAGCCAAATCGTACGGAAGGCCTGAAGTATTACCGGCGCTGCGCCGAGTACTTCCAGCTCGATATCCGGCAGTATGAACGCGTGCTGGCCGTGGAGGGTATCGACGGAGCGTTCACCGTAGTCACCGATAAGGACCGTCACGAAGCGAAGAAGGTGATTCTCGCGACGGGATATTACGACATTCCGAATATGCTGAAGGTTCCCGGCGAGAATCTTCCGAAAGTGATTCACTACTACCGGGAGCCGCACCCTTACTTCAACCACGACGTGCTGGTTGTCGGGGCGAAGAACTCCGCCGCGATCGCCGCGCTGGAACTGTTCTGGACCGGCGCTCGCGTCACACTGGTGCATCGCGGTCCGGGAATTCACGACAACGTCAAGTATTGGATCAAGCCCAACATTGAGAACCGCATCAAGTGCGGGGACGTGACAGCCTACTTCAACTCGCGTGTTGTGGAGATTCGGGAAGGCGAAGTAGATATTGAGGCTCCCGATGGCTTACGCACGCTGAAGAACGACTTTGTCTTTGCCATGGTCGGGTATCGTCCGGATTTCGAGTTTCTCGCCGCCAACGGAGTGCACCTGGATCCGGGGACGCAGCGCCCGATCGTCAACAATGAGTGCTATGAAAGCGAGCGGCCCGGCGTTTATCTGGCGGGCGTAATTGTAGCTGGAGTGTTCACCAATGAAATCTTCATTGAAAATGGGCGATTTCATGGCGAGAAAATCGCCGCCGACATCTTCGATAAGATTTCGCGGTAGTATTCGCGGCGAAGCCTGGTACACCACAATGGTGCACCGGCTACACTAAGAGTATTATGGCAACCACATTGCCCCGGATGACTATCACGATTCCTGCACCGCTGAAGAAGAAGTTGACAGCCAAGGCGAACCGCGAACATCTGAGCGAGAGCCAGTACATCGTCAGGCTCATTGATAAGGACATGAAGCGGGAACAGAAGGAAGCCCAGAAGCTTGGCGCGCTTTTAACTGCGTTTCGGAGAACTAAAAAGGGAACAAAGCCAGCGAAGGAAGCCGGAGAAGCTCTCCTGAAGGAACTCTTCGGTGAATGAAGTTACTCACCCGAGAACTGCCCGGTCGGATCCGCGAACATCTTGCGGAGCGTTTGCGCGACCGCAGCATCACACTTGAGGATCTGCGCAAGCTGCAAACGTGGCTCCAGTCAGCGCCCGACATCCCTGAGGGCGATTGGTATAAGGACTTTGGCAGTTTTAAACTTGCTGGACGCGGCAGCTATCCAAGAACCTTCCTGACAAAAGGGCAGGTTGCAAAGGGTAAGTCGATTGACTGATGGCGACTTCGATAGAATCTGATCGTGACTTCCCGCAGAGAATTTTTAGCCGCCGCGGCCGCGCTGCCGCTGGCCGCAGCCCCTCGCGTCAACTCCGTCATCGGCGGTGTCATGGTTGGGGCGCAGAGCTACAGCTTTCGTGACCGCGACCTGGACGGCTGCCTGGCCGCCATGAAAGACATCGGGCTCGGCTATTGCGAGCTGTATTCCGGACATGTCGAGCCTCGCTTCAACTACAAAGAAGACGGCTCTCGCGAGAAAGCGCGGGAATGGCGTCTCTCCCAGGCGGCGCTGGACAAAGCCGCCGAGGTGAAGAAGAAGTTCAACGAAGCCGGCATCGAGCTGCATGCCTTCAACTATTCCTTCCGGGAAGACTTCAACGATGCCGAAATTGAGCGCGGCTTCGAGATGGCGAAGATCATGGGCGTGAAGAAGATCACCGCTTCTTCCAACATCTCCACCGCCAAGCGCGTCGATCCGTTCGCCAAGAAGTACAAGATCTACGCCGGAATGCACAACCACTCGCGCATTGTCCCGAATGAATTCGCCACTCCGGAAAACTTCACCGAAGCGATGAACGGCATGTCGAAGTACATCTGCGTGAATCTGGACATCGGCCATTTCTGGGCCGCCAACTTCGATCCGGTGGATTATTTAAAGCAGCACCACGAGCGGATCGTCACGCTGCATATCAAGGATCGAAAGAAGAATCAGGGCCCGAACATGGTTTTCGGCGAGGGCGACACTCCGATTAAGGATGTCCTGCTGGTGCTGAAAGAAAAGAAATGGCCCATCCCCGCCATGATCGAGTACGAGTACAAGGGTGACGATACGGTGGCCGAAGTCCGGAAGTGCTACGACTACATCAAAAAGTCGCTGGCGTAGATTCGTCTTCGAACGGCAGGAAAGGGCGGTCCTTCGCGGGGCCGCCCTTTTCCTTTGGCTAAAAGAAGAACGCCACCGTCAGGTTCATCAGCGGCTGGCCGCCGAAGGAAGCCGTTCGGGGATCGTCCAACAGCTTTCCGAACGTTGCGCGATTGCGGAAATCGACGGCGGTCGAAGGTCCCGTGAAGTTGTAAGTCTTGAAGACGTTCTGGAAGTCCCACCGCAACTGAGCATTGAAACGCTCGCTGAAGCGGAAATTCTTTTGTGCCGAAACCTGGCTCCAGACGAGCCGGGGGCCCGTCAGGACGTTGCGCCCAAGGCTTCCGATCTGAAAGTCGCAAGCTCCCGGAGCGTCGCGAGTCAGCGTTTGCCCGCAGCCACCGGCCCATTGAAATGCATTGATATCGACGACCGCGGGGCGATTATTCTGCGGGAATCGATCCGGTCCGCCATTGTCCCATTTGCTGAAGTCATAAGTGGGTTGTCCGTTCGCATCCGGCCGCCGGCTGCCCGCAAAGGTCGGGTAGTAGTTGTAGGGGCTGTTGGAATAGCTGAAGGTGAGCGGGTTGCCGGACTCAAGGGTCTGGATGAAGGAGATTTCGTAGCCTCCAAACAGCCACTTCTTCCAACCGCCGCCGTTCATCCACTTCTTCCCGGGACCGAAAGGCAGCTCGTAGTTGACGACCCCGACGAACCGGTGAGTGCGATCATAACCCGCCCGCGCCTTTTCGAGGCCTCGATTCTGGATGGGCGCCACGCCCGTACCGCTATTGTCGTTGTCCTGGCTATTGATTGCTTTCGAATAAGTGTAGAAGGTGCTGAAGTAGAAGCCCTGGGAATAGCGTTTCTCCAGCTTCACCGTTCCGGAATGGAATGTGGAATGACCGAAGTTCGACCGCATCATCGTGTCACCCATTTGCGAGTAGGGCCGGTAATTTTGCGGCGCGGCAAACACTTGATTCTGGAAAGCGGGATTCCCCGCGCCGTAGTCGATCGGAAAGGTATTCAGCTGCCATCGTTCCAGCAATCCAACGCCGCCCGAGCCCTGGTAGCTGACGTCCAGCAGATAGTCGCGGACGAACTCGTACTGGACGCTGGCATTCCAATTCATCACATACGGATTGCGAAGATTCGGATCCCACCAGGAGACGCCGCGGGATCCATAGTTTGTCCCGCTATAGGGACTGGTGCCGTTCGGCAGGATGTTGAATGCCGGTGGCGGAGTCCCGCGGCTAATCTGGTAGATCGGCGTGGGATCGCCGGGATTTGCCTGCTGGTTGGCGGTGGCGGTGTACTCGTCATACTGCTCCCGCGTGATAGGAAATTTGACATCGACGGTGTAAAACCCAAAGCCGCCGCGGAGCACGACTTTCTCCAGGGGATGCCAGGCCAGGCCAACTCGGGGATTGAAGTTGTTGTTGTCGCGTTGATTTAGCCCGCCGCCGGGGTGTATGATCGCGCCGGTTCGGCCGGTTAAGGGATCGACCGCCGTCGGATCGAAATTGCTCTGCCCGCCGTACTTGGTGCTGTATGGGCTTTCATTGGAGTACCGCAGCCCGATATTGGCCGTCAAGGTCGGGGTAATTTTCCAATCGTCCTGGATGTAAAAGCTGTGTATGGACGAACGCGGCAGCCAGCTGGTCAATTCCGTACGAAAGGTTGCCTGCGAGGCGTATCCGGTCAGAAATCCGGCAAAGGTATTGCCGGTATTGGGAACCGCTTGTCCATTGGCCTGCAGGCCGGAAGTGACGCCGGCGAAAGAGAATTGCACGGGCTGCGCCGGGATAGCGGAATTCAATCGATACCGCAGCCATTCATAGCCGAACTTAATGGCGTGAGTTCCCCGGATCCAGGAGACATCATCACGCACCGAGAAAGTCTCGTTGACCAGCCGGCTGGGGTTGTTGCCATAGATCCCGTAGAGCGTATTGGAACTGTATCGATCGGTCGAGGTTCCTCCGAAACCGGGAACGAGCGCGCCGTCGACGTTCGGAATACCGAGCTTCGCGGCCCAGTTGTCATTGAAGCCTGGGATCGTCGTTTCATTAAACCGGCGGAAGTAGCCGACGCGGACGTCATTAATCAGCGTGGGCCGGGCAATCCAGGTATTTCCCACCGAGATATTGCGCTGGTGGAAAGGGGCGTTGCGCCCTTGTGAGGCATCGAACATCCCCATATCCTCTTTGATGTTGATCGGCCGGCCGAGTCCATTCTGCCGATTCTCGGTGTAGCTGCCATACACCTTGTTGTTCGAATTGAACTGATGGTCTAATCGAAGGTTGTAATCATCAAGAAAGACCTTGGCGAATTCATCGGCCAGAAGATTGCTTGTAGGATCGGTTGCCGTGTAAGTAGGGGCCCGGTTCGGCGCGACCCATGGATCGATCGCAATGAGATTTCTAGCGACGGGATCGAATCGCGCTGTCGGCACGACATTGCCGGGAAACGGATCGCGCAGCCATGCGCCATTGACGAAGCGGGTGGTCGCCGGATCGAAAATGGGGTTCGCGTTGGCCCAGTTGAACTGGCCCGCCTTCATTTCCGGAGACGGTGTTGTGGCATCTACCTGGGCGACTTTCTTTTCGTGCAGACGCTGATAGCCGATGAAGAAGAATGTCTTGTTCTTGACGATCGGGCCGCTGACATTGGCGTCCGGCATCATGAAGAACACCGGCACGCCGTTGGGCCGAGTGGGTGTTGGCTGCGATGTCTTGAACCTGTCATAGAACAGCCGGTGCTGCATGCTTCGCGTGCGTCCGTACCAGGAACCCATGCCGTGAAATTCGTTGGTGCCGCTCTTCTTGACGACGTTGATGACGCCCCCGGCGGAATGCCCGTACTCCGCGGGAGGAACGGTAGTGAGCACCTTTACCTCCGCAACGGAATTTTGAATCGGCTTGATCGTGCCGGTTCCCCCCTGCTGGTCGTTTCCATTCACGCCGTCTTCGAAAATACCGATGGCTCCGCTTCTCTGCCCGGCCAAATGGTAGGCTCCCAGGTCGCCGCCATACGCATAGCCACCGGTCTGCATCCCCGGCACTAAGTTCAGCGTGGAGTTGACGAATCGCTGATACAACGGCATGTCATACAGGACGTCTCCGCTGACTAACGTTCCGCTGGCGGATGTTTCCGTTTCCAGCAGCTGCGTCGACCCGCTGACTTCCACCGACTCGGTCACCTGCCCCACCTGCATCGTCATATCGATTGCCATGGTGTCGCCGGTCCGAAGCTCGATGTCGTCGCGCACCGCTTTCTTAAACCCGCCGGCCTCGAAAGTAATCCGGTAGGCGCCCGGCTGCAGCGACAGAACACGGTAGATCCCGTCGTCATTGGTGACGCCCTGGAAAGTGAAATTGGTTGTTTTTTGCAGTATGGTGATCGCAACGTTGGGCACGACCGCCCCCGATGCATCCACCACCCGCCCCGTTATGGTCGAAGTTCCGATCTGAGCGAATCCCCCGCTCAAACAGAGCACCAACAGAGAGAATCCCCGAAGCATACACTCCTCCTGAGAGATCAAGCCACTGGTATGATCAGCATGTTTAAATCACAAGTTCGAATGAATTTCAAGATTATTTCTCTACCTGGCGATGGAATTGGACCGGAAGTGGTCGACGCGGGAATCCGGGTTTTGCGAGCCGTCGAAGCAAAATCGGGTGCGGCGCAGTTTGATGTCCGGCAGATGCCATGCGGTGCCCGCGAGTACATGGAAAATGGAGATCCCCTGCCCAAGGCAACGGTGGAAGCATGCCGCCAAGCCGACGCCATTCTGTTGGGTGCCATGGGCATGCCGAATGTCCGCTGGCCGGACGGCACCGAAATGGTTCCGCAGATCGACCTGCGGGAGATTCTCGATCTCTACGCCGGGGTCCGCCCGATTTTTCTCTATAATTCGGCCCATTGCCCTTTGAAAGGCGTGGAAGCCGGGCAGATCGATTTCGTCATCTTTCGGGAAAATACCGAGGGCCTGTTTTTTTCCCGGAAGAACAGCTATCCGGCAGATGCGCAGTACGTCGAAGATACTCTGCGAGTCAGCCGCGACGGCGCGACACGCATCATCCGTTCGGCGTTTCAGTACGCTTCCCGCCGCCGGAACTTCGTGACGCTGGTGGACAAGGCGAATGTCCTCCCATCGATGGCTTACCTGCGGGCCATCTTCGACAACATCCACCGGAAGGAGTTTCCCATCGCCCGAGTAGACCGGGTCTACGTCGATGCCGCGTCTCTGTTTTTGATCGAGCACCCCAAGCACTTCGACGTGATCGTCACCGAGAACATGTTCGGCGATATCCTTTCCGATCTCGCCGCCGGACTGATCGGGGGGATGGGAATGGCTCCCAGCGCAGATATTGGCGAGCGTCATGCCGTGTTTCAGCCCTCGCACGGCACGGCGCCTTCGATTGCCGGCCAGGGAATCGCCAACCCCATAGCGACGATTCTTTCCGTAGCCATGATGCTCGACTATTTGAAACTGCCATCGGAAGCGGGCAGTATTCGTTCCGCCGTGAAGCGCGCGCTGGCAAATCCCGAAAATGCAACGCAGGATTTGGGCGGAAATCTTTCTACCACCGCGATGACCGAGGCGATTCTTTCTGAGCTTTAGCTGCCTAAGATGGGGTATGAGCGAAAAGCCCATCCATATTCTGGGAATTCTGGGAAGCCTTCGGAAGGGGTCCTACAATCGCATGGCTCTCCGGGCCTGCCATTCCCTGCTGCCGGAGAACGTCACGCTGGAAGACTTTCATTTGGACGCGATTCCGCCGTTCAACCAGGATCTGGAAGACCCTCCGCCGCCGGAAGTCGCCAAGTTCAAGGATGCCGTCCGCAAAGCGGATGCCATTCTGTTTGTCAGTCCGGAATACAACTACTCGATTCCGGGAGTGCTTAAAAATGCGATCGACTGGGGCAGCCGTCCGCCGAAGGACAACGTGTGGAGCGGCAAGCTGGCGGCGATGATGGGCGCGTCCATGGGAATGCTCGGCACCGGACGCGGGCAGTATCATTTGCGGCAGGTTTTCATCAACCTGAACGTGCACACGCTGAATCGCCCGGAAGTGTTGATCGCAACGGCGCAGAATCGGTTCGATTCGCAAGGCAATCTCACCGATGAGCCGACTCGCGAGCAGATCCGAAAGCTGCTGGCCGCGCTGGTCGACTTGGCGCGCAAGGAAAAGAAAGCCTGAAACTCGCAACAACCGCGCGAGCCTCATAAGATAATTCCAGTACATGAGGCTCGTTCCCTTTCTTGCCCCCTTTCTCGCGATTGCTCTGCCCCTCGCCGCGCAGACGCCGCCGCAGTATGCCCAGCTCTGCTCCGGCTGCCATGGAGCCTCTGCCGGAGGCACGGAGCGCGGCCCGGCGTTAGCCAACAATCGTGAGCTGCGCAGCCGTTCCGTTTCGCAACTGCAAGAGATCATTCGCACCGGCACGCAAGGCGGAATGCCGCCGTTTGCTCTCCCCGCCGCGCAGCTTCAGGCGTTGGCGCGATGGGTCCACAACCTCAATGCTTCCGCTTATGACGTGAAGCCGGAAGGAAATGCCGCTGCCGGAGAGAGTTTTTTCTACGGAAAGGGTCAGTGCGGCAACTGCCACATGGTGAGCGGGCGGGGCGGCAGCAACGGCCCCGATCTCTCCAGCATTGGCCGCGGCCTGACCGTGCAGGAGCTGGAGGCTTCTCTCAAAGATCCTGTTGCGCGAGCGGCCAGCCGGTCCAGTTCGGGCTGCCCCGGCTGGGCGTGGTGTCCCAACGATACATGGTCGGTGGTGAATGTCCACCTGCGTTCCGGCACGACGCTCCGGGGATTTTCCCGCAATCAAGGAAAGCACGATCTTCAGCTGCAGACGCTGGACGGGAAATTCCATCTGCTGCGGGACGGCGACTATGACCGGATTACGCGGGAACCGGAGCCGTTCATGCCGAAGCTGTCAGCTACGACGACCGAACAGCGCGACCTGGTTGCCTATCTGGCTACGCTGGGCGGAGTTTCTCCCGGTCCGTTGAAGACTCCCGCCGCACCGGTATCGTCTCAGGAAGTCCGGCAGATCCTGCAGCCCGCGAAAGGCGACTGGCCCACTTACCACGGCTTAGTAAGTGCCAACCGCCATAGCGAACTCGACCAGATCGACAAAAGCAATGCGGCGCGCCTTCAACTGCAATGGTCAGCCTCTATCCCGTATCTGGGACTGGAAATGACTCCGATTGTCGTCGATGGCGTCATGTACGTGACTGGGCCGAACCAGGTTTGCGCGCTGGATGGGCAAACAGGCCGGCGCATCTGGTGCTACTCGCGTCCCAGAACTCCGGCGGGGACGATCGCCGGCGATGCGGCGAAGGGAGCCAACCGCGGCGCGGCGATTCTGGGCGATCGTGTGTTCTTCGTCACCGATGACGCCCGCATGATCTGTCTGAATCGAATCACGGGCGGATTGATGTGGGAGGTCGTCATGCCGGAGGCTCCGCAGCGCTACGGGTCGACGATTGCTCCCCTGGTGGTCAACGATCTCGTCATTGGCGGAGTGGCGGGCGCAGACGAGGGGATTCGTGGATTTATCGCCGCCTACAAGGTACAGACCGGCGAGCTGGCATGGCGCCTCTATACCGTGCCCAAGCGCGGCGAGCCTGGATCGGAGACATGGGACGGGAAGGCGCCCTTGGAAGATGGCGGAGGCTCGACATGGCTTACCGGATCCTACGACCCGGAAACGGGTCTGCTGTATTGGCCCACCGGCAACCCGTTTCCCGCAACCGCCGGAGACGAGCGCAAGGGTGACAATCTCTATACCAACTGCGTGCTGGCCATCGATGTAAAGACCGGCAAGCTGAAGTGGCATTACCAGTTCACGCCGCACGACCTGCACGATTGGGACGCTACCGAACCGCTGGTGCTGGTCAATACGACCTTCGGCGGACGGCAGCGGAAACTGTTGCTACAAGCCAATCGCAACGGTTTCTACTATGTTCTGGACCGCGTCACCGGCGAGTTTCTGCTGGCGAAACCGTTCGTCAAGAAACTGA
>CAZETQ010000014.1:0-84538 GCA_964515165.1 uncultured Solibacteraceae bacterium | reverse complement strand
TAATCGGCATCTTCGTTCTCGCCGTCGTCCGGCTGATCATCAGCACGATGGGGAAGATGTTCACGGAAGCTACGGCGGGATCCTCCCCCTCCGGCCAGTCCGTTCCCAAAGGCGGAGAGCTGAAGAAGTGCGCGGTTTGCGGCACCTATTCACCCACGGCGCTGGCGCCACGGGTGAAGGGAACGGAGACCTTCCTCTGCTCCGACGCCTGCGCTCAGAAGTACCGGGCTTAGGTCACTGCGACCTTACCGCGTAAACTGTCGAATCGGCTCGCGCCCCGGTACGACACGCTTCCGCAAGCCCTCTTCGAAATAGTAGAGCCCATAGCCGCAATAGCTGCGCACGAGCGCTGAAGGATGATCCAGGTACGGTGCGAGAATCCGCAGCGCTCGCTCATCCCGCCAGGCCAGGAGAGACGGCAGAAAATTCGCCAGCAGTTCCACCTCGTCTTGAGGCGCGCCGGCAGCGAGTTCAACCAACTGCTGCCGCTGTTGCTCCGCGGTCGAGGGAAGAATCGTGATCGTCGTCCACTCGGACTCAGGTATCGCGCCCGGGACATAGCGGGATACATTTTCCCAATAACGAATTTGATACTCGCCGGGCTGATCGATGCCGTACAGCAGATGGAGAGGAAGCCGGTGAAGATAACGTTCCGGCGGTTCTGCGGGAAGCGCAACTCTCCAGCCGCCCAACGGCAGACACCCCATTCCGGCAGGCAAGAACGGGAGCCTTCGGACTGCTTTGCCTTCGTGGCGTACCTCTAGGCACGCGGGCCCCATATCCCAGGGCTCCACATAGAACGGATACCGTAGCCAGCCAGTCCCCCAGGGTTTTTCCACTCGCAGCCATATAGGGAGCCCCGCATACGCCGGCTGCGGCAAGGAGATTTCCGGGCGCCCCGATCCGAAATGAACGGGAATCGCGACGCTCGGCACACCGTCGCGAATCACTTGGAATTCGACGTCCTGGTTCTTCCAGGCTCCGTCCGGAAGTTTCAGATTGATCTGGCGGTCGCTGGCGTAGATCAGCTTCGCTTCCAGGCCGCCCACCAAAACTCGAGTTCCGCAGAGATTCGTCTGGTAGGTCCCAGGATCCATGGAATTGGCAGCGCTACAGTCCTGGCCCAGGCGGCTGCCGAAAATCCAAACGAGCATCCCCGGGACCAACGGGTGCGGTGATTCCGCCCCATGGGGACGAACGTCTTCCGCGCGAAACTGCGGAACTGGCTGACCCGGCAAACCGCTGGCTGCCAGCACCACAATCGCAGCAGAACGCCTTGAAAGACCCACTGCATTCAGTATCAGTGTCCGGGGATGGGCAAATCCATCCCAAACGCGAACACCTTCCTCAGGGAACTGCCGTATCCTCAATACTTCCGCTTGGAAGACCACCTGCACCGGCTACCGGTACGATGATGTCCCCCCTTCTCGTTCCCATCGCGCTTGTCAGTTCTCTTCTACTCATGCCCGTAGACATCCTCGCCGCAGAGAAGACCATCCCTCTCGACGACACCAGCAAACTGCAACTTGTCTGCGTCAAGGCCGAAAAGGTGCAGTATCGCGGTCGCACCGCGCTGAAGCTGACGGAAGCCGCGCAATCCAACAACGACGCGCTAGCCGTGATTAAAGACTTGACGATGCGGGATGGAGCGATCGAGGTAGAACTGGCCGGAGCCCCCGCCGCCACAGCAGGAGGGGGAGCTCGCGGATTTGTCGGAATCGCGTTTCACGTCGCGCCCGACGCCAAGAAGTTCGAGTACCTCTATCTCCGTCCGACCAACGGACGCGCCGACGACCAGGTGCGCCGCAACCACAGCGTTCAGTACGCGAGTCATCCGGACCATGGATGGCAGCGCTTGCGCAAGGAAGAGCCGGAAAAATACGAGTCGTATGTCGATCTGGAGCCCGGAGTCTGGACCAAAGTACGCATTGTCGTTTCCGGCACCAAGGCACTTCTGTATGTTCACGGAGCGGCGCAGCCGACACTGGTGGTGAATGATCTGAAGCTCGGCGCCGGGGATGGTGGGGTCGGTTTGTGGATCGGGCCGGGGACGGAAGCACACTTCAGCAACCTGAGCATCTCGGCTCAGTAGCCCGTTCATCCGACAATATCGTTGATGACGCTTGCTGAGATGGCGGAACGCCTGGGCTGCCGCCTGGAAGGCGACGGGGCTGTGGAAATTCACTCCGTCGCGGGAATGGAACACGCCGGTCCGGGACAGGTAACCTTCCTGGCGAATCCGAAGTACGCCCACAAGGTGAAAGACACCCGGGCCTCGGCGATTCTCACCCGCGAATCGATGGACGGCATCGCCTGCCTGATCTCGACGAACCCCTACCTGGACTTCGCGCGAGCCCTCGCGCTGTTCTATCAGCCGCCGAAGCCGGCTCCGGGAATTTCCGGGATGGCTTATATCGCTCCGTCCGCAATGATCGGGGAGAACGCCTCCATTGGGCCTTTCGTTTCCATTGGAGAGAACGCCGTCATCGGACGCAACGCGGTCCTCCACCCGCATGTAACGATCTATCAGGGAGCGGTCATCGGCGATGACTTTCTGGCGCATTCGCACGTCACCATTCGGGAGTTCTGCCGGATCGGCCATCGTGTCGTGCTCCAGAACGGAGTGGTCATTGGCGGCGACGGCTTCGGCTTCGCCAAAGACGACCAGGGACGGCATCAGAAGATCGCGCAGTCGGGGATTGTCGTGATCGAAGACGATGTCGAAATCCAATCCCTGACCTCAGTCGACCGGGCAACCATGGGCGAGACCCGCATCCGGCGGGGAGCGCGGATCGATTCGCTCGTCCAGATCGGACACGCCTGCGAGGTGGGCGAGGACAACATCATCTGCGGACAGGTGGGGCTGGCAGGCTCCAGCGTTCTGAAGAAAAATGTTCTGCTGGCCGGCCAGGTGGGAGTAGCCGGACACCTGACCATCCATGACAACGCCGTCGTCTATGCCCAAAGCGGCATCGGCCAGGATGTTCCCGCCAACTCCGTGATTTCGGGTTCCCCCGCATTCTCCGCTCGGGAATGGCTGCGGTCGATCACCGCGTTTTCGAAATTGGGAGATCTGATGAAGCAGGTGAGACAATTGGAGACGCGGCTGCGAGAGCTGGAGGCCGCACGGCAAAACCCGCAATCATGAGTTCCAACATGGGGGGCAAACGTGAGCCGCTTGCTTACAAAAATCCCCGCTTCCTCAAAAGCTCAGAGGCGCGCGCCGTGCGCATGCTCTCTGAGTATTACTATCCGCTGGGGCAGTTTCGCCGCGAGAAACTGCACGACACGATTGTCTTCTTCGGCTCGGCGCGCATCCACAGCCAAACTCGCGGCAAGGGCGGCCGGCGTCATCCGCTGGCCAAATATTACGACGAGGCGCGAGCGCTCGCCCGCGCATTTACCAAGTGGTCCGATGCTCTGAGCGGTACCGAGCGCCGCTTTGTCATCACCACAGGCGGTGGTCCTGGAATCATGGAGGCGGGCAACCGCGGCGCTTTCGACGCGGGCGGACGCTCCATGGGGCTGAACATTGCTCTTCCCTACGAGCAGATTCCCAACCCATACATCTCCAAATCCCTGAATTTCGAGTTCCACTACTTCTTCATGAGGAAGTTCTGGCTTGCCTATTTGGCGAAAGCCCTGGTGGTATTCCCGGGAGGCTATGGAACGCTCGACGAACTGTTCGAGCTGTTGACGCTGGCGCAGACGCGCAAGCTCGATAAGGAGCTGATCATCATCCTCTACGGCTCCAAGTTCTGGAAGGAGATCGTAAACTTCGAAGCGTTGGCCCGCTACGGCGTGATCAGTCCCGAAGACCTGGATCTGTTTCATTTTGCGGACTCCACTAAGGAAGCGATGACGGTCCTTCGGGAAGGGCTGACTCGCTTGTATCTCACACCGGAAGGCAAAACGAAGTTGCCGGCGCAGGAAAAGGTAACACCCGCCATCGCGCGGTCCCGCGATTCCAGCGATGCGCGCGGTTGACGACATTCGAAGCGCCTGGAAGTGGCTCGGCCTAGCCGGGCAAGTGCTGGTGATCGCCCTGGTTGCCGGCTGGGTCCTCAGCTACTCCGGCAAGGAACCTTTTCTCCGTCTGGCTTTGAGCGTCACCGCCACCATCGCGGGAGTCGTTCTGGCGTTCCGCGTCATTCGAGGCCTCATTCGTCAGTCGATTTGGCGGCTGCGCAATCGTCTCATCGTCGCCTATTTGTTTGTTGCGCTTGTCCCGATTCTTTTGATTGGAATGTTGGCGATGATCGCGATCTGGACGCTTTCCGGCCAAATCGCTCTCTATCTGATCACCAGTGAATTCGATCGAAGACTCACAGATCTCCAAACCAGCGCCACAACCCTCCTCCGTTACCCCGAAAGCCAGAAACTCTTCGAGCTGCGCCGCACCGGCGAATCTCTTCAGGAAAAATTTTCCAACGTCGAGATCCTGATAACCGGTCCCACGCGGCAGCGCTTTCCGGAATCGGGAAACCTTCCCTTGGCGAGTGCGGGACCGAACGGCTATCGGGGCATCGCGGCGATCGGCGGGGAGTGCTTCGCGCTGGTCGTTACCGCGGATCGCAACGCTCGGGTCGCCGTCGCGGTACCGCTAACCAGAGACTTGCTGTCCGATCTTGTTCCCGGCATCGGCGAGATTTCCATCCTGAGCATTCCGGAGGGATCTTCGCGCAAGTCCATCAAAGCGGCCCGAAACACAGGAAAAAACGGCGGCGCCCGTGGCTCTTCGCTGCCGGAAAAGAAGAATGCGTTCGATCTGGAAGTCCTGTGGGCATCCCGCGTTTCCGTCGCGGATCTCGACTCCCCGGCCGGGAGCCTTCCCGGCGTCTTCTCAGTAAGGAGCCGGCTGTCGGCCGTTTGGTTGATCCTGCTGCAGCAAGTGGACCAGGACAATAGCTACGCGATGACGGTGATCCTGGTGTTTGCGATTGCGTTTCTTCTTGTGGAGATTGCCGCATTCGTGGTGGGTGTCTCGCTCAGCCGTTCGATCACCTCTTCCGTTCATAACCTCTACGAAGGAACCGAGCGCGTGATGGAGGGCGAATTCTCCCACCGCATCCTGGTTCAGGGAAGGGATCAGTTAGCCGCGCTGGGACACAGCTTCAATCGAATGACCGAGAACCTGGAGCGCCTGCTGCAGGTGGCGAAAGAAAAGGAACGCTACGAAGCGGAACTCGAAATCGCCCGCGAAATTCAGAAGCAGCTCTATCCGAAATCCGTACCGGAATCCGCCCAACTGAAGCTCGTCGCTTTGTATAAACCGGCGCGGATGGTCTCCGGCGACTACTACGATTACCGGCGGCTGGACGATTCCAAGATCGCGATCGCGATTGGCGATGTCGCTGGCAAGGGAATCTCTGCCGCGCTGCTGATGGCTACGGTCCAATCGGGATTCCGCTCCCAGCTTCAGCTTGCTTCCTCGAACGGAACCCATTCCGTCGGAACATCCCAGATCGTCGCGCGGCTGAACGAGCAGCTTCATGCCAACACGCCGCCGGAGAAGTTCGCCACGTTCTTCGTGGGCGTTTACGAGGAAACCACCGGCACGCTGCACTACACCAACGCCGGCCACTTGCAGCCGATCCTGATTCGCAGCGGCCAGGCGAAACGGTTGGAAGTCGACGGCATGGTCATCGGAGCATTCCCGTTTGCCCGTTACGGCGAAAGTCAAATTGAATTGCTCCCCGGCGATCTGCTGGTCTGCTTCACAGACGGAATTTCGGAGCCCGAGAATGAATACGGCGAAATGTTCGGAGAAGATCAACTGGTGGAGCTTGTTCTAAAGAATGCATCGCGATCGGAAGAGCAGATTGTCCAGACCATCATCGAAGCCGTGGAGAAATGGACCGGCACTCCGGAACTGCAGGACGACATGACGCTTCTGGTGGCGCGCCGGAAATCATCATGATTGCCAAGGTACGGAATTGATCATCCTGACCCCCGAAGAAACGCTTGAGCTGGACCGGCGCACCATCGCCGCCGGCACTCCGGGCGAGGTGCTGATGGAGCGTGCCGGAACTCGTATCGTCGAGTTTCTGGACAGCCGGTTCGACCTCGCCAGCGAACGGATCGCCGTGGTCGCAGGCAAAGGCAATAACGGCGGAGATGGGCTCGTCGTGGCCCGATTGCTTCGACATCGCGGCTTGAACGTTCAGGAGTGGCCGCAGGCAGAGTCTCCCACCCTCGTCATCGATGCGGTTCTGGGAATCGGCCTGCGCGGGCCCGCCACCGGAAAAGCGCTGGAGCAGATCCGCTGGATTAATGCCAGCGGAGCGAAAGTGGTGGCGGTCGATGTTCCGTCCGGCCTGGGAACCGGAGAACACGTCACGGCACACTACACGGTAACGTTCTCCGCGCTGAAACCAGTGCATGTGATGCCTCCGTGGTGTGAGGCTTGCGGAGAAGTTCACGTGGCGGAGATCGGTACCCTGCCTGCGGAATCGAAGCTGCATCTGCTGGATCCTCCCAAGCTTGCGCCGCGGCCCCGCGACTCGCACAAGGGCAATTTCGGGCATGTGCTGGTGATCGCCGGCTCGCCGGGAAAAACGGGAGCTGCCGCAATGTCCGGCTTGGCGGCGCTTCGCGCTGGCGCGGGCCTTGTGACTGTCACCGCGCCCGTTTCCTCGTTCTATCCCGAATTGATGACCGCCGAGCTTCCACCGCCCTTGGAAGGTAAGACCGTGGTCGCCATCGGGCCGGGGCTCGGCACGGCGCCCGACACTGTGGCGATGGTTCGCGGCCTCTATGCGACCTGCAGTCTGCCAATGATCGTCGATGCCGACGCTCTGAACGCGTTGGCCGATTGGGATCTGCCCGTGCCGCCCGCGCCCCGCATCCTGACTCCCCATCCCGGCGAGTTCCGCCGCCTGGCAGCGCTCGACGACCGGTTGGAATCGGCGCGGCAGTTTGCCTCCGCTCACCGGGTGACGATGATTTTGAAAGGCTATCGCACCGTCATCGCCCATTCCGACGGCAGCGCCTTCATCAATCCAACGGGATCGCCCGCCATGGCAAAAGCAGGTTCCGGCGACATTCTGACGGGAATGCTCGCCGGCTTCTATGCGTCCGCGCCGTCGAACGATTCCCTTCATACCGCCGTTTGGCTGCACGGACGCTGCGGCGAACTGGGGGAGCGCCAATTCACGGATCGCTGCCTGCTGGCCACGGATCTGCTGCAATTCCTTCCCGATGCAATTCGAAGCGCGCAATGAAGAGGAGATGATCGAGACCGGCCGGCGCATCGCCGCGCTGCTGCCGTCTCGGGCTGTGGTGATCCTCACAGGGGATTTGGGCGCGGGGAAAACTACGCTGGTGAAGGGCATCGCCGGGGCGCGCGCCGGCATTTCCGAAGAAGAAATTTCCAGCCCCACGTTCGCGCTGATCCATGAATATGGAGAGCCGGTCGCGGTCTATCACATCGATCTTTACCGGCTGGATACGGAAGCGGAAGTGTTCGGGCTGGGGCTGGAGGAAATCTTCGATCGAAACGCTCTGGTGCTGATCGAATGGGGGGAACGCTTCGAGCCCCTCATTCCCGCGACTCACCAAATTCGCATCGAGACACTGAACCAGGGCCGCAAGGTCCAGTTAGTGTGACTCTTCCTTGCCCTGGTACATCTCCGCAATGACGTCCTTATACTTCTCCAACACCTTGCCTCGCTTCACCTTCATCGTCGGCGTCAACTCTCCGGTTGTCACCGAAAAATCCGTTTTCAAAATGCGAAACTGCCGGATCTGCTCAAACTGGGCAAGCTGCGCATTCGCCCGGCCGACAGACTTTTTCACCTCTTTCTCAAAATCCACAGCGCCGTTTTCCGGAGGCTGAGGATTCACTGTGAACAGCGCCGTCACGTAGGGCAGCCGGTCGCCCACCAGCACCACCTGGCTGATCAAGGGATCGCCTTTGAACAAGCCCTCCACGCGAGCCGGATAGATCTTCTTTCCATTCGAAGAGACCAGCAGCTCCTTCTTGCGTCCTGTGATGTAGACGTAGCCCTCGCTGTCGATCTCTGCCACATCGCCCGTATACAGCCAGCCGTCGCGCAGCACCATGTCGGTGGCCGCTGGATCGTTGAAGTAGCCGTTGAACAGCGTCGGGCTCTGGATCAGCAGCTCGCCATCGTCGGCAAGTTTCAGCTCGATGCCCGGAAGCGGCTTGCCGATCGAACCGGGCTTGATCTTGTCCACCGGATTCATCATCGTGACGCCGCCTTCCGTCAATCCGTATCCTTCGATCAGCGGCATGCCGATGGCTTCATAGAACAGCGCCAGATCCTTGCCCAGCGGCGCTGCCCCGGAGATCGGGAATTTCAGACGCCCTCCCAGGCGAGCCCGCACTTTCGAAAAGATTGCCTTATCGGCCAGGGCCAGCACGCGATTCATCCAGAAAGGCACCGGCCGTCCGGTGCGAAGGTCTTCGCCTCGCGTCAGCCCGAATCCCAGCGCTCCAAAGAACATCTTCTGCGCCAGCTTCGGACGCTTCTTCAGCTCCGTTCGTACGCTGGCATAGACGCGTTCCCACACACGAGGAGGAGCCAGCAGCATCGTGGGCCGGATGGCTTGCATCTCCTGCGGCAGCCGCATCAGGCTTTCCGAAAACCAGACCGGCATTCCATAGAGCAGCGGCAGCAATTCCACCACGACCCGCTGCGCGATGTGCGCCGAAGGAAGAAACGCAATCGTACAGTCCTCCGACGATAGCGGCAGCACCTTCGGGCCCATCGCCAGATTCGAGGTAATCGCCCGATGCGTGACCAGGCCCATCTTCTGCTCGCCCGTCGCTCCGCTGGTGAGATAAAGCACGGCGAGCGAATCCGGCTGGATCCCGGCCTGAATGTTCGTGAAGAATTTCTTGTCGTCGTGCAGCGCCTTGCGGCCCATCGCGCGAAGGCTGTCCAGGCTCTCGCAATGCGGCTCCTCGCCGGTCAGAAGGATCCAGGTAAGATCGATGGGATCCTCCCGCATTCCCTCCATCAGCATCCGCTTGGTTTTGGAGTCCTCGACGAAAATTACTTTGGCCCCGGTGGCGCGGATGTTTTGCAAATTCTCGTACACCGGGCTGCTGGTATAAATGGCCGCCGCAATGGAGCCGTTTGCCATGACACCGATATCGGCCAGATAGAATTCGGCGCGTGTTTCCGAATACAGTGCAACAATCTCGCCCTGCCGGACGCCCATCTTTCGCAATCCGCAGGCGATCTCCACTACCGCGTCTCTATAGGCGAACCAGTTGTAAGTCTGATACTGCGTCGGCTTGGTGCCGGTGATGGGCTGATGCAAAGCCGGCGCTTTCCCGAACTTTGCAGCCGCCTGTTCCAGCACAGAAAACACGGTCGAGCTAGACATGACTCCCACAGTTTACGCTGGCTTCATGGCGTATGAAGAAGAACTGAACATAGCCCGGGCCGCGGCTCGCGAAGCCGGAGCCGTCGCTCTGGAGTATCAGCACAAGGGAGTCACTCCCGAGGCGAAATCCGACGACTCGCCGGTGACAATCGCCGATCGGGAATCGGAAAAGCTGATTTCGGCCATGCTGACCGAGGCATTCCCCAAAGATGGCCTTCTCGGCGAAGAAGGAGCGCATGCCGAGGCGCAAAGCGGCCGCCGCTGGATTATCGATCCCATCGACGGTACTCGCGACTTCGTGCGCGGCAATCCTCTTTGGGGGGTTTTGATCGGTCTGGAAGACGCGGGAGAAGTGGTCGTCGGCGTCGCGCATTTTCCCGCTCTCGGCCGGACCTACTGGGCCTCCCAGGGCGAAGGAGCCTATCGGGACGGAAAAAAAATCAAAATTTCTGAAAAGAAATTGCCCGGCGAAAGCGTTCTTCTCATGAACGGCCTGTCATTGATGCGAGGAACCGAGTTGGGAGACCGCATCATGGCGAGCCTGGCTTCCTGGATGCAGGATTTCTGGGCGGTCCGCAGCCTGGGCGGCAGTCTCGACGCCTGCATGGTGGCCGGCGGCGAGGCCGAAGTCTGGATTGAGCCCAAGGTAGCGCCCTGGGACCTGGCTGCGCACAAGATCATCCTGGAAGAAGCCGGCGCCGCATACTTCGCGCTCGACGGCACGCCGACCATTTATGGCGGAAACGCCGTAGCATGCGTCCCGGCGCTGGAGGCAGTGGTTAGAAGTTTTCTCGAGATGTAAAACTCACCGTCAGTAAAGCCGCCACTTGTAGGACGAGGTGATGCCGTCGCATCGGAAGACGAGTTCGTCCAAGGTTAAGGTTGTAATTTCGCATTCCCGTCGTCTCGGTGCCCCGATTCCCGTTTCCTGATTGAGAACCAAATGGCGGCCGTCTCTACTGTAAGTCCCCGAACTGTCGAAACCGGTTGCGGCTGATACCCGGAAGGAATAAGTACCGTCCGACCCAAAGGACGCACGGTCGCCCGATTGAGACCAGTCTCCGACCAGGAGAGAACCATCGCGGATTTGAACCGATGCGATCAGGTCAGCCGCCCGATTCACTCCCGCTTCCAGATCACCATTCACCGCGAACTCCAGCGCCACGTAAGCTCCGTTGTCGCATCGGGTCAACAGACCCCATACCAGCGGTGGCAGTCCAGGCAGTGTCGGCATCGCGGCCATCAAAACCCGCCCGGCCGTTGCATCGATCCGATCCGCCCAGACATTGAACTGCTGCGGCCGCAGTTGATTGAAATAAAAATTATGTTGATCCCGGTGCAGGCACTCACGATCCGGCGCGAGCTGATAGCGAAAGGCGAAGGATCGCATTCCGTCGAACGATTCCAGGCCAAGCATCTCGGTAGGAATCTTGCACGACGGGCATGCGCGTTGAAGAGCGGAGGCGTAGGGATCCTGCATACGCTCGATTCTCAAGTCCGGTTGATCCAGGACGGTAATCGGACCGAACTGATATGACGGAGCAGGAGGATTCGAGTTCCCGTCACCAATCGGCACGAACACCGCGTCCTGGGAGCGAACGCCGCCGATTTCAATCGAGACTGCACTGTCACCATCGGCAACGGTTCCCGGCACCTGAACATTCAATTGATAGAGACCTGTAGCCGTCAGGCCGGCGAACCGGACATCGGCTACCGCATTCCCAAATCGAACGGTGGGATTGGTGGAGAGCCTCAACGTCTGCGTGATAACCCGGCCGTCGGAGATGGGAGGATCCGTGGGGCCGAGTCCATTCGCATAGAGAACAATGACATCCCCGCGCTTGGCCGGCTGCGTCAGGCCAGGATACAACGTCGTTGGACCCAGGTATGCCCCATCGGCGTGAGTGGCGGCGGCGTAGCGCTGATTCGCGGCGCCGAACCGGAACAGTTCCGGAGAAACGTTCGTCTTGGTGACGAGAACACTCCGGCTACGCACGCCAGATCGCGTCACAACCACTTCAATGGAGCCCAGATCTGAGTCCACGGGAGTCAGCGCGTTGATCTGTCTTGGACTTACGTACGAAATATAGGCCGGCTTTCCATTCACCAGGACACCGGTGCCGTCCAATTGAAT
This sequence comes from uncultured Solibacteraceae bacterium, assembly GCA_964515165.1. Lineage (GTDB taxonomy): Bacteria > Acidobacteriota > Terriglobia > Bryobacterales > Bryobacteraceae > JAPKYZ01. The sequence goes on along the minus strand of CAZETQ010000014.1, from coordinate 73,047 downwards.
GGGTAACCGGCCTTCCTGGAAGTCTGCGGCCTGCCATTCGCGAGTGGTGGATGCGAGATTCTCGCCAAAGATGGAAATCCAGGTGTTTCCCGCGATTCCCGGTTTCAGGCTCGCTGCATTGACAACTCCCCCGGACGCTGTGATCACGGGTGTCGAATCCTGCGCAAGAGCCGATACACCGATGAGTAGTCCGGCGCACCAGAAGAAGACAAGTCTGTCCGCCACGGCAAATCCTCCAAATCCTTCTCGCCATTGAATGCGGATGCCGAGAATGAGATTAGGCCATTATAGGGAGTTTATTTTTGGCGATTTGTAAAAAGAAAACGGGCGCGCTGGGAAAGCGCGCCCGTAACAATCCGTTTGTCTCTTAATCTCTACTGGCGAACCGTGCGGCCGCGCGGCGGAACATGCTCCGGTTCATCCAGCGTCACCGGCATCTGCATTTCCTTCTTCTCCCGCATGACGGTGACGCTGAAGGTCTTCTGATCCTTGTCCCGAAGCTGCCGGATGGCCATCGTCACTTCCCGCGCCGAGGTCACTTCCCTGGATTCCACCTTGGTGATTACATCGCCAGGCTTCAGACCGGCCTTCTCGGCAGCGGTGTCTTTTCCTACGGCGCGGACCAGCACACCCTGCTTCACGCCAAAATATTCCGCCAGGCCGCCTTCCACCGTCTCCGCTTCCACCCCCAGCATTCCGCTCCGCCAGCTCATCGTGGCGCGTGGGACATCCGGCACCATCACTTCCAGCCGCGGCATCACCGGACCCTCCAGCCGCATCGGCTGGCCTTCACGCGTCATCAGCATCATCTTCCGCTTGGCGGTCGTCACTGCCACCGTTTCCGATTTCCCGTCGCGGCTGATGCCGAATTTCACCTCGCGGCCCGCGGGAGTCTCGCGTACCATGCGCAGCAGCTGCTCCATGCCCTCCACGCGCTGCCCGTTATATTCCAGAACTACATCGCCAGCTTTCAACCCTGCTTTGCTGGCCGGAGAATCGTCTTCCACGGTGGTGATCTCCACGCCCCGCACTTCTTTCAGATGGAGAGCCTTCGCCCGGTCGGACTCGACATCGACAACACCCACCCCGATATAGCTCCCGCTGGGAGGCTGCCTCATCCAGACGGCCGGCGGCGGAGCTTGCGGCGGCTGCGCGGGTTGGGCGCTCAGCAGCGCCGAAACCGCGGCCCCCAGGATTGCGACTCTCATGCCGTACATCATAATCTCTCCAAAATCCATTCCCGCCTAGTGTTTCTTGCGAAGGAAAATCCTGCCGTCCGGAGCCTCCACCAGCAACATAGGACCGCCGCCCCGCAGTTCCCCATAAGCGGTTGCCTCGCCGCGGATGTCCGGAAAATCCGAAACGACCTTGCGGGCAACGGCTTTCACCGTCACTGATAGATTGGACGGGACGATCAGGATTACGTCACCCGCTGCGGTCTTCAGCCGCGAATCCTCCAGGGGTGAATTCGCCGGTAATTCCGTAAGAATTGTGCCTGCCCCGGTCATCGCGTTCAGTCTGCCCGAAACATTCTTCAGGCGAATCGCCCCGATACCCGTCTCGCATTGCACGCTTTTGGCGCCGCCCACCTGAATCGATCCGCCGCCCGTTTTGGCAACTACCGGCCCGCCGGACCATTGAACGTCGATCACTCCTCCCGCGGTGGTCGCTTCCACGCCGGCCTTGGCATTGACGAACCGCACGTTACCTCCGCCGGTCTTCGCCACCACCGGTCCCAGTGAATCGCGCACCACGATTTCCCCGCCTTCCGTCTCCAGGTGGCCGCCATGAATGACATCGGCGGTGATGGATCCGGCGCGCGAATAACATTTCAACTCGCCGCCGATGCGGCCTACGCGAACGTCGCCCCCACCGGTCTTGATCAGGACATCCTTTGACAGGCGATCTACCGTCACCCGCCCCCAGCCCGTCTTGGCGGTCACTATACCGTCGATTTCGATCGCTTCCAGATCGCCGCCCGTGGTTTCAACGACCAAGGTGAGACTCCGCGGTACTTTGATCTCCAGCACCGCCGTGGCTCCTGGCTCCATGGCTTTCAGCCACAACTTTTGAGCGTCCCCCTCGACCGTCCTGGCGATGACCTGCACCTGCCCGCGCTGGCCGCTCATCGCGTAGACGGCGTCCGGACGCACTTCGCCCACGATGCGGACCGGCCCGCAACTGGAAACAATCAGTTTTGTACTTTTGGAAAGGGGAAGGACTCCGCTTTGCGCGAAGATCGCACACGACAGGGAGACCGCAATTCCCAGCAGCCTGTACATTCCCGTTTTCCTTCGCCCTCGCCCCCCGGCTCTCGAGCGTTTAGAAAACGCCGGGCGAAGCTCTCATTTCATTGAGTGCCCGCTGCGTGCGCTGGCGTACATAGTCGTTGTCTTCCCGCCGCAGCAATTCCTGCAGCGAGCCGACAACATCCTTGGACCGGACTTGCGTCAGAACATCGATAGCCTGTGCGCGAACACCGGCATTGTTGTCTTTCAGCAACACGCGCGCCAGCACCTGGCGGGCTTCGGGATCGGTGGAGTACTCTTTCAACCCGGTAATGGCCTTCAGACGGACGCCAGGGTTGGAATCATGCTCCAGCGCAAACAACAAGGCATCCCGAATCTCGGCTTCCTGGGAACGGGAACACAGCACTTCCACCGATTCCACGCGAAGTCCCGGATCGGTTGGATCCTTGGCCGCAGCCAGCAAAAGCTGCCGGATCTCCGGATCTTCCAGGCTGCCGGAAACCACGCGCTGCCGCGTCTCATCCAGCGCAATCTGCACATTCCCGGCAGCGTCCGGTTCGACGTAGCGAACCCGCGAAGCTGTCGGAACCAAGCTTTGTTCCCCGGTTGCGGCTGGAATCCCAGCCAGCCGTACGCCGGACATTCGACCGCCTACGAAACTCAAGGCAATGAGAGCCAGCGCTCCCGCCGGCTTCCACCCCCCCATAGGCAGGAATCGAACTGATTCCATCCAATCGGATAACTGCGCGATCAGTGAAGGCGTTTTCGGAGCGCTGGCGGCTGTTGTCAGACTCTGCCGCAACCCTCGCCGGCACGCTACCACCAAGCCATCGGGAACCGCGGACTCCGCCAGATCCAGCGTGTGGTGCATGGCGTGAACCCGAGCCAGTTCGTCCTGACAAGGCGTGCAGATCTCCAGATGCTTCTGAACCTTCTCTTCTTCCTCGAAGTTCAGTTCGCCATAGACAAACAGCGAGAGGTTCTTCTGGACGGACTCGCAACTTACGCTCATACAAAGTCTCCTAACGCCGTACGCATCTTTTGTGTCGCCCGGAACAGGCAATTCTTCGCCGCTTCTTCCGTTGTTCCAAGCGCCTCGCCAATAGCCCGTAGGCGCATTCCGTCGTAATGTCTCATTTCGAAGACCATCCGCTCCCGGGGAGTGAGGTCTCCCAGCGCCTTCCCGATCCGCTCGCGCAGTTCCGAACTGAGCAGTTTCCGCTGAGGGTCATTCCCTGCCGCTTCATCCTCGACAATCGCCATCCGGTCTCGCGGACCGTCGGAAGTGACCACCGTCGTCGACTCTTCCTTCCGGACTTTGCGCTTTCGCAGCGCGTCCAGGCACAAATTCGTGACAATCCGGTAAAGCCAGGTCTGAAAGCTGCAATCGAACCGGAACTGATGCAGATTCCGGTGAACCCGCAGAAACGCTTCCTGGTAAACATCATAAGCGTCCTCCGTCGAGCGCAGCAGCCGGTAGGCAAGTCGAAGCACACCTTGGTCATAGCCCCTGACCAACTGCTCAAAGGCGTCTTGATCTCCGCCTTGGGCAGCACGGATCAGCGCGGCTTCGTCCATTCCCGGTGACCATCGTAACCCGATGGCCTGCGCCGCTTCCCCGGACCGTTCCACTAAGTAAATAGACGCCTTATCTCGGTTTCCGTCACGGAAGGCCTGTGGATATCCCTAACTGGCTTATTTTCAATCGAATTCATGCTCAATCAGACCTCATCGCCTCCATCGGGTCCAGCCGGAGAGCCCGTCGAGTTGGAAGGTACCCCGCCAGGACTGCAACCGCCAGCAACACCGAAAGTACGAACGCCATGACCCCGACGTCGCCCGGCGCTAAGTCAAACAATAAATGCGAGATCAGCTGAGTCGAAGCCACCGCCGCGGGGATCCCCAAAACGATTCCAAGCGCGGTCAATCCAGCGCTTTGCCGCAACACGACACGCACAATGCCTTGCCTGGAGGAGCCCAGCGCCATTCGAATCCCGATCTCCCGAGTCCGGCGGCTGACCGTCTGAGACATCAGGCCGAACAGCCCCACACCGCACAATAGCAGCGCCAACCCGCCGAAGCACGCTGAAAGAATGGCCGTCACCCGCTCATAGGACAGGGTTTGCTCGGTCGCCTGTTCCACCGTTTCCGCTCTCGAAACGTACTCCTGCCCCAGCGCTCTCACTTCAGAATCCACACCGCTCCGAATGGCGCCGGGCGCGGTAGTGCGGACGACGAGATTCCCGACATCCCCGAATCGCGGTTGCTGTTCGTAAGGAACGTAGATCACCGGACGGTCCGCCCGCCTCACGTCCACCAGCCGGGCACTACGAGCCACTCCAACTACCTGCAGATTCTGCAGCTCCGGCTGCACTCCGAACCGCACAAGCTGGCCGAGCATCGCCTCCACTCCCCCGAACCTCTTGGCGAGCTCCGCGTCCACAATTGCGACCTTCGGATGCTGCGGGTCGTCGAAGCTCGAAAATCCGCGGCCGGCCAGAATGGGAATCCCCAACGTCTCGAAGAATTCGGGGGAAACCACAGCCAGAGTCGCGTGGTTCGCCTCCTGGGCGTCGTTGGCCTGCAGCGCCACCACTTCCTGCCAACCGCTTTCGCCGGCGGGAATCGCGAGCGCGGAATACGCCGCCGAAGTGACCTGCGGGACAGCCGCCACACGCCGCAAGACTTCCCGGCGGTATGCCGCCAAGTCCTGCGCGCGGTTCCTCGAAGGCAGCGAATGCAGCTCCATTTCCACCACATCTTCCCTTTGAAAGCCGGGATGAAAAGCGCGTAGCTTCTCTAAACTGCCCACCAGTAGTCCCGCACCCTGCAGCATCACCACCGACAGCGCCACCTGGGCCACAATCAGCCCTTTGCCTAACACTCCGGTACTCTTTCCGAGGCTCCGGTCGTTTCTGCGAAGAACGCTTGCTGCCTCCTCCCGGGAAAGCTGCCAGATCGGAGCGAGACCGATCAGAACGGCCGTCACCGCCGCTGCCGTCGCCGCAAACGCCAAAACCCGCCAGTCCAGGCGCAAGTCCAGAGTCACCGGCACAACGGCGGTGCTGGTCGAGATCGCAAGCAGAATCCGGCTGCCCCAATGGGCCAGCGCCAGCGCCGCCGCCGTTCCTATGGCAGATAACGCCAGGGTCTCCGCCAGCAATTGACCGGCGATCTGCCTCGTCGAAGCACCCAGCGCGAATCGCACGCTGATTTCGCGCTCCCGCCCCGTCGCCCGAGCCAGGCTGAGGCTGGAAAGATTCACGCATACCAGCAGCAGAATGAACCCGACAATTCCCATCAGAATGGACAGCGGCTTCACCAACTGCGTTCGCAGCGCCCGGTTTACTCCCGTGGCTGCGGATTCCACCGAGAGTCCCATCGCCAAAAACGACTCCCGGCGCTTGCCCGGAGCCTGCGTGGGAACCGTGGCGTCCAGCAATGCCGGCCAGAACGACAGAATCTGCGACTTAGCCCGCTCCGCCGTCACGCCGGGAGCCAGCCGTCCGGTCGCAAACACCCACAACAGGGACCGGTTGCCGGGCTCAAAACCGCGTGACGCGCCAATGGGAATCGTGATCTCGGGCACCTGGCCGGGAATCATCCCCAGGAACGACCGCTCCGTCACGCCGATGATGGTGAAGACTTGGCCGTTCATCCGGACGGTCCGGCCAATCACGGAGCGGTCGCCGCCGAATCGTCCCTGCCACGCCGAGTACCCGATCACCGCCACCGGCGCGGCGGTCGTCTTCTGAACGTCCGAAGGAGCGAGCAGACGCCCCAGGGCGGCCTGCGTACCGAGAACCTGATAGTAGTCGCCGGTGACGCTCTGCACCTGGGCCAGAGAAGCAACGCCATTCAGCTCGACATTGGACGGGTTGACGCCGCCCCAGCCGATCAGGCCGGAAAAGGACTGCTGGTGTTGCCGGAGTTGTTCAAACATCGGGAAGGAAAGAGGAATCGCCAGCCCGTTCCGATAGATCCCGGAAATCTGTACCAGCTCTTTGGGCTCGCGCACGGGAATTTCCCGCAGAACCAGCGCGTTCAGAAGGCTGAAAATGGCCGTGTTCGCACCGATTCCGAGGGCGAGCGTAAGAATGGTCACTGCCGCGAAGCCGGGACTATGCCGCAGAAGCCGGATTGCGCTGCGCATTGTCCGCAGCATAGCGAAAACCGAACCGCTGTGGACGCGGAAGGGATTCTACCGGATGCCGCAGGTGACGGCTTCGGCGGTATGCTCGGGCTGCTTGGAAAAATTGGAGTAGTTGATATCCAGCTCCGTCCGGCCCACCAGCCGGGTATCGGCGTAGCTGCTCATCTTCGTCGGAACAGCGATGCCGTCACGTACCTCAAACTCCCGGACGAATTCAACTTTTTTCAGGAAAACCGATGGCGATTTTACAAACTTTCCCGCCTCGCGAAGGGTGAGATAAGTTTGCGGGTCCAGCCAGATTTCGCCCTTGAATAATCCCACCCGCTTCTTACGAGGGTTTAACTCCAGGACATGCACATCCCGTCCGTCTTTATTCTGTAAACCCTTGTACTTGAACTTGTAGTTATTCGGGTTAATGGCAATCGCTGGATCGGGAGATTCCATCGCCTGGGCTTCCGAGGTCAGATAACGAGAAATGACCTGGCTTTTGACGGTGTTATCTCCATCGAAATTCAGAGCATCGTAGGTGACCCTGCCGACTTTCGAAATTCCCCGCAACGCCCGCATGGTACCGGACATCGCGAGTTTCGGAATCGACGCCTTCATCTCGACGTTCATCTGAACGCCGCGCTGCGCTTCCCGCTGCAACTCCTGTGCAGCCAAGTACTTATTGAGAATCTCCGACGCCTGATCGTCACCGTCTGCGAACAGCACGGAGGCAGCGACGGGAAGCAGGAGTATACGATACAGTTTCTGCAAGCCAACTTTCCAGTCCCGGAGGGAACCTTCCTACAATTCTATGACGATTTAGAACCCGCCAGAGTTGCGGGATATCCGTCAGGAAACTCCGGATTCCAGCAGCGCCAGCTCACCCTTCACTGAATCCAGTTCCGCCATAACTCCTTCCGGAAGAGTTGCTTGATCGTCTGTATGGCCTATCAATAACCCCGTGAGAACCGGCACTTTTAAAGCGCCGAGAATATCCTCTAAAACTTCATTAAGCGAGAATGTGGACTCGAAACCAGGGCGAAACTCTTTCGGATTGCAGTCGACACATTCGCCGACCACCACCCCGGCGCAGTGGTCGAATTTTCCTCCCAGCCGAAGCTGGGTGAGCATCCGATCGATCCGGTAAGGCTCCTCTCCGACATCCTCAATGAAGAAGATCTTTCCTTTCGTGTCGGGCTCATACGGAGTCCCCATTAACGAGGAGATCAAAGTCAGGTTTCCGCCGATCAGCGCGCCCCGGGCGGTTCCGGGACGGATGGCTCGCCAGGGATGTGCCGGTCGCAGCGGATTTGCCTCCGGCGGATTGGCGACGACCCTCCTCTGTTCCGCCGTGAACAGCGCCTTCCGGAAGTGGTCCTGGGTCCAGTCGGTAAATCGGGACAACACAACCGGCGAATGAAACGTCACCAGCCCCGCCCGCTTCTGGATTGCCAAATGCATCGCCGTGATGTCGGAGTAGCCGGCAAAGACCTTCGGGTTGCGCCGGATCAGGCCGTAGTCAATCTTGTCCAGCAGTTGGGGAGAACCGTACCCGCCCCGGATGCAGAAGATTCCTTTGACTTCCGGATCGGCAAACATCTCATGAAGATCGGCCACCCGTTCGTCGATGGAGCCGCCCAAATACCCTGCCCGCTTCCGAACGTTTCTGCCCACCTTGAGCTTCAACCCGAAATGCTCGACCGTCTTCGGGACCAGTTCCAGCCGAAGAGGGTCCGAAACATACGTCGAAGGAGTAATAACCCCAACCGTATCGCCCGGCCGCAGAGCCTTGGGTTTGATCAATGGCATTTCTTCTGCCGGCGACGCCGAGGCCGCCGCTGCGGCCATCGATCCCAAAACCCCGCGCCTGGTCATGCCGAGTATTGTCGCGCGATCTTATCGTTCAGCTCGATGCCCAAACCCGGGCGGTCGGTGAGGGTGATCGTGCCACCTTTCTGGAACTGCTCCGGCGGATTCACCAGCTCCGCCCGCCACGGAACTTCGCCGAATCCATGCTCCAGGATCAGGAAATTCGGGAGTGTGGCCGACACCTGGGCAGCCGCGGCGTTCCCGATCGGACTCGCCGGGCCGTGCGGCGAAACAGGAATCCCGTAAGATTCCGCCAGCGCAGCAACTTTCTTCAACTCCAGCATGCCGCCGCAATACTTGACGTCCGGCATGATGATGTCGACAGACTTCGCTTCCATGTACTCGCGAAACTTCGTCAGTCCGAAGATCGATTCGCCCCCGGCCGTGTTCATCTTCGCGGCGCGATCGATTTCCGGCAGCCCGGGCGGCGGCGTGACTTCTTCCAACCAGTACAGATCCTGCGGTTCCAGCCGACGCGCCAGTTCAATGCCGGTTGGCACGTCGAAATTGCTGTGCGCGTCGACGAGAACGTCGTGCTTGCCCACGCCTTTCCGCACAGCTTCAATGCAGGCAACTCCAAGGTCTACGCCTTCCTGGAACTTCGGCGTGCCAACCTTGGCGATGCCGTCGAACGGAGCCAGCTTGATCGCGGTAAAGCCGGCATCGATTGCACGCTGCGCATTCGCCGCAAAACCCTTCGGCGTGCGATCGACGGTGCACCGGTTGATGTTGGCGTAGTGCGCAATCACTTTATGAAACGCACCGCCGAAGAGCGCGCGGCAGGGCACACCCAGCGATTTGCCTTGGAGATCCCACATCGCCTGCTCGATCCCGCTCATGGCGACAACATTGATGCGGTCCATCGGAAAGCGGGTGCCCGCTTCGCGCCGGAACCAGGGAACCTCAAAGGGGCTGCGGCCCTTTAACAGCTCTGTCATCGCTTGGATCTGTTTCACCGTCGCCGCGTCGTTCGCATGCGAAGCGTCGCCAATTCCCGACGGTCCTTCGTTCGTCTGCAGCCGGACCAGCACCCAGTTGCCGCGGTGATTCACTTTCACCACGGCAATCTCCACGCTGCGAATGGTGAGTTTGGGCACGCCGGCGAACAATGTTCCGCCGGCTGCTCCGAGAAATGCCCGTCGTTGCATGGCTACCAGTTTGTCAGCGATCCATCGGGACGGCGGAAGATCGGCAACGGTTGCCCGCCCTTGGTGACATCCGCCAGTACCTTCAAGCCCGAAGGGTTGAATTCCACTCCCAGGCCGGGCCTCCGGTTCGGCCACAGCTTGCCGTCCTTGAAATCGAAATACTTCGGCAGGTAGGTCGCCGGAAGCGGGCCGTTTCCGCGCATCTCCATCAGAACCGGCCCGGAGAACGTCGCGCAGCAATGCACCAGCGCCGTCTCCGCGATCGGCCCGGTGAAGTGCGGTGTCAGCCCCACATAGTGCGTTTCGCAGAGAGCCGCCTGCTTCATGTACTCGGTGATGCCGCCGCAGTTGGGAATCGAAACTCGCGAATAGTCGATCAGCCGGCCCTCCACCAGTTCATGCAGGCCGTCCCAACGATCGGCGAAATGCTCACCCACGGCGATGGGCACTTTCACCATCGGGCGAAGCTGACGGTACACTCCCGGATTCTCGCTGCGGACCAGGTCTTCGACAAAGTACGGTTCCAGCGGTTCGATCAGAGTGGAGAGCCGCACGGCATCCGAGAAGTCGAGACGCGTGTGATAGTCGATGGCCCAGCGGCCGGGACCGCCGACGCCTTCCCGAATTTCCTTGCAATGCTCGAACGTCCGCTGCACCACTTCCTGCGAAATGAATGCTCCCGGTTCTCCCTGACCGCCGTGCGTGGGCCGGCCGCCATCGAGCACTCCGGTGCGGAAGGCCCGGAAGCCCGCTTCCACGCACGCCTTGGCGGTATCGCGCGTGTTGCCTTTGGATGGATAGCCGGTGGAGTAGCACTCGACGTAGTTGCGAGCCTGGCCGCCCAGCAGTTCATGAATCGGAACATCCAGCGCTTTGCCCTTGATGTCCCAGAGCGCCATATCCAGACCGCCCAGCGCATGAATCTTCTCGCGGCCCGGCGGATAGAAATACCCGCGATACATTTCCTGCCAGAGAGCTTCGATCTTGGTCGGGTCCTTCCCGATCAACTGCACCGCGCAGTCGTTGATCAGATCCGCTGTGCCGCCTTCGCCGATTCCCGTGATTCCGGCATCGGTCTCGATCGTGATGACGTGATGGCTTTGGTTGATGATCGGGCGGTTGATCGGCGACTCGTACAGCCGCACCCGCGTAATCTTCATCTTCTTGATTTCGGCATCCGCCCGGCGGGCCAGCGGGAATCCCGCGGCCGCGGCGGCGCCGAGCGAAGTCTTAAAAAATCGTCTGCGATTCATGGCGTGGCAATTTTATCGCGTGGGGGACGCGTGTGCCGCCTACTTTGCCAGATATAACTTCAGATTCGCCGTCGAACCGCCGATGCAAGTAATGTCCGGTTTCTTATCGCCGTTGAAATCCGCTACCTCGCACGAATTCGCCTTGATCGAATCGTCGAGCACTGTCTTCACCCACTCGCCCTTCTTCCGCTCGTAGAGATTCACGCCGCCCTTCGGCCCGCGATGTCCGGCGACGATCGTCTTCCCGGCGATCACCTGAACCGTGTGTCCCTGATCGAGCGTCGTGTCGATCACCTTCCGCTGGCCCTTTTCGTACACGACGACCTGAGTACCGTGCCACGGCTCAATCGCGGCCAGGAATCCTTTCCCCGGTGCGATGTCGCTCGATCCGCTCTTCGGCCATGGAGCGGGATCGCCTTTCGAGATCTCCGTTCGCTTCCATTTGCCGTGGTCCAACTCGTACCGGTGAATCCCCAGAAAGCTGGCTGTGAGGATCGACCGCCCATCAATGAAAATGCCGTGAACCACGCCGCGCTCGTCGGTCGAAATGACTTCGCGCTTCCATTCGCCCGGCCGGTAGAACACCAGCGGAACATTCGCGTTGAAATCCGGAGCATCCGCTCCTGCACCCGCCAAAGGAGCATTCACGGCCACCTTCCTCCCGCTTCCCTCGACGTCCGCCCAGCGAACCCGGTGCGATGTCGTCAGCTTGTCGATCTCCGTCTGCTCCCACAACTCGCGAGGATCGCCCTTGTGCCGCAGGATGCTCACACCGCCGATCGAATTCTTCGGCAGATTGTCGAACATCGACGCCAGAATGATTTCGGGAACTCCATCGCCGTCGGTGTCCCACGCCGCGCAGTTGATCATCCGCTTCTGTCCGCGGACGATCACATGGCGTTCCCATTTGGGATTCTCGAACCAAACCAGCTCGTCCATGCCGCTGGCCAAAGCGATGATGTCCGGCTTTCCATCTTTGTTCAGATCGGCAATCGCGACTTGGTAGCCGCCGCGCAGTCCCTCGGCGATCGTCGTCGCAGTGAAAGGCACATCGGCGGCAGCCAGTAACAATAAAGGCAGAAGCATCCCTACAATAATTTCATGCGTTATCTGCTGTTTGCCGCCGCCCTGACGCTCAGCGCTCAGACCAAGCATCTGGACAACATGAAGCAGCTGACCTTCGGTGGTCAGAATGCCGAAGCTTACTGGTCTCCCGACGGAAAGCGCCTGATCTTCCAGTCGACGCGCGATCCATACAAGTGTGACCAGATCTTCCTCATGAACGCCGACGGCAGCGACCAGCATTTGGTCTCGACCGGGAAAGGCCGTACTACCTGCGCGTACTTCCTGAAAGACAACAAGCACATCGTCTACGCCTCCACGCACGAAGCTGACCCGGAGTGCCCGCCGCCGCCCGACCGCTCCAAGGGCTATCTCTGGGGAGTCTTCGCCAGCTATGACATTTTTCTGGCTACCGACAAGGGCGAGATTGTGAAGAAGCTGACAGACGCTCCCGGCTACGATGCCGAGGCAACCATCAATTGGAAAACCGACCGCATCATCTACACGTCCATGGCGTCAGGAGATCTCGACATGTGGACGATGAAGCCGGACGGCAGCGATAAGAAGCGGCTGACCATGCTCCCCGGCTACGACGGCGGGGCGTTCTACTCCCGTGACGGCAAACACATCATCTGGCGGGCGAACCATCCGCAACAGCACGACGCTCTGCAGAAATACCGCGATCTCCTGAAGGAGAATCTCGTCGCTCCGATGAAGATGGAGATCTTCATCGCGGACAAGAATGGCAAGAACGAAAAGCAGCTGACGAACTTCGGCTGCGCCAGCTTTGCCCCGGCCTTCACACCCGACGGCAAGAAAGTGATCTTCTCGTCGAACAAGCACAATTGCGACGGCCGTAAATTCGAGCTGTACATGATGAATCTCGACGGCTCCGGTCTGGAACAGGTGACGGATTTCGGCGGCTTCACCAGTTTCGCCGAGTTCTCGCCCGATGGAAAGACGCTGGTGTTCGCCTCCGACTACGGGGCAAAGAGCCGCTACGAGTTCAACATCTTCACCGCAACCTGGAAGGACTAACCGGCTTCTCAGTGAGCAGCGACAGGCCCGCCGCCCTTCGGCCGCCTCATCAGCAGCACCAGCGGCACCATCGCCAGAAACACGAAGCCCAGCAGCCGGAAGACATCCAAATACGTCAAAATCAGCGCGTGCCGCTGCACGAACCCGAACACGCCCGCGTATCCCTTCTGGTACGACCCTAGCGTCTGAGTCATCGACTCCAACATCGCCCGAGCCTGCGGACTATACGGAGTCACATGCGATCCCAGGATATTGGTATGCACTTGCGCATACCGGGCCACCAAGGTCGTCACCGCCGCGATTCCGATGCCGCCGCCGATATTGCGAAGGACATTGAAAATCGCCGTGGCATTCCCCATCTGATCCCGCGGAATCGAACCCATGGTGATCGTAGTCAGGGGCACGAACAGAAACGATAACGAGATTCCCTGGATGAACTGCGGCCAGAAAAAGTCCCAATACCCGGCATTCAGGTCCAGCCGCGCAAAGGCGAAAAGCGTCGCCGAGGCGATCAGCAACCCCGCCGCGAGAAACTTTCGAGCGTCCACCTTGGACATCATGGCGCCCACCAGCGGCATAGTGAGGAACGCTCCCAGGCCTCGCGGTGCAAGCGCCAGTCCCGCTTCCAGCGACGGATAACCCAGCAGCGTCTGCAGCCAGATCGGCAGCAGCACCAGACTTCCGTAGAGAACGAATCCCAAGGCTGTCATCAGGAATGTCCCCGTCGCGTAAGTTCGATCCTTGAACACCCGCAAATCGATCACCGGGTGGCGAGCCATCAGCTCGCGCATCACCAGCGCGATTAGTCCCGCCGCCGCCAGCACCGCAAACGTCACGATGCGCGTCGAAGAAAACCAGTCTTTCTGCTGTCCCTGGTCCAAAACAATTTGCAGAGCGCCGATCCCCAACACCAGCAGCCCGATGCCCCAGTAATCGATCCCACCGCTGCGGCGCTTAATGTACGGAGGATCGAAGATGAACATTTTCGTCATCACCACTGACAGGATGCCCACCGGGATGTTGATGTAGAAAACCCACCGCCAGCTATAACTGTCCGTCAGCCATCCGCCCAGCACCGGTCCGAGAATCGGTGCGACCACAATCCCGAGCCCCCAGAAGCCCATCGCTTTTCCTCGCTCGTTCGGCGGAAACGCCTCCAGCAAAACCGCTTGGGACAGCGGTTGCAGCGCTCCTCCCGCAGCTCCCTGGACGACGCGAAAGAAGATCAGCATTCCCAACGACGGAGCGAGCCCGCACAGAAACGAAGCGGTGGTAAAGCCGATCATCGACATCATCAACAACCGCTTTCGGCCAAAGAAATTCGCCAGCCATCCGGTGATCGGCAGAATGATGGCGTTCGCCACCAGGTAGGAAGTCAGCACCCAGGTCGACTCCTCGACCGAGGCGGAAAGACTTCCCGCGATGTGCGGAAGAGAAACGTTGATGACCGTGGTGTCGAGCACTTCCATGAACGTGCCGCACATCACGGCGATGGCAACGATCCATGGATTGATCTGAGGGTTAGCCTGACCGTGCGTCACGGGGAGCGCGCCGGCTGGCAGTGTTGCGGCTTCGCTCATCGGATTACTTCGTCAGCACGGTAGGCACGACCGACATGCCGGGCCGCAGCGAATGATCAGGATCCTGTCCCGGCTCCAGCACGATCTTTACCGGTACACGCTGCACAACCTTCACATAGTTGCCGGTGGCGTTTTCCGCGGGCAGCAGGCTGAACTTCGCTCCCGTCGCCGCAGCAATCGAATCGACATGAGCCTGGAAAACCTTGCCGCCATAAGCGTCCACAGTGAGTTCCACCTTCTGTCCGGGCTTCATGTGCGCCAGTTGGCTCTCTTTGTAGTTGGCGACGATCCAGATGTCATCCAGAGGAACAACAGCAAGAAGCGGCTGTCCCGGCTGGATTACCTGTCCGGCTTCGACACTACGCTGGCTGATCACGCCGGAGATGGGCGCGCGAACCACGGAATACCCTTTGTTCAGCAATGCCTGCTCCAACTCGGCTTTCCGCTGGAGAACTTTCGCACTGGACGATGCCGCTCGTGCGCGAGACGCCGCCACCTGCTGTGGAGCGATCTGCGCCGCTTGTGCGTTCGCCTGAGCAATACCCACGCGCGCGCGTGCCCGCTCCAGTTCGCTCTGCGCCATTCTCACGCTCTGCTCGGCTTCATGCACCTGAGCTTCAGCCGAGTCCACCTGCGCCCGGGAAGCCTCCGCCGCCGCCGCATTCGCGTCGAACTGCTGCCGCGAAATCTCTTCCTTCGCCACCAGCATCTTCATCCGTTCCAAATCCTTGGCTGCCCGGTCAGCGTTGGCTTGCTGTTGCCGGACGATGGCCTGCGTGGAGCGGAGCCGCGCCTGCGCCGCATCGATCTTCTTCTCCGCTGCCGAAACATTGGCTTGCGATTCGGCGACTCCCGCCGCGGCGCTCGAGATATTGCTATTCCCGGTCGTCGAGATAATCGGCACCTGCGTCGTCGAAGCGCTCAGCTCCGCTTCCGCCTCCGCCAAATCAGCCTTCGCTTTGTCGATCGCCACCTGGTAGTCGGCCGGATCGATTTCCAGCAGGACATCGCCTGCTTTCACCGGCTGGTTGTCCTTCACCAGCAGCCGGACCACCGTGCCGCCCACGCGGGCGCTCACCGGATGAATATGCCCATCCACCTGGGCATCGTCTGTCTCCTCGCGCACGGACGCATGCTGCCAGTACAGATATCCGCCGATGGCGCCGGCGACGGCAAGTAGACCAAGGACCAACCAAAGCTTGGCGCGGGAACCCGCTCCTTTCGCTGGCTCGTTCTCCGCCGCTTTGGAAATTGCGGGCTCGTCAATTAGTGCGGAACTCATTTCGTTTCTCCTGCCGGCTGCGTACCGGATAAAAAGTTGGAAAGATTCTTGTCGGTTGCGCCAATAGCGCGTGCCAGCGATGCCTTCGAGACGTTGTAGGCGTAAAGGCTGAAGATGTATCGGTCGTTGGCGGCGGCCAGGGCCTGCTGCGCCTGAACCACCTCGAGATTGTCGGTCACTCCGGCGGCAAATCGGTCGCGAGCCTGATTTTGCTGCTCGCGCGCCAGATCCACCGCACTGCGGTTGACATCCACCTGTTCGCCGGCCGACTTCAAATCGAGTAAAGCGGCGCGAACTTCGTAGGCGATGCGCCCGCGTAAGTCGTCCAGTTGCGCTCTCTGCTGTTTTTCTTCCGCGGTGGCCTGCAGAACCTCGCCCTTAATTCGACCGCCCTGAAAAATTGGGATGTTCGCGGTGACGGCAGCCGTGAACGTTCCATGGCTATTGGCGGGTTGCTGGCCGATGACGCCGTAGTCGCCGTTAAAGGCAAGCGAGGGAATCCGCTGGGCGGAAGCCGCCTTTCGCGAAAGCTCGGCCGCTCGCACACGAGCCGTCAGGCTTTGATAGTCCATGCGAGTTTCGTAGGCCTGTTTGAGCGAATCCTCCAGCGAGTATCCCGCCGGGGAAAACGGCATCGCATCCGTCAAGCGAACCTTTTGGCCGTCGGGCAATCCGATCGTCCGCGATAGCCGCAAAAGAAGCTTGTCGAAATCGTTCTGAGCGCCGATCAGCCTCGTCTTCTGGTTCTGCAACTCCACTTGCGCGCGCAACACATCGATGGCAGGAACCGTTCCGGCAGCCTTAAAATCGACCGCCTGCCTATACAAAGCATCCGCCGCGTCGACTTGCGACCGGACGGCGTCAATGCGGCTGGCTCCGGCTGCGGCCTGCAAATACAAATTCGCGACCACAAGCACCACGGTGTCGCGAGCATCGCGGTACTGAAACTCGGCGGCCTTGATATTGGCGTTCGCCGCTCGCGTCGAGTCAATCGCCTGCAGGTTGAAAAGAGCTTGGGAAAAAGTTCCACGAGCGTCAAAGAGGCCGAAGGGACCGACAATATTCGGAAAGCCGGGAATCGAAAGACCGAAAGCGGCAAGATTGATTTGCTGTACCGACTCCGTGACATGAGCGTTCACATTCGGCAGCAAGTTGCTTCGAACGACATCTCGAGTTCCCTTGGCTGCATCGATATTCTGCTGGGATAGCAGAGCACCCAAGTTGTTCTTCAATCCGCGCTCGATGGCAGACTGCAACGATAGGGAAAGCTCATCGGCGGTCGCTGTTCCGGAAGAAACCGAACCTTCAAAGGCGGACTGCATTTGCGCGGAAAGAGAAAGCGCAAGGGCCGGAATCACGGCCAAAAATCTACAAAGTTTCATTGTTGTTTCGAATGCCGTTCCACGCGAGCTTCGTCAACTCGGCAACGTCGTCTTCCACCGGGTTCTGCGTCCACCCCAGGACACGCCGAACGGCGACCCCCCGAGTCATCTCGGAAAGCGCCCAGGCCACCGCATCCACAGCGATGGGCCGCAGCTCCCCCGAAGCAACGCCACTGTGCAGCACATCAGCGATGAATTGCACTTGGGCCCGGATCAGGTCCCCAATTTCGTTGTCCAATGCCGCCGCATGAACGCAAGTGCCGAATTCGGCGTGGAGAATTCGGAAAAAGTCCAGATTTTCATTGATATAGCGAAGCTTGGTGTCGAAATAGGCCTGCAGCTTCTGCTCTACGGTCGAAACGGCGTCAATATTCCGGCGCAAAATCTCCGACATCCGCTTCGCCCCTTCGCGCAGCGCCGCGAAGTAAATATCACGCTTGGAAGGGAAATACAGGTAGACAGTACCCTTGGCCACCCCTGCCTCTTCGGCAATCTGATCTACTGTAGTCTCGGCAAAACCCTTGCGCGCAAAGACCTTCCGGGCGGCGTCCAGAATCTCGGTCACTCGGAATTCCGCGACCATTTCTTGCTTTGTTTTGCGTTGGGTGGGCGTCATGACTAGCCAGTCAGTCATATGACCGGCTAGTAAGATGATGCAGAAACGCGGAGAACTGTTGCGGGCTTAACGATTAATGTCTTTTAAGAAAAGCGGACTTCTTTCTGAGCCGCCGCCAAATCTTCCGGCCGTCCGATATCCCGCCAAACGCCATCCAGCGAATGGATGAGCACTCGGCCCGAATCGACCAGTGACTCTACCGCCGAGGTCAGCTCATACTCCCCCCGTGGAGACAGCGACACCAGTTGCAGTTCGTCGAAGACTTTCGCGCGAAAGCAGTAGATCCCGGCACTGTTCCAGTGAGTGGTGGAACTTCCTTTGGCCGGCTTCTCGATGATCTTTCGGACCACGCCGCCTTCCTCGTAGACCGCGGCCCCCTGCCAGGGATCTTCCGTCCAACGCACCGCTCCCACGGCGTCCGCCTTGAAGTCGCGATCCAGCTTCTCCGTCATCGCCGCATAATCCGAGCTATCGCAGAGAATGTCGCCGAAGGTCAGCAGAAAATCGTCATTGCCGACAAAATCCCGCGCCAGCAGAGTCGCGCGCGCCGTGCCATCCGTTTTCTCTTGTTGAAGAAACTCGATCCCCTGCCCGGCGAAATGTTCTTCAATCACCTCGTGCCGGTATCCGACCACCACGGCGAAGCGGGAAAAGCCGCCCGCCCGCAGCCGCTCCAGAACGTGTTCGAGAATCGGACGCCCGTTCAGGGGCAGCATCGGCTTGGGAAGGTCCTCCGTCAGCGTTCCCATTCGCGTGCCGCGCCCCGCGGCCAAAATGACGGCTTTGTGCATCGTCCTCTATAATCGCCGGGATGGCTCGCGCGCGCTGGTGGATTCTGACGTTGCTGTTTCTCGCAACGACGATTAACTATCTCGACCGCATCGTCTTTTCCGTGCTAATCCCGGTCATTCGCGAGGAGATGCACATCGGCGATCAGGAGTACGGATACATCAACAGCGCCTTCCAACTGCTCTACACTGTCGGATTTCTCTTCGCCGGCAATTTCATCGACCGGTGGGGAACGAAGCTCGGCTACGGAGTATCGATTGTCTGGTGGTCGCTGGCGGCTGCGGGCCATGCGCTCGCCCACGGAGCCGTTTCGCTCAGCTTCTGGCGCGCGATGCTCGGCATCGGAGAGTCTGGCAACTTTCCCGCCGCCATCAAAGCCGTGGCCGAGTGGTTCCCCAAAAAAGATCGCGCCTTCGCGACCGGACTCTTCAATTCCGGAGCAACGGTGTCCTCCATCATCGGGCCGCCGCTTTTTGCCTGGCTGGCCGTCGGGGTAGGCTGGCGGGCCTGCTTTCTCCTGACTGCTGTCGCCGGCTTTCTCTGGCTCGCGCTCTGGATGTTCATTCCCAAGCCTCCTCCGCCGGAAGAAGAGGAACGCTCGGGTCCGAAAGTTTCCTGGGGACAAGCGCTTCGCTACCGGGAAACATGGGGCTTTGCTCTCGCGAAATTCTTCAGCGATCCGGTCTGGTGGTTTTACCTGTATTGGCTGCCGCCGTATTTCTTCGACGTCCGAAAGATGGACCTGAAAGAAATCGGATGGGCGCTGCCGGTGATCTACAGCGTGGCCGGCATCGGTAGTGTCGCCGGAGGATGGCTGGCGGGCCGGATGATCCAGCGCGGCATGAGACCCGGTAAGGCGCACAAGTGGGGCATGGCGATTCCCGCCGCCTGCATGCCCGTCTCGGCGCTGGCCGTTCTGGCGGAAAGCCCCATCCTGGCGATCGCCCTGATCTGCCTCGCCACCGCGGCGCACCAAGCCTGGTCCGCCAATCTCTACACCACCACCTCCGATATCTTCCCCTCCTCGGCGGTCGCCTCCGTCACCGGCATCGGCGGATGCGCCGGAGGCTTAGGCGGCGTTCTGTTTTCCGCCCTGCTACCCGGGTTCGTGGTCGCCCACTTCGGCTACACTCCGGTCTTCCTGCTACTGGGTGTCTTCCACCTCACCGGCTTTCTTTGCGCTCACTTGCTGATGGGGAAGATCCAGCCCCTGCAGGAGAGTTTCGCTGAGAACTCTCTGGTTTCCGGGAACGATAAAATGAAAAGTTAAGATGTTATTAGGCATTCGCTTCGCGCCCGATGCTGCCATATTATTGATTGCATTGGCGTTACAGGTCGTCCCGGCGAACCGGCTTTTCCCTAGCGCGACGTCCGGCCATCTCTGCCGATGGCTCGTCGCCTTCAGCAGCCTGCTGTTGTGCGCGGGCGTAGCGGGCAACATTGCCGCCATCTACGCGATCGCCGCGCCCATCATTTTCTGGGTTCGCGGACTGGCGCTCGGCTGGGCGATCGCCGTTGTCTGTTCTGCTGTCATCGCCGCGTTGGTCAAGCCCGCCGTCCCCGCCGATTCCAGCCGCCGAAGCTTCCTGCATCTGGCCGCCAGAGGAGCCGTGGCCGCCCCGCTGGCCGGTGTCGGCTTCGGGATGTTCATTGAGCGCGAGCGCTTCGAAGTTAAAGAGATTTCCATCCCCATCGAGAATCTTCCGAAGGACCTTGATGGTCTGCGCATCGCGCAACTGACCGACGTTCACCTGGGGCCGTTTCTCGCCGAGAAGCAGTTTGCCCGCGCCATCGACATGGCAAACGAGCTGAAACCCCATCTCGCTGTCGTGACCGGCGACCTGATTTCCTATCGCGGCGATCCCCTGGACGACGCCATTCGTCAAGTCCTCCGGCTGAAGGCCGATGCCGGTATCGTCGGCTGCCACGGAAATCACGAATACTATGCCGGAGCTCTCAACTACGCCACCAGGGAAATGGAACGCCAGGGAGCCCGGATCCTGCGAATGACCAACCACCGCTTCGCCTTCGGTTCTGCATTTCTTAACATTGCGGGTGTTGACTACCAACCCATGGGTTCCGTATACCTGCAGGGAGCGGAGGAACTGGTTCATCCCGGGGACGTGAACATTCTGCTATCTCACAATCCCGACGTTTTCCCCGTGGCGGCGGGGAAAGGTTTTGCGCTCACGCTATCCGGGCACACGCACGGGGGACAAATTAATTTCGAAATTCTCGACCACCGTGCGAATGTGGCTCAGTTTTTGACGCCTTATACAAAGGGGCTCTATCGGGAAAATGGATCGGCTATCTATGTCTCTTCGGGCATCGGTACCATCGGAGTGCCGGTACGTTTCGGCGCGCCGCCCGAAGTGTCCTTGATCAAACTGTGCGCTATCTGATCGTTAGCGACATTCACGCCAACTGGCAAGCTCTCCAGGCGGTTCTGGAGGATGCCCGCGGAGCCTATGACCGCGTGGTGTGCTGCGGAGACCTCGTCGGTTACTGCGCCGATCCCAACCGCGTCGTGGACTGGGCGCGCGAAAACGTGCATTCCATCGTTCGCGGCAACCATGATAAGGCCTGCGCCGGCCTGGACGATCTGGAATGGTTCAACCCCATCGCCCGGCTTTCCTCGGAGTGGACCGCCCGGCATCTCACCCCGGCGAACGTCTCCTATCTTCGTGACATCCCCAAGGGCCCGCTGAGCGTCAACGGATACAGCATCCTCCACGGTTCTCCCGCCGATGAAGATGAATACCTCATCGCCGCGCACGAAGTCGCCGAAGTCGGCCAACTGCTGGAAACCAGCATCTCCTTCTTCGGACACACCCATATCCAGGGAGGGTTTCTGCTGGTTCGCCAGGGCATCCTGCGAATTCCCAAGACGCCGCCGCATCACACCTCGCAGACTCTCGAATTTGAGAACGATGTGCGATACCTGATCAATCCCGGCAGCGTCGGTCAGCCCCGGGACGGCGACCCGCGAGCCGCCTACATCCTCTACGACAGTTCCGAGCGGATGTTGACCTATCGCCGCGTGCCCTACGATGTCGAGGGCGCAAAATCGCGGATTCGCGACGAGAAGCTACCCGACGTCCTGGCCAACCGGCTCTCGGCCGGAACCTAAGAAGTGTTCCTCGATTCGCCGGGCCACCGCCGGCCCGACGATCTGCGCGACCGATTCGTAACCCGCTTCCCGCATCCGGTCCAGACTGCCGAAATGCGTCAGGAGCTTGCGCACCGTCTTGTCGCCGACGCCGGGAATCTGCTCCAGCTCCGACGTCAGCCGTACCGTATTCCGGCGCGTTCGATGGAACGTCACCGCAAACCGGTGAGCTTCATCGCGAACCATCTGGATCAGGTGTAGCACCGGCGAGAACCGGTCCAGCACAATTGGCTCATCTTCCTGCCCCAGGACGTAGATAATCTCCTCGCGCTTGGCAATCGACGCCAGCGGCTGGTTGATAATGCCAATCGCCTCCAGAGCGTCGGCGGCCGCGTGCAATTGCCCCAATCCTCCGTCAATCAGGATCAGCCCCGGCATCGGTAGACTCTCTTCCTTCAACCGGGAGTACCGCCGCGTCACCACCTCGCGCATCGACGCGAAGTCGTCGTTTCCTACCACCGTGCGAATGATGAACTTCCGGTAGTCGGACTTCTTCATCTTTCCGTCTTCCCAAACCACCATGCTCGCGACTTTGTCGGTTCCCTGAATGTGTGAAATGTCGAAGCATTCGATTCGCCGCGGAGCGTCGGCGAGCGTCAGCGCATCCTGCAGCGCTTCCGAGATCTGCTTCGAGCTCGGCTTCATCACGCGGAATCGCTGCGCAAAGCTGTGCTGAGAATTGGTTCCCACCAGATCCAGCATGTGCCGCTTCTGGCCCCGCTGCGGCGTGAAAATCTCCACCCGGCGGCGCCGCTTTTCGGCCAGCAACTGCTCCAGCGGCTCGCGATCCTCAAAGTCGATCGGCACGTGAATTTCAGAAGGGATGTGCTGCTGATCCAGGTACAACTGTTTCAACAGCGAAGACAGGAATTCGCCCGGCTCAAACTCCTCCAAGTCTTCCCAGAAGAACTCCCGGCGGTCCACAATTCGCCCGCGCCGCAAGTGGAAGAGATTGGCGGCGATCAGCGGCGGTTCGGCGTGAAAGCCAATGATGTCGATGTCGTTGCCTTCGATGGTCGCCATCTTCTGGCGCTCTTCCATCTCCTCCACCGTGGTAATCAGATCGCGCAGGCTGGCCGCCTGCTCAAACCGCGTGTCCTCCGCCGCGATTTCCATGCGCACTCGCAGCTCCCGCGCCAGGTCCCGGTGCCGCCCCTCCAGGAACATCTTCACGTCGTGAACATGCTCGGCATAGATCGCATCAGTCGTCAGCCCTTCTACACAAGGCCCCAGGCAGCGGTGAATATGAAACTGCAGGCACGGATGCTTGTGGAACCGCGTCAAGTCGACTTTACACGACGGTATCTTGAAGTACCGGTGAATGAAGCTCACCAGCCGATGCGCCAGATTGGCGGGGAAATATGGCCCGTAATACGACGCTCCGTCTTTCCGCAGCCGGCGGGTGACGTAAACCCGCGGATATTTCTCGTTGGTGAGCTTGATATACGGGTAGGTTTTGTCGTCGCGAAGCAGCACGTTGAAGCGCGGCTTCCACTGCTTAATCAGGTTATTTTCGAGAGCGAGCGCCTCTTTTTCGTTGTCGACCAGGATGTATTCCAGGTCTGTCGCGGTCGCGATCAGGCTGGAAGTTTTGGCGTCCAGCAGCCGCTCGTCCGAAAAGTAATTCCGGACGCGATGCTTTAGACTCTTCGCCTTACCGACATAGACCACCTTGCCGCCCTCATCTTTGTAGAGGTAAACCCCGGGCAGGGCGGGCAACTGCGCAACCTTCTCACGAAGCGGGTTTTTCGCGTCCGGATCTATACTTTAATTGTGACACGCAGGTGGTTTGCAGCCCTTCCATTTGCATCGCTTCTTCTCGCCCAGGAAAGTCAGAAAAAGCCGCCCGAGCAGGAGCCGCCGGAAGAAGACGAATCGTTAAAGCCTAAAGCCGAATACACCTTCAATCCGCTGCAAGCCGAGAACGAGCTCAAAATAGGGAACTTCTACTTCAAGCGGGGCAGCTACAAGGCCGCTTCCAAGCGCTTTGAAGAAGCCACCCGGTGGAATCCCACCTATGCGGAAGCCTTTCTGCGCCTCGGCGAGTGCCTCGAAAAGTTGCACGACACCAAAGGCTTCACGGCGGCATACGAAAAATATATAGAACTCGCCCCCGACGCGAAAAATTCGGACGCTATCCGCAAGAAAATAAAGAAAAAATGAAATGCGTCCCATATTTGCCATGAACTGGATTTAATCGCCGGTTAAGCGCTTCTTCATCTCCTGCTGACAGGATCAGGCTGTGGCGGCTCACGTCATCATCTGAACCTAAGGAGAGTCTGACAATGAAGAAGCTTGTTACCTTGATGCTCGGCATGGGATTGGTCTTCGGCACGGCCACGGCGACTTTCGCCGGCGACGACACGAAGAAAGAAAAGAAGGAGAAAAAGGACAAGAAGGAGAAGAAGGAAGACCACAAATAGTCTTCCGGATGGCCTCCAATTCGAGGCCCTCCTCTTCCGGTTTTTCGAAAACCGCCGCGCGGACCCGGCTTCCGCGGCGGTTTCCTGTTGAGGCGGTGTCCGTTGATACGCTAATCCTGCGATGCCCACCCGACGAGCGTTCATCCAAACTGCCGCTGCCGCGCCGCTCCTGGCCCAGAACCGCCAGCCCAACATTCTCCTCCTGATTGCCGACGATCTCGGGCTCCACACCGGCGCCTACGGAGACACCTACTCGAAAACTCCCAACCTCGACAGTCTGGCAGCAGACGGAGTCCGGTTCGAGAACGCCTTCTGCACCACCGCCAGTTGCAGCCCCAGCCGCAGCGTCATTCTCAGCGGTCTGCAAAACCATGCCAACGGCCAATATGGTCTGGGCCACGCGGTTCACAACTTCAGCTATCTTCCGAAGATCCGTCCCCTGCCCAGCCTGCTGAAAGATGCCGGCTACACCACCGGAGTGATCGGAAAGCTCCACGTCAATCCCATCGAGCGCTTCCGGTGGGACCTCAACGAAAGCGCCGATCCGGGACGCAACGGCTCCGTCATGGCGCAGAAAGCCGGGCAATTCATGCAGTCCGCCGGATCGAAGCCCTGGTATCTCCACATTGGCTTCACCGATCCTCACCGCGCCGCCCAAGGCTTCGCCAACAAAGATTACCCCGGCATCCAGCGAACTCCTTTCGACCCCCAGAAAGCCAAAGTCCCGCCGTTCCTTCCGGACAATACGCCTACCCGCCAGGAGCTTGCCGAATACTACGAAGCCGTCAATCGCCTGGATCAGGGCGTCGGCCATTTCATGTCAGTCCTGAAGAAAGCCGGCCAGCTCGATAACACGCTCGTCATTTTCCTCAGCGATAACGGAATGCCCTTCCCCAATGCCAAGACCACGGTCTACGACTCCGGATCGCGGCTTCCGCTGATCGTCCGCAATCCCCGGCAATCCAAGCGCGGACTGGTCAACAAAGCGATGATCAGCTGGGTCGATATTCTCCCCACCTGTGTCGACTGGGCGGGAGCGAAACTGCCCGATTATCCGGTCCACGGCCGCAGCTTTCTCAACATTCTCGATCAGGAGAATCCAACCGGTTGGGATCAGGTATTTTTCTCGCACACTTTCCACGAAGTGACGATGTACTACCCCATGCGCGGCATGCGGAACCGCCGTTACAAGTACTTGCGGAACCTTTACCCGGAACTCAGCTTTCCCTTCGCCAGCGACCTGTGGAACTCAAAGATGTGGCAAAGCCTCCGCCCGGAAGGAGACAACGCTCGCCTGGGCCGCCGTTCGGCCAGGAACTTTATCCACCGCCCCGCTGAGGAACTCTACGACATCACCGCCGATCCGGACGAGCTGAATAATCTGGCCCAATCGCCGCAGCATCGCGAGGCGCTCGCGCAAATGCATAAGACTGTGCACGAATGGCGAAAAACCACCGCCGATCCGTGGATCATCCAATCCAAATACTCCGGCGAAGACCCTTCCGCGGCCCCGCCGATGTGAATTTTCCGATCACTCTCCCAACAAATGGAGAGCAACGGAGCGCCGGTGAGGATGCGCCCGATGCTCGAAGACATAGACTCCCTGCCAGGTTCCGAGAGCGAGGCTGCCTCCCATGACCGGGATGCTGAGCTGGGTGGATGTCAGGGTGGAGCGGATGTGCGCGGGCATATCGTCCGGGCCTTCGGTGGTGTGGATGTAGGGGCCGCGCTCCGGGACCAGGCGTTCGAAGTATGCCGTCAGGTCCGCGACCACGTCGGGATCGGCGTTTTCCTGGATCGTGAGCGAGGCGGAGGTGTGCCGGATGAACACCGTCAGCAGGCCGGTCTGGATCCCGCAGCGAGAGAGCCAGCTTTCGATCTGACCGGTGAACTCGTAAAACCCTTTGCCTCGCGTGGCGATGGTGAGGGCGTGGGTGAACTGCTTCACTCCACGGTGACCGATTTGGCCAGATTGCGCGGTTGATCGACGTCGCAGCCCAAACGCACCGCAATGTGATAAGCCAGCAGCTGCAGCGGGATGATCTCCAGCAGCGGGAAGAGAATTTCCTCCGTCACCGGAATCCGGATGATGTGGTCCGCCACCTTCGCAATCTCCTCATCGCCTTTGTTGGCGATGGCGACGACGATTCCGGAGCGAGCTTTCACTTCCTGGATGTTCGAGAGAGTCTTTTCGTAGCGCTGGCGGCTATCCGGATTGTTGGGGTCGTAAGCCGCGAGGACGACGACGGGCAGATTCTCGTCGATCAAGGCATTCGGGCCGTGCTTCATTTCGCCGGCGGGGTAGCCCTCGGCGTGAATGTAGGAAATTTCCTTCAGCTTCAAAGCGCCCTCGAGCGCCATGGGGAAGTGGATGCCGCGGCCGAGATACAGGAAGTCCTTCGCCTTATGGAGGCGGCGGGTCAGTTCCTCGTAAATGTCTTCTTCCTGGAGAATGCGCTCCATTTTGGAGGGCAGCTTCAGCATTTCCTGGGTGAGGCACTTGGACTCGTCTTCTGTCACGCTGCCGCGAGCCTGGCCCAGATAGAGCGCCAGCGTGACCAACGCGGCGAGCTGCGACGTGAATGCCTTGGTGGAAGCGACACCGATCTCCGGACCGGCGTGCGTGAGCAAAGTACCGGCGGCTTCGCGAGTGATCATGGAACCGACGACGTTGCAGATGGCCAGGGTTTTCGAGCCCTTCATCTTGGCTTCGCGCTGGGCAGCCAGCGTGTCGGCCGTCTCGCCGCTTTGCGAGATCACGACGGTCAACGCTCCGGAGTCGACGATCGGATCGCGGTAGCGGAACTCGCTGCCATAGTCGACTTCGACGGGCAGGCGGGCCAGCTTCTCGATCATGAACTTGCCGGCGAGAGCGGCATGCCAGCTGGTTCCGCAGGCGATGATCTTCACCGAATTGAACTGGCGGAACTCCTCGGCGGAAATATCCATTTCGTCGAGAAAAACCCGGCCGGTTTCCTGGCCGATGCGGCCGAGCATGGTGTCGCGGATGGCTCGCGGCTGCTCAAAGATTTCCTTGAGCATGAAGTGCTTGTAGCCGCCCTTTTCCGCCATGATCGGGTCCCAGAGGATGTGCTGGAGCTGGCGGCGAACGGGCTTGCCGTCGAAATCCGTCAGGAGGACTCCGTCGGCGGTGAGGACGGCCATATCGCCATCCATCAGGAAAAACATGTCGCGGGTGTGGCTGAGAATCGCGGGAATGTCGGAGGCCACGAAATATTCCCCGTCGCCGATGCCGATGACGGCGGGAGGTCCATTGCGGGCGGCGACGATCTTGTTGGGCTCCAGTTTGGAAATGACGGCGATGGCGAACACGCCGGTGATGCGCTTCACGGTGGCGCGGACAGCGTCTTCCAGGTTGCCCTTATAGTATTTTTCGACCAGGTGCGCGATGACTTCGGTGTCGGTTTCCGAAGCGAAGACGTGGCCTTCGGACTGCAGCTCATGCTTCAGGGCGAGGTAATTTTCGACGATGCCGTTATGAACGACGACCAGGTTTCCGTTGGAGTCCCGGTGGGGATGTGCGTTTTCCTCCGTTGGGCGGCCATGCGTGGCCCAGCGAGTGTGTCCAATTCCGTACGAACCGTCGACGGGGTTCGCCTGGATGATGTCTTCCAGATTTCTCAGTTTGCCGGAGGCCCGGCGCACCACCAACTGGTCGTGGCCGTTTAAGACCGCGATACCGGCGGAATCATATCCGCGGTACTCCAGCCTTTTCAAGCCATCGAGAATGATTGGAACGGCTTTGCGCGTTCCGACATACCCCACAATTCCGCACATAGGTTTATTTTACGTTCTGCGGGATAATCGGCTGTTTCATTTCTGTTATGCAGCCTATCGACGTAAAAACTTACAAGATTCCGTTCAACGACTTTCTGGGGATTGTCCTGAAACGGCTACATCGGGACGGTGTGACGCTGGAATGCGAGGTGAGGGACGATCTGCGGAACGGCCACGGCGGGCTGCATGGGGGAGTGACGGCGACGCTGGTGGATACGGCGGTGGGGATCGGAATTCTGCATGTTTTCGATGGAAAACGCGCCTGCACGACGGTGGAAATGAAGTTGAATTACTTCCTGCCCCTGGTAAACGGCAAGGTGACGGCTCGATCGAAGCTGCTGCGCGTGGGGTCGTCGCTGGCAATTGGAAGCGTGGAGATCAAGGACGGACGGAAGCGCCTGGCGGCCTTCGGAACGGCGACGTATAAGTTGTTGATTTAAGCGGCTTTATTCGTAGCGGAGCGCCTTCAGGGGGTCAAGTTTCGCGGCCCGGCGGGCGGGAATCCAGCAGGCGGCCAATCCAGCGGTGAGAAGCGCGGTGGTGACGATGCCGAGCGTCACGGTGTCGGTGGCGGAAACCTGGAACAAAATCTTGCTCATCAGGCGGCAGACCGCGATGGCGGCCGCCAAGCCGAGGACGGTCCCCAAGCCAAGCTGGATGAGACCCCGGCCAAGGACCAGGCGCACGACGTCCTGGAAACTCGCTCCCAAGGCCATGCGGACGCCGATCTCCTGGCGTCTTTGGCCGGTCGCATGAGCCATCACCGCGTAGATTCCCAGCGCGGCCATGCCCAGAGCGAGAAACGCAAAGATCAGGAACATGGTCCCGAAGACGCGGTAGTGCCACCGGCCGCGGGCGAACATCTCTTCCAGGGGAGCCACGTCGTACAGGGGCATCTCCTGATCGATCGCCTGAACTTCGCTGCGGACGGCGGCCGCCAACGACGTGACGGGGCCCGCGGTCCGGATCAGGATCGTCATGCCGGACCAAGGTTCGGAACGGTAAGGGAGCATGACTAACGGATCCTGGCCGGTATCGGTGGGATTGTTCTGCCGAAGCCCGGGAACGACACCGACAATCGTCATCCAGGGTTTCTCCTTTTCGCCGTCGAAGAGGCGGATCTGTTTGCCGAGGGGGTTGTCCTTTGGAAAATGTTTCACGGCAAATTCGCGGCTGACGATGATGGCTTCTTTGCCCGGCAGTCCATCGGTGTCGTTGAAATCGCGCCCCTGCAGGATGGGGAGACCGAGCACCTGGAGGTAATTGGGCGAAACCACGATGGCCGCCGTCGCCGGCCGCTGCGCGCGTTCGGCGATGGGCCGCTCTTTGAGCTCAACCCGCCAGCCCGCGGAGCCCATTCCCGGCGGGTTCGAAACTAAGGCGGCGGCGCTTGCTCCGGGAAGGGCTGTCAGGCGGGGCAGGAGTTTTTCGTAGAACTGCTGTTTGTTTTCCGGTTTGGGATAGCGGGAGTCGGGCAGGTTCCATCGGGCGTGAAGGACCTGGTCCGGACGGAGGTAGGAGAACTCGTCCTGGGCCTTCAGGAAGCTGCGAATCATCAGTCCCGCTCCGCTGAGAAGCACGACCGCGAGGGTGAACTGGAATACGACGAGAGCGCCCGTCAGATAGCCGCCGCGAGCTCCGCCGGAACTGCGGGCTCCTTCCTTCAGGGCGTCGTTCAGGTCGACGCGCGATGCCCGGAGAGCGGGAGCGATGCCGAAGACGATTCCCGATATGACGCTGAGAACGCAGAAATACAGCAGCACGACATAGTCGAGGGAGAAGTCGATCCAATAGGGTTTACCGACGTTCGCCACCGCGAGCCCGAACCAATGGATACCGAGCTGGGCCAGACTCAGGCCGATGACTCCGCCGGCGACGGAAAGCATGACGCTTTCGACTAGAAGTTGCCGGACGATCCGCCAGCGTCCCGCTCCCAGCGCGGCGCGAATGGACATCTCGCGATTGCGCCCGATCGCCCGGCTGAGCAGCATGTTCGCGACGTTGGCGCAGGCGATCAGCAGGACAAATGCCACCGCGCCGAGCAGCAGCATGAACATCGTCCGGATCTGCCCACCGTTCATGGCCTGGTGAAACGTCTGGACGGCGATCCCATGATTCTTGTGAGTCTCCGGAAACTCCTTTTCGAGGCGCTGGGCGACAGTATTGAAAGCTGCCGTCGCCTCGGGTATGGATGCGTCCTTCTTGAGGATGCCGACCATGTCGAAGCCGCGAAAGTTTCGTTTTTGGTTTTCGGCGTCGGGGACGGCGACCATCCAGATTTCCTGGTTCGTGGGGAACTTGAAGCCATCGGGCATTACGCCGACGATCGTGGCCGGCTTGTCGTTGGCGCGGATGGCTCGGCCGATGACATCGGGGCTCTTTCCGTAGCGGTCCGTCCAGACGCCGTAGCTGATGAGCACGACTTCGGCCGCGCCAGGACGCTCATCGGCGGGCTGGAAGCCGCGGCCCAGGATCGGCTGGGTGTGCAGCAGGTCGAATAATCCGGCGGAAACGCGGGATCCGCGGTAACGCTCGGGCGGATTGGAGCTCTCGGTGATGCTGATGGACCGGCCGCCGCTCAGCTCCAGCTTTTCGAAGGAGCCGGCGGCTTGCCGGAAGTCGCGGAAGTCGGCATAGGAAACTCCATCCTTTGCGTCGCCGCGCGATTTGTTGATCGCCCGCGCCATGACGAGCCGCTCGCCGCCGGGAAATGGCAACGGTTTACGCAGGACTGCGTTCGCCAGCGAAAAAATGGTGGTGTTGACGCCGATGCCCAGAGCGAGAGTCGCGACAATCGCCGCGGAGAACCAGGGATTCTTGCGGATCATTCGCAACGCAAAACGGGCGTCCTGCGCGAAAGTCATGCCTCTACTACGCGGCAGGACGCGGAAATGTTCACGCCGCGGTGAAAATCAGCTGACGTTCCGGGAGAAGCGGTAGACGAAAGCGCTGGGCGTCACGATCGGGTTGAACCGGCGGGACCCATCAGTAGTGGGGAATCCGTAAGAGTTCGTGTATCCGGTAACAACGGCTCCGCCGGCACCGTCGGAAGCCATGCTGAGACCCACGTCGGTGTAGTCTCCGCCGAGATAGGTGGAATACTCGATGCCGTCGGCGCCGGCGACGGTGAGATTGAGAACGCTAAAGAAGCTGTCGGCGAACAGCGAACCGGGGACGGGCTGATACGGAGTTCCAGCCGTCGGGAGTCCCCCGAACATGGTGTACCCGGTGAGCGCGGCGCGGCCGTTGGGCAGCACGGCGAAGCCGTACACAATGTCGTAGCCTTCCCCACCAAAGTAGCTGCCATAACGGACAGCCTGCAGATTTGCCGTATCGAGACCAAGGATGTAGCCGTCGTCGCCGCCACCGAAGGTGTACTGAACGGCATCGCCCGTTACGGGCAGATCGCTCGAAGAAGTCTGGGCGGCGACCCAGAGAATGCCGGCGGCGTCAAACTCGATCTTGACACCCCGGTCGTCGCCATTGCCGCCATAAAAAGTGGAGTAAACGAGGGCATCCAAACCGGGCAGCGAGAAGTCGAACTTCGCCACGAAGGCGTCATAGGAAGTGGAGATCGTCGTCTGGAAAGCGCCGTCGGTGACAGGAAAGTTCGGGGAGACGGTATAGCCGGTGATCCAGAGGTGGCCATTGCGGTCGAACGCCGCGGAAGTAGCGACATCGGTGGAGTCGCCGCCGTAGTACGAGGCATACCGCAAAGAAGTGTCGGTGGAGGCATTCACTCCGATGAGGAACGCATCCCACCCGCCGCGGCTGTTGTTCTGGATGGCATTGGAAACTCCAGGGAGATCGTCGGAAGTGGTGACGCCCACGATGACAAAGCCGCCATCGGCGGCGATGGCAATGTCATTCGGATATTCGTTCTGGGTGCCACCGTAAAAGCTGCTCAGCACCAGCGCTTCGGTTCCGGGCAGATTGGGGTCAACAACCGCATACCAGGCGTCGATGGCTCCACCGTTGGTGGTCTGGGTGGCATTGCCAGCCGTCGTGAAGTCTGTGGAATCCGTCGTTCCGGCCAGAATGGCCCGGCCATTTGCGTCGATCTTCAGCGCGCGGACGTCGTCTTCGCCAGTTCCGCCCAGCCAGGTGAAAAAGAGCAGTTGCGCTCCCCTGTCCGGTTGAGGACGGTACTTGGCAATGAAGACATCATTTTTGCCTCGCACGACGTGCTGGATGGGATCGACCGGGCCGGGAAAGTCTTCCAGTACGGTGGAGGACTGTCCGGCCACCCAGACATCGCCATTGCGGTCGACCGCCGTCACCTTCCCCGACTCCGAGCTTCCGAAATTGATGACGGAGGACCACCCGAGGCGGTACGTCTGTGCCTGGACGGGGAGGAGGGCACACAGACAGACAGGCAGCAACACTGCAAAGCGAGATCGCATAAATAAGAAAAACCCTGGACGCGCCGAAAAGGCGTCGCGGATACAAGTAATTGTAGAAAATTGCGGGGCCGGGCGGGTGGGGGTTCAGTAGAGGCGCTTGAGCCGGAAGGTTGGTTTGTTCGCGTTCTTGGGAGGTTGGACACCGGCTCCGCTGCCGGCGGTGACGGCGGCTTCGCGTTCGCGGGTGAGCTCCAGCTCGCCGTCTTTTAGCGATCCGGTGTATTTGTACCGGGACTCGTTGATTTGATTGCCTGCCTGCTCCTCGACAAGGACGATGAAGACGACCTGATCGCCGTCGACGCTTCCTTCCCGAATGAGGGAGCTTTTGTAGTCGCCGTAAAGTTTTCCGCCGATGGAGGAACCCGTTTGTGTCAGCTTGAACGCAATATCCTGCAAGTCCCCGTTGCGGCCTACGGGAATCTGGCCCACCCAGACTCCCGTAAGATCCGCGGCAAAAGCTGCTCCGCTCACCAGGAGAAAGCTGAGAAAGGCTCGCATGGCTCTAGCTCCGGAGGAGGCCGGCAAGAGGGCCGGTGCTATCGGCAAACCGTTCCACCGGAGTGCCGAAGGCATCCAGCATAGAAACGTACAGATTCGCCAACGGACTGTCCTCGGAATAGGTGAGGTGCTGGCCGGAATCGATGCGGCCGCCCGCCTTACCCGCCAGAACCAGCGGGAGTTTGTGCGGGTCGTGCTTATTGCCGTCGCTGAGCGCCGAGGCAAAGAGCACCATCGAGTTGTCGAGTACCGTGGAGTCGCCTTCCTTCATCGACTTCAGACGCTTCAACAGATAGGCATATTGAGCGATGTGCCACTGGTTGATGATCTGATACTGGCGCAGCTTGTCGGCATCGTTCTGGTGATGCGAGACATCATGATGGCCGGCGCTGACGCCTTCCAGGAACCGGAAGCTGACGTTGCTGACCGCGTTGCCGAACATGAACGTGCTGACGCGGGTGGTATCGGTCTGAAACGCGGTGGCAATGATGTCGAGCATCAGCTTGCAGTGCTCGGCATGGTCGGCAGGACGGTCGGTGGGCGCCGCTTTGGCGTCCATCGGCACTCTGGGTTTCCAGGCACTTTTGCCGGTCGCGCTATTTCGCTGGACGCGCTCTTCGAGCGAGCGCATGACGGAGAGATATTCGTCGAGCCGGATCTGATCGGCCGAGCCGACTTCGGTGCGTAGCTGCTTGGCGTCGCCGAGCACACGATCCAGCAGCAGGCCGTCCATTTTGCCGGCGTCGCCCTTCGCTCCCGCCGCTGCGCGAAACAGCCGTTCGTAAGCCAGCTGCGGGTTGATCTCGCGGGCGAGGGGAACCGTCGGACTGCTCCAGGCGATGTGCGAACCGTAGATTCTTGTGTAGCCGACGACGGCATCGACGCCGATGGCGACCGGGGTGATTCCGAGTTCCAAGGAAGGCAGCGGAGTCCGGCCGGCGATACCTTGCGCCGCGACCTGATCGACCGACACTCCGTTACCGATATCGGCACCGGGAGTCTTCTTGATCGTGGAGCATGTGAGGATGGCCGCTTCCTTGACGTAGTGGCCGTCACCGCCTTTGGAACCGGCGTTCCAGAGATTGCTCATCACGACGATTTCGTCTTTGAACTCGGCGAGAGGAGAAAGCGTTTTCGAAAGCTGGAAATCGCGGCCGGTGCCTTCGGGCGCCCAGGCACCGATGTTCACGCCGTTCGGCATGTACAGCGCCGCCAGACGAACCGGACTTTTGGGGAGCTTGGAGGATGCCAGAGCGGTGGTGGGCACCATCGCTTCCAGCCACGGCAGCGCGAGTCCGACGCCTGCGCCTCGGAGGACGCTTCTTCTCGAAATGTGCCTGCGGAAGTTCAAGGTTGACTCTCCTTTTGCGACGGCGCTACGGAACTTCGCTGTATTTTCACTTGCGATTGCGGAGCCTGCATCTGAAAAGGCATGCTCAACACCACCGCTTCGATCAAAGCCTGTGCCTGATAGTCGCTCGCTTTCACTTTCGCGACTATATTGTCCACTGTACAGGAATCCTGCAGGGTGAGTCCGCGGCCCAGGGCGTAGCCGAGCATCTTACTCGCCAGATTGCGAACGACCAGATCCTTGCGGTCCAGAAGAGCCTTTTTGAGCGCCCCCGGACCGTCGATGCGGGTACCGTCCATTAATTCTCCGGAGCTGTCAACCGGCTGGCCGCCATCTTCGGCCCTCCAGCGTCCGATGGCGTCGTAGTTTTCGAGCGCGAAGCCCAGCGGATCGATGCGGGCATGGCAACTGGCGCAGACCGGGTCGGCGCGATGCTGCGTCAGCCGTTCGCGAACGGATTTGGGCGCCGTACCTTCCTTTGCCTCTTCGAGCGCAGGGACATTCGGCGGGGGCGGCGGAGGCGGCGTTCCGAGCAGAGAGTCGAGAATCCAGGCTCCGCGGAGTACGGGACTAGTGCGGTAGGGATAGGAAGAAACAATGAGAACGGCCGGCATCCCCAGGAGGCCTCCGCGATCGCTGCCATCCGGCAGGGGATACCACAGCGGCTGCTGGGTCTGGTTCTTGCTGATCTCCAGCTTCATGTCGTAGAAGCGGGAGAATTTTCCCGTCCCGATGGTGTGTTTGGAATCGATGAGGTTGAGCAGCGACTCGTTCCGGATCAGCAGTTCCCGGAAGAAATAAACCGGCTGCAGGCGCACATCGGAACGGATATCTTCATCGGCTACGTAGGTGGGGAACAGCTTGGCGTCGGGAACTTTGTCGATCGAGAGCTCGCGGGTGTGCAGCCACTGTTCCACAAAACGGCGCGCGAAGTCCTGCGACCGGTCGTTGCGGAGCATTTTGCGAGTGACGTACTTCAGGACTTCCGGATCATGCAGTTTGCCTTCAGCCGCGAGGTCGAACAGAAATTCGTCGGGCATGCTGCCCCACAAGAAGTACGACAAGCGGGAAGCCATCGCATACTGATCGACCGGTTTTGGCTCGGTTCCGGTGTTCGGAGCTTCGGTGCGAAACAGGAACCGTGGGGAGACTAGGGCTCCGCGGAGGGCGAAGAAGATGGACGCATCAAACGGCTGGCGCTGTTTCTGCGCGGCCTGGAAGAGCGCGAGGTATTGTGTGACCTCCGTGTCGGTCACCGGCCGCCGGAATGCGCGCGGAAGGAACGCTTGCAGGATCTGGCGCGCGGCAGCGTTTGCCGAGACTCCGGGACCCGGCTTGGCAATCAGGATCTTGTTGCGGGACTTGAACTCCTTGGCGGTGTAGTCCATCGCGAACTTCGCGGCCGCCATGTACTTCTCGGAATGGAGGGGCGACAGGAACAGGGTTTCCGCCGCATTGTCGAAGCCTTCCCCACCCGCGCCATCAGCGGGAAGCGCGCTGGCGACATCCATCTGCAAGTCCAGCAGGTCGCGGATGGTAGCCATGTATTCATCGCGATTCAGGCGGCGGATAGGCGACGGTCCGGCGACCATTCCTCCAGCGCAGATGGCGGCCCGCACATTCTCGTCGGCCCAATGGGTGAATTGCTCCCGGAGGTCGAGGGCCGGCGACGGTGCGTTCTTGGGAGGCATTTCGCCGTTCTTGACGCGGCGGATGGCAGCCATCCATTTTTGAGAGTGAGAAGCCAGACTGTCGGGTGTACCGACGCGCTCGACATCGAATCCGCCGACGGCCGCTTTTCCCTGGTGACACGTCCAGCAATAGCTCTTAAGGAAAGATTGCGATTTTTCGAACGAGAAATCATCGGCCAGAACCGCGCTGGTACAGAGGAATGCCGCTAAGAGGGGGTAGCGCCGCAGCATGGGCCGTTCTCGCCCAGTCTATCATTGGGAACGATGCCGCTCCCATTGCACGAAATGTTCGCTAATCTGAAGGTATGACCCGCCGGAATTTGCTGCAGTCCCTTCCGGTTGCCCTCGGGCTTCCGTTGACGCTGGCCGCCGACGAAGATGCGAAAGTCGACTGGCGGACCCTGCGCGGTCTCAACTACCGCACCGGCGAAAAGACAGAAGCGCTGCAGAAAGTCGACGGCAAGAAGGTCAAAGTCCCCGGCTTTATGGTGCCTCTCGAGGATGAAGAAGAGATGGTGACCGAGTTTCTGCTGGTGCCTTATGTCGGCGCCTGCATTCACACGCCGCCGCCTCCTCCGAACCAGATTGTCCTGGTGAAAATGGACGGAGCCAAGAAGACCAAAATCAGCTTCTGGGATCCGGTTTGGGTGCACGGGAAACTGGAAGTCTCCACACAGAAAAGCCCGTATGGCGATGTCTCCTTCAAGCTGACGGGCATGGAAATCGAGCCCTACAAGGACTGACCGTGCGAGTACTCGCCGTTCTCACCTTCGCTGTTTTCGCTTTCGCGGCCGACGAAAAAGGGCACAAGCATTCGAAAACCCAGAAGGCGCACGACCACGGCACCGCGGAGCTGAACTTCGCCATCGACGGCAACAATGCCGACATCGAATTTCACGCTCCCGCCATGGCGGTGGTCGGCTTCGAGTACGTTCCCAAATCGGCGGCCGACAAGAAAAAACAGGCCGCGGCGCTCGAAGGGTTAAAAGCCAACATCGCAAAAATGGTTGTCTTCGATCCCGCGGCGGGCTGCAAAATCTCGGCCAAAAGCGTCGAAGTGGATCAGGAAGAACCGGACCATGCGGAAATCGATGCCGATTTCCACGCCACTTGCACCAAGCCTCTGGCCGGCACGAAAGTCACCTTCGGCGTGACCAAAGCCTACCCCGGCGTCAGCGCAGTGAAAGTTCAGGCCGTGGGCGCTTCCGGCTCCGCGGGAGCCGAAATCAGGAACGACCAGGGCTCCATCACGCTGCCCCGTTAGACTAGTGGGCATGGGA
Source organism: uncultured Solibacteraceae bacterium (assembly GCA_964515165.1). Classification (GTDB taxonomy): domain Bacteria; phylum Acidobacteriota; class Terriglobia; order Bryobacterales; family Bryobacteraceae; genus JAPKYZ01. Next base: position 36,025 of record CAZETQ010000014.1, on the reverse strand, counting down.
CCCGCGCTCGAATTAGAGCAGCTTAAGTTTCACTACCGCGCCGGCCGCGAGATCCTCGACATTCCTCAGCTCGTCATCAATTCCGGCGAGCGCGTGTTTCTCTTCGGACCTTCCGGCAGCGGCAAAACCACGCTGCTCGGCATCATTGCCGGAGTCCTGCCGGCAACTACAGGCAAAGTGAACGTGCTGGGCCGCGACATGACCAGGCTCTCCGCGGCGCAGCGAGACGCCGTGCGAGGCTCCCACATCGGCTACATCTTCCAACTCTTCAATCTCATTCCGTACCTCTCCGTCGAAGAGAACATCACCCTCCCCTGCCGTCTCTCGGAAGAACGCCGGAAGCGTCTGAACGGCCGCTCACTGCAGGACGCCGCCCGGGAGTCCGCCAAGCATCTGGGCATCGAACCTCTGCTGCACGAATCCGTCACGCGCCTCAGCGTCGGACAGCAGCAGCGCGTGGCAGCCGCCCGCGCCCTGATCGGCACTCCGGAGCTGATCATTGCCGACGAGCCCACCTCTTCTCTCGATCACGATCACCGCGAGCGATTCATCGAGTTGCTCTTTCAGGCGGCAAAGGAGGCGCACTCTACCGTCGTCTTCGTCAGCCATGATCGTACCCTGCAGCCGTTATTTGATCGGGCGATTTCCCTTCCCGAGATCAACCGCTGTTCCCAGGTGGAGGTGGCCGCCTGATGGTCGTCCTGTCCCTGGCGTGGCATTCGCTGAAGAATCGCAAGCTGACAACCTGGCTGACCATCCTGTCCATCGCGCTTTCGGTTGCGCTGCTCATCGGCGTGGAAAACGTCCGCACCGGCGCAAGGGAAAGCTTTTCCAACACCATCTCCGGAACTGATCTCATCGTCGGCGCGCGAGGCGGCTCGCTGCAATTGCTGCTCTATGCCGTCTTCCGGATGGGCTCGGCGACAAACAACATCACCTACGACACCTACAAGCATTTCGCGGAGCACAAAGCCGTCGCCTGGACGATTCCGTACTCGCTGGGAGACAGTCATCGCGGCTTCCGCGTGGTCGGGACCACCAATGACTTCTACGAGCACTACCGGTTCCGGCGCGACCGGAAAATTGAGTTCGCCGAAGGCAAGATGCCGGAAGGCGTCTTCGATGTTGTGCTCGGGTCCGAAGTGGCGGAGAAGCTCGGCTACAAAGTCGGCCAGCCGGTAGTCATCACGCACGGAATCACCGGAGGAATGACGAAAGGCATCCTGGAGCACAACGACAAACCGTTCCACATTGTCGGCATCCTCAAGCGCACCGCGACTCCTGTGGACCGCTCGCTCTACATCTCGCTCTACGGAATTTCGGCCGTCCATATCGACTGGGAGGAAGGCGCTCCACCTTTGCCGGGGGAAGAGACTCCCGCCTCGAAGATCACCAAGGACAACCTGGAGATCAAGCAGATCACCGCGTTTCTCCTGCGAACAAAGTCACGCATTGACACTCTCCGGCTGCAGCGCGAAGTTTCGACCTACGAGCCGGAGCCGATTCAAGCCATCATTCCCGGAGTCGCGCTCAGCGAGCTTTGGCGCACCATCGGATACGCCGAGGATGCGCTCCAGGTAGTGACAATCTTCGTGCTGATCGTGGGGCTCCTGGGAATGCTCGTCTCCCTCTACACTTCGCTCAACGAGCGCCGGCGCGAAATGGCCATTCTGCGCGCCGTTGGCGCGGGTCCGCAGAAGATCATTTTTCTGCTTGTCCTCGAATCCGGACTGCTCGCATTCCTGGGAACTGTATTGGGCATCCTTCTCGTCTACGCGCTGGAGTTCTTCTCACAACCCGTCGTCGAGCAGCGGTTTGGCCTCTACCTGCCCATCCAGGCACCGACAACCACCGGCTACCTCTATCTCGCAGCCGTCTGCCTGGCCGGAATCATCATCGGTTTCGTCCCCGCCGTCAAGGCCTACCGCAATGCTTTAAGCGACGGCCTTAGCGTACGGCTATGAAGCTCGCGCTGGCCGCGGTTCTGCTGTTTGCGGCGTGCTCGTCTCCGAAATACAAGCTGGTCGAACAAGCGCCGGAGCAAGCGCCTATCCACGAACCGCCCAAGGGCGTCATGCCCGAGGATCCCAACGCACCGCTGCAGCCGTTTCCACAGCAACCGGAGAAATCGCAATATGCCTCCATGGATTGGCGAACTCTGCGCGGCCTGAACACCCGGACCGGCGAAGCCACGCCCGCGCTCCGCAAGCTCGAAGGAGGCTCCGTGAAGCTGACCGGCTATATGGTTCCTTTCGCCGACGAGTATCAATCCGCCAACGAATTCCTGCTGGTTCCCGAAGCGGGAATGTGCGTGCACACGCCGCCTCCGCCCATGAATCAAATCGTCTTTGTGCAGATGACCGGCAGCCCGGCGAAAGTCACCTTTCAGAAACCGGTCACCGTCTCGGGAATCCTCTCCATCGCCCAATCGGACTCGCCTTACGGCAAGGTGGCATTCAAGATGGAAGCCGCCGACGCCAAAGAAGACTCGTCTTACTGATACTGGGAAACGCCGGACGCCGTCATCGCATAGAACGTCGGGCCATAGGGACTGGACCGGCGCCCCACAAACATGGTGCCTTCCACCCACACGCCATCATTCAGCCCGAAGTTCACCCGCTCGCCGCGAGTCATCTTCACGTAGATCATCTGATTGGCGGGCGGAGGCGGAGTATGGATGCACGCTCCCATATACGGCACCAGCAGAAACTCCGTCAGCGTGCGAGTGTCGTCCTCCAGCGGCACAATGTAGCCGGGTACGCGAACCCTGGTCCCTTCCAGCCGGGCGACATCTTCGGAAGCCTTCCCCGTCTGCACATTCAACCCTCGCAGCACAGGCCAATCCACCGCCGGAATCTCCTGCTTCGCCGGCAGCGCGCGGCTCAGCCCCACGCCAATGGGATCCTCCCGGTTGACCAGAAACACCAATCCCATCACGACAATGGAAGCGAGAATGAGGGTCTTCAGCTGCATGACGCGCAAACGGCGGCGATACTTCTATCTTAGGTGTTCGCCCCGCCACTACTCGTGCCGCAGCGTGATCGCCGGGTCTACCCGTGCCGCGCGCCGCGCCGGACCCCAGGTGGCCAGCACCGCGGTCCCCAGCAGCACCGCGATGGCCGCCGATAACGCGATCGGGTCCGAAGGCTCCACGCCGTACAGCAAGCTCGTCAGCAACCGTCCGAACGCCGCCGCTCCCGCAATGCCGATCGCCGCACCGGCGGCCACCGCCCTCAGATTCTGCCCCAGAACCAACTGCAGAATGGCCTGCGGCCTCGCACCCAGCGCCAGCCGGATGCCGATTTCTTTCCGCCGCTGGGAAACGTTGTAAGCCGCCACTCCGTAGATCCCCACGCACGCCAGCAGCAGCGAGAGCAGCCCCAGCACGGCGGCAATCCCCGCCGAGACATTCGCCACTCTCCGCTTTCTCTCGATGGTCTCTTCGTAGGGCGCGGCCGACACTTGCAACCGCCGGTCGATCTGCCGGGCCAGCTTCGGCAGCTCCAGCAGCAGCGGAACCGCGTCTCCCCGATGCCGGATCAGCAGCCGCGCATTGGCGTCGCCGGCAAACGCCGTCCAGATTCCCGGATTCTCTTTCGATCCGAACTCGCGAGTCTCGAAGTTCCGTACAACGCCCACCACTTCCGCCCGCGTGCCGATATCCAGAATCTGTCCCACCGGACTCTCGCCGGGCCAAAGCCGTTCCGCTGTCGCCTGACTGACAACTACCCCGCCGGGGCCATGTTCCTCTGCTTTCGTGAACCCGCGCCCCGCTACGACCGGAATGTCCAGCACCTCGAAAAAGTTGGCCGAGACGTTATGCCGTCCCGCCGTAAACTGCTCCTTCGTCTTCGGATGCCGGATCGAAATGTTGTTGTTCGCATTTCCCAACGGCAGCGTCGCCGTCCACGCCACCGCCTCGACGCCTGGCAGCGTACTCACCCGGTCCGCAAATGCGCGCATCAATCCGCCAGCCTGCACGCCCGAAAGTCCGCTCGCATCCAGCCCTGTCGTCAGCGCGATCACTCCGCCATATCGGAATCCCGTATCCATCTGCCGCACCCGATCCAGCGCCCGCACCAGCAGCGACGTCCCGCTCAGCAGAATGGCGCACAGCGCCACTTGCGCGGCCAGCAGCACAGGACGCATCCGGCTCCTGCCGGTGATCCGCCCGGAGCTTCGCAGCCCCGCCGCCGTCTGCCGCACCGCGGCCATCGCCGGAGCCAACGCAAACATCAGCGTCGCCAGAAACGTCGCCAGCCCGATGAACAACACAACCCGCCAGTCGTTCTCAAACCGGAAACTCAGGTGAACGTCCGGACCCGCCACCATGCGCATCGTCCACGCCGGCAGCCACGCCGACAGAACTGCGCTCGCCGTTCCCGCCATGCCGCTCACCAGCAGACTTTCCACCACCAGCTGCCGCACGATCCGTGCGCGGCCCGCTCCCAAAGCCAGCCGCACCGCGATCTCCTGCCGCCGGGCCGTTGCCCGCGCCAGCTGCAGGTTCGCCACATTGGCGCAAGCCAGGGTGAGGATCAACAGCCCCGCCGCCGTCACCACCAGGAAAATTCCCGATGCCTGCTGGGCTCTCCACGGATTGGCCAGAAACGACGCCCGGGTCACCACAACCCGCAAAGGCTCGCGGCGGACCGATTGCAGAAACTGCGCGCTCAGCGTGCTCATCTCCGCCTGCGCGGTATGCCGGTCCACTCCCGGCTGCAAGCGCCCACTCACCGACACGCAGCAGAAATCCGGATTCGTCATGCTGTCCCAGCCGGGGTGGAGAATGTCTCGCCAACCCATCGGAATCCATACCCCCACCACGTCCGCCTTCGGGCCGTTGAAACTCTCCGCCGCTACGCCCACCACTTGCATCCGCTGCCCGCTGACGTCCAGCCATGTCCCTACGACGTCCCAGCTCCCGCCGAAACGCGTCATCCACATGTCATAGCCCAGGACAATCTCCGCGGCCGGCGGACGCCGGGCCCCTTCGCTGCGCGAGAATCCTCGTCCCGCCGCGAATCCCGTCCCCAATACGTCGAAATAGTTCTCGCTCGTCAGGCTCGCGTCCGCCAGCCAGAAACTTTCGCCCCGTCCCATCTGCACCCTTTCGGCGCCGGTATGAGCCACAATGCCGCTCAGGGTCTGCGTATGCTCCTGCAGGTAGCGAAACTGCACCCAGGGCATACCGCCCCAACGGCTGCGTCCCGCCTGAGAAAGAACTTCCACCACCGCCGCCGGATCGCGAACCATCCAGGGCGCCAAAGCCAAGGCGTTATATACGTTGAACACCACCGCGTTCACGCCGATTCCCAGCACCAGCGCCAGCACCGCCGGTATCGCAAAACCCGGCTGGGCAACAATTGTGCGAAACCCGTACCGCAGGTCCTGCCGGAACTCGCTCCAGTAGCGGGCAATCCACACTTCGCGCGACTGCTCCTGCGCCGCGCCGAAATTCCCAAACCGGCGCCGGGCCTCCGCCCTCGCCGCCTCTTCCCCGAATCCCTCTTCGCGAAGCTCGGCGGCTTTCTCTTCCAGGTGCTGCTCCATCTCGGCACGCAGCGCCGCTTCCCGGTCGTTGCGGCCCATCCAATATCGAATTCGGCGTATCAGCATCCTCGGGTTTCGTCCATTTCAGAAATTCTTTGCTTACTACGCGCGGTGGCGGCCAATGTTCCCAAGAATTCTAGGTATCCTTCGGATTTCAATCTCCCTATTCTTGACAGGCTTTAGGAGGATTCTTATATACTGGAAAGTGCGATGACGCCCGCAGTGTCTTTATTTTCCTCACCTTACAAACGCGGGCAGACGCTTCTCAAGGCAATCGGCAACACTCCGCTGCTGGAGCTGGAAACCCTCACACAGGATCTTCCGGGTATCGAAATCTATGGAAAAGCGGAGTTTCTCAATCCCGGCGGCAGCGTGAAAGACCGTGCGGGGCTGAACATGATCCTCGACGGGGAGCGGACCGGCCGTCTGACCAAGGACCGGATCATTCTCGACGCCACCAGCGGCAATACCGGCATCGCCTACGCCATGATTGCCGCCGCGCGGGGCTATCGGGTGCGCCTCTGCCTGCCGGCCAACGCTAGCCCGGAGCGCAAGACGATTCTGCAAGCTTACGGGGCCGAGATGATCTTCACCGATCCTTCCGAGGGTTCCGACGGCGCAATCCTAAAGTGCCGGGAAGTGTATGAAGAGAATCCGGATCTGTACTTCTATCCGGACCAGTACAACAATCCGGCGAACTGGAAAGCCCACTTTGAAACGACGGCTGTGGAAATCATGGCCCAGACCGCGCGCCGGGTCACTCATTTCATCGCCTGCATGGGCACCAGCGGGACGTTCATGGGTACTTCCCGCCGTTTGCGGCGCGACATGCCCCACGTCAAATGCATCTCCGCCCAGCCGTCCTCCGGCTTCCACGGCCTGGAAGGTTTGAAGCACATGCCGACGGCCATCGTCCCTGGAATTTATGACGAGCGCCAGGCCGACGAGAATTTCTGGGTGGAAACCGAAGACGCCTACACGATGACCCGGAAAGTGGCCCGCAGCGGGGGTATTCTGGTAGGGATCTCGTCCGGCGCGAATCTGCATGCGGCTCGCCAGTTGGGCGAGCGGCTGCACGGCGAAGGAAAGACGGCGGTGATCGTCACGATCCTTTGCGACGGCGCGGCCAAATACTTGAGCGAACCCTTTTGGAATGATTGAGATTTCGAGCGGACCGTGGGAAGTGATGGCGGCCCACGCCCGGGAGTGTTACCCCAGAGAGTGTTGCGGCATCATGTTGGGCAAGGACAATCAGGTCACCATGGCCATTGCCTGCCGCAACAGCTACGAAGGCGACCGGAAGGACCGGTTCGTCATCGACAATGCCGACCAGATCGCCGCGGACAAAAAAGCGCGGGAACTGGGGCTGGATGTACTCGGTTTTTTTCATTCCCACCCCGACGAAGCATCTTATTTCTCCGAAACTGATCTAAAACATAGCTGGCCGTTTTTTGCGAACGTCGTGATCTCTGTCCGAAAGGGCGAGGTCCAGGACGCCAAGGCGTTTCGAGTCGACGTGGACCAGACGGCCGCCGAACCTGAGGAGTTGAAATGGCCAAAATCCTGATTCCCACACCGCTGCGGCAGTTTACCGGCGGATCCGATGCCGTGACCGTCTCCGGCGGAACCGTAGGAGAAATCCTCGGCGCCTTGACCACGACGGTCCACCCCGGTCTGCGCAACAATCTCTTCACCCCGGAAGGAAAGATACGCAGCTTCGTCAACGTTTACGTCAATGACGAAGACATCCGGTACCTGGAAAAGGACTCCACCGCGGTGAAGGATTCCGACACGATCTCTATCGTGCCGTCAATCGCAGGAGGCCGCTGAGATGTCTGCAGTTGCCGCGCCTCCGGTGACTTTGACACCGGAAGAAATTCGACGCTACTCACGCCACCTGATTCTGCCGGAAGTCGGTATGGACGGCCAGTTGAAGCTCAAACAGGCGAAGGTCCTCATGGTGGGAACCGGCGGTCTGGGCGCTCCGATGGCTCTCTATCTGGCCGCTGCCGGGGTGGGCACGCTGGGACTGATTGACTTCGACGTGGTGGACGAATCGAATCTCCAGCGCCAGGTCATCCACGGGACCAGCGATGTGGGCCGCAAGAAGATTGAGTCGGCCGAAGCGTCCATTAAAGAAATCAATCCCAATGTCCAGGTGGTAAAGCACGAAACCGCGCTCACCAGCGACAACGCAATGGAGATCCTGAAGGATTACGACATCGTTGCCGACGGAACGGACAACTTCCCTACTCGCTATCTCGTCAACGACGCCTGCGTCCTGCTGAAGAAGCCGAACGTCTACGGTTCGATCTTCCGCTTTGAAGGCCAAGCGAGCGTTTTCGCAATGGAAGACGGTCCCTGCTACCGCTGCCTCTATCCGGAGCCGCCTCCCCCCGGCCTGGTCCCAAGCTGCGCCGAAGGCGGTGTGCTTGGCATCCTTCCCGGCACCGTCGGCCTGATCCAGGCCACCGAAGTCGTGAAACTGATCCTCGGCATCGGCGAGCCGCTGAAGGGCCGCCTGGTTCTTTACGACGCGCTGAACATGAAGTTTCGCGAGCTGCGGCTCCGGAAGAACCCCGAATGCCCGATCTGCGGAACCCATCCCACCATCCACAAGCTGATCGACTACCAGCAGTTCTGCGGAGTTGTCGCCGAACCGCCGAAGTCCACGCTTCCGGAAATCGATCCGGTCGAAGTGAAGGCCAAGATCGATCGCGGCGACAAGTTCGTCCTGATCGACGTCCGTGAGCCGCACGAGTACCAGATCGGCAATATCCCCTTTGCCCGGCTCATCCCGCTGGGCGATGTCGCCAAGCGCATGAACGAGCTGAACGCCGGCGACGAGATCGTCGTGCACTGCAAGAGCGGAGTCCGCTCGGCAAAAGCGGCGAATCTCCTTCGCGAGTCCGGCTTCAAAAACGTTTCGAACATGAAGGGCGGCATTCTCGCCTGGAGCGACAAAGTCGACCCCAGCGTCCCGAAATACTAACCGTCGCGCGCCGCTGCGGCTCAGCCGCCTATAACCGCCGGATCGAACGCCGGACACGCCTGGATTATTCATCCTGCGATGAGGCGATGATATACTCCTCAATCGCGAAGGTGTCCATGAAAATCACACTCACCGTCAACGGTGTCTCCCGGACCGATGAAGTAGAGCCGAGGTTATTGCTCATCCACTACTTGAGAGAGACTGTCGGGCTCACCGGGCCCCATATCGGGTGCGAAACTTCCATCTGCGGCGCATGCACCATCCTGGTGGACGGCAAAGCCGTAAAATCCTGCGCCATGTTTGCGGTGCAGGCCGATGGAACGGAAGTCACAACGATTGAAGGTCTGGCCAAGAACGGCGAGCTTCATCCGGTGCAAGAAGCGTTTTGGAACGAGCATGCTCTGCAGTGCGGTTTCTGCACACCCGGAATGGTCATGACGGTGAAACAGATTCTGGATCGCAACCCCAACCCGTCGGAAGAACAGATTCGCCACGGGCTGGAAGGCAACTTGTGCCGCTGCACGGGTTATCAGCACATCGTCAATGCGGCCAAAGCGGCCGCGGTGAAGGTTTAGGAGCCGCACGATGGGATCCACCACAGTTACCAAAACCGAAAAACTGGTCGGCAAGCGAATCCGCCGCCGGGAAGATCCGCGCCTGCTGACGGGCACCGCTACCTATGTGGACGACCTGAAGCTGCCCGGGATGCACCATGCCGTCGTCCTGCGCAGTCCCTATGGAGCGGCGAGGATCAAAAGCATTGCCGTCGAAGCCGCGCTGAAGCTGCCCGGCGTTGCCGCCGTCTACACCGGGGCGGATGTGAAAGAGATTGGCCCGGTTCCCTGCGGAGCTTCGCTGCCCGGCCTTCGCGTGCCGCACCATCACATCCTGGCGCAGGATCGGACTTACTTTTCGGGACACCCTGTCGCGGTTGTCGTTGCCACGGATAAGTACATCGCTCGCGACGCCGTGGACCTGATCGAGGTGGACTACGAGCCTCTGGACACGGTGACGGATCCGGAGAAGGCGATTGGCGGCGGCGCTCCGGCGGTGCATCCGGAGTGGCCGGACAATATTGCGTTCAATTACAAGCAGGACGGCGGCGACACTGCCAAGGCGTTCGCCGAAGCCGATGTCGTGGTGAAGCAGCGGATTACCTCGCAACGGCTGATCCCGACCGCGATGGAGTGCCGCGGGGTGGTCGCCGACTACAATACCGGCGATAAATCGCTCACCCTTTATTCCTCCACCCAGATTCCGCACCTGTTGCGGACGCTGGTGGCGCTGATGCTGAACCAGCCGGAGAACAAGCTGCGGGTGGTGGCTCCGGAAGTGGGCGGCGGGTTCGGGTCCAAGTTGAACGTGTACGCCGAAGAAGCGCTGATGGGGTTCGTCGCCCGCAAACTGGGCAAGCCGGTGAAGTGGATCGAGTCGCGGCGGGAGAACTACCTGACGACGATCCATGGGCGCGGGCACGTGGATTATTACGAGATCGCCGCAAAGAAGGACGGCACGATCCTCGGCTTGAAGGTCAAGATCATCCAGGACCTGGGCAGCTATCACCAGTTGCTGACGCCCGCCATTCCGACCTTGAGCGTCCTGATGCTGCCCGGCCTGTATAAATTCCAGAACGTCCAGGCGGAAATCGTCGGCGTCTTCACGAACACTGTGCCGACCGATGCGTATCGCGGAGCCGGACGTCCGGAAGCAACCCACGGAATCGAGCGGATCGTCGACATGCTGGCGGCCGAGCTGAAGATGGATCCGGCCGAAATCCGGATAAAGAACTTCATCGGCGCCGATCAGTTTCCGTTTCAGACGGCGACAGGGCTGAGCTACGACTCGGGCGATTACGCCAAGCCGCTGGAGAAGGCTCTGGCGACGGTGGACTACAAGAAATTCCGGGCGGATCAGGCGGAAGCTCGCAAACAGGGGAAGCTGGTGGGCTTGGGAATTTCGACGTATGGAGAGATCTGCGCGTTTGGACCGTCGCCAGCGACTCCGGCGGGCGGTTGGGAAAGCGCGATGGTTCGGGTGGATCCGACGGGCAAGGTGACGGTTTACACCGGGTCCTGCCATCACGGCCAGGGCGAGGAAACGACGTTCGCGCAGCTTACCGCGGACGAGCTGGGGATTCCGATCGACGACATCATCGTCGGGCGCGGCGATACTTCGATCATTCCGTACGGCATCGGGACGTTCGGTTCGCGCGGAACTTCGGTGGGCGGTCCAGCGATTTATTACGCTCTGCAGCAGATCAAGGAGAAGGCCAAGAAGTTTGGGGCTCTGCTGCTGAAATCCGACGACGTTAGCTACGAGGCCGGCGAGTGCATCTGCAACAAGACCGGCAAGACCGTTTCGCTGGCCGCCGTCGCCGGGGCGAGCTATCGTGCGATGAAGCTGCCGCCGGGTGAGACTCCCGGTTTGACCGCGACGTATTTCTGGGAGCCGCCGAATTTCGCGTTTCCGTTCGGCGCTCATATTGTGTTGACCGAGATCGACAAAGAAACCGGCAAGATCGACGTGAAACGATACGTCGCGGTCGACGATTGCGGCAATATCCTCAACCCGCTGATCGTGGACGGCCAGGTGCATGGCGGCGTCGCGCAAGGCCTGGGACAGGCTCTCTATGAGCAGGCGGTCTACGACGAAAACGGGCAGCTGCTTTCGGGCGAGTTGATGGACTATGCGATTCCGAAGGCTTCGATGATGCCGTGGATCGAATCGGACCACACCATCACCCCGTCGCCGGTGAATCCGCTGGGCGTCAAGGGCGTGGGCGAAGCGGGGACGATCGGCTGCTCGCCCGCGCTGGTCAATTCTGTCGTCGACGCGCTGTCGCCGCTGGGAGTGAAACACCTGGATATGCCGCTGACTCCGGAGAAAATCTGGAAGACCATCGCCGCGGCGGAAGGGATGGCCTAATGATTACTCAGGAATTTCAATATTCGCGTCCGTCGACGCTGAACGACGCTCTGAATTTGCTGGCGGACGGCTCGGCCAAGGCCCTGGCGGGCGGAATGAGCCTGATTCCGGCGATGAAGCTGCGCCTGGCCGCTCCGGAAACGCTCGTCGATCTGGGGCGCATTCCGGAGCTTTCCTATATCAAGGAAGACGGCGGCGTGATCCGCATCGGCGCGATGACGACGCATTGGGACATCGAATCGTCGCAGGTGCTTCGATCCAAGTGCCCGCTGCTGCCGCTGGCCGCCGGCTACATCGGCGATGTCCAGGTGCGGAATCGCGGAACCATCGGAGGTTCCATCGCGCACGCCGATCCGGCGGCGGACTGGCCGGCCGTGCTGCTGGCTTTGGAAGCAAAAATCAAGATCCAGTCTGCCGGAAAGTCGCGCGAGATTTCCGCGGAGGACTTTTTCGTTGATACCTTCACGACGGCGCTGGAACCGGGGGAACTGGTAACCGAGATCATCGTTCAAGCCGATCCGGCCGGAGCCGCATATACCTATTCGAAGTTCGAGCAGCCCGCTTCGGGTTTTGCCATCGTGGGGATTGCGGTGCATGTCGTGAAGTCCGGCGGTACAGTCACCAGGTGCCGCGTTGGCGTCACGGGACTTTCGGGAAAACCGTTTCGCGCCAAAACTGTCGAAGCAGCGGTGGAAGCCGCCAAGCCGGCCGCCGAGGCGGTGGCGGGGATCGCCGCGGGCGTGGATGCGAATTCCGACATTCACGCCACTGCCGACTACCGGAAGCATATTGCGAAGATCTACGCGCGCCGCGCGCTGGAGTCGGTGCTGGCGTGAAGATTAGCGGCACATACACGCTGCCCGTCCCAATGGAGAAGGCCTATGCCTCTCTGCAGGATCCCGCCCTGCTCTCCCAGACGATGCCCGGCTGCGAGAGCCTGGACAAGATCGGACCGGACGAGTACGCCATGAAGATGAAGATGGCGATGTCGATGGTGTCCGGAAATTTCGACGGCAAGGTGCGGATTGCGGACCAGAATCCGCACTCCAGTTTTAAATTGATTGTCGAGGGCCAAGGGAAAATCGGCTTCGTGAAGGGAACCGGAGCCATCAGCCTGAAGGCCGCCGGCGAAAACACCACGGAAGTCAGCTACGACGGCGATGTTCAGGTGGGCGGCACGATCGCCGCCGTCGGTTCGCGGCTGATCGACACGACATCGAAGATGATGATCAAGAAATTCTTCGACAAGATGTCGGAATTAGCCGCCGCCTAGAACGTTGCCCCCGGCTCGCTGGCCACTGCTGACGCTGTTTCTCTTCAGCGTCATCCTGCAATCCCTCGATCGCAGCCTGCTTTCCACGCTGCAGTTGTCGATCATGGAAGAATTCCGGCTGAGCCACGAGGCCTACGGCCGGGTGGTCGCGGCTTACTCCATTCCGTACGGACTGGCAGCCCCGTTGATGGGGATATTGATCGACCGCTTCGGGTTCATGCGCGTTTCCTCGCTTGCCGTGGCCGTTTGGTCTTTCGCGAGTGTGGCCACCGGCTGGGCGGGATCGCTGGCGGGGTTGATGGGGTGCCGCTTTGTGCTGGGAGCCGCGGAGGCTGCCGGGCTTCCCGCCACCGGAAAAGTCTATTCCGAGTACCTTTCGCGCAGGGAGCGCACTCTTGGCACAGCGCTGAACCAGGTTCTGCTGACCTTCGGCTCGGTAGGGGCGGTGTGGATGGCGGGGCGTTTGCGGCCCCTGTACGGGTGGCGCTTCACTTTCTTTCTGGCGGGCGGGATCGGGCTGGTTTGGGTAGTCGTTTGGTTTTTCTACGCCCGGAAGCGAGTGGCCGCCGTTCCAGCGGTTGTCCGAGACGGCCCTACCGTCCGGCAGTTGCTGCGCGAGCCGAAGCTCTGGGCTCTGCTGGCCGCCAACGTCCTGACCATGCCACTCTACACGCTTTGGGCGAACTGGACGACGGCTTATCTTGCCGTGAGCTTCCGCCTCAGCGAAGCAGAAGCCAATCTCTCTTTTGCCGGGTGGCCGCCTATGTTTGCTACGGCCGGAGCGCTGCTGGGCGGCTGGCTGACCCGCGTGTTCAGTTCCACCGAAGAAGCGGTGCAGAGCGTGCGCTTCCGGCTGTCGCTGGTGGGGGCTTTGGGGGTTTTGATCACCCTGGTGGTGCCGATGGCGGCGACTCCGGCAGCGGCCGCTGTGGGTATCGGCATGAGTTTCTTCTTCACTCTTTGGATCAGCGTGAACATCTACGCCATGGCCACGGACATGTTCGGCGAAAATCATGCGGGTTTTGTGTATTCCATGCTGACCAGCGTCTATGGGCTGATGGCCGCCGTGGTTTCGACGCAGCTGGGCAAGTTGATCGATCTGTATGGGTTCGCTCCCGCATGCTACATCGGGGCGCTTCTACCGGGGTTCGGGCTGCTGCTGCTTCGGCTGGCCAAGTGTCATCGGTAGCGGAGCCGGTCTGTTATGCTTCGCTTGGCCGAAATTCCCACATTCAAGCAGGACAACGATGCCAACCGCCCCGGCTCCCGATAAGAACCCGCAAGACGCACGTTCGCCGTGCGTGGAGAAATCAAGATCTCACTTTTGGTTGCAAGCCGCCGTTTGTGTTCTGGCCGGTGCGGCTTGCTCCGCACAATCCCCGGACTACACCAATAAGGCCGACATCCTGAACGGGAGGCGGGTTCTGCTTCAGGTGGACGACCTCATCCTATTCGGAGAAAGTGTGCGCGAGGACACCCAGTACCACGACATGGGGTTCAATTTTTACAACTCGGCGAACTCCTCGTTCCGCGCGCCAACGGACCCGCCACTTGCGAACACTTCAGTGGTTCCTACCGGCGTGCAATCGCGCGTGATGTACGGACGCTGGTGGGCCAGCGCGACGGACATCCCCGCGCTGATTTTCCACAATGATACGTACAATCTCACCGTCACGCTCGACCGCCGCAACGGCGCCACGTCCGCGGACCTGACGACGGTTCACGATAAAACCGGAACGCCGTGTGCCCTGGCAGAGGACTTTACCGGCGACGGCTACGACGATCTGATGCTGGCGACGACGCCTGCCGGATGGGGAGACGGGTTCATCACTCTGATCACCGCCTCCGACATCACAAAGCCGTCTATACCGAAATTCGGACCCTCTTTGCCCGTTTCCCGCTGCCTGGCGATGACTCATGGAGACTTCAACGGTGATGGAGCGCTGGACTTGGCCTATATCAGCCCGGCCAATGCGGGTGGCATTCAGATCACGATCTACACAATTGATCCGAAAGCTCTGACTTTGACGCAGGTGGGGTCGTTCGTGGTGAACACCGGCAACGATGGCCCGCCCGGAGAACCCATCAATCATGCATCGATCACCGCCGGCGCGTTTCGTCCCGATGCGCCGCAACAGCTGGCGATCGCCTACGCAGCCGACTACAAGCAGACCATCATCAAAACGATTGACCTCGATCCTCAAACCTTCGTGATGAAGGAGGCCGATCGCTTCGAAACCGGCAGCTGGCCCCGCATCGATGGTCTGATCGGCGTGCAGGCAGCCAAGCTGTTCGGTACAGACCCGAATACTTACCTGGTATTCTTCTTCGCCTGGCACGGCAACGCGGGACGGCAGGGAGCGGCGAACAAATATCTCAAGGTATTCGGAGTGGATCCCAACCTGAAGATGACCGCCCATCCGAACTACGATTTCAGCACTTACGACTGTGTTTCCGGTTTCGCGATCGGTAACTTCGACTATCGGGTCAAAATTCCCAACGATCCCAACGGCAAAACGGAGCCGAGCCTGGATCGCCAGCTGGCATTGGTGGGAGGAAATTGCGACAGCCCTACGACACTGGACATCCACGTTCTGACACTGGCGACGGACTTTACCTTTCAGGACACCACGTCTACGGTCCCCAGCCCGTTCCCGAACTCGAAATATTTGACCATGCTGGCAGGCGACGCCCAGGGGCGATCGATGGTTCTGGGGCCTCCGACCAAAATCACGCTGAACAAGAATATTCAAACGACTGTCGTTGTCGCCGCGCCGCCCTCCCATGTGGACTACATCACTCCCGCCGGCGCCAATACGCCCACGGTCCTCAACATCAGCGCTCTTCCTCAATCGTTCATTACCAGCTACGCCATGCAGACGAAAGGCAGCAGCCAGTCCACGAGTACCGCGGGCACAAGCTGGGGCGTCGGGGCGAGTCAGTCCGTCAATCAAACCTTTTCCATCGGAGACGTGGACGAGGGCGACGGTCTGGAGGAGAAGACGTCGTTCAAATCGGCGCAGGACTTTAAAGGAGAATCCGACAAGGAGAACGGCAGTTATACCAGCTACGCTTACGATGTTTCGTATAACTCATCCAACGGAGATTACTTCCGGTTCGACGCCACGCGCCTGAATATCTGGACATACCCGGTGCTCGGGAAAACGATTTGCCCCAAGTCGCAACCCCAGTGCGAGGATTCACAAAGAGTTCCCCTTACTCTGGTGTACTCTGCACCCGACGACATTGAACACCACAACACAACCCAGCAAGTGTCGCCTTTTTACCAACCGGTGTGGGAATACGGAAATCTTTTCTCGTATCCGGTCAGCCTGGATCAATTGCAAAAGTTGATTCCGGACATTGATGTACTGACTCAACCCAACACTTTTTCTACCAGTGGAGGAAATGCCACGGTGGGTGTCAACTGGAGCGCCGGACAACACACGGGATTGAGTTCCAGTTTTACTCAGAATTACTCGTTCGACGCATCGCTTTCGGTGCAAGGAGCAATCGGCGTGGACGGTCTTTCCGTCGGAGGCGGCTATGCCCTGGATGTATCGGGGAGCTTCGGATTCAGCAGCCAAACGACAAACCAGCAAAGTCTGGACAAATCCGATGGGCTTACCGTCAATAAGCCGACTTCCAGCTTCCTGAATCCGGCCGTATATAACTATTCCTTCACGCCGTATGTCTTCGGCAAAAAGCCGCCTCAAAACGTTCACGACACCAGTAAGGTGCCTCTGACGGATGTCGGCAGCTTTGGGGCGCTGCGAAGCGGGTTCACGGCGGATATCGTTTCCTCCAGCGCCAGCGCATTCTGGCGGCAGACATACAGCAGCCGTCCGGACATCGGATTGTCCCATCCGGCAAGGTGGAACCACACTGCGGAGGTCGCAGTGCCAAATCCTCCGTCGAATTGCCTCTTATCCGGAGCGAACAACTCGGAGCAAGACTGTTTTGACATTCACCCGCACACGCCGGAACAACCCTGGGGCAGTCCTTCGTTGTGGATGCAGGGATTTTTCATTACGAACGCCAAGGACGTGCCGAGCGATCCGAACCAACCCGGCGCCGGGCCGAACCTGAGTGTCGCGACGGCGGGAACGGTTCTGACGCTGCGCGCGCGTGTTTATAACTTCAGCTTCAAGGATCTGGATCCAGGCACCACCGTGCATGTCCAGTTCTACGGAACGGAGTTGGATGGTCAATTCAGCCCGGTTGGGGCTCCGTTCAAGATCGGCAAGAGCAACGGCGGATCGCAGGACGTCGTCCTGCCGCCGATTCCGGGACTGAAGGATGGATCGGACGACCGGAATTGGGCATATGCGGAGACACAGTTCGACACGAAAGAATATGGCGGAAAGAATCTGGCTTTCTGGGTTCTTGTGTGGGCGGAAACCGCCGGCGGTCAATTGGTGCAGGAAATCGACGGACATGGCCTGGATCAACGGCCGCCGGATGTCATCACCGACATGAAAACAGTTCCGGTGGAGATGAGAACCAGCATGTCCGGAGCACAGGTGACCTATAGCAACAATCTGGGTTTTTATCGCTCATTTCTGGCGATTCTTCCCAGCCAGAATGAGTTGCAGAGCGCATTGGCAACAACGGACAAGACGGCGCTGCGCCTGACGTCCGTGGTGCTTTCAGCGGCCTCCGTCGCGCGCAATCAGCGGATCGAAATCTCCACGACCCTCCGCGCGCAACAGGGAGCGGTTCCCGGAGCGATCGTCCATTTCTACGACGGTCATCCTGACGACAATGGAACGTTGATTCACTCCGAATACGTTCCGTGGATCAAAGCCGGAGAGACGCTTCGGCTAAGCATTCCCTACACGGTACGCACGCCGGGGCTGCGGCGAATCTGGGCGCTGGTGAACAAGGGAACACCGCACGAATCGGCGCGCTCGTCGGCCATCCTTTGCGCGGGCAGATCCTGCTCCATCCGCGCGTTTTCACTGGACGGGCGGAAGGATGAGGCCGCCGATCCGAGGGAGAAGTTTTAGCGGTGCCTGGCGGACGGTGTCCGCCCCCGGCTCGAATGGCCCGCGGGAAAGCTATTTGCGGATGGGAGGAGCGCCGCCGATGGTGGCATCCCAGGTTTTGTCGGCCTGGGAAGCGTAGCGGGGGCCGATTTTGTCCCAATCCTGGCGGGTGAGGCCGTTGGCGTCCCAGTAGACTTTCCCGTCTTTCAACGTCAGTTCCGCTGAAAGCTTTTGGGTGCCTTTCATACGGCCGCCGGCGATGTCGACGAAGCCGAAATCGCCCTTGTTGACCCGGAGGACGGCGATGTCGGCGACGGCTCCGGCGCTGAGATGTCCGAGATCTTCGCGCTTGATCTGCTTAGCGGGATTCCAGGTGGAGCGAAGAATGACGTCATCGAGCGGCATGTTCATCGCCAGGAATTTCGACATCACATTCAGCATGTCTTTCATTCCGGCATTCATGCTGTTTTGGTGGAGATCGGTGGATATCGAATCCGGCGTGAAGCCTTGCTTCATCGCATAAGCGGCCTGCCACCAGACGAAACTGCCGCCGCCGTGGCCGACATCGAAGAGCACTCCGCGCTTGCGGGCCTGCCACAGGTACTCGCGCACCTTGTTGTCCTGGTCGAGCATGGGGACGTTTCCCAGGTACATGTGCGTGTACATATCGCCCGGGCGAAGGTGGTCGAGCACGAGATCTTCATGCTTGCGCTCAATGCGGAAGGCTCCGAAGTCCACCATGATCGGGATGTTCGCCAGCTTGCCGGCCTTCACGGCCTGATCGACGGCAGTCCATTCCGGTCCGGCGAAGTGTGCGGTCTTGACGCCTACAACGATGTCCGGGTGTTTCTTGGCCATGGCCGCCGTGGCTTCCGAATCCATATCGGTCATGTTCTGTTCGAACGAAGCCGAGCCGCACATTCCGGCGCCGACGATATTCAGCAGCGAAAGCACGCGGGTCTTGGCGCGATCGATGATGCGCTCCTTGAATTCGGGAAAGCTGCGCCAGCCGGAGGTTCCGGCATCGACCATGGTCGTCACCCCGCTGCGGAAGCTGTGATCGTCGGGAAAGACGCTCAACTGGCCGCAGTACTCGCTGGGCTTGGCGGCATTCGCATAGACATGCACGTGGAGGTCGACGAGTCCGGGGGTGACGTAGAGGCCGTTGACGTCGACGACTTTGTGAGCCCTGGCATCCGGGATACTCGCTGCGACCTCGGCGACCTTTCCATCTTTGATCGCGATATCGCGTTTGGCGCTGATCTTATTTTTGGGATCGATCAGGTGGCCATTCTTCAAAAGAAGGTCGTAAGCAGGCTGGGCGCAGACGAGCCCCAGCGAGAACACGAAGACCGCGAGCGAGCGTGAGAGCATGGGGACATTCTAAAGTACTTCGAACGCCCCGGAAGACAGGTATTCGATTTATACCTTCGCCTTGGGGGGCGGCAGGTCGCGAGCTTCGAGCGGCGAAGTGAAGCCGCAGCGGCCATGGGCTCCGTCGCAGAAGGGCTTATTTTCCGAAGCACCGCAGCGGCAGAGGCCGATTTTCTTCCGGCCGGCGAGACCGTACATCTTTCCCTGAGCGTCGTAGATCTCGAATTCTCCCTCGATCGAGATCGGTCCGTTATTGAAGACGGTTACTTTCGTCATTGCTTCTCTCGATGCTAGCAGAGCAGTTTAACGGCCAGAGAGAACATACTTTTCAAACCAGACCTGGTTTTCTTCCATCACGTGGCGCATCTGCTTGGGCTTGTCGATGGCGTGACCGAATCCTTTGTAGATAACGAGGCGGGACTCGACGGCGCGGTCTTTGAGAGCCCGGTAGAGTTCGAAGGCATTGGGCGGGGGGACGCGCTTGTCCAGTTCGCCGTGCTGGATCAGCGTCGGAGTTTTCGCCGCCTTGACATAACTGATTGGTGAAGTCTTGCGGTAAATCTCCGGGTCATCCCACGGAGTCGCCTTCAAGTAAGTCCGGGTGAACGGGTGAATGTCGGTATTGACGTAGTAGGTCATCCAGTCGGAGATGCCGGCACCGACGCTGACGGCTTTGAAGCGATCGCTGGAGCAGGTGAGAAATGCCGAGATGTAACCGCCCTGGCTCCAACCCATCGCTCCGATGCGGTCTTTGTCCACATGGCCTTTCGCAACGAGGGAATCGATTCCGGAGAGAATGTCCCAGGAGTCGCCGATGCCGAGATTGCGAACGTTGAGACTGCGGAATTTTTCGCCGTAGCCGGCCGATCCGCGGTAGTTGGGGCGAAGCACCAGGGCGTCTTTGGCGACGAACTGTTCGACGGGGTAGTAGCGGTCGGGCGCGATGGTGGGCGTGTCGACTCCGGTGGGACCGCCATGGATGACGACCAGGAGCGGGTATTTCCTTTTGGGATCGAAATTGTGCGGCTTGTAAAGAACGCCTTCGATGCGCGTGCCGTCTTCGGATTTCCATTCGATCACTTCCCGCGTGGCGATCTGAAAGTCCTTCCACTGCGCTCGCTGGTTTGTCAGCTGTTTGGGAGTGAATCGATTGACGCCGGTTGCCCAGACTTCCACCGGAGATCCGGCCAGGAAAGTCATGGCGGAGCAGTCGCTGCTGAAGGAAGCTGCCGTGCCGGCGCCGAGGCGGTTCATGCGGCCGGAGGCGGGATCGATGTGCTGGATCACGCTGGCGGTTTTGGCCAGATGGGTGATGTAGATTCCTCCGGCGCACCATCCCGCAAGAGTGGGATTCTCATCGAGTTTTTCGGCGATGCGGCGGGGAGTACCGCCGGCGGCGGGTACGATCATCAGCCGTGCGTTGAGGTAGGTGTCGGGTTCCGGAGGTGACCGGACGTAGGCGATCTCGCGGCCGTCGGGCGACCATTTGGGAGAATTTTCGATGCCCGGCGCGGAGAGAAGGGGCTGGACCGACTTGCCGGCGACCGTCGCAATGTAAAGATCCGTGGTATCGCGGTGGCTGAGATCGGGATCCTTGGCGGCGCTGATCACGATTCGGGAACCGTCGGGTGACCAATCGAAGCTGACGACGTGGAAGTCGGCCGGCCGGGTTAACTGCTGCGCCTTGGCGCCGCCTTCGACAGGGACGATCCAAAGAGCGGCATTGGTGTAATCGTTTTCGACAATTTCAAACTCGCCGTATTTGTCCTTGCGATCTTTCTTTGCCTGCGACTCGGCCTCGGGGGCGGCGTAGGCGATGGATTTTCCATCGGGGGACCAGTGGAAGTCGCCAACGGGTGTTTCGCTGGCGGTGATGGCTCGAGCTTCGCCGCCGGCGGGAGGAATCAGGTAGATCTGGCGCTTGCCGTCGCGGTCGGAGCCGAAGGCGATGAGCTTGGAATCGGGCGACCACGCGGGGGCGGTGGAGGATTTCTTGGCCTGGGTGAGTTGCCATCGCTCGCCGGTTTCCCGCTGGGCGACCCAGACTTGCGTGATATACGCGTTTTGGTCCCAATCGGTTGATGTTTCGGTCCAGGCGATCCATCGTCCGTCCGGAGAAATCCGCGGGGCGGCAATGGTTTTCAGCGCCAGGGACTGCTCGATGGTCGGAGGCGAGGGTGGCGCCTGCGCAAGCAACAGGGCGGCCACCAGGAGACCCATGTGATAGATTGTCCGCCATGAGTGTTTCTCGCCGCAAA
This sequence comes from uncultured Solibacteraceae bacterium, assembly GCA_964515165.1. Lineage (GTDB taxonomy): Bacteria > Acidobacteriota > Terriglobia > Bryobacterales > Bryobacteraceae > JAPKYZ01. Next base: position 14,662 of record CAZETQ010000014.1, on the reverse strand, counting down.
GCCATCGCCGGAATTTTTGCCGCCAGTGGCATGGCCGTCAAGACCGAAGAGCAAATCGCGCACGCACAGCAGGTGGCCAAGAACGCCCCGATCAAAGCCGGCGAGCCGTTGAAGGTTACCAAGCTGGAAACGATCCTCGTCAAGCCGCGCTGGCTGTTTTTGAAGATTCACACCAACGTTCCGGGACTTGTCGGCTATGGAGAGCCGATTACCGAGGGCCGGGCGCTGACTTGCGCCACGGCGGTGAAGGAAATCGAGCCCTATCTGGTGGGCAAGGACCCACGGCCGGTTCAGCAGCACTGGCAGGCGATCTACCGGCATGCGTTCTATCGCGGCGGACCGATTCTCACCAGCGCGCTGTCGGGTATCGACCAGGCGCTGTGGGATATCAAAGGAAAAGCGCTGGGAATTCCGGTGTACGAATTCTTTGGCGGACCGACACGGAACCGGGTGAGGGTGTACGCGCACGCGGGGACTCCGGATGCGATGAAGGCCCAGATGGCGAAGGGTTTCAACGCGTTCAAGACGGGACCGGCCAGTCCGCGCCGCGGCGGTTCCGGCCGCATGTGGGCGCGATATGTCGAATCTCCGGCGGACGTGGACTACGCCATTGAGCGTTTTGCGGAGCTTCGGAAGACGGTGGGCGACAAAGCGGACATCGGCGTGGACTTTCACGGGCGGATTTCTCCCGCGCTGGCGAAGATCCTGATCAAGAAGCTGGAACCCTACAATCCGATGTTTATCGAGGAGCCCTGCCAGGCTCAGAATCACGACATCATGGCGGAGATCGCGCGGGGGACTCACCTGCCGATCGCTACGGGCGAGCGCGTGTTCACCAAGTGGGGATTCCGGGAGGTTCTGGAAAAGAAAGCGGCTACGATTTTGCAGCCGGATATGTGCCATGCCGGCGGCATCAGCGAAGTGCGGATTATCGCCGGAATGGCGGAGGCGTATTATGCGGCGATCGCTCCTCACAATCCGCTGGGGCCGATTTCGCTGGCGGCGGGAGTGCAACTTGCCGCGTCGATCAACAACTTCCTGATTCAGGAGCAGGTTTCTCTAGGGGATGGCTACGTGAAGAAGCCATTTACGGTTCGCGAAGGGTATCTCGACCTGCCGACGGGACCGGGGCTTGGCGTGGAGCTGGACGACAACCTGATGGCCGACAAGATCGGTCACGACTGGAAAAATCCGGAAGCTTACGACGAAGACGATGGCAGCGTCGTCGACTGGTAGTTCTTTAGTGGAATACCGGCTTAACGACGCGTACCGGAAACCTTGAACGATTCGCCGCGAACCAGGAAGCGGCGGCTTGCGGCGAATCGATCCTGCCCTGCATGTACTGTAAGACGAAATCGTGCAGAAGCACGGTGTTGAACTCGTCGTCGAGGGTGACTTCGGATCGCTGGCCAGGCATCTTCAACAGGAACGCCACCCTGGGATCCTGGCGCTTTTTCGTCAACTCGTCTTCTTCTTTCGTCCACATCTCCGGGCGGCTGGACCAGACCCACCGGCGCAGGTGATGATCTCCATGAACAAGCACCGCGGAGGAGTCCCATAGGTTGTTCTCTTCGAGGCGGCGGCGGATCTTGCCGAGCGCGAGGTCCATCAGCTCCATGTTGTCGAAATAGTTGACGTTCGAAGCAGTGGTGAATTTGTTCTGGTGGCGGTCCCAAAAGCCCGGAGGATGCGGGACAAGGGAGTGGATGACAACCACGCCGAGCGAGCGGTCAACGCTGAGTTTCAGGCCCTCTTCCAGCGTGGACTTAAATTGCTCAATCTGCTTTTCGCGAAAGATGGCGTATTGGCGGGAGCGATCGGGGCCGGGACGGAAGAACTCGGAGGCATCGCCGCGAGAGATCGCATCCATGGGCTGGAGGCGGCCCGATCGCTCATTCCCGTACTCCCAGAGATAGGGGTTGGTCGCCAGAGGATTTGCTTCCCAGCTACACCGTCCGAGCACTCCCGTGATGAAGCGGCAATAGGGATTGTGCCAGCCGACCAGTCCCGCATTGATTCCCATGGATTGGAGCCGGGTGAACAGCTCGGAAGCTTCCGTCCAATTTCCCCGCTTGCGGTCCTGAAACCGCAGTTCGACATTCGCCGCGCCTTGCGGGTTGAAGTTCGTCACCAGCCGGCCGGTGAACAAGGACGGGAAGGCCATGCTGGTGAGGAATGCCGTGGGGTGCGCGTGCGTGGCAAAGACGGATTCCGAGCGGAAGCGGTCCAGCTCCGGCGTTTCGATATCGGAGGGACGCAGGGGGAATGCCAGCTCATAGTCGAGCTCGTCGAAGACGATCCAGACAAGGCGGCGCGGCGGACGTTCCGGTTTGAGGGGCGCCAGGACCGCCTGCCGCTGAAATCCCGAATCCGTTGCCGTGTTCCGCCATTCGACGAACGAGTAGATTGCCTGGATCGGAAACAACACCGCCGCCGTCGTCAGGAGACTGGTAGCGGCCGCGGCAAGGGACGGCTTCCGTTCCAAAATCCAGAAAACCACGGCCGGAACGATCACGACCGTCGCGGCGATGGCTGCCAACGCGAGAGTTTGCCCGTATGGCCGGTTCAGGACGGCGAGCACGGGAGCCGGCAGCGCGTAGCTTTTTGCCATCACCGCGGTAACCAGATAACGGGCGACGGACAGGACTAGCAGGAAAGCCGGAACGAAGCGAGCAAGCTTCAGAAGCAGCCCGCTGTTGGAGCGGCGGATCAGAGACAGCAAAAGCCAAAGGGCGAGAGCAAGGATGAGAACGGAGCACGCCGTGGAAACCAGCGTCAGTCCGGACGGGGGCACCATCCGGTAGAAATTATTACTGGGCGCGTTGGCCAGGCTGACGTTGTGCCACGTCCGGACGAACCAGAGATTCGCGAGAGACAGGCAGATGACGAGATCTTTTAGGGCGGACGGCCGCACTACACTCGACGCCTTAAGACGTACATCCAGCGGCTGGCGCCTTCGACTCTTTGGCAATCTTCTACAGTGAACCAGGAAGCCAATGTTGCTTCGAAAACTTCACGGGTGAGATCGCTGTGGAGATGGGCGCGTCCCCGGGTGAGCCGTTGGAACATCGAATCGTCGGGCGCGATGAACTCGATAACAGCCACGCCGGTGGTGAGGCGAGCGGCCAGCTCCAGAATGCTGGGAAGCGGTACTCGCTCGGTGACGAGCATATGGTGAATGACGGCGAGCATCAGCACGCAGTCGAAATGGCCCTCCGCGCGATCGAGGAACGACTTGCATTCCGCGTTGAGCCAGCCGACGCCGGGCGAAGGCCGGGTGAGATTGACTACCAGCGGAAGGATATTCAGTTCTTCGGCCTGGGCGCGACGCCAGACGCTGTCCACGACGACAGGGTCGTAGTCGATGGCCACAACCGAGGCGTTCGCCTGGGCCGCCAGCGCGCTGAAATGGCCGGTATTACAGCCGACATCGAGGACTTTCCTGGGGCTGAATTTCGCCAGCGCATCCTTCACCATTCTCTGCTTGGCTTCGAAGTCGGAAGCGGTGTAGTTGTTATTCCCCGTCATGTAGGTAGACCAGACGGAGCTTCGGCCGGCATCGGGACCAACGGCGTTCAACGTACGGCGGAGACGGCGGAAAAGCGATTCGAGAATAAATTGCGCGCGTTCCGGATCGGAGCTCGCTTTCCGCTCGTAGATGGTCTGATCGTCGGCGTTTTTCTTTCCCGCCAGCCATTTTGGAATGCTGACCAGAGACAGGAATGGCGGCCGGAAGCGCTGGCCCAGGCGCATCCAACGGTAGACTTCCTCGGGCTCCAGCCCATCACGGCGGCTGATCAGGATTTGATCCAGGCCAACTCCGAAATGCCTGGTGGCCAACAGAGGCAACAGGAACGTACGGACAAACTGGGCGTAAGGCAGCCAGGTGGCGTCGCGCGGATCCCGTTTTTCGAACGAGAGAGCGTCTACGAAGACGGGCCGGGGGCCGCGGAACAGGATGTTGTAGGGGGTGGCATCCTTGAGGCCGAGATTCTCCCGCAGAAGGCGCTGGGCGATATCGATGGTTAGCTTACCGGCAGCCTGGAGCATACCGGCGGACCACTCGTAGGGATAACTGGGGAACGGAATGCGCTCGTGCTCGACGAGCAATTTTCCATGAACAGCGTCAAACAGCTCCCGGATGGCCGGTTCCTGGAGCAACTGGTCGGCTTCTTCGTTCAGCGCGGTGCTGGCGACGACATCGCCGCTTTGGATGAGGCCTTGGCCGGCGCTAGAAGAAAGAAATCGCTCAAGATCTTCGCTGCCGGATTCGGTCACGACGCGAAAAATCCGCTCACGCCAAAAGAAGACAGCTCCAGCCGGGTCCCTGAAGGATGCCTTCAGGGGTGCTGTTTGGAGGTCTGGCATTCCTAAGGCTGCGTCGTCTGCGGTGTTTCTGACTTACGCTGGGGCCGAACCTTGGCCACGAATTTGCGGATGTAAAACAATAAACCGACACCGCCCGCCATCAAGGCTTGCCAAATCAGGGCTCCGGAGCCCGGATCCGTATAGGCGCTAGCCTGTTGGACGACGAAGGACGATGCAAAAATAAGAAGCATCAAGCTGTGTGCTACTCGGGCAACACCTGAAAAGAAATAGTTTGTCAACTTTTCTCTCCCAAAATTTAATTTATCGGCGGGTTCCCATATTACCATGCTGTTGCGGTTCTATGACAGTTCAAATACGGAAACATTAATGTGTTTGCGTAAGGACTTCCCGCCGTGCCGCCGCTAGTTTCCGATATCATAAGACTGACAACTATTCCTTCCTGACTTCCATGTCGAACGACAACGCTCCCCCTAGTATTAATAGCTGGCTCGAAGAAGAGCTGTACCGGCAATATCTTCATAACCATCAGTCGGTTGGCGATCAATGGAAGGAGATTTTCGACGCCAGCGTCAATCCGGGCGCCAATGGCGGATCCACTCATAACGGCGGAGGGACGAATGGCGCGCCGGCTCCATCGGAGGCTCCGAAGGCAGCCGTCGCGGTCCCGGCGCCAGCCCCGCCGTCCACTTCGACGGCAGTGGATGCTCCGGCGGCGAAGGCTCCGATCGCGAAGGCTCCCGCCAGCGAGGTGAGCGGAGCGGACCAGTTGGTTCCGCTGAAAGGCGCCCAGCTGAAGATCGCCGAGAACATGAACCTGAGTCTCTCGGTACCTACCGCCACGTCGCAGCGGGTAATTCCGGTCAAGGTCATCGATGAGAACCGGCGAGTTCTGAACGAGCACCGGGAGATGAACGGAAAGCGAAAGATTTCCTACACGCACATCATCGGTTGGGGAATCGTTCAGGCTCTGAAGTCTTTTCCGAACCTGAACAATGCGTATGCCGAGACCAATGGCGAAGCCTTCCGCGTGGTCCGGCCGGCAGTGAATCTTGGCTTGGCGGTAGACGTTCCCGGCAAAGATGGCGCTCGCAGCTTGGTAGTGCCTTCGCTGAAGAACGCGGCGTCGATGACATTTGCGCAGTTCCTGGCCGCCTATGACGACCTGGTTGTTCGCGCGCGGGGCGGCAAGCTGCAGTTGGCCGATTTTCAAGGCACGACGATTTCGCTGACCAATCCCGGCACCGTGGGTACGGTCGGCTCGGTACCTCGGCTGATGCCCGGGCAGGGAGCGATCATCGCAACCGGCGCGATGGACTATCCGGCGGAGTATGCCGGCGTTGCCCCGGAGATGAAAGCGGCGATCGGCCTGAGTAAAGTGATGACCGTCACCTGTACCTACGATCACCGGGTGATCCAGGGCGCGGAAAGCGGGATGTTCCTGGGCCGTCTGGGCGAGCTGCTGCAGGGCAAAGACGGCTTCTACGACAGAATTTTCGACTCGCTGGGCCTGCCGTATCGTCCAGTGGTCTGGCAGGGTGACGCGGCACCGGCACTTCCGGGCATTGCGGCGGCATCGGCGGTTGGGGAACCGAACAAGGAAGCGGCGATTCTTCAAATGATCCACGCCTATCGGGTGCGCGGGCATTTGATGGCGGATCTGAACCCGCTGGGCGGGGAGCCCCGCAACCATCCGGAGCTGGATCCGGCAACCTACGGTCTATCGATCTGGGATCTGGACCGGGAATTCAATTTTGGCTCGCTGGGCCATTTGCTGGGCTGCGCCGCGCCGAAGCCGGTTTGCACGCTGCGCGAGATCCTGGAGATCCTGCGGCGGACTTACTGCGGGAAGATCGGCATCGACTACATGATGATCCAGCAGCCGGAGCAGAAGCGCTGGCTGCAGCATCGGATGGAGCCGAAGGAAGCGCATGCGCCGCTTTCGGCCGCCGTGAAGACGCGGATTCTGGAACGGATGCTGGAAGCGGAAGCGTTCGAGCTTTTCCTGGACAACCGCTTCAAGGGCCAGAAACGTTTTTCGCTGGAGGGCGGCGAAAGCACCATGGTCGTGCTGGATGAATTCTGCGAGCGGGCAGGCGATGTCCATGCGCATGAAATCGTGATCGGCATGGCTCATCGCGGGCGCCTGACAGTTCTGGCAAATCTGGTCGGCAAGACTCCGGCGCAGATTTTCACGAAATTTGAAGGCGACCTGGATCCCGATTCGACGCAAGGCTCCGGCGACGTCAAGTATCACCTGGGCGCGAGCGGCGTGAAGACGACCAGCAGCGGGAAAGAGTTGGTGGTTTCGATGTCGCCGAATCCCAGTCACCTGGAAGCTGTGGATCCGGTGGTGGAAGGAATTGTCCGCGCCAAGCAGGAACGGCTGAGCGACACCAATCGCGAGCGTGTTCTGCCTGTCCTGATTCACGGCGACGCGGCTTTCGCGGGCCAGGGGGTGGTAGTGGAAACGCTGAACCTGTCGCAGCTTCACGGCTATACGACGGGCGGCACTCTGCACGTCATTATCAACAACCAGATCGGGTTTACGACCACCCCGGATGAGGCGCGGTCCAGCGTCTATTGCACCGACGTGGCCCGCACGATCCAGGCGCCGATTTTCCACGTGAACGGAGACGATCCGGAATCCTGCTATCGCGTGGCGCAAATTGCATTCGATTACCGCCAGCAGTTCAAGAAGGACGTGGTCGTCGACGTGGTGTGCTATCGCAAGCACGGCCACAACGAAGGCGACGATCCCAGCTACACGCAGCCGCTGATGTACCGGAAGATCAAGGATCACATCTCGCCGGCGACACAGTACAAAGACCGCCTGCTGCGCGAGAAGGTTGTCACCGCCGAGCAGGTGGACCAGATCAAGAAGCGGATCAGCGCCCGCCTGGAAGAAGGATTTGAACAGGCAAAGAAGGACGCCCAGGCGTTTGAAATCGTCGAAGTCGCCAACTCGGATAGCGAAGCGGTGGCCGCGGCCACGCCCCAGACGGCGATCGATCGGGCGTTGTTCGACCGCGTGTTTCAGGGCATGTTGAGCTTTCCGGACGACTTTACGGTTCACGACAAGCTGAAGAACGGAAAGAACGCATTCCTGGTAAAGCGGGAAGAATCGCACAAGGGCGGTCCGATCGATTGGGCGACGGCGGAGGCGCTGGCGTTCGGTTCCATGGTTTTGCAGGGAACGCCGGTCCGGCTTTCCGGACAGGACTCCAGCCGGGGCACTTTCTCGCAGCGGCACTTGGCCTTCTTCGATTTCGAAACCGGCAAAGAGTACGTGCCGTTGAAGCATCTGGCGCCCGGCCAGGCGAAGTTCGATGTGGTGGACTCCTCATTGAGCGAGTTTGCCGTGATGGGCTTTGAGTTCGGTTATTCGGTTGGCGATCCGTTGACGTTGGTGATGTGGGAGGCGCAGTTCGGGGATTTCGTGAACGGAGCGCAGGTGATGATCGACCAGTTCATCTCCTCGGCGGAATCCAAGTGGGGACAGCCGTCCGGGCTGACGTTGCTGCTGCCGCATGGCTATGAGGGACAAGGTCCGGAGCACTCTTCCGCTCGCATCGAGCGGTTCCTGCAACTGTGCGCCGAGAACAATCTGATCGTCGCCAACTGCACGACTCCGGCGCAATACTTCCACCTGCTGCGGCGGCAGATGTACGGCGGGCAGGACCGGCGCGGGATGCGCAAGCCGCTGGTGGTGTGTACGCCGAAGTCCATCCTGCGGCATCCGAAAGCGGTGAGCCGCGCCGAAGATCTGACGGGTGGAAGCTTCCGCGAGATTCTGGGAGACACGACGGTTTCGGCCGGCGATCGGATTCGCCGGGTGATCTTCTGTTCGGGCAAGGTGTATTACGATCTTGTGGCCGCCCGGGAGGAGAAGCAGGTTTCCAATATCGCGATCGTGCGGGTGGAGCAGATTTATCCTTTCCCGGGAACGCAGATTTCGGACATTCTGGCCCGCTATGCTCCTTCGGCCGAAGTGGTCTGGGTGCAGGAAGAGCCCCGCAACATGGGCGCCTGGCGATTTGTGGCGGAGCAGATGCGGCCGATTCTCGATCCAGGGAACCGGCGGTTCCGGTACATCGGCAGGCCCGAGGCGGCCAGTCCGGCGACTGGCGCCGCCAAGCGTCATGCCGAAGAGCAGGCAGACATCGTCAACCGGGCGTTGTCGGCGGAAGCGCTTCCGGCGCCTTCGACGGGTCCGGCGAGGCGGAAGAAGCTGGTGAAGCGCCGCCGCTCGGGTTGATGCCGGGCGCCGTTGGATTAACGTTTTCGACGTTATTTCAAATGGACGCGGTCAGAACGTAACGCGAACGCTGATTTCCGCAGATCGAGAACCTCCGGCCTGAAACATTGCGGGCAGTCCGCTATTGGGTGAACCTGTTCCCAGCATGAGGTTTTGCATCGAGGTCGATTGACCGAACCAAGGACTGGCCAGATAGGGAATGGGATCGGCAAATGAGGGGTGATTTAGAAGGTTGAAGACGCTCAGTCCCAACTGAAGTGTGGAACGGTGGATCGCGAAATCGCGGCGAAGGCTAACATCGATTTGACCCAGGCTGTTGCCCCGAACGGCATTCCTCCCGAGTGTCCCGGCCCGATCGCCCGGAGTTGCCTGGAAAGCGTCCCGATTGAGGCGGCGGCCCCCGGCGGCATTGCCGTCAGCAATCCAAAGCGGCTGGCCAAACACGTAATCAGGTCTGTCCCAATTGACGAAGGTCCTGCCCATCGGCTGCTCTTGATTCACGATGTTGACCGGAAAGCCGGACCGTAGACGGAAAATTCCGCTGATTGTCCAATCCGAGAGCGACCACGGCAGTCGCGACGAAGCCGGCACACGATAGGATAAGGCAGCAGTGAAGGTCTGCCGCACATCGAAGTTTGAGGAAGCCCATGCCTCGCGCAGACTGTAGTTCGGATGGATCAGAAACGAGGAAGAGTCCTGGGAAGCGTCATCGAGCGAATGCGACCAGGTATAGGCGATCGAACCATAGACGCGGCGGCTGAGATTGCCGGCATAGCGGACCTGCATCGCCTGGTAGCTGGAGCGGTTTTGCGTCTGCGTGACAAACTGGCGCTGGCTTCCGGTGTCCGGATCGAAATAGATTTGATTGCCCAATAGATTCCTTCCGGCGGCGCCGGCATAGGCAATCGATGCGATACCATTTCCGCGGAGCGCTCTTTCCAGCGTGACTCTCCATTGATAAGACACCGGCAGCCGCAAGCCCGCATAGGGGCCGTCGACAAACTGCTGGACATCGTACGAGGACGGAAGAGGCGCAACGCCGCCGGAGCCGTGACCTCCCCCCAAGCCAGTCCCTGAACCAGGCGAAAGCCACCAACTATTGAACGGAGCCCCATTGATCGGATGAATCGCCGCGCCAAGACGCGTGTCGTAGAAAAGACCTGCTCCGGCGCGAAGAACAGCGGACCCCGGCAACCGGTAAGCAATTCCAATGCGCGGCGCAAATTGCCGGTAATTCGCCGCCCACGGAGTGCTCGCTCTGGAGCTAGTACCCGCAAGCCAGCCGATGTTCTGGTCGCCGCTTAAGTCGCCGTACAAGGCCAGGGAGGACAACTGGCCAATGGTGCGTTGCACCGGCGGCGTGACCTCCCAGCGCGCTCCGTAGACAAGCTGCAAGGAATCGCTGACACGAAACGTATCCTGCAGGAATACGGAGCCGATGTGTACCGGCCTGCTCCAACCGGGCGCGAACAATTGAAGCTTGATGGGCGTGCCGTCTAGGATGCTCTGCAAACTGGGAGCGCTTCCCAGAGCAATCTGTCGATTGTTTTCGCGCCAAGGACTGAGAAGCAGGTATTGGATTCCCGCACGAAACTGATGATTTCCACCCACGCGAGAGAGCGAGTAGCGAGCTTCCCACTGATCCTGCCTGGTCCTTCCCCAATCGCCCCAGACAAAGTTTCCGGCATTGGGAATCGACAACGCTCCCGGACCGCCCGCGGCATCGAAAAAATCGTACGTCACCGCAATCAGGCCGGTGCCCGGTCCAAACAGTACGGTACGGTTCCGGCCGTCTTTTCCGGCGTAAAAATCCGCGCGGGAGTAGTTAAAGCGAATATCATGAATGGTCCCCTTCCCAAACGTTCCACCGGCCGTTACACTCTGCCAGCCGAACTCGCCTTGCATCAACGGGAACCGCTGGGCCCGGGACATGGACGGCGCCCAGTTGTAGCGCCCGAAAAGGTGAGCGGTTGCTCCTAACGCATGGTCGATCCGGCCGCTTACATTCTTGGCCATCGCATACCGGCTCATGGCAACCAAGCCTTCGGCTTGCCCGTTCTCAAGATCCGGTCCCGTCGGAAGCGGCACTGATTCCAACAAGCTCACGACCGCGTCCGGAGCATTGCGGCGGACACTCAGGGAAGGAACAGACGTCAGTTGAATGCCCGCATCGCGAAGGGCGGAAGCTTCACCGGAAACGAAGAAGAAAGTCCGGTTCCGGATGATCGGGCCGCCCAGAACGCCGTTCACATTTCCATACATCGACCGGGGAAACGAAAGGCCGCGGCTGTTGGCAAACCAATCGTTGGCAGTCCAACCGTTATGACGAGCCTGCAGGGAAACGGATCCATGAAACTCCGGCGATCCGGGGCGAGTCTGAATCGAAACCAACGAGCCCGGGCGTTCGCCGAACTCCGGCGCGAAGTTCGACGTGCGGAGTTCCACGGATTGCGTCGACTCCGAAGAGACAAGATTTCCCGTCGTACCGGTCGCGTTCATCGCCGGAAGCGATGCGCCAGGAAAGGATCCCGGAAGCGTACTGCCTCCGACACCGGTATTCGCGCTGACACCATCCACGCGGAACGTATTGGCGTTGGGACGCTGTCCTTCGGACGTGAATTGGCCGGCATCGCTGACGCCTGCGGGCGTAATGACCACTCCCGGCATCAGATCGAAGGATGTCCGGAAGTCGCCTCCGTTGGCCGGCAGCTCCGATCCACGAGCATCGCGTGAAAGAACAAGTGTATCGCCGCTTGCGGAATCGATTTCATCCACTCCGCTGACGATCGTGATCGTCTCGTGTAGCGTGATCATCTCAAGTCTGAAATCGATAGAAATGCTCCCCGCCGCGGCAACCGCCACACCGCTTCGGGCTACCGTGCGAAACCCCGGCATCCGCGCCCGCACGCGAAAGGTGCCCGGCGGTAGTCCGGCAAACTGGTAACGGCCGTCCTCGTCCGAGTACGTCTTCCAACGCGAGCCCGTCAGCTCGTTCTGCACCTGAACTTCTACGCCCCGCAGGCCATTCTCCTGTGGGCTTTTAATGACGCCGCCGAGGCGCGCCGTATCTTCGGCCGCCGCATGGAACGCCATGGCCAGGAGAAGAGAAACGCAGCGCCAGGCATTCATTTCCGGTTAGAGACGAAACTCTTCCTGAGCCTGCACAATGGCGGAGACAATTCCCAGTTGGGCCTGGACTTCCTCCAGCAGAGATTCGCCCTCCGCCTCGTTATAAGTACCCGCGAGAAGGCGATTCAACGACGCATCGAGGTGACGCACCGCCGCTCCAAAGGAATGCGCGGCGGGTGCCGGGACCGCTGGCGGCAATGCTTCTTTCTGCGTCAAAAGAGGGGTTACCTTGGCATGAATCGCTTCGATCTCCCGCCGGATCTGCATCGCGTGATCCCGATGCATCCCGTCCAACATCCGCCGGCCTTCGGGCGAAAGATTGGCTTCCACCGAAAGCGGAAACTTCTCGCGCAGCGTCTCTATCGCATGAGTTCTCGCGATCAGCGACGCGCTGGCGTCCAGAAGTTCATCGGTCAAAATCTGCAGCGCTACCGCGCCTCCAACGCGCTCCTCCAATTTCCGGCGAATCCCCGGCGGCAGATTGGTGGCGTAGGGTTCACCGGCACGTTGAGTGGATGGTCTATCCGGCGATTCCGCCGTGGAGAAATCAACGGTCGCATGCGGAATGCCCCGCAAACTTTCGACAATTGCCTTTTGCCGTTCCGTGCTCAGCCCATGGCCGCGAACGACAATCCCCCGTTTTGCGTCCTCCGATACGACAATCGGATCCTCCACATCGGCGCCAATCCTGTGCAGGGCGGCAAGAACGCGAAGAGTATCTTCGGCATTGGCCTGTGTCTCCCGGGCGGGATCTGCGGCCTTCCGTAAGTCGTTCTGCGTGACTCCTTCCGCCGCCTTGCCGGCTATCGACATCTCCACTGTCCCGTCTTGAATGAATTCGAAGGATCCTGCAATGGGCTGCATTTCGGAGCCTTGCAGCGTCAGCGAGGCGGCTTTTAGCGGCCCGGCGGGGTTCTCCGTGCGTACGCGGTAGGCGCGATGGCTCCCCTCGCCGATTACATTGACGCGGTCGCGTTTCGTTTTCAGCGTGTTTCGCCAGGCCAGGAACGATCTGGCGCTCAACGGGTCGCGCCAGTTGTAGTTCGCATGATCGAATGCGCGGTGCAATCGTTTCAATGACGGATCGTCATCAACTTCGGTTTCGAGCAATGCCGGGCGGAGAATCGTCGCTCCTCCCACGGTGATGGATATCCGGCCTTCCGGCCGCCGGGCCGTCCTCGCAGATTCGCTCAACAGATCCTGCGTCCGCACCGACGCGGCATTTCGCTTCCAGTCGGCGAACAGGAACACGGCGGCCAATGACGCGGCGGCGGCGATCCAAACCCAGCGAGCGGGAAAGCCCGGTTTCGAAGACGAATGTTCCGATACGATTGCCGACAGATTTTGCCAGGGCCGCGGAGGCGGTGGCTGCAAGCGGCGGGTGACGCTTAGATACTCCTGAAAGACCGAAGCCGCGTTGCCAAGATCATCAAGGCGGCTGCTGCATTCGGGACAGGATTCCAGATGCATCAACCGGTCGCCGCGCAAATCCCCATCCTGAAATTGCGCCAGCTCTTCAGTAGAAATATGCTTTCCGTTACGCATCGAAGGACTCCTTCAGCCGGGCGACTGCGCGCTCAAGAAATACGCTCACCGTGGACGTACGGACACCAAGGACTTCCGCAATCTCTCTGTAGCGCAATCCCTGCCCGCGCAGATAGAGGCAGTTTCGCTGCTGCGGAGAAAGCTCCCGGATTCCGCGGTTCAGGGTCGCCATCCGCTCCCGATCAATCAGTCGAGCTTCCGGATCCAGCTCCTGTCCGGCCGCAGCGAAGTCCGGCGCCAGTTGGTCGAACTTTGGCTCACCCCGATGGTGCCGGGTGGCCAGGTGATATGCCACCTTGTACAGCCAGGCCTTCGGATTGAGGATTGTTCCGCCGCCCTTCATCTTCCGGTAAAGCTTGAGGAAGGCCTCTTGCGTCAATTCCTGCGCTTGCGGCGCGGAAACTCTAAGGTAGAGCAGATAAGAATAAAGATTGTCGCGTTCCGCCTCATAAATCTCCTCGAGATTCTCAGGAAGCCCCATGCACCGACGGCTCCAGCACCTTGTCGTTTGGTTTCCTTACGCCAGCCATTGGTAATAGGAGCCGTTCGATAGTCTCTTTTCCGACAGCAAAAAAACTTTTCTTTGCTGTCGGGAAACGGACGGTTTTCCGGCTCTCACCGTCGAATGCACCTATTCTTATCGTTTTCTCTCGCGGCAGCTATCGCGCAAGCGCAGACTTCCCTTGTTTCGTTTGGACTGAAAGGAGGCCTTCCCCTCACCGAAGGGGCAGCTGCTTCGAGATCGGTTTCCATACTAAGCGGCACCAATCTTGTCTATATTGGCAACGGAGCCGGCCTGACCACCACCAACACCAGCCGGTGGACGGTCGGCCCCACAGTCGAATTGCATCTTCCATGGAGCCTTTCGGTGGAGTTCGATGCGCTGTACCGGACCTTTCGTTCCGGATCCTTAAATACTCCCCGCTACCAACCGGACCTTCCCGTTGCCATTGTGACCTTCCAGCAGGATGTAAAGGCGTGGGATTTTCCGTTGCTGTTGAAATACCGCTTTCCCGGCGAGAAAGTACGGCCGTTCCTCCTGGGCGGGAAATCGTGGACGCACGAATCCAGGAAGACCTTTTCCTCCGGCGTGTGTACGGCCACAGCCGAATCCTGCTCGCCTCCGGACTCCTCTTTGACCTTTTCCAACTCCTTTTCGAGGAACTCCACTGTTGTCCGGGATGGAGTGGTAGCCGGTGGGGGAGTCGAGCTCAAGTATCGCCGCCTTTCCTTCTCGCCGGAGTTCCGCTACACGCGGATCCTCCAACCCCGGTCCAACCAGGTAACTCTGCTTTTCGGCATCACCTTCTAAATCGATGTGGTGAGGCGTCTCGGTGTGCGTAAGGAAACTAGCAGGCTGCTGAAAAGCGGCCGGATCTGCGGAATTGTAGGTCGGAAGACGCA
>CAZETQ010000013.1:65464-85683 GCA_964515165.1 uncultured Solibacteraceae bacterium | reverse complement strand
CTAACCGCCCTGGTCCTATCCGGCGGAGGAATGTTCGGTGCGTACCAGGCTGGCGTATGGGCGGAGCTGGAAGATTGGTTCCAGCCCGACATCGTGATCGGCGCCAGCGTCGGCTCTCTTAACGGGTGGGCCATTGCCGGTGGAATTACGGGCCCGCAACTGATTGAAACCTGGCTTCATCCGGAGCGCGCCGTTGCTCCTGTGATGCGTTTGCCGAGATCCTGGCGAGACGGCGTTTTCGATCCGGCCCTTTTGGAGTCGTGGATTCAGACGTTGTATCACTCGTTTCGTCCGCGGCGCCGCCTCGCCGTCGCTCTGACAGAAATGTGGAATCTGCAGCCGGTACTGATTCAGGATGACGAGATTCAATGGCAGCATCTGGCGGCGTCATGTGCCGTTCCGGGATTTCTGCCGCAGTATCGGATCGATGGGCACAACTATGCCGACGGAGGCTTGCTCCAGGCCCTGCCGCTCTGGGCCGCCGCTCGCTTGGGAGCGACACACCTGGTCGGAGTCAACTTACTTCCCGCCGGCGGTCCTTCCATCCTGACGATGGGCTACCGGGCTCTCCAACGCGTTGCGAATTTCAAGCATCTTCGAGAAGTCGCGGAAGCGCGCAGTGTGATCCTTGCTCCTGATCCGCCGTTGGGCCCGCCGACCGCCATGGTCCGCTGGGATCGCGAGCGGATCGAGAAATGGATCGAGCGGGGACGCATCGATACACGGGCGAAAAAACATTTCGTCTGTGATATGTTCTAGACGATGCCCGAATACCGGATCCACCGGATGAAAGAAACTCCCCGTCAAAACTTCCGCTGGGCTCCGCATTCGAGTGGGGCGACCCAGGCCAAGCCTCGCGATTACGAACCGGGACGCGCGGTGGAGGCCGCCAGCGCCTATGCGCTCTGGCAGCAATTGCGGTTGACGGACGAAGCGCTCCAGCTTGGAGATATCCTGGAGTTGCCGGATGGACAGCTTCGGATTTTCAAATATGTCGGATTTGAAGAAGCGTTGTGGGTGGTTCCGGAAGTCGCCGGTGTCGTAGGTCAGGGTACTAGTACGGTAGATCAGTTTGCCACGATAACTTGAGGTGGATCTAACGGTTTATAATCGACGTGATATGGGTTGCTGTCCGGGGGCGCCGGACTTGATGGACTTGTTCGCGTTGGTGACATACCTTCCCAACCCCCTGGGCGCCTTTCTCAACATGCTCCGGCAGGAGTTGGTTCCTTCCTGCCACCTCCGGGCACACGTTACAGTGCTTCCTCCGCGTCATGTCTTGTCGCAGGAAGAGGCTTGGGCGCAGTTGCAACGACTCTCCGTCGATCTGGAGCCCCTGGAAGTGGAACTTGGCGACATCGAGGTTTTTCCCAAGACGTTCGTCATTTATTCCTCGATCCGCCGCGGACATTCCCAGCTGATTGACCTCCACAATTACCTCGCGCGGGAGTCGTTGGAGTTTGAGGAGCCGTTTCAGTTTCATCCCCACGTCACCCTGGCCCAGGGGCTAACAGAGGAGCAAGTCGCGCCCGCTCTTGCATATGCGCGGGAACGGTGGCGCAGTTTCGGCGGCGCGAAATCCTTCCTGCTGGATTCGATGACGTTCGTTAAGAGCGCCGACCGCCTGCACTGGCAGGACTTAGGGGAAATTAACCTGCGCGCCGTCCGGGCGGCCGGTTAGTCGAACATTTTTAGCTGTCCCTCTCCGCCGGCTTTGTGGCGACTCGTCTTCCGGTTCGCTCCCACCACGCCCAGGACCACGCAATCGGTGAGGGCGGATTTGGGGATGAACACACGCTGTGCATTTCCGACGGCATCGGGCGGCGTTCCCAGAAATCCGCTCAGTGGAAGATCCAGAAGGCGGTTCGGAAGTAAAAGCTCCAGAAAGTCGCCGTCGCGGAACAATGCCTTCACCCATAGACCTTCCAGGCGGGGCCTGCTTCCGAAGCTCCGGCGTTCCTCAATGCCAACGGGTTCCTCCCAACTCTTAACAAAACAAACCACTTTTACATCGCGGTAGGGGATTGTCAGGATCGACCCGGCGGGGGTCAAAAGCTCGAGATTGCCTGGCTCGTCGAATGAAGTAGGCGCATAACCTGCTGCCGGCTCGCGGTCGAACCGCAGGACGACCACCTTTTTACTTGTTGAGCCGGGCACTGGTTAAACCTAAAGCAAGCGAAATTGTTTCAAACAGTTTGATGAGTATTGTATCATTGGCTCGATGAGCGCCAACGCTCTCCTTGCGCCTGCAATTCGTACATTTTTAAGCTTTTGCCGGATCGAAAAAGGCTTAAGCGCCAATTCCCTGGAGGCATACGGCCGGGATCTGGCCCGGTTCGAGGCATGGGCAAACTCGTGGAATTCGGACGCCCGGAGCCCGGAAAGTATCCGGATTTATCTGGATTCTCTCTATAAAGCCGGCTTAAGCAGCCGCTCGATTGCCCGGCATTTGACGGCCCTTCGAGGGCTTTTTCAATTTATGGCCGGGGAGGGAGCGATCCCCAGCGACCCGACCGCCTTGATTGGGATGCCCCGGCAATGGCGTAATCTTCCGCGCAGCCTGAATGCCCAGCAGGTCGACGACCTGACGGACGCTCCCCAGCCCGCAACTCCTCTTGGGGTGCGCGACCGGGCGATGATCGAGCTTCTATACTCCTCCGGCCTCCGGGTGACGGAGCTGTGCGAGCTTCGGCTTTCCGATATCGCCGATCAGGGCCGTGTTCTCCGAGTCACCGGGAAAGGGAATAAGCAGCGGTTGGTGCCCATCGGCAGCGCCGCCAGGGACGCGATCCAGGAATATCTCCATCAGGGACGCCCAAAGCTGCTGAAGGGGCGGGGAACTCCCTACCTGTTTGTGACTGGGCGGGGAACGCGGATGACGCGGCAGCGGTTCTGGCAGGCGCTGCGGCAACATGGCAAGCAGGCGGGCATTTTTCAGAATCTTTCCCCCCATAAACTCAGGCACACGTTTGCCACGCATTTGCTGGAGGGTGGCGCCGATCTTCGAAGCGTTCAATTGATGCTCGGACATGCCGATATTTCTACGACGCAGATTTATACCCACGTCATGCAGTCCCGCTTGCGAAAGACGCTGGAGGCATTCCACCCCAGAGCTTAGGCCCTAATCTGCCGCGGAGTCATCAATGAGCGATTACATGTTCATGCTGGAAAGTCATCTGACGGGGCCGCAGAACCAAGCCCTGGCTCAGGTGGTTTCGGTTGCCCAGGATGCGGGAATCAACATCTTCCTGTCCGGCGGCGCGGTTCGCGACATGCTGGGCGGGTTTGCCGTTCGCGATTTGGATTTTGTCGTCGAAGGTAATCCCACCAAACTGACCAAGCTCCTGGTGCAGGCGGGTGCGGTCCAGACCGGCGCCGACGATCTCCGCAAAACACTGGACTTTCGCTTTCCTACCGGTGTGATTGTCGGAATCGCGATGTCGGCACGTGAGAAATATGCGAAGGCCGGCGGTAAGCCGCAAGTCACCGCCGCTCCGATCTACGACCATCTCCGTACGCGCGACTTCACCATCAATGCCATCGCTCTTTCGCTAAACCGCGGTTCGCGCGGCTTGCTGATCGATCCCACCAACGGAATCTCCGATCTGAACCAGCGGGAATTACGGACCATCAGCAATTACACGCTGTACGATAACCCCGCCCGTATTCTGCGCTTGATCCGGCTGCAGGTCCGGCTGGGCTTCACGATTGAGCCTCGAACCCAGCAGCAGTATGCCAATGTCCGCGAAGCAGGGATCGAGCAGATGCTGGGACCGGACGCCTTGCGCCAGGAGCTGGTCCGCTGCGCCATGGAGCCGAATGCCGGCGATCTGGTAAAAGCTCTGGATCAGGAAAACCTGCTGCGCCTGTTCAGTCCCGCTTTGACCGGCGCGAAGATCAATCACGCCGGGTTTCAAAAACTACAGAAGGCGATGCAATTAATTCCCTACGGAATCGACATCAATGCCGACATGCGGGGAATTTTCCTGACGATCTTCACCGAGAAGCTGACTCCCAAGGAGCGAATCGCTTTCGCCAAGGCCAGCGGCTTGACGCGCCAGGACATGGACCAGTGGCGGAAGCTGGAGCCGCGGGCGAAGAAGCTGGAAAAACAGTTGGCCGCCTCCGGCTTGAATCGCGCTTCGCAGGTCTATGCGCTGCTGGCGTCCCGCCCGGGAGACGAAATTCTTTTTCTACTGTGCCGGTCCAACCAGCGGTTGGTGCTGGATCGTCTACGCAACCATTTGCAGAAATATCTTTTGATGGCGCAGGAAGTTACTCAGGCGGACGTGGTGGCCAAGGGCGGCCAACCGGGAACTCCCAAATTCGAGGTGATTCGCAAGGAACTGATCGCCGGCAGGCTGGACGGCCGGATTCGCAAGCCGGCGCCTCCTCCGGTTGTCGAAGCACCCGTGGCCGTCGCCGCCCAGCGCCGGTTCAATTGATCCGGTTTCCGAATCCCAGACAGAATACGCCGATCAGGATCAGAATCAGACCGGCGATCTTGTTCTTCGACATCGGTTCGCCGAAGAAAATCTTCGACCAGAGAAGCGTCCAGACATAGCCCAGAGAAACCATCGGGTACAGCACCGTCAGTTCGCCGTTACGAATTCCCAAAAGGAAGAAAAACGACGAAAGCAGATACATCGCCACGCCGGCCGCCAGGTGCCAGTTTGTTAGCAGTGCTTTCAGACGGAATTCCAGTCTCTGCGCGCCGCCCTTGAGGAATACCGCTCCGAACGACCCGATGAACGAGGCCGCCAACACCAGCGCCATCGACGAAAGAGGAGTCTTCACTTCCGGGAATCCCTTCCCAGAACGCCCACGCCCGCAACCACCGTCATCACCCCCGCGATTTTCCAGAAGTTTAATGTCTCGTGGAATATCAGCGCGGACAGGATCAATACCCAGACGTAGGTAAGAGAGATGACCGGATACAGAACCGAAAGCTGGCCGTGCCGTAACGCCAGCACCAGCAGAACGGTGCTGAGACCGTAGAGAACGTAGCCGCCCATCAGCGGCAAATTCAGTAAAATCAGCGACGGCCGCTGCAGAAGCTGGGTCACGCCGTAGGAGCCCAGGCTGTTACCGCCCAACTTTAGCAAGACATTCCCCGCGGCGCCCAGCAGCGTGCAAATCAACACGAGAGGAACGCCGGACCTACCCAGTTTGGAAATGGTTCTCGCCAGGGGGGAAGTGTAGGGCTCGCTACGAATCTCCGAACTCAAGTACCACTATCATAGCGGTCGCCGGAAGAGGTGCCGCTGAAGGAGATCTTTTCCGGACGAAACTCAGGCAATCGAAAAAGCGCCGCTCAGGCAATTCCCCGATGGGAAAATCCCGTTTGCCACCCTAATATCGATTCAGCATGAGGAGTCGACTTTCCACCTGGAGAGCCCGATCGCGCCGTGGGAATGCCATGGTCGAGGCATCTTTGATCTTCGTGCCGACCTTTGCCATCCTGTTCGGAATTCTGGATTTTTCCGTCGCCATCTTCCTCCGGAGCACCCTGCAGCACGCCTGCCGCGAAGGCGTCCGTTATGCGGTGACATATCAAACGATGGGCGGATTGGGTCACGATGGCTCGATCAAATCGATTGTTCAAACCCATGCCATGGGTTTTTTGGCGGGCGAATCCGGCCTGGAGAAAATTCGGATTCGCTATTACACGCCGGATACTTATGAGGAAACCTCTCTCAACGCGCCGAATAACGTTGTCGAAATCTCGATCGAGGATTTCGAATGGGGATGGATTGCTCCCCTGATGCGCAGCGCCACGCCGTTGCGAATGGTGGCTCGGGCAACGGATCGAATGGAGGGGCTGCCCGGAGGCTCGCAGCCCCCGGCGCGGTGAACCGTTTCCCGCGCCGCGACCGCCGGCAGGGCAACGCCATGGTGGAGTTTGCTCTCTGCCTGGTCTTTCTGGCGCCCCTGATGCTGGGCACATTCAATCTGGGAATGAACCTTGCCCGGAATCTTCAGGTGACGCAACTGGCCCGCAACGCCGGCCATATGTACGTACGCTGGGTGGATTTTTCAATACCGGAAAGTCAGCAACTCATCGTCCGGTTGGCCGATGGGTTAAATATGACGCGCACCGGCGGCGATGGAACCGTGATCCTTTCGCAGGTGCTGGTTCCCGCCGCGGCCGATTGCACGGGAGCCGGGCTGAATGCCGGGGCGTGCACAAATTTGAATATCCCGGTGATCGTTCACCGCATTCAATTCGGCAACAGCAGCCTCAAAAACAGCGCTTTCGGATCGCCGGATCCCTCCCTGATCCGAGGCGACGGCTCCATCGCCGTAGCGGACTACCTCACCGATAGCCGCGTGCGTGCAACGGGCTGGTCGAGCGT
Organism: uncultured Solibacteraceae bacterium; assembly: GCA_964515165.1. Classification (GTDB taxonomy): domain Bacteria; phylum Acidobacteriota; class Terriglobia; order Bryobacterales; family Bryobacteraceae; genus JAPKYZ01. The sequence continues at coordinate 79,327 of CAZETQ010000013.1, read as the reverse complement.
GATGACTCTCGCATCCGGCGAAATTGCCTATGTGTCCGAAGTGTACGTAAAGACGCCTGCCTACAACATCGGGGATCAGGGCGGCGTGAAGGGGGTATATGCGCGGTCGATCTTCTAGAATCGTCGCCCACTCTCGATCTCTGCGCGAGAAGGGCATTGCCGTTGCCATCACCGCGGCAACTCTGACTTTCATCGTTCCGGCCGTCGGACTGGCGATTGATGCCGGGATGATCTATGGAGTCCGGGCGCGCTTGTCCGCCGCCGCCGATGCGGGAGCGCTGGCCGCGGCCCGCTCGCTTTCCAGCGGCCTGACGATCGCCGAACAGGAATCCAGCGCCATCGACACGGCGCACCGCTTTTTCAATGCCAACTTTCCGAATGGCTACTTCTATTCGACAAACAAGACGGTGAACGTGACCGTGGCGGAAACCGGCACTCGAACCCGCACTGTGGCGCTCGATGTGGCGGTGGACGCGCCCAGCTACTTCCTGCGCTACCTCAGAACGGAAGCCACGCATGTCCGCGCGATGGGCCGCGCGTCCCGGCGCGACATCAACGTCATGCTGGTGCTGGACCGCTCGGGTTCCCTGGCGAATTCCAGCGCCTGCGCTCCGATGAAGAATGCGGCTGCGGCATTCGTTAAGAAATTCGCCAACTATCGCGACCGTGTGGGGCTGCTGACGTACGGGGGCGACTATCGCATCGATTTTCCGATGCAGACGACGCCGGGAAACTTTCTGAGCGGTTCCGGCTCGATTCCGGCGCTTATCAACAACATCAATTGCGTGGGAGGAACCAACTCCGCGCAGGCTCTGTGGAACGCCTATGGCGAGTTGAAGCGTACCGGAGAGCCGGGATCGCTGAACGTGATTCTGTTTTTTACCGACGGCCAGCCGAACGCTCTGACATTCGATTTCAGCGCGGCGAATGCTCTGAGAACGGTAGCTCGCGGCTATACCGGATCCGCCCCCACTTCGGCCAGCGCCAGCCGCATCACCGTGAATAGCCGCACTCCGTGCTCCACCACCACGAACAAACGGGGATGGATCACCTCCGATGCCGGGACCGGAAGAGCGATGGGCATCTGGTCGCATCTGGCGCCGGCGATCCCCGTCACTGCTTCCACCCCAACGCTTCCCAGCGCCGATCGCTCCGGTTGTGTCTTCAATATGTCCAGCGGATCGACCTACGTCTATGGAGACATCGGGTTCATGCCGCCGGCCGATATCTACGGCAACAGCATTACCGGGCATAAGACGTTATCGCTGATTACCAACAGTTCCAGCCCGGATTTCAATAAGCCCCGGATGGACGACGCAACGACAATGAATAACGCGGGAATCAACGCCGCCACCCATGCCGCGCGGCGCATCCGCACCAACGAAACGTCGGCAACTCCGCTCAACACCATCATTTACTCCATCGGTCTGGGGGGAGTGGGCGCCGCCGAAGACGACTTTCTCAATCGAGTGTCCAACACTCGCAGCAGTCCGGACTTCGCGACAGACCAGCCGGAAGGACTCTATGTTTATGCCCCGGTGGCGTCGGATCTGAACCAGGCATTTGCACGCATCGCCGGCGAAATTCTCCGGATCGCCCGCTAATCCGGCTGTTTGCCAAAACCTCCGCCTCCCGGAGTTTCAATTCGTACTCGATCTCCCGCCGCCACGGCGAACCGAGCCCGGCCAGGAACCTCCCGACCGTTGTGGAACGCCGCTCCGGTCTGGCCGGGTTCTCCACCGGAGAGTCCGTAAGGCCCCTTCTCCCGCCGATCGGACAGCAGGGTGAACTCCGCGGGAGAAAGAAACTCAAACTCTCGAACGATTCCATCGCCGCCGGAATGTTCGCCGCCTCCGCCGGAACCTCGCCGCAGCGAGTACCGGCGGATCCGCACCGGATACAAATGCTCGAACGCCTCCACCGGAGTGTTCCAGCTATTCGTCATGTGCGTATGGGTTCCGCTGATTCCCGCGCCCGCTGCCGAAGCGCCCATGCCGCCCGCGATTGTTTCGTAGTAAGCAAAAGGCCGTTCTGTTCGCGAATCGACTCCACCAAAGCTGCAGTTGCTCATCGTGCCGGAGCTGGCCGCGGGAATCCGGTCTGGCGCCGCCTGGGCGAGCGCTCCCAACAGGACGTCCGTGATTCTTTGCGAGGTCTCGACATTGCCCGCCGCTATCGCCGCCGGCGGCCGGGCATTGACGACGGAGCCCTCCGGAGCGATTACCCGAATCGGCTGCATCAGGCCGCTGGTGAACGGAACATCTTCCCGGATCAGGCAGCGAAAGACGTACATCGTGGCGGCCAGCACGATCGCGTAATTGGCGTTCACCGGAGCTTGCGATTGCGGGGACGATCCCGTGAAATCCACAAGGACTGCATCTTTCTGAATCGTGATTGCCGCGCAGATGCGGATCCCGCCGTCCAGCGAATCCTCGAATGAGTAGCGCCCGCGCGGTAGGCTCCGCAGCTGAGCCCTCATGATCCGCGCGCTGTAATCCAGAAGAGCCTGCATGTTGCGCCGGAGCGGCGCAAGTCCCTGGGATCGGACGAGCGCAAGCAAACGGGCTTCGCCGCGCTTCAGCGACATACACTGCGCCATCAGATCGCCACGGCGCTCCTCTGGAGTGCGCACATTCGAAAGGATGAGATTCAACAGCGCTTCATCCGTCCTGCCGCGATGGATCAAGCGGACCGGTGGAATGCGGATGCCTTCCTGGTAGATTTCGCTGGCCAGCGGCATCGAACCGGGGCTCATGCCTCCCACGTCGGCATGATGCGCGCGCGAGGCGACGTAAAACTCAGGCCGGCGCTCGCCGCGGAGAAACACCCCGCTGACGGCGGTGATATCCGGCAAGTGAGTCCCACCGCGAAACGGGTCGTTCAGGATGACCACGTCTCCCCGCTCCAGTCGAAACGAGCGGATCGCTTCGGCGACCGACAGCGGCATGGCGCCCAGATGAACCGGCATGTGATCGCCCATGGCGATCGTCTCGCCGTGGCGGTCGTAGACCGCGCAGGAGTAGTCGCGCCGCTCCTTGATATTGGCCGAGAACGCCGTCTTTCGGAGCACGGTTCCCATCTCTTCGGCCACGGCGGTGAGCAGTTGCCGCGTCAAGCCAAGCTCCAGCGCGAGATCCCAGTTGGCGCGTTTCCGGCCCATCTATTGCTTCTTCTTCAAGCTCGGGGCCGTCTTGGGGCCGATGGGCTTTACGGGTTCGGGCGTCGGCTCCGGTTCGGGGGGAGCCTGCAGTTCCTTCAGGCCGATGTGGCAGTCCGGCAGACGGACGGCGAACGCCGCCAGCGGCGCCCATTTGCCCGCCTGCAAATGTTCCACCCGGTAGGACTTGGTCGGCGCATCGGCCCGCAGCCGCACGTTGGCGGCAGTTGGCCGTGTTTTCTTCAACTGGACAGGCTTGTTCGATACCTCCCGCGTTATCCAGGAGTCTCCGCCGGTGTTTGTTTCGAATATCTGGCTACGCTGATTGGGCTCCCCGCTGCGGGAAAGATCGACGATCAGCGTCCCCTCTTTGGCCGATTCGAAAAAGAAACTGTCGATGGCCGCAACTTTGGTGTCGTCATAGATCGGCCGGCGCTTCCAGGTTTTCCCGCCATTGGTCGTGACCAGGAAAAAAGGATCGCGGGGCAGTGTAGCCAGAATTTGGCCGGCCGCCCACCCCGCATCGGCATCGGCGAACTGCGCGCCCTCCAAGACGGCTTGGGGAATTCGCTCGTGCGGCTCCAGCCAGGTTTTTCCGTTGTCGTCGGAGAGCAGCAATACGCTGGAAAACGTGGCGGCGGACGAGTGGAGGTTCCCCGCCAGCACCAGGTGACCGGCCCAGGATTCCAATCCGGCCAGCTCGAGAAATACGGGGCAGGGTTCCGATTCCGGGCAGCTCAGGCCGGCCTGATGCAGTTGCTCTTCGGTGCAGGCGAAAGGCAGGACGATTGGCTTGCCCTGGTACTCATACTTAGGAACAGGGGCAATCGATTCGATTGGTGCGGCGGTGGGAGGAACCGGTTCCTGGGCCAGCCCGATCGAAACCAGCAGCAGCGCGCCGATGCTCACGTCCCGATGATATCCCGCGGGAGGAAATCCTATGCCTTTATCCTGGAACATATGCCCGGCCGCCGAATGAAGACCTACAGCGCCGAAAGCGGCTATGTCTTCGAGTACGCGCTGGCAGCCGAATCCTCTCCCGGAACCTATGACTTCGAAGTCAGTTGGGATCGAAAGCTGCTTCATCTGGTGAAGGTTGTCTTCGCGCCGGAAGAATTGACGCAGGCTCCGCTGGACGTATTGAACCAGGTGGAACGCTACGCCGTCGCCAAGCTGGCGATGCGCAGGGCATTCGATCGTTGCGAGACGCCGGAAGCGCTGCTGCGGGAGCCTGTCCGGCCGCTGCGCCGGGATTTGGATGAGATTCTGCGCACTCTGGATTTGCTGTAATTGAGGGAGATGTCGGTGCCTCCCATTCCTCCGCCGCTGGAACATCTTGGGCACCGTCCGTTTTCGTTCTACCCGGCGATCGTGGGCATCGAGCATAACGAGTGGCGATACAAAGACGCCACCTGGTCCGAAGTGCTGGTGACCAACACCAAGCACGAGCTGGAAATCTGGGTTCCCCGGCGCTATCTGGGCGAGCTGGCCAAGATCGAAGAGCCCATCATGATCTGGGGTCTGGGCAAGGAGCTGGAATATAAAACCGGCGTCATTGTTCCGCACGTCCGGCGGGTGATCGAAATGCCGCGCGCCGTCAACGACGTTGCGCGGGCCGCGGCGCCTCCGGAAGTTCCGGTCCCGGCGCCCGTGGTGGGAATTCGCCTGGAAACGCCGGCGGAGAACCGGATTGGGAAGCTGATCATCTGGTCGCTGATTCTCGGAATTACCGGAACAGCGATCATGATCGGCGTCTATCGCACCATCTCGTCGGGCAAAGCCGTCATTTATAAGCCGGTGCTGCAATCCAGCCTGGGACTGACGGCGCAAGACGACTATCACGCGGTCGTTCGCAAGCTGGGCCAGCCTTCGGAGGATCGCTGGCGCGATGAAGCGGGAGAAGTGCAGTACCGCCTGCTGGTGTACCTGGATAAGAATGTCATTCTGATGGGGCGCGAGCGCGTTTCGGCGATCTACATCGGATCTCTCGATAAAGATTGGAAAGTCATCGACTCGGTTGAGCTTCCGGGGGGCATTAAAACCTACGCGATGCTCGCGCATTTGGCAAAATTCTAAGAATCACTATGAATCGTGTCCTGAAAGCCGCCCTGTGGATTGCGGTGGCGCTCACCGGAACCATTGCGCTTGGCGGAATCGCCGTTTGGCGCGGCGAAGCCATCAATTCCGTCTGGATGGTAATCGCAGCCGTCTGCATTTTCTCGGTCAGCTATCGCTTCTATGGAGCGTGGATTGCCGCGCGCATCCTGGCCCTGAACGACAAACGCGCGACTCCGGCGGAACGGCTGCGCGACGGGCACGATTTTGAGCCGACCAATAAATGGATCGTCCTGGGGCACCACTTTGCGGCGATCGCCGGGCCGGGACCGCTGGTCGGTCCGACGCTGGCGGCGCAGTTCGGCTATCTTCCCGGCACTCTCTGGATTATTCTGGGCTGCGCGCTCGGCGGCGCGGTTCACGATTTGACGGTGCTGTTCTGCTCGATGCGGCGAGACGGCAAGTCCTTGGGGCAAATGGCGCGCGAAGAGATCGGTCCCGTCGGCGGAATCACGGCGCTGATTACGGTGCTGCTGATTATGGTGATTCTCCTGGCCGTTGTCGGCCTGGTGGTCGTAAACGCCTTAAAGGGCAGCCCGTGGGGCACCTTCACTATCGCCATGACCATGCCGATTGCCCTCTTCATGGGCCTTTATCTTCGGTTCCTGCGTCCGGGCAAAGTCGCCGAAGTTTCCATTCTAGGATTTGTCCTGATCCTGACCAGCATCTTCGCCGGGGAGTGGGTGGCGAACCATCCGGTTCTGGGCCCCGCCTTCACCTTCGACGGCCCGACCTTGGCCATCATGATAATCGCTTACGGATTTGCAGCCAGCGCGCTACCGGTCTGGCTGCTGCTTGCGCCCCGCGACTACGTCTCCACGATGGTCAAGCTGGGGGTCGCCGCTTTGCTGGCGCTCGGAGTGCTATTCGTCCGTCCCGATCTGCAAATGCCCGCCCTGACGAGCTTCGTCGACGGCACCGGTCCGATTTTCGCGGGAAAGGTTTTCCCCTTTGTCTTTATCACTATCGGCTGTGGAGCCATATCCGGATTCCATGCCCTGATCAGCTCCGGCGTCACGCCGAAGATCATCGCGAAAGAATCTCACGCTCTGCCGCTCGCCTACGGAGCCATGCTGATCGAAGGTGTCGTTGCCATCCTGGCCCTGGTCGCGGCCACGGCGATGAATCCAGGAGTCTACTTCGCGGTCAACTCCCCGGCAGGTATCGTCGGCGCAACTCCGGAAGCTGCCACAGCGACGATTTCCTCCTGGGGCTACACCGTCAGCGCGGCGGAAATGGCTTCGATGGCGCAGGACGTCGGCGAAAAGAGTCTGTTTGCCCGCACCGGCGGAGCGCCTTCGCTTGCCCTGGGTATGGCGCATATTTTCGCCTCCGGTCTGCAATCCACCGGGGCGGGGAAGACGATCCTGGGCTTTTGGTACCACTTCGCCATCATGTTCGAGGCGTTGTTTATTTTGACGGTGATCGATGCCGGAACGCGCGTGGGCCGCTTCATGCTCCAGGACTTCCTGGGCCACGTGTGGAAACCGCTGGGCCAGACCGGCTGGATGCCCGGCGTGTTGGGCACCAGCGCCGTGATCGTCATGGCGTGGGGGTTCTTTCTCTACCAGGGCGTGATGGATCCGCTAGGCGGGGTGAACTCCCTTTGGCCGCTGTTCGGCATCGCCAATCAGCTTCTGGCGGCGATCGGCCTGTGCGTGGCCACGACCGTCATTTTAAAGATGCACGGCCCGAAATTCATGTGGGTGACCGTCAGTCCGCTGGTGTTGCTGTTGGCTGTCTGCTTCACGGCCGGATTGCAGAAGATCTTTTCCGGCATTCCGAGGCTGGGCTTCCTGGCGCGCGCCGCTCAACTGGAGGACATGATCGCCAGCGGAAAGGTCACTGCGGCCAATTTGGCCCAGACCCAGCGCCTGATCTTCAATGAACGCCTGGATGCGGTCGTCTGTGGAACATTCCTGCTGCTGGTGTTGCTGATTGTGGCCGACTCGCTGCGTCTGTGGGTTTCGATCATTTCCGGCCGCCGCGAAGCGAAGGTGACGGAAGCTCCGTTCGTGCTCAGCCAGCTGAAGCCGGAAGAAATTTAACCCCAGCCGTCATACCCCCGCGCGGGAAGGGAGTATGACGGGCGGGTAAGAACAACCAAGATAGCGGGACCGCCAGTCCCACAAACTCTATTTCTGCGTTCGCGCGTGTGCTTCGTACTCGCTCCGCAGCCTGGCCGAAAGCTCTTCCGGATAAGAGGGGCCAAACTCTTCGGACATCATCCGCAGCACGGCTGTCCTGTCCCCGGAACTCATCGCCGCGGCCTGCCGGAGCCACCGTCGACACTCGACGCTCCGGCCTTGGCGGTGATAGAACTGGGCTAGCGCCCAGACCGTGGGAAATTGGCGGTCTTGCTCCGCCGCCCTCAGCAGTTCCCTTTCGGCCCGCTCCAACTGACCATTCGTTTCGAGAACCGCCACCCGGTGCAAATACTGCTCCACCGCCGGGTGTCCCGACAGCTCGAAGTCCCGTTCGCTCCGGACAGAAGCGGCGTGGCTCACGGCCAACCGGCCGGATTGCACGGCGGAGAACAAACAGACCACCGCCATTCCGGCCCACCCACAGTGATTCAGGAACCGTTGCGTCATGGGTTATTGGTGGGTCCACCCGGAAATTTTCTCTGTCGAAGTTCTACCACCACCGCTCGTGGCCGTACTTCCCACCCGGTACCACCTAAGGTATCCGCTGGCCGATTCACCGGGTTAATGCTGGTATAATCGCTTCATGATCGCTCACCGCGACATTGATGGATCGCCCTCGTAAGGGGCGCGCCTGATCCATCGGGACGCTGTTCGACCCCGATTCCCGCCCAAGACATTTGAAAGGAGTTGTTTTTTTCTCTTTCTTTGTAACTGCATGCGAAATAAGCTGATGACACGGATTGTTGTGGTAGCCGCGTTGTTTATGGTTACCCCTGACATCGCTGGTCCACTCAGCGCGGAAATTCGCGTTGACCCTCGAGTGAGCCGCCTGCGGCTCTTCCTGGAGGAAAAGGATTGTCCCATCCGGGACTTAGCACCCGATTTTATCGCCGCCGCCGACCGTCACGGGCTGGACTGGCGTCTGTTGCCCAGCATTTCCTTCGTTGAGTCCACTGGCGGTAAGTACTGCAAAAGAAACAACATTTTTGGCTGGGCTAACGCCAATAAGCGTTTTCCCTCCGTTCGTCACGGCATTCACGCCGTCGCCTACAAACTAGGCAAGGGGCACTATTACCGCTCCAAAGGTACGGATGGAATCCTGAAAACCTACAATCCGCGGCCGGAATACGCCACACGGGTGAAGGAAGTGATGGAGCGGATCGGACCGGAGCCTGTGGCCGACCCTGTTTCCTACGATGACGAGGACAGCCTCTCGAGCTTGCGGTAAAGAGTCTTACGCTCGATTCCCAGGATCTTGGCCGCGCGGCTCTTGTTGTTCCCTGCTGCGGCCATTACCCTGCGAATTTGCTCTGCTTCCGTATCGGCTAAGCTCTCGCTGGTGACCGACGCCGCCCCCGGAGGTTGTATCCCCGATAACACCGCCTCCGCGTCGATTTTGCCTTGCGGTGCGAGGATCACCAGCCGTTCCAATAAATGCTGCAATTGCCGGACATTCCCCGGCCAGGTAAAGGCCTCGATCGCCGCCAGTCCGGAATCCACCAGCTTGGTCGAAAGACCATAGCGCTCGTTGTATCGCCGGATAAAGTATTGAGTCAGAAGGGGTATATCTCCCTGTCGTTCCCGAAGCGGCGGCAACCGCAGCGGCACGACATTCAAGCGGAACCAGAGATCTTCCCGAAATTCCCCCGCATCCACTAGCTTCCGCATGTCCCGGTTGGTGGCGGCAACCACCCGAACGTCCACAGGCTTGGCCCGAGGCGCGCCGATCGGTCGAACCTCTTTCTCCTGCAGGAATCGCAGCAGCTTCAACTGGAAGCTGCTATCGATATCTCCGATCTCGTCCAGAAACACCGTCCCTCGGTTGGCAGACTCGAACACTCCGATCCGGTCCCGGTCGGCCCCGGTGTAGCTGCCTTTGGTGGCTCCGAATAGCTCGCTCTCCAGCAGCGACGGCGGAATGGCTCCGCAATCGACCGGGACGAAGGGCTGAGACGCTCGCGGAGAGTTCTGGTGGATCATCCGGGCAATCATTTCCTTCCCCGTCCCCGTCTCCCCCTCGATCACCACGGTGGCATCCGTCGGCGCGACTCGGGAGATGGTCTTATAGAGCTCGACCATCTGGGTAGAACTGCCGATCAACTCCGTTTCCGGCAGATCGAACTCATCTTCCTCCGGCTCCTCGGCGGGTCCGATGCTCGCCTCTGCCTTCTTGACAGCCGCCAGCAGCGAATCTAGAGCGAAAGGCTTGGCGATGTAATCGAAGGCCCCGCCCCGGGTTGCCGCCATGACCGTTTCCATGGATCCTCGGCCCGTCATAAGAATGACCGCGCAGTTCGGATTTGCTCCCTTGGCTGAATCCAGGACGTCCAGTCCGGTGCGATCGTCAATGTAGATGTCGGTAACGACCAGAGAGTAGACATTTCCGCGAATCTTATCGATCGCGGCCTTCGTCGAGCCGACAGCATCGACGGGATACCCCTCCATCTCGAACAGGGTCGAAATGGTAGACCGGACGCTGGGGTCGTCTTCGACCAGCAAAATGCGAGGCTTCATAGAGCGGAATTGACCTCGGTCGACATGGACGCTGGCACCACTATTGTGAAACACGAGCCTTGGCCGACGCGGGAAGTCACCTCGAGCCTGCCGCCATGGGCCCGGACAATTTCCTGCACGATCGACAGCCCGATGCCGGTTCCTTCAATTCCGAATTCCTCGGCCCGGCGAGTCCGGAAGAAGCGCGTACCCACCTTCGCCAGATCCTTCGCTTCGATCCCGATCCCCTGATCGGTCACCTGGACATGAAGATGGCCCGCAACCGACCCCGCTCCGACGTACACCGTTGCGCCCTCCGGCGAATACTTGCTGGCATTCGTCACCAGATTGTAAAGAGCGAACTCCAGCAACTCCCGGTCCGCTTCGATTTCAACTTCCGGCGCGGCTTCCACGACAATCTGCTGCTGCTTTCGATCGAGAAAGGGCCGTGCTCGTTCGGATACCGCCGCGATCAGATCTCCCGGCTGCAGGCGCTCTTTCTTCAACGGCACTTGACCGGCCGATAGGCGCTCGACACTCAGAAACGTCGAAATCATCTGCGCCAGCCGTTTCGACTCGGAGTTGATCATGTCCGCGATCTCGCGCTGCTTGCCCGCCGGAAGATTGTAGCGGGTCATCAGCTCGCTGGAACCTTGGATGGCGGTCAACGGCGTCCGCATCTCATGCGTCACCCAATGAATGGCTTTCTGGTACCGCGATTTTTCGGCCTCCGCATGGTCGAGCTGTTTTCGAGTGGCCAAATACCGGTAGACGCCCCCGGTGAGCGCCGGAAGCCAGGCGCACGCGGCAAGCCCAAACGCGGGCAGCACGATGTCTTTCGGAAAGGCTAGAAACGGCAGCGCATGAGCTGTGAGGATCACGGCAATTCCGCCGGCATACTGCCAGCGAACCGCCCACGCCGCGGCGATCGCGATCACGGCGCACAAACCTAGCACCATCGAGACCGGGAGATCCTGCTTGAACCGCCCCTCGCGGAGAGTCTCGAAGAGCTGGGCATTGATCTCCACCCCCGGCATCATCACCCCCAACGGCGTCATCAACCGGTCCTTGGCTGCCGTCAGCGGCGTCGTTCCGACGAAGACTACACGGCCTTCCCATGATTGCGGTTCCGACTCCAATACCGTATCGGCAGATATGGTGGGCAGCGAGGCCGAGTACGCGACTCGGACCCGATGAGACGGAATATGGCGGCCCGCCCAGTTCAGGGACTCATTCGTTTCGAGAGGCACCGTCCCCGGACCCAGAGCTTCTAGCGCCAATGCCCACCGCCGTACCTGGCCGGCCGCCTTGTCCAACTGAATCCACCGGGACACCGGATCCGGATCGGCATGAACATGGCCCAGAGCTTTCGCCGTCGCCGCAAATTGAGGCAGAGGGTCCTGCCAGCCGGAGCCGTCGTCAGCCAGGTCGGTTCCCAGGATCAACCCGTCCGTCTTCGCCATGGCCGCGGCCAGCCGGGCATCTTCCGCCGGGTCGCCGCCATCCGCCAGGGTGAAATCCACCGCGACCACTGCAGGCTTTGCCGCCGCTACTTTTTCCAGCAACTCGGCAAGAGTGGATCGCAAAGCGCGCATTCCGCCACGGCGTTTCAGTGTCGTCTCGTCCACTGCGACAATCAGCGCCTGCGGTGTCGGGCGCGAAACCGGAAAAAGCCGGCACATCCAGTCATACGTTGCGTTGTCGATCGCGGTGGCTGGGTTTGTCCACGACACCACGACGGCGAAAATGAAGGCCGCCGCAACGCAGAGCCAGTAGCGCATTAGGGCTTGAAAGCGGCTGTTTCCTGGCGCGACTTGGCCATCTCGCGCTCGATTTCGTCAGCTTCGCGCGGCAGCGCCGCCGTCAGATTCTTCGCTCCATCCCTGGTCAGAAGAATCATGTCCTCGATGCGGATGCCGATTCCTTCCTCCGGAATGTACACTCCCGGTTCGACCGTAATCACTGAGCCCAGCGGAAATGGATCGTCCTTCACGTAGGCGTCGTGAACTTCCAGGCCAACCTGGTGGGACACCCCATGGATGAGGTACTTTCCGAGCTTCTCCTTGCGTGAATCCAGCGACTTCACCGCGATTTCCTTCAACTGCGCCGGCGTCATTCCGGGCCTGGCCGCGGCGATCACAGCGTTCTCGGCGGCCAGCACCGCATCGTACAGCTCCCGCTGGCGAGGCGTGAATTTGCCGTTTACCGGAATGGTCCGCGTGATGTCTCCGGCGTACCCATCGCATTCCGCGCCTACATCCATCAGCACCAGCTCGCCCGCATCCATCCGGCGGCTATTCAGAAAGTAGTGCAGCACCGTTGCATTCGGACCGGAGCCGACGATCGGCGGATAAGCGTTCCGCTGGCAGCCCATCGAAAAGTAAACTCCCGACATCGCCGACGCCAGTTGATACTCGAACATTCCAGGCTTCGCCGTTCGCCAGGAAGCCCGGTGCGCGGCAATCGACGCTTCGATCGCTTTCTGCATGGTGCTGAGTTCCCCGGGCGATTTCACGTTGCGCATCCGAGCGAGGATGGCCGTGGCGTCTTCCAATTCCGCTTTCGGCGCGAGCTTCCGCAGGCGCTCCTTCGCCCCCGGCAGAACATACAGCTTGCCCGTAATGTCTTTCAGATCGCCTTCCAGCTTGTCGGACGGCTTCAGCGGCGAACCCAAATCCGGCCGGTCTTCGAAAGCAAGTTTCTTCCCCGTCCACCGTTCTTTCTTCTCGTCGCGATGATCCAGATAAATTGTCGCAGCGCCGTTCTTCATCACTAAGGCGCCGCCGGGGTTCTTCAGGCCAGTCAGATAGTAAAAATTGGGTTCCTGGAAAAAGCCATCGCGGGTGTCTCCTTCTTCTTCTGAAAGGCCGAGGACGACGAGGCTCTTACCCTTCAGCGTGTCCTCAAGTGCCGCGCGACGGTCTGAGAAATCACTGGCCAGCGCCAGGAAAACGACAACCCCGATCATGCCTTGAGTATATCGGCGCCAATGGCCAATAAGTCGTTCGCCCGTTGTTCCGACTGCGATTCCACCGAAAGCCGGAGAAGCGGCTCGGTATTGGAGGCTCGCACGTGCAGCCATCCATCTTCGAAATTCAGCTTCAACCCGTCGGAGCGATCGGCATGAGCATCGGGGAACCGGGCTTCAAATGCCTGGATGATTCCGCCCAGGCGGCCGTGTTGAAAAGGCACCTTCGTGCCCAGCCGGTAGAACCGCGGAAGCCGGGCGGCCAGCTCCTTCAGCGTCATCCCGCTTTCGGCCATGCGGTCCAGCAGGAATGCCATTCCCGTGTAGCTGTCGCGGCAGTAGTGAACGGTGGGGAAGATAATCCCTCCGTTGGAGCCTTCGCCGCCAATCACGGCGCGGTGGGCGATCATGCGCTCCACGACATTCGCCTCTCCGACGGCGGACCGGAACACTTTCCTCCCATGCCAGCCGGCCACTACGTCGATCACCGAGGACGTCGTTAGATTGACGACGACGTCGCCGGGCATCTTCGACAACACCGCATCGACAACCAGCGCCAGAACCTCGTCATTGTCCAGGATGCTTCCATCCGGCAGCGCGACAGCCAGGCGATCGCCGTCCGGATCCTGCGCGAAGCCGATGTCCGATCCGGTTTCTTGCATCAATGCCGCCAGATCTCCCAAGACATCGGGAGTCGGTTCGGCAGGCCGGGGAAACGGCTTCGTGGGATCGATCGAAATGGCATGCAGCTCGCAATTCAGCTCATCGCGCAGGAACCGCGGCGACAATACCGAACCCGCGCCATTCACCGAATCCAGCGCTACGCGAAATCGGCGGTTCCGAATACGATCCTGATTCACGCATCGCAGCACGCGGTCGAAGTGCATTCGCGCCGGCTTTTCACTTTCCGACGTGATGCGTCCAATGCTGGAATTGTCGACATTCGCGAAGTCGCCCTGGTGGTAGTGATCGATCAGCTCCGC
>CAZETQ010000013.1:0-65364 GCA_964515165.1 uncultured Solibacteraceae bacterium | reverse complement strand
TGGAATTGTCGACATTCGCGAAGTCGCCCTGGTGGTAGTGATCGATCAGCTCCGCCCGCTCGAATTGATTGAAGAATTGACCTTCGCTGTTGAACAGTTTCAGCGCGTTGTATTCCGGCGGATTGTGCGACGCCGTGAGAGCAATCCCTCCACGAACCCCGCAAGCCGCAACATACATCTGGATGGTCGGTGTAGGCAGAACGCCCACCTTGACCACGTCGCAGCCCACCGCCAGCAATCCGCAAGTGACCGCATGCTCCAGCATCGGTCCGCTGGCCCGCGTGTCGCGGCCCAGCACCACCCGCCCTTTGCCGGAGTAGGTTCCGAATGCCTGCGCGAACTCGCACGCCAAGTTCGGCGTGAGGAACCCTCCCACCACTCCACGAATGCCGGAAACGCCGATCTTCAACAGATGTTCGCGAGCAGCCATTACGCGTAGGTCTCCACGATTTCCATCACGTCCCGGAACAGATCCGTCGGTGCGGCGTCTCGTTTCTCTGCGATGACGCGAACGATCGGTTCAGTCTGGCTGACGCGCACGTGAAACCACTGGTGGCTCCAATCCATGCGAAGTCCGTCCATGGTGTTGGGCTTGGCCGGCTGGAAATGCTCCTGCAAAGCCTGCAGCATCTCCGGAATTCGCTGCCGCGACAGCGGAACCTCGCCTTTCAGCATCACAAACGGCGGATACAAAGCCATCATGTCCGAAAAGGGCACGTTGCGCGCCGCCCGCATTTCCAGCAGCGTCAGCATCGTCGCGATTCCGTCATAGACGAAACGGAACTGCGGCATCATCACCGCCCCGGTGCCTTCTCCCGCCAGCGCCACTTGATCCGCCCGATAGGCGCTCAGCGCGTCGATGGCCGCATTACGGCCCACCGGCACCCGGACAACGCTTCCGCCGTATCGCGCCGCGATGTCTTCGAGCAGAGAGGTTGTCGAGAGATTCGTAATCAGCAGCTTGCCCGGGGATTGCGACATCAGATGGTCCGCCGCGAGCGCCAGCACCATCTCTTCGGAGATCGCCTGGCCCCGCTCCGTAGCGAGCGCCACCCGATCGGAATCGGCATCGAAGAGAAAACCCGCGTCCGCGTCGAGCGGCTGGATCAGCGGAGCCAACTGCATCTCCACAGCGCGCGCCGATGTCGACGGCTCATGCGCGAAGCTGCCGTCCGTCGTGGCGTTGATCAGAATAAAGGCAAACCCGAACCGCTCGTTCAGCCGCCGCAAAATGGGAGCCGACGTGCCGTTCGAACAATCCACGACGACGCGGAACTTCCGCAGCTTCTCGAAGTCGAAGACCTCCGCCAGCTCATCCAGGTACGTATCCAGAGCCGTTGCATCTTCGGAGCGCTTGCCCAGCTTGTCCCATTCGACAAACTGGAAGTGGCGCAGATGGTAAATGTCCAGAAGCTCGTTCGCTTCGGCGGTGGAAAGATAAGTTCCGCCGGAGCCGAGAAACTTCAAAGCATTCCACTCCGCCGCATTGTGGCTCGCTCCGATGGAGACGCCGCCCGCTGCATTGCGCGTTCGAATGCTGGCCTGAATGACGGGTGTGGACACAATGCCAAGGTCCACCACATCGCGGCCGCACGCGAGCAGCGCCGCGACAACGCCCTCGCGCATCATCACTCCGCTGGCCCGGGGATCGCGTCCCACGATCACCGGCCCGGGAGCCTCCAGAAATGTGGCGAAGGCAGCCGAAAAATCCATCACGCGTGAGGCAGTCACGCCGGATCCGACAATGCCGCGCAGCCCGACTTGCGAGATGCGCAGCGCGCGCTTGGACATGCAAATTTACCTGGCGAACAGAATGCGCCCGAAAGCTTCGGGAACGTGGTACGAAGGCTGGCCGGTAGGCTGCCACGCGATTCCTGCGCGCTGTGGACCGGGACCCTGCAGGCGGTAGAAATTGATCCGCATCTCCGATCCCGTCTTCGCGACGGCCGGTTTTCCGTTCGTCCCGTTGACGCTCTCGATCGGGATCTTCATCTCTCCATACCAGACCTTTTTCGATTCATCGATGCGTGCCTTCACCGTAAATCCGGAATTCCACTTCCAACCACCGTCGGGCAGTGGATGGTCGCGGTCGATGTCCAGATCCACCCATTCGCTTTGCGGGGAAACCTGATACTCGCGATAATGCCGCGGACGGTCGAAGTCGGCGCCGATAAAGACTTCCGCCACATCCCACTCCCACAGCTTATTGGTCTCCGTGGAAGCGGAGGGCGACGGCTTCAAATTCAGCTTGTCGTACGGACAAATAAACAGAAAATAGATATTCTTATCGCTCCAACGGGAGCGAATTTCCGTCCGATGGCCGGGCGTCGGCTTTCCCAACGGACCGTTTTCGGCGAAAACTCCGCCGATGCCGCGCCATTGCGGCGAATCCGGATCGGCAGTCAGGACGAAGTCCCCGGAGGTATACTTGCTGACAATCTTTCCCGGACCGTCGGCAAAAGCGGCGAGGGGTAATAGGAGGGCGAGCGAAAGTCTCATGCCATATTTGAGGATATGCCAGTAAGTCTCGCGTTCGCGCTGGCCCTTGCGATCGAGCCGGCCCAAGCCAACATTTCCTACGATCAGCATCCGGAAACGGTGCTGGATGTTTATTCGCCCGCATCGGCCGGAGGAAAGAAGCGTCCGGCTGTCATCGTCATCCACGGCGGCGGATGGGTGAATGGCGAGAAAAAGGTCATGGTCGAAAACTTTGTCGAGCCGTATCTCAACAAAGGATTCGTCGTCATTAACGTCGAATATCGTCTGGCAAAAGCCGCCATTGCCCCGGCCGCGGTGCAGGATGTTCTGAACGCCGCCGAGTGGGTGCGCAAGAACTCCGACAAGTACAACATCGACAGCAAGCGTCTGATCGTCACCGGCTCCAGTGCCGGCGGCCACCTTTCCCTGATGGTGGGAATGACGCCGAAGTCGGCCGGCCTGGGTTCCACCGGAAAAATCGCGGCGATCGTTAACTGCTGGGGCATCACCGACGTCGAAGATCAAATCGAAGGTCCCGGAGAGCGCGCCTACGCCGTCCAGTGGATTCCCCCCAGCGTGCCGGAACGCCGGCAACTGGCCCGCAAGCTTTCGCCGATGACGTACGTTCGCAAAGACAATCCTCCGGTTTTCACCATCCACAGCGATACGGACCAGACAGTTCCTTACGAACAGGGAGTGGCGCTGACTAAAGCGCTGATGAACGCCAAAGTTACCGCCGAGCTCTACTGCCTGCGCGGAGCCAAGCACGGCTTTCCGCCGGAGCGCCGCCAGGAAATCTATTCGCAGGTCTGGCCGTTTCTGACGAAGCTCGGCCTGATGCCGGAATAATCCCGTCGCGCAGGACTATCTTTCATCTCAATAGAGAAACTCTCCCGGCCACCTCCACTTACTTCTGTAGGCCGATGAACCTGTTGACCAAAGTGAAGGTCTGTACGCCATACGGCGCCGGCTGGGCGACCGAAATCACCAGCGACGATTTCGTCCGTGTGGAACTGGAAGACCAAGCGGTGTGGATTCGCGTCACCGAGATTCAAGTCGACCGGCGGCAGTTTCTGGGCGGATTCCGATTGGTGGCTGGTGGCCTGATCGCCGGCATCGTCGCAGGTTTCCTAGGCTATTTGCTGCTCTAGGGGCTTGGGAAACAAGCTTCTAGCCGGAACTGGCCTCATCGGCGTAAGATGGGCAGAAATGCCCCGGGGACGGCTCATTCAGAGTCTGAGCTTCGAATGAGTTCGTCCAGTTCCGCCTTGCCCGAGATCACCGTGGCCATTCCCACCTTTACCGGAGGCGAGAAACTAAGGCGCTGTCTGGAGTCCCTGCGGACCCAGAGCTACGCGCCGATCCGGGTGGTGGTGGTGGAAGACGGGCGTCCGGGAGTCAGTCAAACCGCGAATCCCGACGGTTGGGCGGAAGTCATTCGGCTGCCAACGAACCAAGGCTACGCCGCCGCTCTGAACGCTGCACTGGGCCAATCGTCCAGCGAATTCTTTGCGTGTTTAAACGACGATGTTGTGCTGGACCGGAACTGCCTGGAGGAGATGACGCGCGTCATGCGAAACTCCGACGACATCGGATCGTGCGCCCCTCGCATCCTGCTCACGCAGGACCGGGGAATCGATTCGGCGGGAATGGGTATTGCGGCCGACGGCACGCTTGTCCAACGCGCGCATGGCGAAGCTCCGGACGCAATGCCGAAGGCCGAAGATGTGCTGTGTGCCAGCGGGTGCGCCGCGCTGTTCCGGCGCTCCGCGCTGGATGATGCCGGACCGTGGGACGAATCGTTATTCATGTACTGCGAAGACGCCGACCTGGGCTTGCGGCTGGCACGGTTATGCTGGCGATGCCGCTATGTTCCTTCAGCGTTCGTCTATCATGAGTATTCGGCGACGACCGGCGCGGCCAGCGACCGGAAGCTGTATCTCGTCGAACGCAACCGGATGTTGATTACCTGGAAGAATCTCCCGCTTCGCCGCGTGCTGATTTCACCCTTTGCCGCGATCGGCCGCTATCTCCTCCATGCTCAGGCGTTCGCCGCCGGACGCGGATTGGAAGGGCAAGCCAGAAAACGCGAGGGAGTGACATTTTCCGCCTTGGTGCGCGCGCTTGCCAGGTCGCACGCCGATGCCTTGCGGCGGATTCCGGCGCTTTGGACCGATCGGAAGCGCCTGCGGCGCTCGGCGCGCCTGACGGACCGCCAGTTTCTTCGCTTTCTCGGCGCTCATTCGATCCCGCTCAGCCGCGTAGCTGGTCGCGAATGAGCGCGCCGGAAACCTTGATCGTTGTCCCCGCCCGCAACGAAGCAGAATCCATCGTTACCGTCATTCGCGAGATTCGACAGGCGGCGCCCGCGCTGCCGATCCTGGTGCTGGACGACGGCTCAACCGACGACACCGGTCCGCGAGCGCAGGCGGCCGGCGCCTCCGTACTGTCGTTCGCATATCATCTGGGCCTGGGCGGATGTGTCCAGGCGGCCTACCAATACGCTTTTTCGCAAGGATTCCAGTATGTGATTCGACTGGACGGCGACGGCCAGCACGATCCCCGGGACATCCCACGCATGCAGATTGCGCTGCAAACCAGCGGTTGTGAGTTAGTAATTGCCTCCCGGTATCTGAATAACTCCGCCGGCCGGCACATCACGCCGCGGACGCTGGGTACGAAGGTGTTTCAGTACATCCTGCGTATCTTATTGGGGCAGGATGTCACGGATCCGACGTCGGGCTACGTGGGCGTCAGCCGGCGGGCGCTGGAGCTGTTCAGTCATTCCTTTCCGCTGGAATACCCGGAAATCGAAGCATTGGTGGTGCTGCAGCGGCGCGCCTTCCGGTTCAAAGAGATTCCCACCGCCATGCGCCCGCGGGAGCACGGACGGTCGACGCTGACTCCCACCCGAGTGGTCTTCTATATGATTCATGTGCTGCTTGGCGTCTTCGTCAACATCGTGCGAATTCCCTCGCCGATGGCACTGTTTCGAAGGAGTAAGCAATGAGCCCCTTTTTACTGGCGATGAATTGTCTGGGTTTGCTGCTGTTCGTCGTGGTTTTCATTGCCATCCGCAACGAGCATCTACGTGTCGAACACTCGGTGATGTGGCTGGGCGGGGCGATTCTCTTCATGATCTTCGCCCTGCCAACGAGAATCCTGGCCGCGTTTACGAAGCTACTGGGAATCGGCGCGCCGGAAACGGCGCTGATGTTTGTTTTGATCGGCGCGATTCTGCTGGTTTGCTTCCACTACGGCACGATTATTTCCAAGCTGAGAGACGACAACACGAAATTGGCGCAGCGGCTGGCGATTCTGGAGCTGGAGCTGCGAAAAGTCCGCGGGGAGACAATTTGAGCGCGAAGAAACGAGGGGCCGAAGTGGCAGCCTCCTTCAGCCTGCATCCCTGGATTCTGCCAGGTGCGGCGGTGCTTGCGGTTGTTGTTTACTGGGGGATCCTGAAAGCCCCGTTTGTCTTTGACGACGCGACGCTGCCGATGTTCCATGCCGGCAACTCCGTCACGCTGGAGCAGTTGCGCCAGTGGATCGGGCCGATCCGGCCCTTGGTGATGGTCACCTATTGGGTGAACTTTGCCGCCGGCGGGCTGGATCCGCTGGGTTACCACTTGGGCAACATTCTTTTGCACGTTGTCAATGGAATGTTGGTCTTTCTGGCGACGCGGCAGTTGCTTCAGAACGCTCACGCGGGATATTCGACCAGCTCCAACCTGGTCGCGGCGTTGAGCGCGGCCTTATTTCTTCTCCATCCGATGCAGAGCGAAGCGGTGGTCTATGTCGCCGGACGCGCAGACTTATTAAGCGCGACATTCATGCTGGGTGCGATCTTTTTGTACGCCAGGCAGTCCGGCGCGGGTCTGCAAATGGGCGAGACCATCGCAGTACTTCTTTTGGCTGCATTGGCGGTGGCGTCGAAGGAGCAGGCAGTGGGGTTGCCGGTGATTCTGTTTGTCCTCGGCAATCCGGCATCCTTTCGGGGCGCTGTTGCGACAGCTTTGCGAAACAAGGCGTTCTTCGGAGTGTTGATTCTCGGAGGCGCTGTCGCTTCGGCCTTCGTCCTATACCTGGTGTTGACCAGCCCCTCCGGCGGAAGTGCGGCGGGAGTCAGTTGGATTCACTACTTCTACACTTCCTGGCGAGCGGTTGCGCACTATTTTCGATTGGCTGTTATTCCAATGGGACAGAGTGCCGATCACGATTTTCCCTGGTCCACTACGCCGTGGGCTTATGGAGCGATCCTTGCCTTGCTGGTTCTGGTCGGTCTGGGATGGTTCTTCTACCGCTACCGTCTGAAGTACCCGCTGGTGTGGGCGGGATTCCTGGTTTCGCTGATCGCCATCCTGCCTGCCACGTCCATTATTCCGTTGACCGACATATTCTTTGAGCGCCGCTTTTATTTCGCGATGTTCGGTGTCTGTCTCGCCCTGTCGGAGGTGCTGCTGTTGAGTAAGTGGAAGGCGGCTCAACTGGCGATGACAGTCCTTCCGGTTTGCGCACTACTGGCCGCGTTGACTTACTCGCGCTGTAATCTCTGGGCGAACCCGCTTGCGCTGTGGAGCGACGTCATCCGAAAGGCGCCGGATAAACCGCGCGGCTATTTCTGGCGTGGAGAATTGCTGCTGAACCAGGGCAGGTGCCGGGAGGCGGCAGCGGATCTGGCGAAATTTTCCAGCCTTAAGAAAAGTCCGGAACTCAACTCACAGGTCTACCTGGGATTGGCCTATTCCTGTAGTGGAGACGGCGCGGCCACGGTTCGAGCGGCCGACGAGGGCATCGCCGCGCTGGGCGAGAATCCCAAGCTGTATTGGATCAAGGCTCGTGGCTATGCGCTCCAGTCGCGGTTTGAAGACGCGCTGGCGGCCATCAATCGGGCCATTGGGCTGGATGCGAATTCCGTGGGGTATCTCACCACTCGCGGGTCCATCCTGATGGCTATGGGGCGCCGCGCCGACGCGCAGGCGGACCTGGAACGGGCGCTGCAGATTGCTCCGTCCGATGCCGATACGCTGCGGCTGATGAATCAGCTAAGGGGGATGCGCTGAGGATCGGGATCAACGCGCTGTATCTGCTTCCCGGGTCGGTCGGCGGCACCGAAATCTACCTTCGCCATCTGATCGACGCGTGGACGCACACGTCCCTTCCGCATGAGATCCTGCTGTTCGTCAATCGCGAGTCCGCGGAAACTTTTTCGGATTCGCGCGGTCTGCAGGTTGTGGTTTGCCCGGTTCGCGCGGCTCGCCGTCCGGAGAGAATCCTGTGGGAGCAATTCCGGCTGCCCGCTTACTGCCGGCAGTATCGCGTCGACGTTCTGTTCAACGCCGGATTCACTGCGCCCGGCGCTCCCGGCTGTCCCAGCGTCACGGTTTTTCACGACTTGCAGCACATCGTGCATCCAGAATGGTTCCGCTGGTGGGATCGCATTCCATGGAGGATCCTTTTGGGACTCTCGGCACGAGTCTCCACCAAAATCCTCTGCGTTTCGGCACAGACTCGCCGGGATTTCCTGAAGCACTACCTGCGCGCTACGGAGGACGTGGCCGTGGTCGAACACGGAGTGGACGAGCAGTTTCGCCAATTGCAGTGGGAGCCGGATACCGTTCGACCGTATGTGCTTTGCGCAGCCACCACCCATCCGCACAAGAACTTTCAGCGCCTTCTTCACGCATTTTCCGTTTTTCACCAGCAGGCTCCAAAATACCGGCTGGAAATTACGGGAGTTCACGGCTTCTCCACCAAGGCGATTCAAGAGCAGATTGCGGCACTGGGCTTAAAAAATTTCGTCCGCCTGAATGGATGGCTTCCCCGCGAAGAATTCTACAGTCTGTGCCGCCGGGCCACGGCTTCGATTTACCCCACTCTTTTTGAGGGATTCGGAATGCCTGTCCTGGAGTCGTTGGCGGCGGGCATTCCCACTGCCTGTTCCGATATCGAGCCGCTGCGGACCATCGCCGGATCCTCGGTCCTGCGCTTCAATCCTCATTCGGTCGATGCCATCACCAGCGCCCTCCGGAGAATCTGTCTGGATGCGGAGCTTCGCCGGTACCTGCACCACGAGGGGCCGATCCAGGCCGCGCCCTATTCGTGGACCCGCACGGCCGCCGAGACGCTGGTTCTGTTGGAGCAGGCGGCGGCTACGCGCGTCCGGCCAGAGATTCGAAATAGCTGAGCGACTGGCGAGCGCAGCGCTCCCAGCGAAAGATCTCGGCGCGGGCGCGGCCTTTGTCGGCGAGTTCCTGGCGGTACTCCGGCTGCGTCGCGATCCTCAGCAGCGCAGATTGCAGCTCGGCTTTCGACCTGGGATCGATCAGGAGCGCCGCTCCGCCGGAGACCTCTGCTAGTGCCGGCACATTCGAAGTGACCACCGGGACTCCCGCCGCCATCGCTTGCACCACCGGGAATCCGAACCCCTCATAGAGCGACGGATAAACGAATGCCGACGCGGCGGCGAGGATCGAGGGCAGATCCGCTTCGGGCGTGTAGCCCAGGTAGCGAACGTCGGGGCCTGCCGATTTCAGCCGCGCGATGGTCGCTTCGCACTGCCAGCCCGGCGGTCCGGTGAGAACGAGTTCCCAGTGATCGCGAATATCGCCGGGCAAATCGAGATAAGCATCGAGCAGCAGATCCACGTTCTTGCGCGGCTCAATGGAGCCGGTGAACAGCAGAAACGGCTTGTTCAACCGGTAGCGTTCAGTAATTTCCGCGGCCGGCTTCGCATCGAAGTAGCGCTGCGGCACTCCGGAATGGATGGCGCGCGATCGCGATTCGGGAAGCCCCCAAAGGCGAATGGCATCCTGGCGTGTTGCCTCGGAAACGCAGATCACTCCATCGCAGCGGCGCAGGATTGTTTCGGCAAAAAGGCGATCGGCGCGGATGTTGGCCGCCGTGTGCAGCTCCGGCGAAGTCCAGGTGGTGACGTCGTGCAGGGTCGTGGTGCACAGCGGAGTCCTGGGAAAGCGATGGATCAGGTTCGAGACATGAAAAAGGTCCGCTGAGGGGTCGAGAGGGGCGGCGGCGAACTCAGGAAGAATATTTAGACCCGCCAGGCGAGCCAGGCCGAAGACCGTTTTCGCCCTGCCGAGTACGGAGCCTTCATGATCCAGTGGCTCGTCCCGCAGCAGCGCGGGGAAGGACGAGACGCGATGCGTGCCGGCGGCGCGGAGCGCACGATACCAGTGATAGAGATATGTCTTCACGCCCGCGCTTCGGACGAGCAGCGGGCTTAAGTCCACGGAAATCTGCATCACGCCAAGTCGATGGCAACCACTTCATGAACTTCGACGCGGGGAATGGTGATGGTCAACGTCGAGGAGCTTACGGCGGGCTGGACCATTGTCCCTGTCGACAGCAGCCGCACTTGCCGAGGCTTTATATCGGCTGGTAGAGCAATGCGAACTTCCAGCGGACCGACGGGAAGAATCTCGCGGAAGGGGCCTTTCATCGCCATCGGATTCGTCAGATTGACGATGTGGGCGGTGATCGATTGCTTCTGCCGCCACAGCGAAACGTCCAGCAGTCCCGGACCTTTCACTTGCAGGGGCGGAGCTTCCGCTGTGGCCCAGGTCACCGCGTTGTGCAGTACGGTGAGGTGGTCAGGGCTCAGCACTTCCCAAAAAGTCCGGTCGATGTCCATGGGGAAATACGCTACACGGCCTTTTCCATGCTCCATGCAGGAGACAGCCGGAATATTCGTATGGGGAGTGGTCGAATACACCATCTCCATCGGCAAGTCCGGATAGCTGGGAATCAACGTCAGCGGCGCGAGTTTGGTTGAGTTGGCGCGAATCTCGACGCGCCGGACTCCGTTAATGATGCGCGGAGTCCCTTCCAACCCGGCAATCAATGGGTGTCCCGTGGAATGTTCGACCGTGAGGTAGGAGTTCTGCATCCGCTCATCGATCTTGCCGGCAAACGAGCAGCCGAACAGCTTGGCCAGTCCGAAATCGGCGCGCCGCTCACCCCACTCGTTGTAGAGCGACGTTTCGCTGGTGGCGATCAGGCTGCCGCCTGCGGCGACGAACTGTTCGAGCTGGCGGCACTGACTGTCCGAGAGTGCGGCGATATTCGGAAAGATCAGCAGCTTGTAGCGGTTGATGTGCGCGGCATCCAGCAGGCGGTCGTGCACCATTTCAAACGGGATGCGGGATTCCACCAGAGCCTGGTAAAAGCCGAGCTGCGGGTCTTCCACCCGCTCCCGCGCCTGCGGGCCGCCGTAGAATGCCGCAGTTTGCTGCGAGTACACAATCGCTACGCGTGCGAGATTCTGCTGGTTGCGAAGATACTTTTCATTCCGGAAGTGCCAGTTGTAAATGTCTTCCACCACCGGCATCCAGCGCTTGTCGTAAGGCTTCGCGTTGAACTTCGTGAACCAGGGCCGCAGACCCTGGGCGATCCCGTCGGCGGCCCAGATTCGAATCTCGGCGTCCGACTGGACGGAATCTTTCCAGCGGTAAGGCTCTTCGACGCCGATGCTGAAGATTCCGCCGATGGGTTTGCGGTCCATCGCGGCCCGATACTCCTTGCCGTTCCTGCCGTTGGCCCACGGCGGCATCAGGCCGCGCCGGGCCTGGCGGTCGGCAAAGAGAATCGGAGCGCGGCGGCCGATCTCGCTCATATCGAGCTCCGAAAGCGCGCCGCCGCCCGAGTTGGCGATAAAGCACGCCTGCGGATTGATCGCGCGAATCGCGTTGTCCCAAACGTCCCACAGTTCGAACAGACGCTTCTGATGCCAGACGGTGTACTGTTTTCGCGCCGGATCCTGAGGGTTGGTGTTCCGCGGAAGATCCATTCCCGAGAAGGATTTGAAGTTCTTGCGGCAGGTTTCGCAGTAGCAGAAGCCGGACCCGGTCCATCGATTTGAGAAGACGCCGTCGACTTTATAGTTCGTGACGATCTCGCGAGTGACTTCCGTCATGAACTCGAAGTTGTACGGCCCCAGCCCGCAGGTGACATAGAGCTTGGGATCGGCCCAGTGGCGGCGCGGCGAGCCGCCGGCATCGTGCGCCACCCATTCCGGATGCTTGCGGAACGCTTCCTCGGTGCAGGCGTGCGGATCGGTGCGGGCGATGACGTTCATTCCCAGCTCGCGGCAACCGGCGGCGAGCTCGCCGAAGGAGTCGCGATCGCCCAGATACTTGCTGCGGTAGTGCAGCGGAATCTTCGTGGGATAGAACGCGACGCAGCCGCCAGCGCTGAGGCAGGCCGCATCGGCGTGAATTCTCTGGAAATAATCCAGCCAGAGTTTCGGATCGTAATTGCCGGGATCGTCTTCCGTAAATGCCACCTGCGCCCAGCGCATCGGCCGGTCGCACCATGCGGGATCGGGCTTCTGTAGGCCGGATTGCGCGGCTGCCGGAAGGGCGGACGCAGCCAGGAGGAGTTCTCGACGAGTAACGAACATGTTTTCGGCCTATTGCAGAACGACTAACTCATAGTCCCGCAACTGCGGAACGACAAATTCGGAGTACGACGGAATCGGCTGGACCGACAACGAGCCAGGCGACCGGACTGTTTTTGCCGTGCGATAAGAGCCGGCGACCTTCACGCGAATATCGCGCATCGGGACGGGCGAAAAATATCCCGTTTGCGAGTGTCCGCTGAGGTTCACCAGATGGAGCAGTGTCCGGTCTTTCTGGCGCATCAAGGTCATCTCCACCAGCGGGTGCGCGTCGGTGACGATCTGACGCTGCGGGTGCAGTCTCTGCAACACGTCGCGGAAAATCCCAGCGTGCGACGGGAGGCTGGTGCGATAGTACATTCCGCCCAGGTCCCAGGGAATCCAGGTCACTTCGCCCCTTCCCATGTAGGTGAAGGCTATCGCCGGAATCTCCGTGTCCTTCATGTCGATGTGGACAAACTCCGGCGGCCCGATCATCGAAGGCGGGATCAGTGTCAAAGGCGAAGGCCGTCGTGCCTGAAGCTCCGTGAATGGACCGTTGAGCATCACCAGGCTGGTCTGCGGCAAGGATGGGAACTTCGCCCACTCGTGTACCCGCACATATCCTTTGATGTCTTTTTCGGTGCGAACTACGGGGACGACTTCGAATTCCGGTTTGTCCGCCGTCAACAGAAGGAGCTTCCCTCTGTTTTCGACATACTGTTTGAGCGCTGCCGGGGCCCAGCCGGTGGAAATGACGAGATCGAACTCCCGCTTTCCCAGCCAGTCCATGTTGTCGGAGACGGCGAAGGGAATATGTTCTTCGCTGAGCAGGCGAAACGCTCCGCGGAATGCTCCTTCATTCGATCCGCGCCCGGCAGTGGGAGGAGCGCCCAGCAGCAGCACTCGGGCGGCGCTGGATTGCCGGGAATAATACTCCTCGTTCTCAGCGGCCCACCGGAAAATCGGCTTTGCCGTTTCGAGCGCCTGCCGGTCCTGCTGATCCAGAGTTCCATTGACTTCGAAGGTCAGCGCTCCGCCGTGTGCGATATTCTGCCACGCGCGTAATGCGATTTCGTGCTGCGGAACGGTCGCAAACCGCCACCAGTAGTCGACGAATTGCATGTTGAGATTGATCGCCATTTTGTCCGGCTGGCTGTTGCGGGCGCGATTGACATTCAGGCTTGCCGAATAGGGCCAGAGCGGCAGGGGTCTGGCGACGGCGGTATTCGATTCCGACATGATGCCGTCGGTGTATTCCTGGATGTAGTTGAAATACCCGGCTTTCGGCCGCTTTTCGCGAATCAGCTTACCGATCGCGTCCGCAACTTCCCGGGACGACTTGAACATGAACATCCGGTAGTCGTCATCCGGCTGTTCCGGGATGACCTTGCCGTACAACTCCCGATATTTGCGAGCGCACGCATCGCAATGGCAAAGGCCGACGTCGCGGCCGCTGTAGTCGCGAGACTGGTTGCCGAACATGTTGAAGAACAGGCCATCGACGTCGTATTTCTCCAGGCCCTCCGTCAGAATCTTCATCGCCTGGTTGCGATAGTAACCGCCGTTGATGCAAGTGGAATACAGCCCGTTGTATATGACCGGTTGCCCGTTGGACTGCCGGAAGAACCATTCGGGATGGGCGTCGAAGGCTTCCTTGCGCGTCTTGCTTAAGTCGTAGCGGCCCACGACGCGAATCTTCCGCGCGTGCGCCTCGCGAATCGTGTCGCCGAACGTGTCGCGTCCGGGCGGCAGATTCGGGCTCGGGTAGTGGAATGGAACTGCTGTGGGGTAGTAGGCGGCGATCCCGCCCATGCCTTGCAAGAGAACGTTGGCCCGCATTTCCGCCAGCTCGTCGATCAGCCGCTTCGCATCGAGCCCCGCATCGACCTGGCGGAGGTTCGTCTGCACCCAGCGAATTGGCTCCGTCATCCACCATCCTTCCTGGGCGGCAAGAGGCATCAGCAGCAGGAACAGGAGACAGCGCTTCATGCGATACCATCCTATGCCTCGTCGTAGGCTAGAGTTCATGCTGGTTCCCAATCCAAAGGGCAATTACTCCTTCCTGAAAGGGATTGCTCCTTACTCCGCGGGCGCGGTGGCCGATCCGGGCTACGAAATCGTCCACGTGCGCTTTTTGAGGCCGGTTCCGCTGGATCAGGGGTTTTCGCGCGTGAAGGAACATCTTTCGGCCGTGAAGCGGCCGGCGCAGGCTCTCTGCGGGATGGAGTTGCGCTCGCCGAAGCCGTTCTCATTTCAGGGCTTCAACGACTTCAACGGGTCCTACATCAACGTCCTGAAGGGCTGGGGCGTGTTTCTGGGAGACGTCAATCCGGTTGCCCGAACGAACATCGCTCCGGAGCTTGCAGCACCGGCGCAGCCGTCGTTATACGGGTTCAGCTATTCTGCGCCGTCTTCGAAGAAAGACAAGACGTTCGTCGTGGCGGGGGCGGGAGAACTGCCGGAAGGATCGCTGGACCCTCATGACGTAGTTCGCCGCGGCGAGACGTCACCGGACGCGCTCCGGGCGAAGGTGGAATTTGTGATGGGGTTGATGACGGGGCGCTTAAAGGGGCTGGGCGTGGATTGGTCGGGCGTGACGACGACCGAGGTATACACCATTCATCCCATCTGCGGACTTCTGGCCAAGGAAATCATCCAGCCGATGGGAGATTCGGCCATCCACGGCATGACCTGGCACTATTCACGCCCGCCGATCGTTTCGATTGAATACGAAATGGACCTTCGCGGCTGCCGGCACGAAATCGTGCTGACTTAGTCTAAGGAAGCGCTGCGACGACAGCGGCCATTTCGTCCAGAGTCTGGTAGCAGTGAGGCGAAAGACGGATCCAGCCTTGGCGGAAGGCGCCGATCATGCGCTCATCTTTGAGACGGTTGACGACAGCTTGGCTATCGGCACCGGCTTTGCGGAACGATACGATTCCGGCTCCGTTCCTGGGGCTAACCGGCCGGAGGAGTTCATAACCCTTGGAGCGTGCTCCGTCGGCGAGGCGGCTGGCCAGGCTGAGCACCTGGGGACCGATGCGATCGACTCCCATGCTCAGGACGAAGTCGATGGCTGCGCGGAGCCCGTAGATTCCGATGGTGTTGAGCGATCCACACTCGTAACGGCCGGCATCCGACCGGACGGTCATGTCGCGGGAGGCGTAGTCGTTGTAGCCGGCAACGGTGGTCCATCCGAATTCGGCCGGTTCGATCTCGTCCTGCCGATCCTGGCGGACATACAGGATGCCGCAGCCTTCCGGCCCCATCAGCCATTTGTGGCCGTCGGCGGCCAGCGCGTCGATGTGCATGGCTTTGACGTCAATAGGGAAAACTCCCAATCCCTGGATGGCGTCTACCAGAAAAAAGGCGCCGTGACGGCGGCAAATTTCACCGATGGCAGTGAGGTCGACGCGGTGGCCGGACAGGTAGTTGACGAAGCTGATGGCCAGCAGGCGTGCGTTGCGGCAGGCGCGGTCGATGGTCTCCAGATCGTCGTAGATGGAAAGCCACTCCACCTGGACGCCGCGCTGCTCCAGCCTTTTCCACGGGTAATAATTCGCGGGGAATTCCTCCCGAAAGGCGACGACTTTATCGCCGGGCTTCCAGGCGATTCCGAGTTGGACGGTGCAGATTCCTTCGGAGGTGTTCTTGACGATGGCGATTTCGCGGGGCGAGGCGTTGATCAGCTTCGCAGCGGAAAGTCGCGTCGATTCATATTCTTCCAGCCAAAGCTTATAGTGAAAACTCGCCCATTCCACGGCGTCTGTGGCGAGATTCTTCATCGCCTCGGCCGCGGGGAGGCAGAGGGGAGACACTCCCGCGTGATGCAGCCAGATCAATTTTTGAGCGACGGGAAACTGGTCCCGGCACGCTCCGGCGATATCTGCGATACTTTTTCCGCAACCCATCCCCTTGAGCTTACGTTAATAAAGGTGAAAGGGAGTCGAGTCTCCAGGGATTGGGGGCTATACTGAGGGTGGCGAGGTAAGAGTCATGAAGCGCCTGGTTTTTACATTGATGATGGCGGTGACGGTCATTGTCGCCGACAACGCGAAGGACAAGGCCAGCAAGACCGAGAAGGCGGACAAGACCGAAAGCTCTACCAAGCACGAAAAGGAAAAGAGCTCCAAAGAAAAGAAGCGGGACCCTGACGAAATCGGCAACCGCGATGTCGACGGGAAGGTCAACTTCTATTCGCTGGAAAAGGAAATCGCGCTCGGCAAAGGTTTGGCACAGGATGTGGAGCGTCAATCCAAGGTCATTGACGATCCGGTGATTTCCGAGTACGTCAACCGCGTGGGCCAGAACCTGGTTCGCAATTCCGATGCGAAGGTCCCTTTCACCATCAAGGTCGTCGATAGCGAAGAAGTGAACGCTTTCGCGCTGCCCGGTGGATTCTTCTTTGTGAATTCCGGCCTGATCATGACGGCAGATAACGAAGCGGAGCTGGCGGGCGTGATGGCGCACGAGATCGCGCACATTGCCGCCCGGCACGGCACGCGGCAGGCGACGCGCGCGCAAATTGCGAACTACGGCACGATTCCCCTGATCTTCATGGGCGGCTGGATCGGCTATGGAATCCGGCAGGGCGTCAGCGTTCTGATTCCGCTGGGCTTCATGCAGTTCTCGCAGGCCTTCGAGCGGGAAGCGGATTTCCTGGGACTGCAGTATATGTACAAATCCGGCTACGATCCGACGTCGTTTGTGGATTTCTTCGAAAAGCTGCAATCGAAGGAGAAGCGGAAGCCGGGTACCATGTCGAAGCTGTTCGGCTCACACCCGCCGACCGACGATCGCATTAAGGATTCTCAGAAGAACATCGAAGACATCCTGAAGGCTCGTCCGGAGTACGTGGTAACGACCTCGGAATTTGACGATGTTAAGAATCGACTGGTCGCGATGCACAACAAGCGCAAGATCGACCCGGCGGATGCGAACCGGCCCCGGCTGCGGCGCGCGCCAGGTGGCGGAACGGTTCCGGTGGACGACGACACGGGCGAGGAGAAGACGCCGAAGTCCGATCAGGATGAGCGGCCGACGCTGAAGCGGCGTCCGTCCACCAATTAAAAGGGTTAGGCGCGCTCAAATTAAAAGAAAGCCCGGGTTTCGGCCCGGGCTTTTCCGTTATCGGCTGAGTTTTATGGCCTGGCCGGTTTTCACCGACTTCTTGGCCGCTTCGATGATTTCGATGACGTCGACGTTGATGTCGATAGCAACGAGTCCCTCGAGAGGCTTGCCGGATTTCACGCGGTCCACCATATAGGCGATGGGTTCGGCTTGCTCCGGCGGTAGAGCAGCGGGAGCGGTGGCCTGTTCCGCGTCACGGCCTTTTCGGATTTTTACGCCGTCGCGATTCATGTACACGCTGCCATTCAGGCCGAAAACCTCCAAGTCCTGATAGCTGCGAGGCAGATCCCAACTGCCCTCGAAGATTCCCACTCCATTCTTGTAGTGGAGAATCATGGTCGAGTTGTCTTCGACCTTGGGAAATGTTTCGGGGCGAAGCTGATTGACCTGAGCGTAGACGGACGCCGGCTTGCCGAGATACCAGAGGCTCCAGAGAGCGTTGTAGCAGCCGAAGTCCATCAACGATCCGGCGCCATTCTGTTCCGGATCCGTCAGCCAGTTGAAGAACCATTTGTTCAATCCGGTGGGACTGCCGGGTCCGCCATGGCCGACGACACCGCGGAGCCTCCAGACTTTTCCGATCTCGCCAGAGTCGGACAAACGCTTGGCTTCGTAATTGGAGGGCCACCAAGCCATCTGGTAGTTGGTCATCACCTGGATGTTGTGTTGCTTGGCCAGCGCGCGGATTTTGACGGCGTCGGTGTAGGTGGAAGCCAGCGGTTTTTCGAACATCACATGAATTCCACGGGGCGCGCAGGCCTGGATGATTTCCAGGTGGCGGTTGTTTTCGACGAACGCCCAAACGATCTGCGGTTTGACCTGATCGAGCATGGCCTTGTAGTCCGGAAAGACAAGCGAAGGAGAGACTCCGCGCTTCGTCGCTTCCTCGATCAGTTCGGGAACAGTCTCGGCAACACCGGCCAGATCCACCTGATGGGATTTGACCATCGTGCCGAGGTGTCCCCAGACGTGCGAATGGACCAGCCCGACTATTGCTATCTTTACTTCCTGCGCTTGAAGTGAGGTGACGGCGAGGGCAATCGGCAGAAGTTTGGAGAGCATTCAGGAACGATTGTACGGTCTTGGGTAGGTGTATAGTATTTGACACTAAGGGGGAGCAGTTCACCATGATGAATCTGCCCTGTTGTAAATGGCGATGGATCCGGCTTCTTCCCGCGGCCTTCGCGAGTTTTTCGCTTGCCGCGGCGGATGCCAACCAGATTCACGCGCTCGAATCGAAAGGTTCCGTTGGGGAAGCGCGAGCGGTGCTGAAGTCGGCGGTCTCCAGCCCCAGCGCCAGCGTAGACGACCTGCTGCGCTACGCCGAGTTTCTCGACCGGCGGCGCGACCCCGGCGCCAAGGACGCCTACGAGGCAGCCCTGAAGAAGATTCCGCCCGGCTCCCCCGCTCGGGCCGGCGTGGAATCGCGGCTGAAGATTCTGGGATTACTGGCCGGGCCGGAAACGGTGCCGGTTCGTTCGCCGGAGTGGCCGGCGATCAACCTGCCCGGACCCCAGCGCAGCTTCAACCGGATGGCGGCGCTTTCGCCCGATCTGCGCTCTGAGGACTTGCTTGGGGCGCTGGCCCGGAACGTCGTGACGAACGGGTATCAGGCTGCCTCCAGCAATGAAGCTCTGGAGCCGACCGAATATCTAAAACTGGTCACCCGCTATCTTTCCCAGGCCCGCGAGCTGGAGAAGCTTGCCAATACCGAGGGAATGATCAAGATCGACCAGTGCGAATCGGCGCAGACGGGAGATTTGCTGAAGGTGCTGGGCTACCGGATGCGCGGCGGCTGCGGCAGCGAGGTGGTGCTGGAGACGGTGAACGCTTCTCGCGCGTTCTTGACGATCGATTCCGGCTTCCCCCTGGCTCAACTGGAACAGTCGCTGCGAACCAACCGGCCCTTCGAAATGGACTACCGGCCGTCGAAGATCCCGGTTCTGTATGGGCCGGAGTACTGGCAGTCGGCTCGGGAGCGCGGCAGTCAGGAACTGCCGTTTATCGACTTTTTCATTTCCGACCCGTCGCTTTGCCGGATGTATCTGGGAATGTCCAAGCTGGATCCGGACACGGCGGATGCTCTCAAGAAGACTGTCGCGCCCCCGCGCCTGAAGGCGTTTGCTCACGTTCTGGATTTCTTCGGCGGAATGTTCGAGGTTCGCGACGGTAAGGCGGTGGTGCCCGGAGGGGCTCGCGCGACACCGGGTTGGAGCGAACTGGTCGGAACCTCGCCGGATAACCCGGGGCAGTTCTTCGACAAACTGATGGCGAAGGACGACGGATGGGCGGCCAGCTATTTCGACGCGACTTCCCGAATCAGCGGGAAGGCCCAGGAGTACTTAACAGACCCCGCCCGGATGAAGCGATACTACACCGCAATCCGCGGCAGGATTACCAGTCCGGGACCGGCCCGTCCGGTGTTTCGGGCGAATACCGACATGATGCTGCTGACCACGCGGCTGCGGATGGACCCCAACGGTCAGCCGCATATTCCCGGCTCGATCGACGTCTGGAAGAGCCTGTTTACGAACCACCCCAACGGAAAGTATGACGGGAAGCTGACCCGTTCCGCCGCCAGTTGGAAGGAACCCGACGACCTGCTGGAGGCGTTGTTCGCGCTTTGCCGCAAGGCGGTGGAAAACGAGCCGTTGAAGATTTTCATGTCAGTCAGCGACATCAACCGGCGGCGGGAGCGGCCGCTGGAGCCTGCGACGGTCGACCGGCTGGCCCGCGACTTTCGCGTGATGGGTTCGCAGTACTCGATTTTTGCCGAGTCGCCCACCTTGTCGGACAAGACGATCCTGCAGTATTTGGACACGGCCGCGGCGATCAACGGAATTCGCGATCTCTTCCTGCGCGCGGACGCCGCCGGCTTGATGCAAGGCAGCGTGGGACTGTGGCAGATCTTCCAACGGCAGGGATTGATTGCTCCCAAGGACTCCGATGCTGCATTCTCGGAGATTGTCGGCAATTACGCCAAGGCGAGGTCGCTGCGCGATCTTTTCGATGCCGGGCGCAGTGGAATCAAGGTTCTGCTGACTGCGACGGGTTCTCCGAATCCCGGCGATCCCCAGGAGCGGATGCTGGACCTGCTGGCGGGAGAGGCGCAGATTACCGATCACGAAGTCCACACCCAGTTGGTTCAGGACATGATGCGAATCTTCGACGCGCAGCGGCTGGTGCCGCTGAAGACGTTGTTCGATGTCGCCGACAACCTGGAAGCGCTCGCCCGCGGTGAAAAGCCGAACATGGCGCTGCTGAAGCGCCTTTCCGCGCGGATCCAGGAGATCCAGCCGCCGCGAGTTGCTTTATCGGGCGCCGAAAAGAACGCCCTTTCGTTCGGCTACTACACCGAGAAGCACATCGAGAATCAGCGTAAGGTGAACTTTCAGGCGCTGGCGGAAAAGCTGGCCAAGGATCCCGAGAAAATGCGGGAGGCTCGGGGCCAGCTGGTGCATTTCCTTCGCGACACGATCGTCGGTCTGAACTATGTGCACTATGCGCCGCCGGGTGCCCAGGTGCTGATCACGAATCCGCTATTTGTCCGGAGCCATGATTTCATCGGAATCCAAGGCACGAACCAAACGTGGCGGTCGACCGAGGTGTTCGGGACCGGATGGCCATCCAGCGCCGGCGGACGCCTGGTGGGATCGCTGTCGAACCTGCCTTACGCGCTGGCCGAGGCAGAGCAGAATTTCCTGATCCCCACGCGGGAGCAGGCCTTGATCTGGGGCGATCTGGTGCCGCAGATGCTGCTGAGCGCAAAGGTGCCCCGGTGGTGGCGAGTCACGCCCAGCCAGATGCACTGGACGGCTCTGCATGTGCGCGCAGCCGAAACGGCAATTGCAGCCGCCGCGATCGACCCCGCGAAGCGAAAGCCGGTGGTGGAAGCGCTGGGGCGCCTGGCTCCTCCCAGCCGCGTGAAGCGGGTGGAAGCCTTTCTTGCCAATGGCGACGCCAGAAGCGCGATCGAATCCGTGACTCCGGCGGAAGCGTTCTATCTGGGGGCATCCATCGTGAGCGCGAAGCTGGAAATTCCCGGGCCGGAGATTGCGGAGATTCGCCGGTTGGCGACAGAGTCGCCTGCCCAGAACAGCTACACGGCAATTTCGGCGGCGTTCGGCACTCCGAAGCCGACGCTCGCGAACTCGTATTCTCCCGAGCTGCTGAATCTGCGGACGTTCCCCACGCTGATGGGATACTCCAGCCGGATTCTCGCCGAGAGCTGGGAGTCTTCCACCATCTATTACGTAACGCTGGCGGACGAGCTGGGACTTCCGCCGGCGCAGTTGAACGTCAATGTGCCGATATGGACGCAGAAGACCGTCGAGGCTATTTTTGCGACCCACTTGGAGGACTGGCCGGCGCTGCTGCGCTCGCTACGTCTGGTAGGAGATAATGTGCGGTCGGCCTCGAGAAAAGATGCTGGCGAGCAGAGGGCTGAGTAATTCATGCAGGAGGCACGGATGAAAATCACTCGACGCTTAGCGCTGACCATGCCTGTCTCACTTCTGGGCGGAGGAATCCGCTTGTTCGGACAGGATCGTCCCACCTTCCGGGTGAAGGTGGACATGGTGGTGCTGAGCTTCACCGTCACCGATTCCAAGGGAAGATACATCAACGGGCTGAAACACGCCGACTTCCGCATTCTGGAAGATGGAATCGTCCAAAAGGTCGCCACATTCGCAGAGGGAAACAAGCCGCCGCTGCAGGTGATGGACGATGGGTCGACAAGACCCATCCTCACCGACACCGCGGCTCAGGCAACGGAAGGACGCGGAGATGCGTTTGTCGGGACGAACGTCTTTGTTCTGTTCGACACGTCCAACTATATGTACCGGGGATTCGTTTATGCCTCGGACGCCATCGCGGATTTCGTTCGCGGGTTGGACCGGGCGGATTCGGTTGCTATTTATACGTTCAGCCGGAATCTGACACGCGCTGCCGACCTGACCAAGGAACGCATCGATGCCATCGACGGGCTGCGAAAGGCGGTTGCCGGTGATGACTCCGCGCTCTACAACGCTTTGCTGCTGACGCTGCGTGACGCGGCGAAGGTACCGGGACGCAAGGTGGTGATCGTATTCTCGAACGGTCCGGACAATGGAAGCATGGTGGCTCCGGACGATGTACGCGCCGTCGCCGAAGACGAGGGAATCCCGATCTATGTCATCTCCACCAGCGAGGTGAACAAAGACCCGATTTCCTCCGGCGTGTTCCGCCGCATCTCCGGCCGCACCGGCGGGAAGGCGTACTTTGCGAAGACCTGGCAGAAACAGGTGGAAGCGTTCGAGTCGATTCGCGAGGATTTGGGCAATTCCTACACGATCACCTACTATCCCGCGAACAATCCGAACGAGGGATTCCGGAAAATCGCGGTTGAAATTACGACCGACCCCGGCAAGAAGTATCGTGTTCGGGCACGTCCCGGCTACCGGCCGAGCCGGGGCTTTTAGCCTTGATCACGGATGCGCTGAAGTCGGTTCGCATTTACGATCTGGAGCAGCCCCGATTCGCCGGCATGCCGGTGCATCCTTCGCATATGCCGGGCTACTTTTACGCCCTGCACCGGCGCCACCGCGACAACTACAACCCGATGGAACACGGTCCTCGATCCGGAGCCTCGGGCGTACTGACGATGATGGAGCACACGGGGACCCACATCGACGCGCTCTGTCACCAGGCCTGCGACAAGATCATGTTCGGTGGAGTTCCGGCGGAAGAAGCGGAGACCTCCGCGGGGTTCAAACAGCTCGGCGTGGAGACCGTCCCGCCAATCGTGGCTCGCGGAGTGCTGCTGGATATCGCGCACACTCATGGAGTAGAGCGCCTGCCCGAGCATTACCCCATCTCCGCCGACGAGATGATTCACTGCGCCCAGTTTCAAAACGTCATGGTCAGCCCGGGCGATGTGCTGCTGGTCCGGACGGGCTACGGAACCATTTGGAACGACTCGCCGGCATATCTGCGAGCTGCGGGAATCGCCAAGTCGGGCACGCTTTGGGCCGCGGATTTGGGCGTGATTGCCGTCGGCGCGGACAACATGACGTGGGATGTTCCCACGGAACGGGATCCGGAAACCGGAGCGACGTTGTTCGCCCACGTCTATTTGCTGCCCAAGAAGGGCGTCTACATCATCGAGAATCTCGCGCTGGAGCAGCTGGCGGCCGATCGCGTCTATGAGTTCGGTTTCATCGCGACACCGCTGAAACTCAATGGCGCGACGGGTTCGCCCATCCGTCCCATCGCGATTGTCTAAGACGTGCGAACGACTCTCATTGTCCTCTGCCTGATTGCCGCAGCTTGCGGGCGAAGCGGTAAACCGGTTGTGGGAGTGGTCCCGAAAGGCGCAAATCACATCTTTTGGCAAACGGTTCACGCCGGAGCGGTGAAGGCCGGGCGGGAGTTCGGCTTCGATGTTGAATGGAATGCACCGACGCTCGAAGTGGACGCCAG
The DNA here is from genome assembly GCA_964515165.1 of uncultured Solibacteraceae bacterium. Lineage (GTDB taxonomy): Bacteria > Acidobacteriota > Terriglobia > Bryobacterales > Bryobacteraceae > JAPKYZ01. The sequence goes on along the minus strand of CAZETQ010000013.1, from coordinate 41,900 downwards.
TAGGCAGATAGAAATCGTCGAGTCGATGGTCAACCGGCGGCTGGCGGGAATCGTTCTCGCTCCCGTGGATCGGAAGGCTCTCGTCTCCGTTGTGGAGCGCGCGGCGAAGCAGGGTATTCCGGTGTCGATCTTCGATTCCGCCATCGACACCGACGCAAAGGTTTCCTACGTCGCCACCAACAATACGGAGGGCGGACGTGTCGCGGCTCGCCGATTGGGAGAAGTTCTGGGTGGCAAAGGAAAAGTAGCGGTGATCGGATTCATGCCGGGCAGCGCCTCGACGATGGAGCGCGAGCAGGGATTCGACGATGAGGTTCGCAGCAAATTTCCCGGCATTCAGATTGTGGCAACTCAGTTCGGGATGGCGGACCGCGCAAAAGCCATGGCCATCACCGAAAACATTCTTGCGGCGCATCCCGACCTGAAGGGAGTCTTCGCGGACAACGAATCCAGCTCCTCGGGCGCGGTACAAGCTCTGAAGTCACGCAATGCCCGTCAGACGAAACTGGTGGCATTCGATGCCTCCGGACAATTGGTCGGAGACTTGCGCGAGGGCTGGATCGACGCATTGGTGGTGCAGGATCCATTTCGTATGGGCTACGAAGCGGCGCGGGCGGTTGGCTTGAAGATGCGCGGCGAAACTCCGGAAGCCGCGATCGATTCCGGTAGCCGGTTAATCACGGCCGGCCAGTTGGACGATCCCGAAGTGAAAGCATTTCTCTTTCCGGATTTGAAGCCCTGGCTCGGCGGACGATAGCCGCCGCCCGGCTTTACCAAATACCGATGACCTTCCACCACCCGAAGCCCACGGTGCTCCAAATGGTCAGGTTGACGAGAGACACGACGAATCCGACACGCCACCATGTTTTGAAGTCGACATAATCCTGAGCGAAGAACATCGGCGCGGGCGTCGTTCCGTAATTGGTCAATCCGGCCGAGAGGTTGGTGAAGCAGGCGAATCCGTAGACGATCAGTCCCAGCGGCGCTCCCGCGCCCGACAACACCGCGAGAAATGCGGGATACATGGCCAGCATGTGCGCGGTAATGCTGGCAAAGGCGTAGTGCGCGTAAAAGTACACCAGCAGCGTTACGACGAAAAGAACGGGCCAGGTGAAGCCGCCCAGCATTCCGCCGAACCAGTTGGCGAACACACTGGTGACTCCCGTCGCGTTCAGGGACTTTCCCAACTGCAGCAATCCGCCGTACCAAATGAAAATATCCCAGGCGGTTCGCTCCTTCACCACGTCTTCCCAGCTCAGGACATCCATCACCAGCAGCGCGATGGCGCCCATCAGGGCGACGACCGCCACGTCCAGCCCGTGCCAGCTGGAGGATGCCCAAAGACCGCAGACCCCGATGAAGACCCCCACCAGAATCTTCTCCGGCTTGGTCATCGGGCCCATGTCGATAAGCTGCTGGCGCGCGAAGGCGGCCGCTTCGGGAGTGCGCGTAATCTCCGGCTTCATCATCCGCATGACTACCCAAGGCACGACCAGCATCGACGTTAACCCCGGCAGGAGCGCAGTCCACGCCCAACTCACCCAGGTGACCTGGTATCCGCCGAATTGTCCGGCCATTTGCGCCGCCAGCGGATTTGACGCCTGGCCGGTGAAGAACATCGCCGAGCTGATGCACACCGCCTGATAAACGGATGCCATGAGGAAAGCGCCCAGTAGCCCCGCCGTTGCGCCCGGTTTCGAGCCGTACAACTCGGCGATGGAGCGAACGACAGGCAAGGTGACTCCACCCGAACGAGCGCCGTTCGAGGGAATCACCATCGCGAGCACCATGTCCGTCGCTCCCAAGGCATAGGAGATTCCCAAAGAATGGCTGCCGAACGATCGCACGAAGAAGAGTGCGATGCGGCGAGCCAGCCCGGTGTTGATCAGCGACCGCGAGATAAAGAACGCCGCCTGTACCAGCCAAACGGTGGGATCGCCGAATCCGGCCAGCGCTTGCTGTGGAGTTAATCCGCCGAACAGCGTGGAGCAGGTGATCGCAGTGAGGACCAATGCTCCGACGGCCATCGGTTGGAGCATCAGGCCCGCGACCATGGCGGCGAAAATTCCCGTCAATCGCCAACCTTCCGGCTTCACCGCCTCCGGGCGGGGAATCAGGTACACGATCACCAGGTAAACCGCCAGCAGAATCAACAGCCCACGAGTCCTCTTCATGCGCGATTGCTCATCGTAGCAGCACGTCCTTGTTGCTCCCGGCGGCGAAGTTTACAGATTGTTCTGCAACGTGTTTTCTCGCGCATTTCACTACTCGCCAAGAGCCGAAGCAATGCAACATTCGACGCAACATTCGAGGTGGTTCATAAGAGTCATATGCACTCTCCTGATCGCGTCTCGGATCTCTTTCGGGCAGGACAACCGTCCAACCGAAATCCGATCTGAGCTTGCGGCAGCGCAAGCGGCCATCGAGACCTTGCGAGCGGAGGTCTCGCAGTTGCGAAAGGAAGTTGCCCACCTTCAGCTGGAGCAGCATCGGGACATCCTGCGCCGGACAAAAGCGGAACTTGAATCGGTACAAGCCGAACGCGCCCAGCTAACCGAGCTGGAACGGGCCAGAGAGCAAGATCTCCGCGAACTGGACGGATTGCTGGGCAATCACGATGCCGCCGCAGCCGAACGATCGGAAGTCGAAATCTCGCGAAGCGAGTTGTTGGGCACGCGAGCGACGGAGATTCAACGGCTGTCGGACGTAGCGAGGAGCCGCCAGGATGAACTGCTGCTGCGCCAAAAGACGGAGGAGCAGTTCATCCAACGGCTGGAGGAAGCGTTGAAAGTAACAGGAGGTGAACGACAATGACAAACCTAAAAACTTCCGCGATGAAGTTTTGTAAGGTCATCTTAGTAACTGCTGGGCTGGTAGCCGTGATCGGAGGAGTCGCCGTCAGGATTTACGATTGGGCAAAGGTGACGCCAGTAGCCGCACAGGTACTCGCGCCGGCGCCGCAGGTTGCACCCTGGACAGCGATTGGAGCGTCAGGCACCGTGGACGAAAGCAGCATCATGCACTTTGGTTTCACCAACGCGAGCGCGGGCTACGGAATCACGCAATCCGTGTTGCCGGTTGAGTTTCGTTACAACGTGGTGAATGTCCAGCATTTCGTCAGTGCCGCCGGAGGCGTGCCCAGCGTCACCATGCCGGGATGGACGCAAATGGAGTTCGGGGCGCAAGCGCCCGGCACCAGTTCCGCCGAGGCGATTCTTTACCGTGTGAACCGCTGCACGGGCCAGCAGCAGCCGATCTGCCGGATTTATCAGTCGAATCAACCTGCTCCGGGAGCCTGCAAACTCTGCTCAAGTCCGTTTCCGAACAACACGTTCAACTTCACGTCGTATCTGTACTATGTTCGGGTTCTGTTAGATCGCAACACCGTCAGCGAAACGCCGATGGTTCACTCGTTGCGGATCTACTGAACTCCACACCGGGGATGGCCCAGAACTGTCTGAGCCATCTCCGGCGATCCCCGGCCTTGTGGGGGGACCAAAGCTCGGATACGATGGATTTTCGTGGTCTTTAGGGCGCCTTCACGCTGGCTGACAATTCTCCTCGCACTTGCCATTGCGGCGGTGGGAATTGCCATTTTCAGCCCGCTGCATAAGCACGACCGGAATTCCTCCACGAAGTGTTCGCTGGGCAATATCGATGCCCAGCAGGCCGATGGCCCTCTGTGTTTCTGGAAACTTCCACAACCGGAACAGACGGCTGTTCTTCTAGCCGAGGCCGAACCCTCCGGCCGTACAGTCTCCACTCCGCAAGACGTTCCTGCTCGCGCGCCTCCCTCGCTGGCCTAGCTGCATTTCAGTTAGATCCAGGCGAATTAAGGAGAAGTGTATGGCGCGAGTGCATCGCGTAGTTTTGCTTTCGGCAGTTTCCAGCGCTATCTTTGCGCAAACAGCCAGTGTGACCGGCGTTGTCACCGATCCGTCTGGAGCGGCCGTCCCCGGCGCCCAGATTGTGCTGTCCAATGCCGTGACGCGGTTCAGCCGGCAGATGACGGCACAGGCGGATGGATCGTTCTCCCTCACCAACATCCCGTATCAGAGCTACCAGCTCACGGTGGAAGGCCCCGGATTCGTCGCCAGCACGCAAACCCTGTCACTGCGCTCGAACATTCCGGTGACGCTCAACGTCAAGCTGGCGCTGGAGGCGAATGTCGAACGCGTAGTCGTCACGGAAATCGACCGGATGCTGCTGGTGAACCCGGAGGAAACCGGCACTCGCGCGCAGATGAACCAGTCCGACATCGAAAAAATGCCGCTGCAGGTGGGGAATCGCGGGATCGAAGCGGTCATCGTGACGTTTCCAGGCTTCCAGCAGAACGCCAACGGCGCGATTCATCCGCGTGGCGCCCACAACCAGATGACCTTCGTGATCGACGGTATGCCAATCAGCGACCAGTTGACCGGGGCCTTCGCTAACGCGGTGGATCCGAACATTGTCCAGACGGTCGAATTGTTTACCGGCAACGTTCCCGTCGAATATGGAAACAAGGTTTCGGGAGTAGCCAACATCACCACCAAGTCCGGAGTAGGCACCGGGCGTGCGTTCACCGGTAGCGTCACGGCCAGCGCGGCCGGCTACGACACGGTAGGCACGGTGGTGCAGGCCGCGGGAGAGAAAGGAAAGTTCGGCTACTCCGGATCGGTGAACGCGATGAAGACCCATCGGTATCTCGACGCCGTCTCTCTGGACAACATGCACAACGGAGGACATTCGACACGTAGTTTTCTGCGGCTGGACTACTCGGCGACGGCAAAGGATGTCTTTCGGGTGAACCTGATGCAGGGAAACTCTCCGTTTGAGCTGGCGAATCTTCGCAGCCAGCAGGCCGCCGGAATGAATCAGCGGCAGCGTATGCAGGATTTCTCCAGCGCGTTGGGATGGGTGCATACCATCAACGCTCGCAGCACGTACGAATCGAATGTCTCCTGGCGGGCGGCTTCCGCGCAGCTTTACGACAGTCCGGCGGACACTCCGGTGCGGGCGGCCCAGGCGCGGCGGTTGGGGACGTTCACCATTGCAAACCGATACAACCGTATCGCCGGACGGCACACGCTTCGAGCCGGATTCGACTATCAGCGCTTCGTGCCGAAGGAGCAGTTCACCTTCGGAATTACGGACGCGGCGTTCAACCAGCCGGGAACCGAAAGCTATAACGAAGCGCTGCTGCCGTACGACTTAAGCCGCGGAGGAAGCTTTTTTCATTTCTTCGACCGGAAGCCGGGCCGGCTTTACTCCGGATACGCGCAGGACAGTATCAAAGCGGGTCGATTCCAGTTTCTTTTGGGCCTGCGCTACGACAATTACGAGCTGTTGTCACATGGGATTCAGTGGCAGCCGCGAGTGGGCGTGTCGTTTAACCTGCAGGAAACCGGGACGGTCTTTCGAGCTTCCTATAACCGCCTCTATCAGACCCCGGTCAATGAGAATCTCCTGCTGTCGAATTCGCCGCAGGCGGCCGTGCTGACTCCTCCGGCCGTTCGGGAGGCGCTGGGGGGATCGTTTGTACTGATCCCGCCGGAACGCCAGAACTTCTATGAAGTGGGCTTGCAGCAGGCGGTGTGGGGTAAGTTGAGCGCGTGGGTGACTTATTATCACAAACAGGCTTGGGATCAGGCGGATAACAACAACTTCTTCAACACCGGCATTATCTTTCCCATCGCGCTGGCACGGATTCGAGTCAACAGCGTCGAAGGCCGCCTGGTAGCTCCGGTGATGAAGGGATTTTCCGGAACGCTCAGCGTGACGCACGCGCGGGCGGTTTCCACTCCGCCGTTCACGGGCGGACTGTATTTGGGGAACGACGCGGTTGCCGCATTGAGCGCAGGGCCGTTTCTGATCGATCACGATCAGAAGCTGTCCATGCACGGAATTTTGAATTACTCGCACCGGCGCGGGTTTTACACAAACCTGTCGGTGCGTTACGACAGCGGCTTAGTTACGAATCCCTCGGACCCGGCACTAGTCGCCCTCGATCCGGATTATGCCGATCTGCTGCCGTACGTCAATCTGGAGTCGAAGCCGCCGCGCACGCGCCCGCGGACGATCACGGACGTTTCGGTCGGATACACGCGCACGCAGGACGGCAAGCCGAAGTACGACTTAGCGCTACAGGTGTCGAATCTATTCAATGTGACGGCTCTGTACAATTTCCAGTCGATCTTTGTCGGGACTCGCGTCGTGCAGCCGGTAACTGCCGGCGCCCGGCTGCGTTGGTACTTCTGAACGCAGCCGGGGTGTCGGCCTCTGACAAGCCGCCTATGAACGATCAACCTTCAGGTCGTTGGTGACGCTGAAGACTCCGGAGACTCCGTTGGCGCGGATAAATGCGATGTTGCGGTCTCCTTCGTTACTCACCACGCCTTCCAGCGTCACGTTGCCGTTCTTCACGATGATTCGGATCGGGGGCTGTGCTCCCAGTCCGTAGCGCTGTAGAGGGCCGAAGCCGTAGATGGCTCGCGCCAGCCGCACGCGGAGCTGATTGTCGAACGGGGACAAGGGAAGAACTTCGATGTTGTTCTCCACGCCGGTCACGCCTTCGATCTTCCGGACGACATTTTCCGCGCTCGACTTGATGGTCGGCCGGATGGTTTGTCCGCTCAGAATTACTTTGTCGCCGACAACTTGAAATTCCAGGTTGTCGTAGATGCTCAGCCAGGGCAGCATAACCAGTTCATGCCGTACCTTGTTCTCGGTCCAGGTTAGATTGCTGCTCGTCGCTGCCAATCCCGCGACTCCGAAACCGAGCGAAAGCGCCGTCGCCAGCGCCATTGTTCTGAGAACCTTCATGTTCCTTTTCTCCTGCTGTCTACTAGATGAGAAGGAGAAAACGCAGGTTCCGTTTAGAAATGTAAACCTGTCTGGCGGGGATCGCGGGTTTGCTGCTCCACTGGAGGGGCTTCTGGGATGGGCTTTGCCCCTCCGGCGCCTAACTCTTCGAATTTCCTGGCACTTGTTAGCACGCGGCTTTCCAGCGAGGCGAGCGTCTGGTTGTACATTTTGACACTGTTGGAGAGCGAATCTCCCAGCCGGGCGAAGTGTTCCGACATCGTCGCCAGCCGTTCATATAAGGTACGGCCCAGATCGCTGATCTCGCGGGCGCTTTCCGCCAGGCGCTGCTGGTTCCAGCCATAAGCGACCGCCTTGAGCAGTGCGATCAGAGTGGTGGGAGTGGCGAGAATGACGCGCTGGGCGGCTCCATGTTCAATCAGCGAGGGATCCTGCTCCAGGGCAGAGGAAAAGAAGCTCTCGCCGGGAAGGAAGCAAACGACGAATTCCGGAGTCTCCGAAAACTGGCGCCAGTAGTTTTTCTCGGCCAGGCGGTTGAGATGCGAGCGGACCTGGGCGGCGTGCGTTCGCAGCAGGTCGGCGCGCTGGGCGGACTCGTCGCTGGACATGGCTTCCAGATAAGCTCCCAGAGGAGCCTTCGCGTCGACGATGATCGTCCGCTGGTTTGGCAGGCGGATGATCATGTCGGGACGGATGCCGCCGGCGACGGTTTGTTCGGTGAAATCGCAGTACTTGACCATTCCCGCGATCTCCACTACCCGCTTCAATTGAATTTCTCCCCAGCGCCCACGGGCCTGTGGCGACTTCAGAGCCTGTGAAAGCCGCGACGTTTCCTGCATCAACTGGCGCTGCGCATCGCCGAGGGTGCGAAGATTCGCGTCGAGCGCTCCGGTGGATTTGGCCCGGGCTTCCTCGAGCTCGCGCAGACGATGCTCCAGTTTCTCCAACGGGACTTCCAGCGGGTTTTCCTGTTTGCGAAGGAGGATGGTGAGCGCGACGCCCGCAATCAGACCGACGAAGAAAACTGCGAGACCGGTAACAAGAGTCACTAAGCCGACTTTATCTCGGTCCAGAGGCGGTCCCGCATTCGCTGCGCGGCTGACGGAAGAGCGGTGAACCACTCTCCTCCGGCGGGAACATCTTCCTGAGGAGTTTGGAGCAGTTTGCGCGCTCCGCGATTGCAGGTGGCCGTACTCATGGCATCGGCGATTTCGGCGGCGACTTTCGGGCGCAGCAGATAGTCGAGAAATTGGTGAGCCAGATCCTGGCGGGTCGATTCGCGGAGGATGGCGGCGCAGTCGGCGTAGATGGGAAATCCTTCCGCAGGGTAGGCGAAGGCCAGTTTTCCCGGAGCCGCCTTCATCGCTTGCTGCGCTGTGAGACGCCACGCCTGCGCCGCCAGCAGGTCGCCGGCGATGAGCTGATCGCGAGCTTCGGCGTTGAGGTAGGCGCGGAGCAGCCGCTTCTGCGAGATGGCCTCTGCCCGGGCGGCTGCCAATTCCGCCGCGTCGAGGGAATTCACGGACCGGCCGATTTTTTTCAGGCACGCGGCGAAGACTTCGGCGGGATCGTCCAGCATGGTCACGCGGCCGCGGAATCGCTCGTCCCAAAGATCGGCCCAGCGGCGCGGCGCGGGCGTGACGGCAGCTTGGTAGGCGATGCCCGTCGCTCCCCACATGTAGGGGACGCAATATTCGAGCTTCGGGTCCCATTGCGGGCTCTGAAACGGCACATCGAGCTCTCCGAGCGTGGGCAAGCGCGCGCGATCGAGGCTTGCCAGGAGATTCATCTCGCGCATCGGTTCGATGAATGCGTTGGAGGGAAATACGACGTCCCAGCCGGAATTGCCGCTCATCACGCGAGCGAGCATTTCTTCTGCGCTTTCGTAGACTCCGTAGCGAATGGCGACGCCGAACTCCGATTCGAAATTGCGGATGGTGGATGGACCGATATAGTCGGACCAGTTGAAGACATTCAGCCGCCTGGATTTTCCGCAGGCGAAAAGCGCGGGCGCGGCGAGAAATGCCCTACGCTTCACGCAGCCGCTCCGAAAGCAGGATCAGGGCGCCCAGGGTCATGACGATGACGGTGGAGATGGCGTTCAGAACAGGAGTGCCGCCGCGGCGGGCCGCGGAGTAGATCAGCATGGGCAGTGTTTCGGAGTCCACTCCGGCAACGAGGGAAGTAATCACGTAGTCATCGAAGGAAATGGTGAAGGCGAGTAGCGCGGCTGCGGTGATCCCCGGCACGAGCTGCGGCAACGTGACATCGCGGAACGCGCGCCATTCCGTGGCTCCCAAATCCAGCGCCGCTTCTTCGAGGGAGCGGTCCATCGTGCGCAGACGCGAGAGGACGACCAGGACGACGTAGGCGATGGAGAAGGAAACGTGCGCGAGGATCACGGTGTGCATTCCCAGGCGGACCTGGAGATACAGGAACAGCCACTGGAAGAATGCGAGGAGAGACACTCCGGTGACGATTTCCGGAGTGACCAGCGAGAGGTATAGCGAACCGGTCAGCCAGGGCGCGGGCCGCTTCCAGAGGCCGTACGCGCACAGGGTACCGACGACGGTCGACAGAATCGTGGCGGCGGCGGCAATCAGCAGGCTGTTGAGAGCGGCCTCGGCAATGGCCGAGTTCTGCAGCATCTCCGAATACCAGCGGAGCGAGAATCCTTCCCATGCCGCGAAGCGAGAACTGTTGACGCTGAACACCGCCAGCACGAGCAGCGGCAGATGCAGAAAACCATAGGCCAGGACAGCGTAAGCGGAGAGCAGCCTCACGCCAGCTCCGCGGTGTTACGCCGAAGTCCGGCGATTAACAGGATCATGACGAGCGCCATCAAGGCCAGCGCCGCGGCGCTGCCGAAGGGCCAGTCGCGAGCCGTCGTGAACTGATTCTGAATCAGGTTGCCGGCCATGATTGTCTTGCCGCCGCCCATCAGGTCCGGCGTGAGATAGGCGCCGAGACTGGGGATGAAGACCAGCAGCGCTCCGGCTTGGATTCCCGGCTTGGCCAGCGGAAGGGTGATGCGGGAGACGACGGTCCAGGGGGTGGCTCCCAGATCCGCGGCCGCTTCGAGCAGGTGTTTGTCCAAGCGCTCCAGCACGGCGTAAATGGGAAGGACGGCGAAGGGCAGATAGCCGTAGACCAATCCCAGGATGACGGCGAAATCGTTATAGAGCAGGGGTAGCGGCTGCTGGATGATGCCTATCGCGAGTAGGGTGGAATTGAAGAGCCCGGTGTCGCGCAGCAGAAAGATCCAGGCGTAGGTGCGGATCAGAAAGCTGCTCCAGAAGGGCAGGATGACGAGTTGCAAATAGAGGTTCCTGCGTTTTCCGGAGCGGGAAATGAAAAGCGCGAGCGGGAAGGCCAGGGCGAGGCATAGCGCCGTGGCAATGCCAGCGATGGCTACGGATCGCGCGAGGATGGCTCCATAGAGCGGGTCCAGCAATCTGGTGTAGTTTTCGATCGTCCAAGGTTGGGAGACGCCTCCGTAGGCTCCGCGGGTGAGCAGACTGTAGGCGCCGATGACGGAGAGGGGGATCAGCAGGAAGAGGACTTGGACTGCGGCGGCGGGAGCGAGAAATCGCCTAAAGCGTGATCTCATCGCCGGGGTGCCACCAGATGTGGACAGGATCGCCCTCCTGAAAGGCGACCTGGGGGAGTGTCTGGCAGAAGAGACTTTCGCCGGAATCGAGGCGAGTTTCGACTTGCAGGGAGTCCCCGAGAAATACCGAGCCCGCGATGCGGCCAGTCAGCACTCGCGCGCCGTTGCCTGGATGCTCGGTAGTGATGCGGACGGCGCAAGGGCGGATGCCGATTCCCTGAAACCAATTGACGCTGCCCAGAAAGTCCGCGACGAACCGCGACCTGGGGCGGAGAAAGAGGTCCTGCGGCGAGCCTTCCTGCTCGATCCGTCCGGCGTTCATGACGGTGATGCGGTCGGAGATAGACAGCGCCTCTTCCTGGTCGTGAGTGACCATCAGGAAGGTGATGCCGGTGCGGCGCTGGAGCGCCCGAAGCTCGGCCCGGACCTGCTTCCGAAGGTTGGGATCGAGAGCGGATAGCGGTTCGTCCAGGAGAAGAACATCGGGCTCCATCACGATGGCCCGGGCGAGGGCGGTTCTTTGGCGCTGGCCGCCGGAAAGCTGCGCGGGTAGGCGCGATTCCAGACCGCTCAGCTGGACCAGATCCAGAGCTCGGCGGACACGATCGGCCGCGCCGGAAAGTCCTCGCTGGCGCAGGCCGAATTCCACGTTCTGGCGCACCGTCATGTGGGGGAACAGGGCGTAGTTCTGAAAGACGGTGGTGACGTTGCGGTGATACGGAGGCTGGTCGTTGATCCGAGAGCCGTTCAGGAGAACATCGCCGGAATTGGGGGTCTCGAAGCCGCCAACAACACGCAGAAGAGTCGTTTTTCCGCAGCCGGAGGGGCCCAGCAGGGAGTGGAGGTGCCCGCGCTGGACACTGAGGGAAACGTTCTCTACAGCACGTTCCGCCCCAAAGTTTTTGGAAACGCCGCGAAGCTCCAGAACCGTCTCCATTGATGTCCAGCGTAGCGGCAGAAGTCCTGCAAAGTCTACACGCTATCATGGAAGTTCCAGAAGAAATTGATGATCGTTGAGACGCAGTTGGTCCGCTTCGACTCCCTGACGCTCGATTGCGGAACGGTGCTAACCCCGATTGACGTTGCCTTTGAGACCTACGGCAAGCTGAACGCCGGCCGCAGCAACGCGATCCTGGTGTGTCATGCATTTTCGGGCGATGCGCACGCGGCGGGAGTGCACGAGCCGTCCGGCCGTCCGGGTTGGTGGGACAACATGATCGGTCCGGGCAAGGCGTTCGATACCAATCGGTATTTCGTCATCAGCTCCAACATCGCGGGTGGGTGCGCGGGGACAACCGGACCGTCGTCGTTAAATCCTGTCACCGAAAAGCGGTTCGGTCTGAGTTTCCCGGTGATTACGGTTCCCGACATCGTGCGGCTACAGAAGAGGCTTGTCGAGCATCTGGGAATTTCCCGGCTGCTGGCCGTGGCTGGCGGCTCGATGGGCGGGATGCAGGCTCTGGAGTGGGCGGTGGCGTACCCCGAAATGGTCGCGGCCGCCATCCCGATCGCCACCACGCACCGGCACAGCGCGCAGCAGATTGCGTTCAACGAAGTGGGCCGCCAGGCCATCATGGCGGATCCGGATTGGAACAACGGCGATTACTACGACTCCAAACCTCCTGCCCGGGGATTGGCGGTCGCTCGGATGGTGGGGCATATCACCTACATGAGCGACGAGTCGATGAAGCAGAAGTTCGGGCGGCGGTTCCGTGAAAAGGAAGGCGCAGGATTCGACTTCACCGCGGAATTCGAAGTGGAGAGCTATCTCCGCTACCGGGGCAGCCAGTTCGTGCAGCGGTTCGACGCCAATTCGTACTTGTACATCACCAAGGCGATGGATTATTACGACCTTTCGGCCGGGCGGGGTTCGCTGGCCTCCGCCCTGGAGCAGGCGCAGGCTCGATTCCTGGTGATCAGTTTCTCTTCGGACTGGCTCTACCCGTCCTATCAATCGCAGGAGATCGTTCGGGCGCTGCGCAGCCGGAACGGAGATGTCGCCTATTGCGAGCTTCCTTCCAACTACGGTCACGACGCGTTTCTGGCGACGGTGACCGATCAGGCCGCGCTGGTGCAGGGATTTCTGGCATCGACATACCGGTTGGTCGACGCGGCATGACGCCCAAGCACGCTCCGCTGGTCCGGGAAATCCTGGGCCGCCGGGACTACGCGATCATCGGCGACATTGTCGAGCCCGGCTCCCGAGTGCTGGATTTGGGGTGTGGCGACGGCGCTCTGCTGGCGTGGCTGATGAAGAACAAGAAGGTCGACGCTCGCGGAGTGGAGCTGGACGGCGCGCTGGTGCAGCAAGCCATCGCAAAAGGAGCCTCGGTCTACCAGGGAGACATTGCGCAAAGTCTCGCCGACTATCCGGACCAGGCGTTCGACTACGTCATCCTGACGCAGACCCTGCAGCAGGTGGAGAACCCGCTGACGATCCTGCGGGACATGCTGCGGGTGGGCCGTCAGATGATCGTGGGGTTTCCGAACTTTGCGCACTGGGGCGTGCGGACTTCGCTGCTGTTTCAGGGCCGGGCTCCGCGGACGACTTTGTTTCCGTATGAGTGGCACGAGTCGCCGAACATTCACGTGCTAACGGTCCGGGATTTTGAGGCGCTGGTGGAGAAGGAGCGGTGGAAGGTTCCGCACCGGATCTTCCTGGCGGGACAAAGAAAAGTTAACGTTTTTCCGAATCTGCGCGCGGAAGTCGCGATCTACGTGGTTCGCCGCTAACGGCGAAAAGCTTATTCCGGCGCGGTTTCAGCAGCAGGCGCTGCCGCAGGTTCGCTGGATTCCGGCAAAATCAGCGTCTTCTCGCCCGGCTTCATCTGGAGCAGGTCTTTCCGGAGCTCCATTTCGAGGGCGGAGTCTTTCTCCTGCAGTGCCCGGATTCTTTCCCGCTTCTGGCGGATTTTGGCCTGAAGGTCGGCGTTCTCCTGTTCCAGCTTGCGGACTTCGTCCCACTTCTCCAGGAGAGCGGGGACACCTTGAGGACCGCGCAGGGCGACGACTGCGTAGGCGCAGGTGAGCACAACCGCCAGCGACCAACCCATTTTGCGAAGTAACGGTGACACGACCTCTCTCGTTTATAATTCCTGTGGCTTTCCGGAATCAAGGATGACGGACAAAATAATTGTTCTTACGACGTGTGAAAGTTCTCAGGACGCGCAGACGATCGCCGAAACCCTGGTGGAAAAGCGCCTTGCCGCGTGCGTGAACATCCTTCCAGGATTAAAAAGTGTTTACCGCTGGAAGGGGAAGGTCGAGAATGCGGCGGAGCTGCTGCTGCTGATCAAGACCCGCCGCGGCCTTTTCGAGCAGTTGAGTGCCGAGTTGGAACGCATTCATCCATACGAAGTCCCGGAAGTGATAGCCTTGCCTGTTGTTGACGGCGCTCCCTCATATCTGGAGTGGTTGGAGAAAGAACTGAAGATAGATGAACAAACCTAGCAACGTCCGCTACAAAGTGATTTGGTTCGCGATCGGGCTCGCGATTATTACCTATATCGATCGCGTCTGCATCGCGCAGGCGGCCCCCCAGATATCCAGCGATCTGAGTCTTTCGAAATCCGATTTGGGTTGGGTTTTGGCTGCATTCGCTTGGAGTTACGCGCTGTTTGAGATTCCGATGGGATGGCTGGGCGATCGCATCGGTCCCCGGAAAGTCTTGTCGGGCATTACCGCCTGGTGGAGCGTTTTCACCATGGCACATGGGCTGGCCTGGAACGCCGCCTCGCTGGCGTCCATCCGCTTTCTGTTTGGAATCGGCGAAGCGGGAGCGTTTCCGAATCTCACCAAGGCCTTCTCCTCCTGGCTGCCGCGGCCGGAGCGGGTCCGCGCGCAGGGAATCTTGTGGATGGCGGCCCGGTGGGGCGGAGCATTCACTCCCGCCCTCGTTTTCTTCTTTTTGCAGCGGATGGACTGGCGCACCGCGTTCGCCCTCTTCGGAGTGATCGGACTGGTTTGGGCGGTTGCCTTCTATTGGTGGTTCCGGGACGAGCCGAAGCAGCATAAGGATGTGAATGCCGAGGAACTGACCGTCATCGGCGATACGCACTCCAACGCCGGCGGTCACTCGGTTCCGTGGGGCCGATTCGCCTCCTCCGGTTCGGTCTGGCTGCTCTGGATCTCGTATTTTTGCGTTTCCTACGGCTGGTATTTCTACATCACCTGGCTGCCGACTTACCTGCGCGAAGCCCGCAAAATGGAGCTGACGCAGAGCGCAATTCTCGCCGGGCTGCCGCTTTTTCTGGGAGGCATCGGCTGCATGTTTAGCGGTGTTGCGACACCCTGGCTCTCGCGGCTGTTCGGCTCCGAGCGGAAGGGGCGGCGCGTGATGGCGATTATCGGAGTTCTCGGCGCGGCGTTCTTCCTGTTCCTGTCCACGAAGCTGAACGATCCCATCTGGGCGATTATCGCGATCGGTATGGCGAGCTTTTCGAACGATCTTGCGATGCCGCCGGCGTGGGGCGCGTGCATGGATGTGGGCGGACGCTTTGCGGGAACGCTTTCCGGCTCGATGAATATGATGGGGAATTTCGCCGGAGGAGTGGCTCCGGTGGTGATCGGAATGCTCGTCCAAAGGACCGGCAACTGGGATATGACCTTCTATATTTCGGCATCGGTCTACCTGATTGCCGCGGTCTGCTGGGCGATTCTGGATCCGGTGACTCCGCTCGATAGCGAGCCGGCGGACGAAGTGGGGGGCCGGGAGCCCCAACCGCACGGCCCCCGGAAACTGCAAGGCGAGGCTTCGGCCTAACTGTTAAACAGCTTCTCGACTTCGGCCCAGTTGACGACATTCCACCATGCGGAAATGTAGTCCGGCCGCTTGTTCTGATACTTCAGGTAGTAGGCGTGTTCCCACACGTCCAGGCCCAGAATGGGAGTCTTGCCTTCCATCAAAGGCGAGTCCTGATTGGGAGTGGAGGTAATCTCGACGCCGCTGCCCGTCTTCACCAGCCACGCCCAGCCGGAGCCGAAACGGCCGGTGGCGGCAGCCGCGAACTTTTCCTTGAAGCCGTCAAAGCCGCCAAAGGCGGCATCGATCGCCTGCGCAACGTTGCCCGACGGCTTTCCGCCGCCCTTCGGCGACATCAGCGTCCAGAAAAGCGAATGGTTGGCGTGCCCGCCGCCGTTGTTCCGCACGGCGGTCCGGATGGCTTCGGGAACGATCGCCAGGTTGCTCGCGAGGATCTGCTCGATCGTCTTTCCGGCCAGTTCCGGCGCCGATTCCAGCGCCTTGTTCAGATTCGTCACATAGGTGTTGTGATGGCGCCCATGGTGGATTTCCATCGTCGTCTTGTCAATATGGGGCTCCAGCGCGTCGGGCGCATAAGGCAGCGCAGGTAGTTCAAAAGGCATTTCTTTCTCCTCTGCTAGTCGTTATTCGAAGGGCAGGACCGAATTCGGCCCGAACTACGATCATAGACTTCCAGCAATCGATTAGCCATGGGAGGACTCTGCCGAATCTTCAAATAAACGCGAATCGTTTCCGCGGGAATTCGGCTGCTACTTTCGCTGGATTACCAAAGTTCCGCGAGGGCCGGCATGAAAACTCCATTCCGGAGCGATCAGTACGGTGGATCCATAGTCGGCAATCAGTGCGGGACCGCGGCCGCTGCCTCTTCCCCGAACCGGGACGGTGCGCCACTTACCGGCGATCCAGATACGGCGGCTTTGCGCGGACGATAGAGGCTCTCCGTTCTGTTTTCGGGGATTCGCGCGAGTGGCGATGCGCGCTCGCACTCGAACCGTAACCACTTCGACCGGCACGTCCATGCGATACCCGTAGATCCGCTGGTGCCGCCTGGCAAAGTTTTGCCCGGCGCTCTTCCACGGAACCGTCAACTCGTAGCTTTGCCCTCGATATCGAAGGTCCGCGCGGCGTTCGATCTTTGCACCCGGCATGTCCGCGCGCGCCTGCTGTTCGAGAGCCCGGAACACCGGCTCGAACTTTGTCGTTCCCAGGACACCGGCGGCGTAGTCGCGAACACGGTCGGCCAGAAGCATCCCCAGAGCGGAAAGCACTCCGGCTTCGCGAGGGGCGAGGATCGTACGGATGCCGAGTTCTTCCGCCAGCTCGCAGGCGTGGAGTCCGCCGCCGCCGCCAAATGCCACAAGGGCGAAATCGCGCGGGTCATAGCCTCGTTCGACGGAAACGGCCCGGATAGCCCGCTGCATATTCGCATTCGCGATCCGGATCACGCCGGCTGCCGACGCGGTTGCATCGCCACTCAGCGACTGGAGCGCGGTGCGCGAGCGTTTCGGATCGATCCGCATTTCCCCGCCCAGCAATTGATCGGCTGCGATGCGTCCCAGGACGACATGAGCGTCCGTCACGGTGGGGAGTGAGCCCGTGCCGTAGCACGCGGGACCCGGATCGGCTGCAGCGCTCTCCGGGCCGACGCGGAGAAGTCCGCCGGCGTCGATGCGGGCGATCGAGCCACCGCCGGCGCCCACCGTGTGGACATCGAGCATCGGCACTCGCACCGGCATGCCATCGACGGAGGCTTCCAGCGTCTCCTCGAATTTTCCGTCGCACAGGCAGACATCCGTCGACGTTCCTCCCATGTCGAACCCCAAGATTCGCCGATAGCCGGCGCGGCTGGCGATGCGAAATGCCGCCACGACGCCACCGGCGGGACCGGAGAGGATTGTCCGGACCGCATGGCGGCGCGCCTCGGAAGCTCGCAGCAACCCTCCATTGGATTGCATGACGAAAAAGGGAAAAGGGCACGAATCTTGGAGCTTGCCCAGGTAGCGATCCATCAGCGGCGCGACGTAGGCGTTGATGGCGGTGGTGGATGCGCGCTCGTATTCGCGGAACTCGGGACAGATTTCGCTGGACCGCGATACCGGAAACTGCGCGGCCAGAGCGTCTGCGACAGTTTGCTCGTGCTTCGGGTAGGCGTAGGAGTGCAGGAAGCAGACGGCCACCGATTCGACGCCGGCCGATTGGAGAAGCTGTCGAATTTCGTCGATATCGGCCGGCTGGGGAGGCTCGGGAGGACGGTCGAGGAAGGTTCGTTCCCGCACACCGAAAGCCAGTGATGGAGGAATCAGAAGGCGCTTGGGAGTGGGCGTAAGGTTGTACAGTTCCGCTCGATTCTGACGGCCAATGGCGAGTAGATCTTCAAACCCGGCCGTCGTGACCAACGCCGTGCGCGCGCCTTTCCGCTCCAGCAGCGCATTGGTGGCGACTGTCGAGCCGTGGATCACCTCCACGTTCGCGGAGTCGCGGGCCGCCTGGGCAATTCCGGCAAGAATGACCGCCGCGGGATCTTTTGGGTTCGAGCGAAGCTTAAAGCTCTTTAATCGGCCACTCTCATGCAACACCACGAAGTCAGTGAATGTTCCTCCTGCATCGATGCCGATTCGAATGAGCTTGTTCGGAGCCAACGCGATGGCTTATTGTCTCACCGGATCAGGCGCGCTTTGGAAACTATGGTCCCCTTTGAGGTATCTTAACGATGCTGCTCTTGCGGAGGGGCGGGCGCCCTAAACCGGCATGAGCCAGGAGGAGAATGTCGGAATGGGAATGATTGCGGAATTCCGCGAGTTTATCAAGCGGGGCAATGTCTTAGATCTCGCAGTCGGTGTGATTATCGGAGGCGCGTTCGGCAATATCGTTTCGTCGGTAACCGACGACCTCATCATGCCGATTGTAAGCCTCTTCACGAAAAGTACAAACTTTTCCGAATGGTTCATCGCCCTCAACGGTCAGTCCTATCCCGATCTGGCTACGGCCAAGAAAGCCGGAGCGGCCACCTTGAATTACGGTAACTTCATCAGCGCGACGATAAACTTTCTGATCATCGCGCTTGTGGTATTTATCATCGTCAAGCAAGTGAATCGGGTGATGCCGAAAGCGCCGCCCCCGCCGCCTCCGGGCCCGACGCCGGATCAGGCGCTCCTGACGGAGATTCGCGACTTGCTGAAGCAACGCTAAATCGGCGGAGTTCCTTGGTTCGGCCGTCGCATTTTTTCGACTTTCGCTTTGGCCCACTCCACTACCCGTTTGAGCGGCGGAATGTAATCGCTCAGGATTACTAATCCGGGTATTAGCGCGGGCCATCCGGGGACGATCGGCAATAGCCAGCCGATGATCCCGATGATCACCAGAAATACCCCGAGAGCGAAACGTCCGACGGTCCTCAAGCGCAACTATACCGATTATCTCGCAGGAGCGTCTTCTGGATTCTGGAGCAAGTCCATCGAGAAGGCTGGTTGTGTTAAGTACTAGGCAATCAACGGAAAAATGTAACCTTGATGCACTTGTAATGAAGAAGCCGCCCACTTAGAGTAAGGAACGAGTGACCGAACAGCGCAGATCGAAACGGTTCGAATTGAAACTTCCGCTAGAGCTTCTAGGGTTAGGCGGGTACACGATTGGTGCCCCCTGCGAGACCAAAAATGTCAGCTCCGGCGGAGTTCTTTTCCGAACGACAGAAACCATGAACATCGGAGACCTGATCGAATATCGGATCACTCTCTCCCCCAACGCCTCCGGATCCCGGCCGGTACAGCTCCACTGCCGCGGTAAGGTGGTCAGAAGGCAAATCAATGGAAGCGGAGCGACCAACATCGCCGCAACTCTCGAACGCTACGAGTTTGTCCGTTCCAACGCAACATAACGGCTAATAACTCACTCATTGACATCAGCAGCTTCCCCTCGATGTTGAAACTTATCACCATTTCCGTTACCGTGGCAAAGAAAAGGCGAAATGGTGAATCTTTCTCTCTTCCACGACGACGCAACAGATCGGTTCCTCCTTCAGAAGGACACACTCCCAGCCGCACTCTCGCGGTTTGAGGAATTGCATGCCCGGCCCGATTCGCCGGTCCGTGCGATTCACCATCAGCCGGCACGCGATGCGGAGACGGCCCCGATTCCCGCCGAAGTGGGCGAGCCGCTCCGGACGGCTCTTACCGCGCGCGGAGTGACAGACCTCTACGTGCATCAGGCAGAGGCTTTCACTCACGCCCAGGCGGGAAAGAATGTTGTCGTCGTCACTCCGACAGCCAGCGGAAAGACGCTCTGCTACAACCTGCCCGTCCTGAATCATTTGTTGGGAGATCCTGGCGCACGGGCGCTCTACCTGTTTCCCACCAAGGCACTGGCCGAGGATCAACTGCAGGAGCTGAACGCCTTGGTGGAAGCGAGCGGTACCGGGATCCGGGCATTCACCTACGATGGCGACACTCCGCAGGATGCGCGGAAGGCGATTCGGGAGCGAGCGCAGGTGGTGCTGACCAATCCGGACATGCTGCACTCCGGAATTCTGCCGCACCATACGAAATGGGCGAAGCTGTTCGAGAATCTGCGCTACTTCGTCATCGACGAGCTTCATTACTATCGCGGCGTCTACGGCAGTCATCTGGCCAACATCGTCCGGCGGCTCCGGCGCATTTGCGAATTCTACGGCTCGCGCGACGTGCAGTTTCTGTGCTCTTCGGCGACGATCGCCAATCCCAAGCCGCTGGCCGAGGCGGTCTGCGAGACCGGTTTTGAGCTGGTGGACCGGAATGGAGCTCCGAGGGGTGAAAAGTACTTCGTCTTCTACAACCCGCCGGTGGTGAACAAGCAGTTGGGAATTCGCCGCAGCTACCTGCACGAGACCCGGCGAATCGCCGTGGAATCGATCGAGCGCGGCGCACAAACGCTGGTGTTTGCCAACAACCGGCTGGCGACCGAGATCCTGATCAAGTATCTGAAGGAGGCGAGCGAGCGGGGAGCGTTTCCGGACCAGACCATTCGTGGATATCGCGGCGGCTATCTTCCGAAAGAACGCCGGCAGATCGAGCGTGAGCTGCGGGAGGGCGCGATTCGAGGTGTGGTCGCGACGAACGCGCTGGAATTGGGAATCGACATCGGATCTCTGGACGCCGTCATCATGGCCGGCTATCCCGGCACGATTGCCTCGGCGTGGCAGCGCGCGGGACGGGCCGGCCGGCGCCAACAAACCTCTCTGGCGGTGATGGTGGCTTCGTCAGCGCCGCTGGATCAATATATCGTCGAAAATCCGCGCTATTTCTTCGAGCGGCCGCCGGAAGAAGCGCACATCAATGCCAACAATGCTGAGATTCTGATCAATCATCTGAAGTGCGCGGCGTTCGAATTGCCAATCCGGCACGGAGAAAAGTTCGGTCCTCACGAAACCGGCGACTTGTGCGAGTTTCTGGGCGAGCAGGGGTTCCTGCACCGGTCGAAGGACACGTGGCACTGGACGTCGGACACTTACCCTGCCGATGCGGTGAGTTTGCGGGCGGTGACCAGTGACAACTTTGTCGTGATCGATACCACGCGCGGCGACGACGTGATTGCGCAAGTATCATTCCCGGTTGCGCTGACGGAGCTGCATGAGAAAGCGATTTATCTCCACGAAGCACGCCAATACCAAGTGGAGCGGCTGGACTACGACCAGCGCAAAGCGTACGTCCGCCGCGTGGAATGCGACTATTTCACCGATGCGATCGACTACACGCAAGTGAAAGTTCTGGAAGAGTTCGGCTCGCGCGAGGTGGGAAGCGGGGCTCGGGCGGTTTGGGGTGACGTGCGGGTGAACCGGCAGATTGTCGGATTCAAGAAGATCAAGTTCTACACGCTGGAGAATGTCGGCGCCGGCAAGCTCTCGATGCCCGAGCAGGAGATGCACACCACTTCGTTTTGGCTGCATTTTCCGGAATCGTTCCTGGCGAATTTCCGCGATCTGACGCCCAGCGAACGGCAGAATGGCATTACCGGCCTGGGAAACGTGCTGCGAGGCGTGGCCGCTCTGCTGGTGATGTGCGATCCTCGCGATCTGCGCGTAGCGGTAAGCGAAGACGCCAGTCAGGGCCAGCCGCAGTTTGAGCCGGACCTTTTTCTCTATGACAGCTATCCTTCGGGCATCGGACAAAGCGAGCCCCTGCACCGCCGCGTCGAGAAGCTGCTGGCGATGGCATCGGAGCTGATTGCGAACTGTTCCTGCGAGTCCGGGTGTCCCAGCTGCGTGGGCCCGCTGGGGGAAACCGGGGAGCGCGGCAAAGCCATCGCTGCGCGCTTTCTGGCGGCGCTGCGGCCGCCACAACTGGAATCCCCGCCGTTTTAAGGCGCCGCCGCGGGGGCCGGCAGAGTCTCCCAATCAAACGTCATTCCGGCGGACAAATGACGATCGCTCGCGCTCGTCAGCACCATCGCTTCGGTGCGGGTCCCTGCATACACCACTTCGCTGACCATCGGAGCGGTAACGCGCGAAGGATCGAACATGTAGCGGCTGAACGCCGGCCCCTCCTGCCGGAACGAGTCGTGCGCGGGCTGCCCCTTCACTCGCAGACATTTTGCCCGGAAGGCGACGCGGAACTCCTCTTCCACGTAAGACTCCAGACGGATCGTCACGATTTTGCTGTCGCTTCTCTGTACCGCGTCGTTCCCAATAACCCGGGCGGTCACGGACGTTCCGGCTGGCAGCATTCTTCCGTTGCTAATCTCGATCGGCTTCTTCAGAACCAGCGGAAGAGTGGCACCCGCGGTCAGCTTATCCAGAGAAACATTCCGCGGAAGTTCCGTCGAAAACTTCGACGTTTTCACGGTCAGCCATTGGCTGGGAATCGCGATGGGTGCGAGAGGCCGGTCGTCGGCGACGAGCTGCGAACTGGCGGAGAAGCGTGTGCAATCGTGCCATCTTGAATCGACCGTCACCTGCGAGCCATCCCACCTTTCCACCAGCGCCGTGGACTTGACGGGGATGGCGTCGAATTCGTCCCACCGGCAGCCGTATTCCAGCCAGAGACGCATGTTCCGGATGCGGGAGGTAACGGGAGCGTCGGGAATGAACAGCTCCAGTTGCCGGACGCACCGCCGGGCGTTCACGGTCACCGTTGCCTGAAAGTCCACCTTGTGCCCTTGCGGCCAGCCCACGGTAATGGTCGAGGACAAGCTGCCGGAATGTACGTGAAACACCCACTCCTCGGTTTCGGGCCGAAACTCGACGGAGCGCACCATGCCCGTCCGTTCGGCCACGATTTTGCGCAGATGGTAGTACAACTCTCCGGAGGTGAAAACTCCGAAGGCTGCCAGCTCCGAGGGATTGTCGGCCTTCAGCTCCTGTCCTGGCCAGCCGTATGTTTCCCGCCGGTTGACGATCCCCACTTCGACCTGAAAACCGTCGGACGTTACGTGGTCGCGCTTCTTGCCCGACCGTGTCACGCGAGCGGTATCCTGCACGCACGTAAAGTCGGAAAGGCTGGCCAAAGCCTTCTCCGCCTGGCGCGACGCCTGCATCCAGACAGGCAGCCACTGGTCCTGCGTGGGAGTGTCCGCGGCGGCGGACGCGGCCAAAACAATCGCGACTGCCAGCGATGGGAACGCCATTGGCTTAGCCGAATTTTATCAGCCGGCCCGGAGCGTGACGGACAAGGTGATATCATCCCCCATCCATGCTGAACGCCCGCTGGAGCCTTTTCGCACTCCTGCTGATTTCCGTTTGGATCAACTACATGGATCGGGGCAACCTGGGGGTCGCCGCGCCGATTCTGGCTCCGGACCTGGGGATCGCTCCCGATCAGTTGGGTTTGCTGCTATCGGCGTTCTTCTTCACTTACGCGTTTCTGCAGCCCGTTGCCGGATGGCTGGTAGACCGGTTTGACGTTTATCGGGTCTACGCCGTGGGTTTCGGGGTTTGGTCGCTGGCGATGGCCGCTGGAGGACTGACGACATCTTTTGCGGCGCTGTTTGCGTCGAGACTCGTGCTGGGGATCGGCGAATCGGTGGCGTACCCGGCGTACTCGCGAATTCTGGCATCGGAGTTTCCCGAGCGGCGGCGCGGCCTTGCGAACGCGCTGATCGATTTCGCTTCGAAGAGCGGCTCCGGCTTGGGCACGCTGATCGGCGGGTTAGCCGTGGCCCGCTTTGGCTGGCGGGCGTTCTTCCTGGCCATGGGCCTGCTGAGCATGCTGTGGCTGATTCCCTGGTTGCGCAGTGCTCCGCGGAGTGAAACGCAAGCGGCGAGATCGCCGGGAGTGCCGGCCCGCGAACTGCTGGCCCAGCCCAGGGCATGGATGACATTCCTCGGTCTGTTCGGCTACAACTACGCGTTCTACTTCCTGCTGAGTTGGCTGCCGTCCTACCTGGTGACGGAGCGGAAATTCTCGATGGACGAGATGGCGGTCGCGGGGGCACTGCCCTACGCCGCGACCGTCGTGGCGTCGCTGGTCTGCGGAGTGATGGCCGATCGAATGATCCACAGGGGGGCCGACCCGGGCCGGGTGCGGAGAAGGTTCGCCGTTACGGGACTGGGAATCGCCGGAGCGGCGCTGCTGTTTGTTCCGCTGACCGGAATCCGGATGGCGCTGGCGATGCTGGTGCTCACCTTCACGGGCGGGGGGATTTTCAGCTCGAATGGCTGGGCGATCACACAGCGATTGGCGGGGCCGCGCGCGTCCGGCACATGGACCGGTTTTCAAAATGCCATTGCGAATCTGGGAGGGATTGCCGCTTCTCTTCTGACAGGCTGGCTGGCAACGCGCTACGGCAACTACTTCTGGCCGTTTGTGGCGTCGTCGGCTGCCCTGTTGATGGGAGCTGCCTCTTACGCACTCATCCGGAGCGCCGAACCAGTCGCCTGGCGCGAGGCTACTTCTTCTTAATCTTCTTATCGAGCAGCGCCTGAATGTTCTTCGTTACCTGTTCGATCTCCGGCCTGCCGTCGATCGTCGTGACTTCGGCATTCGGGAAGTAGAGCTTCAGCATGTCAAACTCGCGGTGGTAGTCCTTCAGGAGTTGATCCAGCTTGGCGGGAGTGTATTCCGGACTAGATGCGAGGCGCTTGCGAACATCGTCATCGGGAACATCCAACTGCAGGATAGTGGGGACGGGAAGCGATTTGTCGGCCACCATCTTGGCGAGAAAGTCGGCATGATCCTTCGTTGCGGGATAGCCCGCGACAATCACTCCGCCGGCGGCGTCACCTTGTTGGATCCGTTCCAGAAACAGCTTATTGAGCACGGGATCGGTCTGCGGCTCCATGCCGGTGAGCTTCGATTCTCGAATCTTCCGGAAGACGTCCGGGTTGTTCTTGATGAGGTCTTCCGAGCTGATGACAGGAAGCCCGTAGATCCTGGACAGCGCCTCCGCCTGCGTCGTCTTTCCGGCTCCCGGAGCGCCGACCAGCACGACCACCGGTCCCTGAATCAGCGGCTGTCCGTATAGGACACCTGCGAAAGCGGCGAAAAGAATGGCGCGGAGCGGCATGGCTCTATTTGATCGCATCCCGGGCAGTTTATGTTTACGGATTCAAGGGCGGAAGAAGTTCTTCGCGCTCCTTTGTTTGGTGAAGCGACCGCTGGTAGGTCTTCGCGGCCGCGGCGGCAGTTTCGGCCAGCGGCTTTCCATGCCAGTCGGGAGGATTTTCCCGAGCGTAGAGGACGCGCTCCAGTTCTGTGACATTCGCTCCCCAGCCGGAACCGGGGAGTGTGGCGAGGGCTCCGCGGATGGTCGCGCCGCCGGAACCCTTGAGACGGTCCAGCCAGCGGAACAACTCCCTCATCGCGCGCGGAGCGTCATTATGCAGCGCGGCATTCCGGAATTGCTGGAACTGTGCTTCCACCGAGTTCCTGCGCTGCTCGCGATGGCGGGCGAGCACGCGGTTCAGCCGGGGAATCAGCCACCAGGCACCTGCCAGCACCACCAAGGCAGCTGCAGTGGGAATCGCCCATCGCCACGGCGACTTTGGCTCGGGCTGGGGTGGAATCTCCGGCTCCACATACGGTGTGAAGTCGGGGCGATAGTCGGCATTGGCGGCTGCTGTGAAAGTCATGGCCTTCAGGCGAGTGGTCCTCATGCGGCTGCTGCTGAGATCCCACCAGGACAAATCGATTTCGGGCAGGGTATAGCTGCCGGCCTTCTGAATCAGGTAACTCGCTCCGTCGGTGCGGGAGCCGCCGACAAACTCGCCCCGGACCGTGCGCTCATCGTTCAGCTTCGGCTGGTCTTTGTAGATGCGCAGGCCCTCGGAGTCCGCGAACTCCAGCGGAGGGAGAAACATCGAAAACACCTGATCGCCTCGCACGGTGATGGTCCGGTGAATCGTATCGCCGGCCTTCAAGCCGGTCAGCTTCTTATCGATGTGCTGTGAAACGGTCAGGGAGGTGGTGGCGATGAAGTAGTCCAACCCTTGTGCTTCGGCCGGGATGATCGCGTTGAACTTCACCGGTGGGAGCTTCAACCGGATTTCCGGGGAAGAGGTGGCTCCGCCGACGGAATATTTGAAAACGACTTCCGCCGGGGGCAGGGTAAACTCACCGGTTTTCTGCGGGTAGATCAGGTATTCGGAACTGACTCCCGCATAAGAAGTGCCGTCAATCGTTTCTGTCAAATGCGGAGCTTGGCCCTGGATGGCAGCGGTGATGGTCGAGGGAATCTCGAACGTCGGAAATTGAGGGGCTGACGTGAAGAAGCTCGGAACCAGCACGTCGACGGTCAGACGCACCGGCTGACCGACAAGCACGGAGTTCGCCGGCGTGAAGCGGGCGCGAATGACAGGCTGCTGGGCAACGGCGGGAATGGCCAGTGTCAGGAGGATCAGGGCTCTCATTTCCTCTGCCGCTCCTGGATCAGAAACTTCTGACGGAGAAACTGCGCGGGAGTGACCTCAATGCTACGCATCCAGATTTCGGCCATCTTGGCCGGGTCGGCGCTCATGGCGGGCATCTTCGCTTCTTTGCCCTTCTTCCCCTTGTCGTCGAATTTGATCTCGTCCGGTTTCAGATCGGGAGGAATCTCGCCCTCTTCCTCGTCGTCTTTCTTTTTGGGAATCAGGCTCTGCACCAGGCGGCGATTGAAGACGGCTTCCGGAAAATCGGGTCGCCTTTTCAGCGCACGATCGTAGGCGGCGACCGCATCAGGATACTTCTTCAGTTCTGCGTAGCTGTTGCCCACCCAAAAGGCTCCTTCCGGCGAATCGACCATCGCGAACGCGGTGAGCGCGTCCGGATAGTGTCCCGCGCGGTAAGCGGAAATTCCGCGCCACATCGGATCCTCGAAGCGCTGCGCGGCGTTGGCATAGTCACCTTTCTCGAAGTAGTACCGGCCCTGCTGATCCTTCGTTAGCCACAAATCGATGAAGTGAAAATCCGCCGCCTGCGCATCGGAGACGAACAGCGCCGGCAGAAGAGCCGCGGCCCACCGGACGGTCCAGCCTTTGCGGAACCATAGCGCCGCGATGAGCGCTACGGGAAACACCATGTAATACCCGAAGTCCTTCCAGCGGGCATTGGCATTCTGATCGCGAGCGGCAACCAGATGGCTCTGAATACGTTTGGCGATCCAGGCGACGTCATCGTCTTCCAGCGTGACGCTGGTGACCAGCGCTCCGGTATCGGAGCCGAAGGCTTTCAGCGCCTCGACATCCATGCGAACGCGACGGCCACCGATGCCGATCGGGCCGCCCTGTGACGTTCCTACGGCGAGCATCAGCACTTGATTGCCGGATTGCTCGATGTATTTCCGCAACTCCGGAAACGCCGCGCGCTCGATGCCGCACGCGACGAACAGCACCGTTCCCGGAGCGGTCTCCTTTGCCAGCGACTCCTGCGCGAGATGCAGCGCCTGGACCGTATCGCGCCCCCGGGAAGGCATCAGGTTGGTCGAAAGGGACGCCAGGAACAGTTCCAGGAGATCCGGATCGTCGGTCAGGGGAAGAATGCGATAGGCGCCGCCCGCATAGGCCAGCAGCGCCGTGCGTGCGCCGCGCCGCAAGTTCAGCAGGTCGCGAATTTTCTGTTTCGCTCGTTCCAGCCGCGTAGGCTGAATGTCGATCGCATCCATTTCCTCGGAAAGATCGATCGCGATGACCAGAGGCGCTGTGTCCTCGGTAAAAGGAGTGGGCTCGCGCTGCCACGTCGGACCGGCAATGCCGATCGCGGCCAAAATCGCGGCCAGGCTGACAAGGTGAACGGGTTTGATACGCCAGCCAGACGCCGGCTGAACCAGCAGACTTTCCAGCAGATGCGGAGCGATCAGGCCTCGCCACGGACGCCGCGGATCGTCGCGCCGGTGCATCAGCCACAGCAGCAGCACCGCGGGTACGATCAACCCAAGCCACTCCGGCCGCAGGAAGTGAAAGTCGCTCATGCGGCCTGCTCCGTTTCCTTCGGGTGCGATGCCCTGCGTAGCAGAGACCAGATCAGCATGATGGCGTGATAGCCGCCCCACAGCAGAGCCGCCGCGGCCAGCGGCCATTGGAACAAGGGACGCTTGGGCCGATACGAAAGGCTGTCGAAGTTCTGCGGAGTGATCTGATCTAACGTCCGGTAGATTCCCTCTAACTGCTCGCGATCCTCACCGCGGAAGAACCGGCCGCCCGTCAGCGTGGCGATCTTCTTCAGAGCGTCCAGGTCCACTTTTTCCTCGCCCGAAGCGCGAGGGTCGCCAATTCCGATCGTGTGGACGGTGATGCCGCGCTGCTTGGCGATTTCCGCCGCCTTGGGCGGCGGCATCCGGCTGCCGGTGTCATTGCCGTCGGTCAGCAGGATGACGACCTTGTCTTTCGCCTTGCTCTTGTCGAACATCTTGATGCCCAGTCCGATCGCGTCGCCAATCATCGTCTGGGGACCGGCCATGCCGATCTGAACTTCATTGAGGATTTCGCGGACCGCTTCGTGATCCATGGTGAACGGCGCCTGTGGATAGGCGGCGCCTCCGAACACCACCAGCCCAATGCGATCCTCTTTGCGGCGGGTGATGAAGTCATCGACTACGTGCTTGACTGCCGCGAGGCGATTGATGCGAGCGCCGGACGGATCGCGAAAGTCTTTCGCCTCCATCGACTGGGAGATGTCGATGGCCAGCAGGATGTCGCGGGCGGATTCGATTTTCTGGATCGGAGGCTCCACCCAAACGGGACGCGCCAGCGCGCAGACGATCAACCCCCAGCCGATCGGAGCCAGAATCCGCTGCAGCCAGTTCGTTCTCAGCACAACGGAACCGGTGCCGGGTTTGCGGCCCGACGCCGCCGCCAACTGGTCGAAAAAGGGCATGCGAACACCGGCCTGCCGCTCGTGGTACGGCGGAAACAGCCACCAGATCAGCAGCGGCAGCGGCAGCGCGAGGAACATCCAGGGATATTCAAGCGACAGCACGATGCCTCCGAATCCAGGTGGCGACCAGGTCCATCAGGCCGGCGGCCTGCTCCGGGGTAATGTCCGAAGGCCCGCGATAGGAGATTGCCGGCAACAGGCGGCCAGGGCCCGTGGTGAAGCCGGTTCCCCGGTAACTCCTATCGAGAAATAGCAACCAGCTGTCGCCGGACAACGCAGCGACTTTCTCCCGCGGGGCAACCTGAAACGCCACTCGTTTGACAAGTTCCGGCAAAGTGGCAAGAGCTTCCGGGTTGTTCAACGTGGCTTTGCGGATCTGCTCCAGTTCCGTCAGTGCCGCGCGGCGATACCGGTTGCGCCGGTAGCTGTGAACGGCCCGCACACCCA
Organism: uncultured Solibacteraceae bacterium; assembly: GCA_964515165.1. Taxonomy (GTDB): domain Bacteria; phylum Acidobacteriota; class Terriglobia; order Bryobacterales; family Bryobacteraceae; genus JAPKYZ01. The sequence goes on along the minus strand of CAZETQ010000013.1, from coordinate 13,021 downwards.
GCCACGCCAGCAGCAGAATCAGCAGGCCGGCGGCGACATACCAGGCGGGAGTTTGCGGCATCCAACTAACCGGCGGCGGCAGCGGGATTTCTTTCAGCTGATCCATGCCGGTGTCTCCATCCGGTTCACCGCTTGCGGCTGCCTAGCAGATGGCGAATCTGATCGGTCGTATCTTCGCCGGTGCTGAGAGGTAGTACGGGAATGCCGAACTGAGTCTCCCATGCAAGGACGCGGCGTGCCCGCGCATCGGCAACTTCCACGACGCGCTCGCGAACGGTCTTATTTCCCATCGTAAGCTCCACCTGCAGCTCGCCGTCGGTAACGACAAAGTCCCGGGGGGAGGGAAGTTGCGTGCGCATGGGGTCGTACACCATACAGGCCACGACATCGTTGTGCAGCGCCATGCCCAGCAGTGCAAGCTCCGTCTCCCGGTCCACGCCGTCAAAATCGGTGATCAGCAGAACCAGGTGGCTTTGCGTCACCAGTCCCGACGCCCGCGTCAATGCCCGGTTCAGCATTCCGGAATTCGGCTTCACCGGAGAATCGGCGCGCATCCGAAGATTGCGTTCTTCGATGGCGTGCAGGATGCGCAGCACGGTGCTCTTGCTGCGATGGGGACGGATTTCGGAAATTGTGGAGTCGTCAAACACCACTGCGCCGGCACGATCGCCGGACCCGACAATCTTCCACGCGGCCAGTGCCGCGGCCTCCGCGGCCGTGACCGACTTCATGTTTCGTACGCTTCCGAAAAACATGTCCTGCCGCTGATCGACCACCAGAATCGCCGGACGGTCCCGCTCTTCGGTATAGACGCGCACATGAGGCTTTCCCGTGCGGGCGGTCACCTTCCAGTCAATCGACCGGATATCGTCGCCGGGCAGATACGTGCGAAGTTCCTCGAAATCCAGACCGCGGCCCCGCAGCTTGGAAGCGTGCCGTCCGGCCAAAATGCTATGGGAAGGCTGCCGGGATCGGAAGCCGAAACCCTTTGTCCGGGCCGCCAGCGCAATCAGCGAAGACAGACTGGTGTGAATTCCCGCCGGCTCCGTACCGGCCTTTCCCACCTTCCTGGAATTCCACAGCCGCATGAGCTTGCTTACGCCACCGCCACCAGTTCCAGAATCCGGTCGATCACACGGTCCGGCGTGATGCCTTGCGCGCCGGCTTCGTAGCTCAACACCAGGCGGTGTCTGAGGCAGCCGCGGACGACCGCTCGAACGTCGTCCGGAGTGACATAGTCGCGGTTGGCCAGCCAGGCGGCGGCGCGGGACGTGCGGTGCAACGCGAGACTGCCGCGGGGACTTGCTCCGAACTCAATCCAACTCGCCAGTTCCTCGTTGTACTTTTTGGGATGCCGCGTGGCTTCCACCAGGGCCACAATGTACTTTTCGATCGAATCGCTCGTGCCGATATTCAGCACGGCTGTCCGCGCGTCGAAGACCGCTTGCTGGGGAATCGGCGGGGGCGGGGCCGCGATCTCTTTCTTGTCCTCCCGTTGCACCAGGTGGAGAATCTGGATCTCCGAACCCTCTGACGGGTAGCCCATGATGACGTGCATCGCAAACCGGTCCATCTGCGCTTCGGGCAGAGGATAAGTGCCTTCCTGCTCGATCGGGTTCTGCGTCGCCAGCACCATGAACAGGTCCGGCAGCTTGTGCGTCTCGCCGGCGACGGTCACCTGGCGCTCTTCCATCGCTTCCAGCAGCGCCGCCTGCACTTTGGCGGGAGCCCGGTTGATCTCGTCCGCCAGAATCAGATTGCTGAAGATCGGGCCCGGTTGAAAGTGGAAGGAACTGGATTCGGCCTGATAGATGACGGTGCCGGTGACGTCGGAAGGCAGAAGATCCGGTGTGAACTGTATGCGGCTCAGACCGGCATCCAATGCTTTGGAGAGGCTCTTGATCGCCCGGGTCTTGGCCAGTCCGGGCAGGCCCTCAAGCAACAGGTTGCCGTTCACCAGCAACACGATCAGCAAGTGATCGATGACATCCTCCTGGCCGATGATGGAGGCCATCATCCGGTCTTTCAGTTGCTGGAATGCCTCGCGTGGTTCCATTCGTTCTCCTGTCTCAGTCGATCCCGGCATCGGGAGGCCCGATGGCATGGGCCGGCTTATTTCTGGAAGGGATGGATAACCTTCCACTCCTGCTTCATATCCACCACCGTCCAGTTGGCGGTCTTCGCCTGGTCCAAAGCCTTGTCCAGCTTGCCGATGGGAGACTCGCGGTCATAGGCGTACTCGCGTTCGGCGTCGGTGTGGTGCACAATCATCGCAAAGCGCGGGCCGGATCCGGTTGTGGTGTACTCCAGCATCTCGCGGTCGCCGTCGGAGTTCCCGGCGGCAAAGATGGGCCGGCGGCCGATCGAGCGGTAGATTCCGACGGGCTTGCCGGGACCGTCGTCGATCAAGTCGACCGCGGGCAGAATGTTGATGGTGGATTTTCCATCCTTGAATGCATACTTCACTTCAAAAGTGGTCCCCACCACCTGCTCCGGTGGAATTCCGTAGACTCGCTCCGTCCAGGGGCGCATGAAATCGATGCCCCCTCCCGAGACGATGAAAGTCTGGAAGCCGTTAGCACGCAGGTAACTCAACAGTTCCAGCATGGGCTGGTAGACCATTTCCGTGTACAGCTTCTGCGTTTTCGGGTGACGGGCGGTGGTGATCCAAGCCTTCACCGCGGCGTCGGACTCCTCGGTTGTGATTCCCGTGCTGGTGGCGCCCACCAAGGCCACCAGTCCCTTGTCGCCAGTGGCCAGCGCGGATTTCAGATCTCCCGCCAGCACGGATTTGAACGGCTGCTTGTTTTTCCAGTCGGGATGCGCCGGCGCCAGCTGCTTCACCCGGTCGAAGGTGTAGATAAATTGAAAGTAAAGTGGCTGCTCGGTCCACAGGGTGCCATCGTTGTCGAAGGTCGCGATGCGCTCGGCCGCGGGAACGTAATCGGGCGTACCCTCCTGATTGATCCGGTGGATGAACGCGATGATCGCCTGCTTGGATGGGCCTTCATTCCAGGACGGTAGCGGATCGCCGGCAGACGATCTGGAGGGCGCCGCCGGAGGGCTCGAAGGTCCGCCGCAGGAGATCAACAGCAGCGGGGCAATGCAGAACAAGCGTCTGTTCATTGGTAAGTCTCCATCTGTTGGTAAGAGAACCGTGGGATACGGGAGGGATCAAAAAGTGGTCTAGTTGCGGACACAACGGAACCCCAGGTGATTGGTCCCGGTATAGATATCGCCTTTGCCTCGTCCGCCGGGCATGTAACGGGAGCAATATTGGTCGGTGCAGAGGAACGATCCGCCCTTCATTACCCGTTTCTTGACGCCGGGTTCGGAGGGATCGAAACTGCTCTCCGGACCGCGTGGATTCCTGGGCATGGTGCCCATTGCTGCCTGCCGGGCATACGTGTCGGGCCGATACCAGTCGGCTGTCCACTCCCAGACATTGCCGGCCATATCGAAAAGTCCGTAGCCGTTTGCTCTGAACTTGGCTACCGGGGCAATTGTGGCGTAGCCGTCATCCCGCGTGTTCCGATTGGGGAACCGTCCCTGGAAGATGTTGGCCTGCTGCTTACCGCCAGGTGAGAAATCATCGCCCCAGGTATAAGGCTTCCGTTCCAGCCCGCCCCGTGCGGCGTACTCCCATTCCGCTTCGGTCGGAAGCCGTTTTCCCGCCCAAGTCGCATAGGCGACGGCATCCTCCCAGGCAATATGGACCACGGGGTAGTCGTCTTTTCCTTCGATGTTGCTCGCCGGGCCTTCAGGGTGCCGCCAGTTTGCCCCTTTAATATAGGTCCACCAGCGGAAATGAGAATCGAGGGGAACATCGTGATCCGGCGGAACAAAAACGACGGAACCGGCTACCAGGTTCTCGGGCGGCGCGCCGGGAAAGTCTTCCGCCTTCGGAGTCCGCTCCGCCACCGTGACGTAATTCGTCGCTTTGACGAACTCCGCAAACTGCGCATTGGTCACTTCCGTCTTGTCCACCCAGAAGCCGTCGACCGCAACCCGGTGAACCGGGCGGGAGTCCGCCATTTTGGGATGTTCCACTCCCATCCAGAACTCACCCGCGGGAATCCAGACCATTCCAGCAGGAGCGGCCCCCGGAACCCTGCGCCACAGCGCCGCCAGCGTCGGGCTGGCCAGCCAGATACCGAGCAGTGCGGCAACAATTACGGCATACGGCCACCAGCGGCGCCCGGGCTGCGGGGCAGCTTTGGGTTGCGGCGATTTCTGCTTCTTCACGGCTTTGCGTCTCTCGGGTCATAGTGACACAGGGAGGGTGGCCGTGGAACTGTCACCCCAAGCAGGTGACACTTGGAACGCTAACCCAGGTAGTCGAAAAGACTCTTCTGCGGCAGCTGGGCCCGGGAACGGAGAGCCACTTCCTGCTGGAATGCAGCTTGCTGCATTTCGAGGAGTACTTCGCTCATATCCGCGTCTTCGGCTTGACCGATTTCCGCTTTCAGGCTGATCTCGCTCTTGTTTGCGGTATCAATCGCTTCGGAAACTCGATTCTGCGCAGCGCCATACCAGGCCAGCATCTGGTTGAGATGGTTGTCCGAGGAGGTGATATCCGACATCGCTTGGGAAATCGCCGCCGGATCGTTGGCTGTCAGCGCCGCCGCTAAAGACGTGAGGGCGCCAAAGGCGTTCTTCGACGGATCGCCGTTGGCGAAGATTTCCTCGCCGTCTTTGGAGACGACGAAAGTATTTCCAGCCGTGTGCAATGCCAGCCGCGTAGCCGGTGCGCCCTGGTAGCCGGAAACCGACTGCGGATCGGCGGTGTAGACGAAAGTTTGTGTCTGGTCGGAGTCGCCGGAGAAGATGAAGCGCCCATTCACATAGGTGTTGGAAGCGTTGGCCAATTGCTGAACCAGATTGTTTACTTCGCTGGCGATCGCGGCGCGGCTTTCGGCCGTCTGGGTACCGTTCAGCCCCTGCGTGGCGAGCACGCGCGCGCGCTCCATGATCTTCACGGAGTTGGAGATGGCCGTTTCGGCGGCATCGGTTTCGGTTTTGATCCGGCTCAGATTAGTCTGTACCTGCTGGACTCTCGCCAGGGACGCGCGAGCCGTCAACAGGCTGCTCACCTGGTCCGGATCGTCGGAGACCTCCAGCAATCTCTTGCCGCTGGCAGACTGCTGCTGTGCCTTGGCCAGACGGTTGTTGATCTGGCCGAGCGTGTTTAGAAACCGCTCCTCACTGGTTCTTAAAGAGCGAATCATGGATTAGTTTCCAATGGACAGCAGCGACTGCGTCATCTCATCGACAATTCGAAACATTTGGGCCGCCGCCTGATAACTGCGCTGATACTGCATCATCAGTGCCGCTTCCTCATCGAGAGAGACGCCGGACAACTGGTCGCGAAGGGATTTGGCCTGCGACAGCAGCGAGGTTTGGGACTGCTCCGTTTGAGTGGCCGTGGTGATTTCCCGTCCTATGCGGGAGGCAAGATCGGAGTAATAGCCAGTGAAGGTCCGGCCGTTCAAAACTTGCTGCTGCCCCAGCGCCGCCAGCGCCAAGGCGTTGCCATTTCCATTGGGCGCGCCCGGAAGTGCCGCCGCCAGCTGTTCGACTTGCAGGTTGTTCACACTCAGCGTAGCTGCCGCGTTTGAGGCGCTTGCGTAGTGAAAGAGGTCCACGGCCGGCGTCAGGCCGTTCTGATCGACTCCTGCCGCGAGTGTTGCGTTTACCTGATCGGCCACCGATTGGGCCAGGGTATTCAGCGAGGCCGAATATCCGGGCAGCGTGTTATTTCGAAATTCAATTAGCGCCGCCAGCTCGCCGCCGCCGATTTTGCCGGTGATGTCCGCTCCGCTTTGGTCGAGAATCTGTACGGACGACCCGGTGATCGCGGCGCTGACCGAAAACTGCCGGTCTCCCGCGACAATCAACGATTGACCGCCCAGGTAAACACTGAAAGTTCCATCATCGGCCGGGATGGCCGTAAAATCCGCCAACTGGCTGAGTTCTTCGAGAGTGGAGTGGAACGCCGCGTCCACGCCGGCATCGACTCCGCTGGAGAATCCGGCCCGCCGCTGCGCATTCAACGTAGCGAGCCGCCCGGACAGTTCGTTGATGCGGGCCGCCGTGTCGCGAACCTGCTGGTCCGTTTGAGTCTGCGCCGTTCCCAATGTGGTTGCCGTCTGATTGAAAACCGTGGCTAAGCCATGGGCGCGCTCCAGGACCATTTGCCGGGTTGTCGGATCGTTCGGCGAAACGGTGAGCTGCGAGAAAGACTGGAACAGTCGGTCGAGCGCGGCTGGAATCCCGGCTCCCTCCGCGACGGAGAAGGCCGGTTCAATCGCCTTCAGGCTGGCGCGCTGCTGGGCGAAATTGCTGGCCGATTGCTGTTGCCGCCAGACCGCTTGTTCGGCGAAGGTATTTCGGCTGGACAGGGGAACCCCTGCGCTGACACCGCCCATGATTCCGTTCTGCGGCTGGAAACTGTTCGCAAAAAAGGTGCTTTCCTGGCGCGCAAACCCCGGTGTCGATGCATTGGCGACATTGTTCTGAGTCGTCTCCATCGCCCGCTCCATCGTGCGAAGCGACTGGGATGCGGTGATGAAACTGTTAAAGATCCCCATGAAGTGTCTGCCGTCCCTGTCCGGGGCCGTAGGTGGCGCCGTAAACCGTTGCCTGCCAGTTTGTTAGGAATCGCCCGGTCTCTTCCAGGAAAGGCTCGGCATCGCGCAAGGCGGCCCGGATTTCCGAAAGTTCCGCCCGGTTCGGAGCGCTTGCTTCCAGTGCCTGTTGCAGGCTCTGTAACGCCGTTACAATGGACGCCGTGCGAGTCAGCACTCCGTCGCACACCGACTGGCGGAGGAGAACTAACGATTCGGGAATCGTAGCCACGGGATTTATCCGATAACCGAATCGTCGATGATTCGCGAAGCGACCGCCGAAGAATCCACCTGGTAGTTGCCGCCCTGATAGAGCGCCCGCAGCTGTTCTACGCGAGCGTCCCGGCTGCCGGATTCCGCTTGCAAGTCGTTGATTTGCTGTGCAAAGCTGGATAATTCCACCGCGTCGGTGGGAGCTCCGGCGCCTGCGGCCGCCGCGCGCGCCTTACCGGAAACGGCTTGTGTGCCGGACGCTGCGCCCGCCCCGCCGGTTGCCGGGTTAGCGATTCCGCTGGTGTGTGTGTCGTGGATCTGCATTTTTTAATCCTCAATAAACGACTGACTAAAAGACAGTGTGTGCGCCTCACTGTTCCTATCGGCCCGCTCTTGGAGAAAGTTTAGGATTTTTTTTGATCGATTTCATCGCAGGATCCGTATAGTTGAAAAAGGAGTTTCAATGAGTGTTCGCCCGATGTTCGGCGTTTTGTTAATGATCGGCAGTTTATCCGCTGCGCCCAAGGCCGAAATTACCTTCCATAAGGACGTGGTGCCTGTCCTGCAGCGAAACTGCCAGGGATGCCATCGACCGGGTGAAGCTGCTCCCATGTCGTTTTTGACGTACGCCGAAACCCGTCCCTGGGCGAAAGCGATCAAGCAAGCCGCCACCACCCGAAAAATGCCGCCCTGGTTCGCCGACCCGGGCGTCGGGCATTTCAAGAATAATCGGAGCATGTCCCAGGGCGATATTGCCCTTTTGGCGGCATGGGCAGATAGCGGAGCGATCGAAGGCGACCCGAAGGATGCTCCGGAACCGGTAAAGTTTGCCGAAGGCTGGGCGATTGGAAAACCCGATCACGTGATTGAGATGCCGGCCGCGTTCGACGTTCCGAAGGACGGCACGGTGGACTATCAATATGTGATCGTCCCCAGCGGCATCATCAAGGATACGTGGGTGAAGGCGGTAGAGTCCCGCCCGGGAAACCGGGCGCTTACGCATCACATCATCGCGTTCGTGCGGCAGCCTGGTTCCAAATGGCTGTCCAGTATGAAGCCCGGCCACGTCTTCACCATGAACGACGTTCCCAAAGATGAACGAAACGGGATGCAAACGGTGGAATGGTTTAGCGCCTATGCTCCGGGAACGGCTCCCGAAGTGATGGGAGACGGACAGGCGAAGTTGATCAAGGCGGGTTCCGATGTTGTGCTGCAGCTTCACTACACGACGAACGGCACGGCGGGATCCGACAAGTCGAAGGTGGGGTTTGTTTTTGCGAATTACGAGCCGAAAGAGCGGGTGATGACGATCCCGGCTTCGACCAGCAAGTTCAAGATTCCGTCAGGAGCCGACAACTACCCGGTAAACTTCGACATGACGTTCCAGGGGAACGGCAAGTTGTTGACGATTTTCCCGCACATGCACGCTCGCGGGAAGGCGATGACCGTCCGCCTGAAGCAGCCGGATGCCGATAGCGTGGATTTGCTGAAGATGCGATGGGACTTCAACTGGCAGTTGGGTTACGAATTGATGGACCCGATTCCGGTGAAGCAAGGCACGAAGATCGAAGCCACGGCGGTGTACGACAATTCCGCGAACAATCCGTTCAACCCGGATCCATCTAAAGAAGTGAGCTGGGGCGAACAGACGTGGGAGGAGATGGCGATGGCGATTCTCAATATTGCCTTCGATGCCAAGATGGACCCTGCCGACTTGCTGCGGCCGCCGAAAAAACCCGCCGCCGCCGAATGAAGTGCGCGGCAGTATGGATCTCCTTGTTTGTGGGCGCTGCCGGTGCGGCGCCCACTTTTCATAAGGACGTACTGCCGATCCTGCAGCGCCACTGCCAGGAATGCCACCGTCCCGGCGAGACGGCTCCGATGTCTCTCCTGACTTACGATCAGGTGAGGCCCTGGGCGAAGGCGATTAAACAGACCACGGCTCTGAAGAAGATGCCTCCGTGGTTTGCGGATCCGGGAATCGGAAAATTTCATAACGAGCGGCGGCTGACACCCCAGGAACTGGCGACTCTTGCCGCCTGGGCGGATGCAGGAGCACCCGCGGGCGAGGCAAGCGACGCTCCCAAGCCGGTTGTGTTCACCGAAGGCTGGTCCATCGGCCAGCCGGACCTGATCCTGGAAATGCCGCAGGCCGTCGATGTTCCCGCGAGCGGGACTGTCGAGTACACCTACATGATCATCCCCACGGGCTTTCGGGAAGACCGATGGGTTACGCGGGCCGAAGTCCGGCCGGGAAATCGAGCAGTGACTCATCACGTGATCGCGTTCCTGCGAGCGCCGGGCTCGAAATGGTTCGCCGGACACGAGGCGGGAGTGCCGTTCGTGGCGAAGAAAGGCGTCGAGGGGACAGCTTCGGAATTGCTGGTGGGCTACGCTCCGGGACTGTCGGCGGCGATCCTGGAGCCGGGCCAAGGCAAGCTGATTCCTGCCGGCTCAGACATTGTTCTGCAGCTTCACTACACCGCCAACGGATCGGCAAGCACCGATCGATCCAGGATCGGCCTGGTTTTCGCGAAGGAGCCTCCGAAGATTCGAGTGATGACGCTGGCCGCGATGAACACCAAGTTTGTCATTCCCCCGCAGGAAGCGAACCACCGGGTGGATTCGCAGGTGACTCTTCAGGAGGAGACTCGGCTGGTTTCGATGATGCCGCACATGCACTTGCGAGGAAAGGATTTCGAATACCGGGCAGTCTATCCGACGGGTGAAACCGAGACTCTGCTGCGCGTTTCGAAATACAACTTCAACTGGCAGCTCTCCTATTACCTTGACGGCTCGAAAGTGCTGCCGAAGGGGACTCGGATTGAATGCATCGCTCATTTCGACAACTCGGCCAACAATCCGGACAATCCGGATCCGAAGGCCGAAGTGAAGTGGGGAGACCAGAGCTGGGAAGAGATGATGATCGGTTGGTTCGATGTGGCGTTCGATCGTAAGCTGGAAGCAGGAAAGATCCTGCGGGCCGAAAAGTCGGATGAGTAAGTTTGTAGCACTGCTGGTTTTCGCGCTTCCCACCCTGGCCCACGTCACGATCACCACGAAGATCACCTTTTCGCGCGAAGTTTCCCGGATCGTCTACAAGCGATGCCTCTCCTGCCACCGGCCAGGCGGCACGGCGGCATCGGTTCCGCTGAAGACTTATGAGCAGGCCCGGCCATGGGCCACGGCCATCAAGGAAATGGTGCTGAACCGGCAGATGCCCCCCTGGGGAGCGGTGAAGGGTTTTGGGGAATTCGCCAACGACCAGGGCCTGACACAGGATGAGATCAACCTGATTGCGGAGTGGGCCGAAGGCGGAGCTCCGGAGGGAGATCCGGCGCTGCTTCCCGAAGCTCCTACCGAATTTGCGGAGGCGCCGGCGCCTGCTGGCAATGCAGTAGCCATTCAGAAGCTATACCGTGTCAACTCGGCCGTGTCTCTGACGGCGCTCGCGACGGCGGCAGCTACGCAAGTGGTGGCAAGGCTGCCGAGCGGCGAAGTCGCTCCGCTGCTGTGGGTCGCAACGCCGCAGAAAGAGGCGCAGACGTTTATTCTCGCCGCTCCGCTACGGCTGCCCGCAGGTTCGACGATCTCTACGACGGAGCCCGTGACGGCTTACTTCAAAGGGCCGTCACGTCCACGTCAAACGAGGAAGTATTCACCACGCCCTGACGCTCAAACTGCATCCACACACGGTGCGGGACAGGCCTCGGGAAGATCACATTGAATTGCATCTTCTCGCCGCCGTCGGCGATGAAGGGATGAGTGTGGATCAAGTCGATCAGGTCGCGGCTGGCGACGAGCACATGTCCCCACGCGCCGAGCCAGGGCACGAGCCCCGCGTGAGGCTCCAGCGTGAAGTACAGGCGCGTCTTTAATCCGGCAATCGGCTTTTCCGGCTCCGGCGACAATTGCACTTTCGTATTGCTGGCCGGAATGGGAATCGGAGCGCCGGGACCATCGCCGACGAACAACGTCTTCACCGTGAGCTGCGGAGTCCCACCGACGGGATAGTAATCGGCAAGAATCCGGTACATGCCCGGCTTGGGGAATGTGTACTCGAAGGTGAATTCGGGACCCGAGGTTTTCACCGGATGCTCGTGCGCGAACATATCGAGATTCTGGTGAAGGATGAACAGGTGGAAAAGCTTCTCGTGCACGACCTCGAAGTCACGGACAGGCTTGCCGGTTTTCGGATTGGCAATAGTGAAGGTCAGCTTCACCGGCTTTCCCGCCCGGATGCGTTTCGGCGCCGACACGATGTCCAGGTGGTATTCGACCGCATCGGGAAGTCCCGCCACCAGCTTCATGCCGCAGCGGGGACACTTGCCCGGACCCTTCTGCCGCACATCGGCGTCCATGGGGCAGATGAACTCGACGGGTTTTTCCGGAGGCTGGTCGAGAATTACCGGAGTTTTCGGTGCGACGATTTCCTGCGCGAGGGCCGCTGTGCCGGTCGCGAGCAGTAGCGAGCGCCGTGTTATTTCGGTTCGAAAGGCCATACTGCCGTTGTCGTGAAACCTCCATCGACGGCGATCAGTTGTCCCGTGATGTAGTCCGACCCGGGCGACGACAGGAACACCGCCAGCGGCGCGATATCTTCCGGAGTGCCGGTGCGCGGCATTCCCTGGCCGCCCTTCAGCCACTCCTGCATGATCTGCGGCTGCCACATGTCACGATTCAGATCCGTGATGATGAAGCCGGGACAAATACAGTTCACCTGGATGTTATGACGTCCCCACTCGGCCGCGAGGGTACGAGTCAACCCGCCGAGGGCGCTCTTGGTCATGGCATAGACGGTGAGATAGGGCAGCCCCAGCAGCGACGCCAAACTGCCGATGTGTATGATTTTGCCGCCTTTGCCGCGATCCACCATCCCTGCTCCGATTTTGCGTGTCAGGCGGACGATGCCGTGCAGGTTGGTTTCCCAAATTCGCGTATCTTCTTCCGGCGTATAGTCGGCGAAGTTCTTGCGGACGTTCGTGCCGGCGACATTGATGAGAATGTCGATGTCTCCGGCGGCCTTCGCCGCTTCCGCCACGGAAGCTTCATTCGCCATGTCGACCTTCAGCGACGAGGCATTCAGTCCTTTGTCCCGCAGCGCTTTCGCCTCGCGTTCCAACACCTCGACCGAGCGGGAGGCGAGAATGGTTTCGGCGCCGGCTTCGGCGACAGACTTTGCGATGGCGAGGCCGATGCCGCGGCTGGCTCCGGCGATGAGAGCTCGCTTTCCGGCGAGCGAGAAAGGGTTCACAACCGCATGGTATCAGTGAGATGGTGACTCGACGGGAATTTCTCGCTTCTGCCGCGGCGGCCCGGATCGGGCTGGCCCAGCCGTCCCAACCGGTGACTCTGGTGCATGAGCACATCCTGGTGGATTTCCTCGGCGCGGACCGGATTGGGCCGGGCCGCTACGACCGGGAGGAAGTTTTCCGGATCGCGAAACCGAAGCTGGATGCCGTCTATGCGCTGGGGTGCCGCCGGTTTCTGGAGTGCACTCCCAATTTCCTCGGCCGGGATCCACAACTGCTGCGGCGGCTTGCCGACGCGACCGGAATCGATATTTGGACGAACACCGGGTTGTATGCCGCGGGCGACTACAAATACCTGCCGGCCTTCGTCAGGACCGAGACCGCGGAGCAGTTGGCGAAGCGGTGGATCACCGAATTCGAAAAGGGGATCGACGGAATCAAGCCGCGATTCATCAAGATCGGCGTGAACAAAGGCCCGTTGGGAGAGCTGGACCGGAAGGTGGTGGAAGCGGGAGCGCGATGTTCTAAAGCAACAGGGCTTCCGCTGGCGGCGCATACCGGCGATGGCGCAGCGGCGCTGGAGGAGCTGGAGATCGTGCAGCGCTTCGGGGAGCCGTCGAAATTCGTGTGGGTGCATGCGCAGAATGAGATCGATCCCGAAGTGCATGCCCGCGTGGCGCGGGCCGGGGCGTGGGTGGAATTCGACGGCATCAGTGCGAAATCCGCGAACTGGCACGAGCAGTGCGTGAAAGCGATGGAGCGCCGCGGCTTCCTGGATCGTGTTTTGATCTCGCAGGATGCCGGTTGGTATCACGTCGGCGAACCGGGTGGCGGCGACTATCGCGGTTACGAATTGATCTTTCGCGAGTTTCTGCCGAAGTTACCGGAGCAGTGGCGGGTGAAGCTGATGGTGGAGAATCCGGCAGCGGC
>CAZETQ010000012.1:73115-86952 GCA_964515165.1 uncultured Solibacteraceae bacterium | reverse complement strand
CGCTCCACGCGCAGGCCGGCTTCGATGAGCAGCATTTCCAGGCCGTGACGGGTATAGCGGAAGTAATCATGGGGAGCCTGGTGGACCTCCCATTCCAGCGGCACGACGATCAGCAGGGTGCCGTTGGGTTTCAGCACTCGCGCGATTTCCGCCAGAACTTTGGCGGGCCGGCGGACATGTTCCAGGGTGACGATGTTGATTGCTGCGTCGAAGGAGCTGTCGCGAAAGGGAAGAGCCTCCAGGTCCGCCACGGCGTCGATACGGGAATAGTCCCAGCGCTGGTCGCCGATAGCGAGATCGACTCCGGTGTAGCGGTGTTTGGCGAAGAGGGGGCGGTGCTTGGCTTCTCCGGCGCCGGCATCCAAGACTCGGGCACTCGCCGGGAGGGATTGAGCGAACATCCGCAGCTCCTCTTCGATGCGCGCCTCGAAATGCATCACCCAACGGGAGAGCCAGCCGGGCAGGGAGTCGCGGAGCCGGTTGTAGATCACGACGCCGGTTTGGCCTCGATCATGACGGTGGAACCGGCGCCGCAGGCGGCTTCGAGCATGGCAAACGGCAGGCAGGCGGCGGTGAGCCCCAGATAGGCAATATTTTTCAGCATCGCTTTACCGGCAGACTCGCGATGGCGGACTCGCCGGGACATCGGATCGAGCGAGGGCGCCAGGCTGGTGGCCATTCCCGCGGGATTGTCGCGCAGAGAGAAGAATTTCCGGCGTACGATCTCGTAACCGCCGTTCTTCAGCAACGTTTCGAGCTCCGCTGCCCGGAAATTCCAGAGATGCCGGGGGACATCGACTCCATTCCACCGCTCGCCGAACATCAGGAATTGCCAGCTGGCGGCATTGGGAACCTGAACGATCAGCCGGCCTCCGGGCTTCAGGAGGCGTCGCGCGGCCTGCAGAAATTCCTTCGGGGAGGGGACATGCTCCAGCACGTGGAACATGGTTACCACCGCACAGGAGTGGTGTGCCAGCGGCGCATGCAGGAAGTCACCGCAGACGACGGGGACTCCGTTAACCTTCCAGGCGCGGACGGCGGCGTCGGTGGAGTTGTCGAAGCCCATCGCCGGCAATCCGTCGTCCCGCAGCAGCCGGGCCAGGAGCCCTCCGCTGCAGCCGACATCCAGCAGGGGACCGGAAACTCCCGATTGGCGGGCTGCTCGCTTCACGAATCGAACGTGATCGCCCAGTACCAGCCGGCGGTAAATCTCGGCAGCCTGGCTAACCGCGTCGTCCGGGGCGAAGTAGTAGTCCGGAGGATAGTAGTTCTTCAGCTCGCCTGCCGGGATTCTCGGGAACAGACGGAGAAAGCGGCACTGGCTGCATTCGACGACAGAAAACATCTGTTCAGTTGTTCCAAACAGCCGGTCTGTGGAGCGGAATAAGGTCCGGAATCCGGCAAAGCCACAGAGCGGGCAGGAATCGCTCAGATCGCCTGTTGCGTGAGAGTGCGCAGGGGGATCCTGTACCGGTTCAACAAGGCCCGGATTTCGGTTGGAGATAGCTTTTGAAATCTTTCGATCTCCCTTCGCTTGGCCAGGATGCGCGGAAGCATCCTCAGCGCCGACAGATCTCCTTTGAGAAGAGAACCCGCCATCACCAGCTTACCCTTCCAGCCGGGATAGCGATTGGCTTCGCCGCGTCCGCGGACGGCGGCATAGAGGCCGGCCAGCAGCCGTAGTCCGTAATAATAGCCGTTCAGCAGCAGCAGGCTCCAAGGAAAGAGCTTCGCCGCCAGAAGCACGCGGTTGCGCTCGATCAGCTCCAGCCGGCGGCCGCTTCCCAGGCCGAGGGTCGCTCCGCGGCGATGGTAGACCACCGCGCCGGGAACGTAGAGGCAATTCCATCCGGCAATTCGCGCACGCAGGCCCAGCTCGGCATCGTCCCCGTAGGCAAAGAAATCCTCGTCAAAGCCGCCGATCTGGTCGAGCATACTTTTGCGATACATGGCGGCGCAGCCATCGGGCCAGGCGACGTCTTCCACGGTGTCGTATTGGCCGTTGTCCCATTCACCGGAGCCGCGGCCCCGATTTTGCCCGTCGGGGTAGATCAGGTGGCCGGCCTTATCGATTTTTCTTCGATCCTCGTGGACCAATACTTTCGAGGCGATCATTCCCACATCGGGTCGCTCCCGCAGGATGGCCGCCATCGCTTCCAGCCATCCAGGCTCCGCCACGGCGTCGTTATTTAGCAATGCAATAAGCCCGGACCCGGCCAGATGGATTCCCTGGTTATTCGCCGCGCAGAATCCACGATTATCCGGATTGGCAATCAAACGGCAAAGGATTCGGCCCGGGTCCACGAATTCGCGGAGAACCATTTGAGTGGAGCCGTCGGTGGAACCGTTATCGACGACAATCACTTCGAGATTTACGCCGGCTTGAGTAACCAATGATAGAAGGCATTCACGAAGGTATTCCCGGCGGTTCCAATTAACAACCACCACCGATACCTGTGGAAATTCTCTTGACTTCATGCCAAATGTAGTATTATAGCGGCAGATTATTCAAAAGCTTGAAGATATGACCTCCCTCGGGATCAAGCTTCGCAGTCAGCGGGAGCGGCTGGGACTGACCGTTTCCGACGTTGCGATTCAGACTAAGATTCGCGAATCCTATCTCGTCGCCATCGAGAATGATCACCTGGATGAAATTCCGGGCGGATTTTTCTCCCGAAGCTTTGTGCGTCAATACGCTCGGGCATTGGGTTTCAAACAGAGCGAAATTGAGCCTGATTTGGACGCCGCCGTCGCAAAACCCGAAGACAATATTCAGGTGGAACGGATCCTCACCGACTACCGGCCGGCGCAGTCCCGCCAAGGCGGGGCGCTGCCTGGCGAGGAAGAGGATCGCTTTTCGCTTCACCAGGCCGATTTTCTGAAAGACCGGGGAACCGGGAAACGCTGGATCGCCTTCGCGCTGCTGTTGATTGCAGGATCGGCCGGATATCTCTGGGCGGAGCGCCAGCCTCAAGTAGTTTCCGCCACTATTGCGCGGCTGGGAAACTGGGAATCGAAGGAAATCGAGTGGCCGGCGTTGCCGGCTCCCGCAACGCCCAACATAGAAGTTCCCATGGTCGAAGCAGCCACCGAAGCGCCGGAGCCGGCCAGGCCCGCTGCCTTCGGCACCGCACGCGCAGCGGCAAAGCCAAAAGCTGCCGAGCCGCCCGGCGCCACGCCCGTCGAGGTAGCGGTGGTGGCAAAGGAAAAGTCGTGGGTTCGTTTGAGCGCCGACGGCAACAAGCTCTTCGGCGGCGTACTCCAGGCGGGGGAGCGGCGAACGCTCAGCGGGGCCAGTACGGCAGTGGTTTTTACCGGCAACGCCGGCGGGCTGGAGGTTATCTATAACGGCAAGCCCCTCGGCGCTGTGGGTCCTCGCGGGCTGGTCAGGACGGCAGTTTTTACGCCACTGGGCTACGAGATCCGGAAGACCGAGCTTGGGAAGCCTGACGCAACGCAGCAATACGGAGTTTCCGCTCAGCCCTAGCCACTTCGAGAAGCTCGCGGCGGCGGCGCGTCTTGATCTGTTCGTCCAGCTTGCTCCAGAACTTCACAAAGTAAGAGACGGCGCTGGCAAATGACGTCAGCACGACGAGGATCATCGCCAGCTCGGCCGGATGTCGCCACTCCGGCTGCCGCATGCCAATCATGACCAGCGAGATGGCGACGACCTGGAAAAACATTTTCGTTTTTCCCAGCTCATTGGCGCGGATCGTGTAGCCTTCCGCGGCGGCGATGGCGCGGAGCCCGGAAATGGCAAACTCCCGCCCGATGAGCAGGATGGCCATCCATCCCGCCACCGCGTGCACTTGTACAAGCGAAACCAGCGCCGCGGAAACCAGCAGCTTGTCGGCAATGGGATCCAGCAGCGTGCCCACCGTGGTGATCTGACCCCACCGGCGAGCGAGATAGCCGTCCAGCAGGTCCGTCGCGGCGGCGATGAGAAATATAGACAACGCCAGCATCTCGCGGTGACCTTCACCGACGAGAGCCCCGACCAGCAGGGGTACGAAAAAGATTCGCAGCAGCGTGAGTGTATTCGGGATATTCATCCCTGAGATGACTATATCAGGAACGCCTTCAAACGCTGCCGAAGACTCTGCGGAGCCATTGCTTCGAGGGTGTAAACATCGCTCTCATACTGAACGGACAACACTTCGGCGGAGGCGTGAATCAAACTCAGGGAGGCTCCGTCACCGGCAGGAATCGCGAACCTGACATGCGCGATGGGATCGAGCGGCAGCAAGTCGTCGATGGCGCGCAGAAGCTTCTCGATGCCGGCTCCGGTTCGGGCGGACACGCCGGCCAGGCGCTTCGGAACCAGATCGGACGTTTCCGCCAGGATTTGCTGGGCTACCACCTCCGGGGGCTGGTCGCCGGGCAGAAGGTCGATTTTGTTCAAGACCAGCAGCTGCGGAGTTTCGGCAACGCCGATTTCGACCAGTACCTTTTGCACATGCCCCGTTTGTTCGGCGGCGTCAGGGCAGGAAGCGTCCAGGACATGCAAGATGAGCTTGGCCTCCACAACTTCCTCGAGGGTTGCCCGGAATGCCTTGACCAATGTCGTAGGCAGGTTTCGAATAAAGCCGACGGTATCCGAAAGGAGCACCCGCCGCCGGGAGGGGAGCGTGATGTACCGAACGGTGGGATCCAGAGTGGCGAACATGCGGGAGTCTGCCGTGACGTGGGCTCCCGTCAAACGATTGAATAACGTCGATTTTCCGGCGTTGGTGTACCCGGCCAGCGCTACGGTGGCGAGGGGAACGGATTGCCGCTGCCGTCGTTGAATTCTGCGGCCGCCGCGGACGGATTCGAGGCTCTGTTCGAGAGTCTTGATGCGGCGGGAGATCTTCCGGCGGTCGGTTTCGAGCTGGGTTTCTCCGGGACCTCGTGTTCCGATACCGCCGCCCAGCCGGGACATGGTGGTTCCGCGTCCGGCCAGGCGGGGAAGGAGATAGTTGAGCTGCGCCAGCTCGACCTGAAGCTGCCCTTCGCGGGTTCGAGCCCTGCTGGCGAAGATATCGAGAATCAGCTGCGTCCGGTCGATGACCCGGCAGTCCAGCAGGCGCTCCAGATTTCGAAGCTGGGTTGGTGACAGTTCGATATCGAAGACGACGAGGCCGGCGGAATGAAGGCGAATGAGGCCTTCAAGTTCCTGAACTTTTCCCGAGCCGATGAGCGTTGCCGCATCCGGAGTTTCCCGGGCCTGGAGGATCCGGGCAGCTACCCCGGCACCCGCGCTGGCGGCGAGAACCCCGAGCTCCGCCAAGGAATCCTCCGCAGACAGGTGGGCCGGCAACCGTGCCGCGGCGGACTTCCCACGCAGGTCCAATCCGACCAGGATCGCGATGGTTGGCCGGCTCAGCTACTCTCCTGAACGCCGACAGTGGCGGGATGGACGGGGACCGGCTGAGCCGGCACCGCGGCGCCGGCGTGGCTGGGCCCCGACATATGGGCGGCACGCGAGACTACAACGGTGGAGATCGCGTGTTTGAAAATAAGCTGCTCCTGGTTGTTGGCTTCCAGGATGACTGAGTACTTATCGAAACTTTTGATCCGGCCGGAGAGCTTGACCCCGCTCATCAAATAAATGGTGAGGTAGATCTTCTCCTTCCGGGCATTATTCAGAAAAGCCTCTTGAATGTTTTGTTGTTGTGGGAGCTTTTCCATACGGCTTCCTTCCTGAGACAAACAGCGGCGTTCCGAGCGGCGGAGCAGCCCGCTCAGCTTTTAAGAATTGTACACCTTACGTTAGTGTATCCGTTATATCAACAACTTGACCCCCGGTGCACATTGCGGGCATTACTAACGTACTGGAGCGGTATATCGCTTTCAGAAATCCGGCGAATTGCGCCATTCGGCCGGCGAATGCTAAGCTGACCCGGGTACCAAGCCGCCGCCATGATGAGAGACGTTTCCAGGGGGAAAAAGCATTATGGTGGAGGTGTGTTCTTAGCGTTTTACGTTGACGGCGTCCAGGTTTTTCGGGAAGCGGTTCGATCGGACGGGCAGCCTCAGTGAAATCCGTCGCGGGAATCTCCGCTATTGAGTATTATCTTCCGGAGGGCATTCTTACCAACGCCCAGTTGTCGGCTCAATTTCCGGAATGGCCGGTGGAGAAGATTGAGGAAAAAACCGGCATCGCCAATCGCCGGATTGCCGCCGAAGACGAGTGCTCGTCAGACCTCGCGGTTGCCGCCGCCCGGAAATTGTTTGATTCGGGAGTTTGCTCTCCCGCCGAGATCGATTACATCCTCCTTTGCACACAAAGTCCGGACTACTTTCTTCCGACGACCGCTTGCCTGGTTCAGGATCGTTTGGGAATTCCGCAAACCGCGGGCGCGCTCGACTTCAATCTGGGGTGTTCCGGCTTCGTTTACGGCCTTGGTTTAGCCAAAGGCCTGGTTGAGACCGGCCAGGCGTCCAAAGTCCTGCTGATCACGGCGGAAACCTATAGCAAGTTCATTGGTCCGGCGGACAAAAGTGTTCGGACGCTGTTCGGAGACGCCGCGGCCGCTACCTTAATAACCGCGGGAGAAGGGCCGGAGCTGATCGGGCCGTTTGTCTATGGGACCGACGGTGGAGGGGCTAACAATCTCATCGTGCCGGCGGGAGGGATGCGCCATCCGCGGACTGCCGAGAGCGGGATCGCCTGTGGGGATGGCAGCGGGAACGAGCGCTCGCGCGACAACCTCTACATGAACGGGGCGGAGCTATTCAGTTTTACGTTGAAGCGGGTTCCCGAAGCGATCGCGGCGCTGTTGAAAAAATCAGGCCTCAAGATCGAGGACATAGACCGGTTTGCCTTCCATCAGGCCAACCGGTACATGCTGGATCACCTTCGGGTGAAGGCGAAGATTCCCGCCTCGAAGTTTCTCCTGCACATGCGGGATTGCGGCAACACGGTTTCGTCGACGATTCCCATCGTCCTGAAGGAAGCGCAAATTCAGCCGGGCCAGACGGTGATGCTGGTGGGCTTCGGAGTTGGCTACTCCTGGGGCGCCACGCTGATCCGCTGGATGTAATGCGAACGTAAAGCAAGATTCCGAAATCCAAACAAAAGCGCCGCTGCGGGGGAAGGCAGCGGCGCTTCTGGTTTGAGGACGCAGGAATCTTCGTTAGAGAGCGGATTCACCCCGATCGCCGTTGCGAATCCGGATCGCTTCCACGACGTCATAAACGAAGATCTTCCCATCGCCGATTTTGCCGGTACGAGCGGCATCGGCCAGAGTCTTGATCGCTTCTTCGACCCTGGCGTCTGGAACAATCAGCTCCAGCTTCGCCTTGGCGAGAAGATCGACCTTGTACTCCATTCCGCGGTAGACCTCGGTGTGTCCTTTCTGGCGGCCGTGACCGCGGACTTCGGTCACGGTCATTCCGTCGATGCCAATGCCTTTTAGGGCTTCTTTGACATCTTCCAGCTTGAAGGGTTGGATAATGGCCTCAAGTTTTTTCATGTCTACGCCTCCAGATTGTAGCCTTCCTCGCCATGCTGGGTGAGGTCCAGTCCGTCGATTTCCGCCTGCTCATTCACACGAACTCCTCCGCAGACGATATCGCAGATCTTGAGGATGATGAGAGTGCCGACGATGGCAATGCCCCACGTCGTAACGGTGGCGATGAGTTGATTGACCACCTGCCCGGCATTTCCGTCCACCAATCCTCCCTTGCCTTCGGCAATCGCGGAGTTGATCGCGCTGGTGGCGAAAACGCCGGTCAGGATTGCGCCGAGCGATCCGCCCGCTCCGTGAACGCCGAAAGCGTCGAGAGAATCATCGTAGCCAAGCGCATTTTTCACCTTCACCGCCATCAGGTAGCAGAAGACTCCGCCCAGGAAGCCGATCAACAGGGCCGGCATCGGTTTCACGAATCCGGCGGCGGGGGTAATCGCCACCAGGCCGGCGACGCAACCGGAAATTCCTCCCAGGGCGCTGGGTTTGCCTTTTAACCACTCCATCAGCATCCAGGCGCCGGCGGCGGCGGCGGCGGCCAAGTGCGTGGCGACGAAAGCGCTGGAGGCCAGACCGCTGGCGGCCAGCGCGCTGCCCGCGTTGAAGCCGAACCATCCCACCCACAGTAAGCAGGCGCCGATGAAGCTGAGAACCAGGGAATGGGGCTTCATCGGTTCCGAGCCGTAGCCTTTCCTCTTGCCCATGTAGATGGCGCACATCAGCGCCGAGACGCCGGAACTGATATGGACGACCGTCCCGCCGGCAAAGTCAAAGGCGGGAATCGATCCGCCGGAGAAGGCATTGAACATCCCGCCTTTGCCCCAAACCATGTGTGCCAGCGGGTAATAGACCAGGAACGACCAGAGAATCGTGAAGACGCACATCGCGCTGAACTTCATCCGCTCGGCAAAGGCGCCGGAAATCAATGCGGGGGTGATAATGGCGAACATTCCCTGGAACACCATCCAGGTGAGGTGCGGAATGGTGCCGGCATAATCGGGCTGGGGGTCCATGCCGACGCCTTCCAGCAGGGCGTAGCGCAGATCCCCGATGAAGGCGTTGCCCTCGCCGAAAGCCAGGCTGTAGCCGATCAGCGCCCATAAAACGGTACCGAGGATCATCAGAGCGAAGCTCTGCATCATCGTGCCGAGGATATTCTTCTTTCGAACGAGGCCACCGTAGAACAGCGCCAGGCCGGGACCGGTCATCAAAAGCACCAACGCGGCGCTGGTCAACATCCATGCGTTGTCGCCGGCCGATTGCGCTGCAACAACCGATTCCTGGAGCGCCTTCACCTGCTCTTCAAGGCTGGGGGGAGACGCCGGAGTCTGCGCCAGCGCGGCGACTTGGGAAGCGAGCGCGGCAACGAGCAAGCCAAATCTTTTCATGTCTCTCCTGTTTCAAGACGGCCGCAGAGGCCGGCCGAATTACCGCGTCTGGCGGATTACTGGCTATCTTGCCTGCACTTAGCGTCCAGCGGAAGTGAAAAGTTTTTATTCGTCACATTGAAACAATCTATTGGCACCCGCCCGGCGTCCGCACATAAACTCAGTGCACACGGTTAGGGGTCTGGAAACCGCGCCGTTTCCAGCAAGAAGCGCTCACTGACGGGACGCTAAAAAACACCACAGGAGATGTTCATGACTTTTGCTCGAACCGCCACGCTGCTGGCTGCGAGTGCGGTACTGGGAATGGCGCAGACTGCCAATGCTCCCGCACCCTGGGCCATCGGTCCCGTCCAGTTCGGCGGCACGATTGACGGTTATTATAATTACACGCCCAACCATCCCGCCTCCCGCAACGTTCTCTACCGCAACTTTGACGTGCGAGCGAATTCCTTCAGCCTGAATATGGCGGAGTTCGCGTTGCAGATGCCTGCCGAGCCGCTCGGCTTCAACCTGACGCTCGGCGCGGGCCGCGCCTGGGATCTTTTCAATTTTGCCGATACCGCCATTGGTTTCGACAACATGCGGTACATTCCGCAGGCTTACATTTCTTATAAGCCCCAGAAGCTGGGCGGCACCCAGATCGATTTTGGGAAGTTCTTCACGGCGGCGGGGGCGGAGTTGACCGAAGCCTATCAAACCTGGAACTACTCGCGGTCTCTGTTATATGCCAACGGCCCGTACTATCACTTTGGACTGAGGACTTCCACGCCGGTCGGCCAGCATTTCACGCTGGGCCTGCAGCTGGTGAACGGCTGGAACAACGTCGAAGACAACAACAGCGGCAAGACCGTTGGAGTATCCACGGCCGTCACGTTCAGCAAGTTTTCCTGGTTTAACACCTACTATGGAGGAACCGAGACGGGATTTGTGCCCGGTTCCAATACCGGGTTCCGGAACTTCAACAGCAGCGTGGTGAACATCACCCCCACCGACAAGATCAGCAGCTACATCCAGTTCGACTATGGAACGGAGAAATCGCAGCTGGGTGGCAGCTACGACTGGATCGCCTACGCCGCCGCGGCAAAGTTTCAGTTGACGGACAAGTTCGCGATTACGCCGCGATTCGACTACTACTACGACAAGGATGGATTCATCACCGGCGTCTCCCAGAAGCTGAAGGAGTTTACGATCACCGGGGAGTACCGGTTTATCGACAACTTCTTTACCCGCCTGGAATACCGGCGTGACTGGTCCAACCAGCCTGTGTTCGAGCGGGGCGAGGTTGCCGGAGCCACGAAGAATCAGGACACGTTCGTGATTGGATTGGTCGCGTACTTCCCGCCGCCGAAGAACTGAAAAGGATTAAAAAGTATTAAAAAAAACGCGACGGACTGGGTCCGCCGCGCTTTTTTAGATTAGAAAGGAAGACTCTTCTTCGTTCGACTAAAATGCCTTTACGAGCTTGTCGGCGAATCCCCGGGCGATTCCCGCCGAATCGCTCATTCTGGAGGAAATTCCGTACGAGGCTACCACTTTGTGGGATTTTGCATCCACCGCTTTCAGGATCGTTGAATCGGTACGACCCAACTTATTTTCATAAAGATCGCGCGCTAAGCCGGCATTCACGCGCTCCTGCAACGTGATATGAATATCCGCTTCACCGGGAGAGTCCACGACACGAAGCTCCCGGGCCGTCAGGGCTTCCCGAACATGGCTGTCCAATCCATCCATCTTCTCGACGAAGAACGTCCGGTGATTGATCGCCGGGGCGGTCATCACAAACATTGCCAACGCCAGAGGAATCGTAACGAGGAATCTTCGTAGCATGGTCTAATGTTAACGGAGCTTAATTCAGAGATCAAGCCCTTAATCACATTTTTCGATAGCCTCTATAAAAAAATTCTTGGATGGCGGTAGAGGCTGGGGCTTCAATCACTTCCGCCGATGCTATCCATAAAATAATCCATTCGCCCTTTTCGGCGAAAATGCTGATCCCTCAGGGTTTCAACCCTTATAATCGAAAATTCGGCGGCAGCTTCCGTTACCCGGTCGTAACCACGATAACGAGTTCTGAGCCGCTCCGGAAACTCTTGTTGTCCACTTCTTGAAATTGAGGAGACTGATGTCCAACGAATTGCGTAACTTCCTAAGCCTGCCGTATGAAGAGCTCGAGGAATTGAATCTACAAGCGAAGGAACAGCGAAAGAATCGCGTTCCGGCAGACCAGATTCAGGAAGAGCGCCTGAGGTACCTGACCGACGAGAAGCGAATCAAGGCGGTCACTCTGCTGTTCAGCGACCTGGAAGGCCGGCTGCACATGCTGGACTACGACAAGAAGTTCCTCATCAAGAGTTCGGACAATCTGACCTTTGACGGTTCGTCGATCCGCGGCTTCACGGCGCAGCGGGAGAGCGATCTCCGGCTGGGAATCGACTGGTCGGCTTTCTATTGGGGGCCGGCCGACTACTTCGGCAGCGGCAAAGTGCTGGTCTTTGGCGAGGTCATCGACAAAGACGGCAGCGCCTACAGCGCCGACATTCGCGGAGTGCTGAAGGGCTACGCTCAGGGACTGCACGAGAAATTCGGCTACACCCTCAACGCGGCGAACGAAATCGAAGGCTTCCTGTTCAACGGCGCTGACGCGGAGCGGACCTATCACGACACCGGCAAGTTCGAATACGTGAACACCGGCGGCTATTACCACTCGCTGCCCGGCGATCCGCTGCGGACCTTCATCGATACTACGGCCGAGGTGCAGCGCGCGATGGGCTTCCAGAACGAGAAGGATCACCCGGAAGTCGCTCCTTCGCAGTTTGAGATCAACTACGGCTACGGCGAAGTCGTTGCGGCCGCCGATCAGATCCAGCTATACAAGCTGATCTGCCGCCAGGTAGCGGGCAGCATCGGCCTGACCGCAAGCTTCCTGCCGAAGCCGGTGGTGGGCGTCAACGGCAACGGTATGCACACGAACGTTTCGATCTCCAAGAACGGCAAAAACCTGTTCTGGGATCCCAAAGGCGATGAGAAGCTCAGCAAGTTCGCCTGGCAGTTTGTGGACCGCATCCTGACGCACGGTAACGATATCTGCCTGCTGCTGAACTCCAGCGTGAACTCCTACCGCCGCCTGGATCCGCACTTCGAAGCTCCGAACCAGATCAAGGCTTCGGCGGTGGATCGCGGCTCCATGGTGCGAATCCCGATCGGCAACGAGAAGAGCTCCCGCGTGGAGGTACGTTCCGTTGCTCCCGATGCCAACCCTTATATGGTGATGCTCTCGGTCTTCAAGACGGGTTTGGATGGCGACACGGCGCGGATCAAGAATCTTCGCCAGGCGGAACGCTATCTGCCGGACAACATCTATACCGCGCTGGAGAACTTCAAGGCCGCGGAATGGACGACAAAGCTGCTCGGCGAGGGCGTCAAAGCCCGCTATGCCGACCTGAAGGAAGCGTCCGCGGATCGATGCCCGCGGCTGCTGGGGTCGATTGTGAAGACTCCCGAGGTCCAGTTCCACCACGAGGTCTACAATCAGTACCTCTGGAATCAGTTCTAAAAGCTTTACTTGGTCAGACGCTCCAACTTTGCGCCCCGGTTCGCCGGGGCGCTTTTGTTTTAGCGATGTCCGCCCCACAGGTATTGGTAGCCGATGGAAAGGATCCGAAAGTTGCCTCCGATCCGCACGATCGCACCGGCGGAATAGGACACTTTCAGCGACTGATGCTGCGTCAGGGGAATCGAGATTGTTCCGCCGAGCCGGACGTTCTGGGCCCGATCGTCCTTGAGTACGTTGCCGACGGTACTCTGGCCTCCCGCGTAGAATGTTCCATCGAGCGCCGCCCAAAGGCGGGGCCGCAACGTATAGCTCAGGTGGGCCTGCGTGCTGAATAACGGATCCTGGCTGCGGATTTGACCCAAAAACTGCGAATTGTCGGTGAAGAAGGCGACTCCTCCGTAGGCATCGATAATCCAGCGGCGCGCGAAGGAGTGAGAAAGTCCAATCTCCGGCTTGAAACTCCAGCGATTGGTTCCCAGGTTCACGAGTTTGTTCGGGTCGTACTGGCCCGAGGGCGCCGTGAGGCTGAAAGTCGCCCCGATCGTGGTCCTTTGCCGGTATTTGGCGAACTCTTCCACCTTCATTGCCGGGGCGCCGAACAAATTTACTGCCAGCCGCAACTTGGAATCGGCGATCCCGGAGCGGTAAACCCTGGCGAGCTCACCCTCCAGGCGTCCTTCGGCGGTTCCCCACGAATAGGGCTGCACCAAGGTGACGCTCGCCGAGCGTCCGAAGAAGTTTGCCGAACGGAAGTATCCCAGCGCGACGGCGTGGATATTCGAGTGGGCGTCGACGATCGGAATTGTCGGATCGACGGCAATGTCGCCGGCGGAATTCAGAAAGCTAAGTACGACGAAATTCGTCCCTACCGGCGACACGGCATAGGCGCGCGGCTCCAGGT
The DNA here is from genome assembly GCA_964515165.1 of uncultured Solibacteraceae bacterium. Classification (GTDB taxonomy): domain Bacteria; phylum Acidobacteriota; class Terriglobia; order Bryobacterales; family Bryobacteraceae; genus JAPKYZ01. The sequence goes on along the minus strand of CAZETQ010000012.1, from coordinate 73,659 downwards.
CCTGCCCCAACCCGGCGATAGGCAGAAGTGTAACCAGCGCTGCCACGAATCCCGGCAATCGGGCGGACCGCCGCGGAAATTTGCTCACTGCTGTCTCTTAAATGTCGTAGTACAGAGCAAACTCGTAGGGATGCGGCCGCAGCCGTACTGCTTCCGCTTCATGACGGCGCTTGTAGGCAATGAACGTTTCGATCAGGTCCTCGGTGAAGACGTCGCCTTTCAGAAGGAAGGAGTGGTCTTCTTCCAGGCAATCCAGCGCTTCGTCGAGAGACGCCGGCATCGAGGGTACGGCTTTGATTTCCTCCGGAGAGAGATCGTAGATATCTTTGTCCAGCGATTCTCCGGGATCGATCTTGTTCAGAACGCCGTCCAGGCCCGCCATCATCATTGCCGCGAACGCCAGGTAGGGATTACAAGACGGATCTGGCGGCCGGAACTCCACCCGCTTGGCCTTCGGGGAAGCCGAGTACATGGGAATGCGGACCGCCGCCGACCGGTTGCGCCGCGAGTAGGCGAGGTTCACCGGAGCTTCATAGCCGGGAAC
>CAZETQ010000012.1:0-73015 GCA_964515165.1 uncultured Solibacteraceae bacterium | reverse complement strand
CCGACCGGTTGCGCCGCGAGTAGGCGAGGTTCACCGGAGCTTCATAGCCGGGAACCAGACGTTTGTAGCTGTTCGTCGTGGGGGCGATGATCGCCGAAAGCGCCCGGGCGTGCTTCAACAGTCCGCCGATGTAGTTCAGAGCCATCTGCGAGAGGCCCGCGTATCCGTCTCCCGCGAAGAGCGGCTTGCCGTCCTTCCACAGCGACTGATGTACATGCATTCCGCTGCCGTTGTCGCCGAACAGCGGCTTCGGCATGAAAGTCACTGTCTTGCCGTACTGGTAGGCGACATTGCGCACGATGTACTTGTACAGCATCATGTTGTCCGCCGACTTCACCAGGGTGTCAAAGCGTTGATCGATCTCGCACTGGCCCCCGGTGGCGACTTCGTGATGATGGCACTCGATGTGGAGCCCGCACTTGATCATGGTTTCGACCATCTCGGCGCGAAGGTCCATGTAGTGATCGGTGGGCGGTACGGGGAAGTAGCCTTCCTTATACCGGGGACGGTAGCCCAGATTGTTCTCCGCGCGGCCGGCGTTCCACCGTCCTTCTTCGGCGTCGATGAAGTAAAACCCGGAGTGCTGATTCTGCTCGAACCGGATGTTGTCGAAGATGAAGAACTCGGCTTCGGCCCCGAAAAACGCCGTGTCCGCAAGGCCCGAGTCCTGGAGATGCAGCTCAGCTTTCTGGGCGATCCAGCGGGGATCGCGCTCATAGTGCTGCCGGGTGACCGGGTCGATGACGTTGCCGTTCATCACCAGCGTGGCGGTTTCGCGGAAGGGGTCCAGGAACGCGGTGTTCGGATCGGGAATCAAGAGCATGTCCGATTCATTGATCGCCGCCCAGCCGCGGATGGAAGAACCGTCGATGCCGAAGCCATCTTCGAAGGATTTCTCTTCCAGCTCAGAGATCGGATAGCTGATGTGATGGGAAAGCCCCGGGATGTCTGCGAAGCGCAAATCTACCTGTTTGGCTTCATGTTTTTTCGCGAGATCGAGCACTTCTTTCGGCGTCATGGATTCTCCTGTGCGGGCAGCCTGGTTGAGCGTTCAGAATAGCCGACCGGATGAGCGGGAGACAAGCCAAAAGGGATTCGGACGACGCCGAAGAGCGTCAGGCGAGGATCTTTTGTGCGACGTTGCCGGCGACATCGGTCAGCCGGAAGTTGCGACCGGCGTAGAAGTATGTCAGCTGCTCGTGATTGAAACCCAACAAATGGAGCATCGTGGCATGCAGGTCGTGGATGTGCATCCGGTCTTCCACGGCGTAGTATCCAAACTCGTCGGTAGCTCCGTAGGTGATTCCCGGCTTGACCCCGCCGCCGGCCAGCCACATCGTGTAGCCATAGGGGTTGTGATCGCGGCCATCGCCGCCTTCCGCTACGGGAGTGCGGCCGAATTCGCCGCCCCAGAGCACCAGAGTGTCTTTCAGCAGCCCACGCGACTTCAGGTCCTTGATCAAGGCCGCTACCGGCTGATCGATTTCCCGGGCGTTCCGGGTGTGCAGCTTGATCAGCTCCGAGTGTTGATCCCACTTGTAGCTGTGGGAGCACTGCACGCAGCGCACTCCGCGCTCGATCAAGCGCCGTGCCAGGATGCACTGCCAGGCGAAGTCTTTCGTTTCGGGCTTGTCGTAACCGTAGAGCTTCTTGATCGAATCCGGCTCTTTCTCGATCTCAAACGCTTCCGGAGCTTCGGTCTGCATCCGGAACGCGAGTTCGAAAGCGGAGATGCGGGCTTCCAGTTCCGTGTCGCTGTCATGCTCCAGCGCGTGCGCCCGGTTCATCTTCTGGAGCATGTCCAGCTCATACCGCTGCTGCTCCGGCGTATAGCCCTTATTGGTCAGGAACTCGATCGGTTCGACCAGGTCTTCGATCTTGATACCGGCATTGCCGATGGCCGTTCCCTGGTAAGCGGCCGGAAGAAATCCGCTGGCCCAGTTTTTGGCGCCGCCATGGGCAAGCGACGGTTTGATCGTGATGTAACCCGGAAGATTCTGATTTTCGCTGCCCAGGCCGTAGACCATCCAGGAGCCCATGCTGGGCCGCGTGAACGTGTTCGAACCGGTATGGAGCTGCAGGGACGCTCCGCCGTGGGCCACGCTGTCGCCGACCATGGAGCGCACGACGCAGAGATCGTCGACGACAGAGCCCATGTGAGGGAACAAGGAACTGACGGGAATTCCGCTCTGCCCGTACTGCTTGAACTCCCAGGGGGAGCGCATCAGTCCGCCCATCTTGCCTTCGGCAAATGTCAGCGGGCGCTTGAACGGAAGCGGCTTGCCGTCCATTTCGACCAGCTTGGGTTTCGGATCGAAAGTGTCGATCGACGAGGGGCCGCCGTGCATGAACAGGAAAATGACCTGTTTTGCTTTCGGCTCGAAATGCGGCTTGCGCACCGCCAAGGGATTGGTGCTGGCCGCCGCCTGAGCAATCATCTGCGTCAGCCCCAGCGTGCCGAAGCCGCATGCCGTTTGCCGCAGCAGCGACCGGCGGGTGAGAAAGCGTTCCGCATGCGGGCGATTAATCGACATAGATGAACTCGTTTGAACCCAGCAGAATCCGGAACATGCTGCGCCGGGCGGCGAATTCCGAATCTCCCGGAAACTTCTTCATGTAAGCCACCAATTCCTGGACTTCTGCGTCCTTGGCTTGACGGTTCAAGACCTTGACGAAGCCGAAACGGATGGCGGAATCGAGATCCTGTTGGCGAGTCTGTTCGGCCAGAACGCCGGCGCGCGCATTGACGAACGGAGAGTTCATAGCAAACAATGCCTGAGGAGCGACGTTCGTTCGAGCGCGGCCTTCCGAAGTCGTCGCGGCATCGCCGAAATCGAAGAGATTCAGCAAGCTGGGCAAGTTCGACCGTCGCAGCGGAATATAGACTGTCCTGCGTTTCAGCGTCGCCGGGTTCACCGACAGACGCTTCGAACTATTCTCTCCGTCGGTGCCGGTGCCATCTTGTAGCGATCCGCCCATGGTCAGATCGAGGGATCCATCCATCGCCAGCATGGAGTCCCGAATTTCCTCCACGTCCAGCCGTCGGCGCATGAAATGCGACCACAGCTTGTTGGAGGCGTCTTTCTCCGCCGCATCTTTACTGATCTTGCTGGACATCTGGTAGGCGGATGAAAGCATGATCAGCTTATTCATCTTCTTAATGCTCCAGCCGCCGTCGATGAATCGCTGAGCCATCCAATCCAAAAGCTCCGGATGGGTGGGCCGCTCGCCGAGGAGTCCGAAATTGGAAGGCGTACGCGCGATCCCTTCACCGAATTGCCACTGCCAGATCCGATTGACGATGACGCGCGCCGGCAGGGGATTGGCGGGATCGGTGATCCATTTCGCCAGCTCCATCCGTCCGCTCCCCTTGACGACCGGTGTTTGTTCGAATCCCGCCAGGATCACGGGGAACTGCTTGGCAACGACTTCGCCTTCATTGTGGGCATCGCCGCGAACGAACAGGTGCTGCGTGACTGCGTCGCCTTCCGAAACTCCAATCGCCAGATCCGGTTCCTTCGGCGCATTCTTTTTGATCTCGTCGAGTTGCGCGTCCAGGGCGGCGCGCTGCGCCTGTACATCCTTTGGATAGCCAGCCACCATTTCCTGCTTTTTCACGCCGAAGGGACCGCTCTCGGTCAAGAAGACATCCTCGAAGAACCGGTGCTTGCTGTTGTCGAAATCCGGGCGGGCCGGACCGGGCATCATGCTCTTCTTGGCGCTCTCGATCGCTCGCAGCCATTTTTCGACAGCCTTGTTGTACTCGGCGGCGCTGGCCTGGAATTCGGTTTGATAGGACTTCGCGACATCGGCAAGCTGCGCCGGGTCGGCCTTCTCCCAACGCGACAGATAAGGCCGAACATCCGTCTTGGGCGCCAGGTACTCGGTCCACCGCTTGACGATGGCCGGATTGAGACTCGTCGCGGGCTTGCCGCTCGCCGCGAGCAAATACTGCGCGACTTCGCTCCCAAGCTTCTGTAAGCGAATCTGTGCCTGCTCGCGATCGATCATTTCGATCTCCCGCTGCTTCGATGCGACTCTCTCCTGATAGTCGGTCCAGACCTTGTACTGGTCCTTGGACACCAGCGGCGGGCGGTACATCACGCTGACATGCGCTTGGACGTCGGCAAAGCTCTTGGTCGAAGCGAAGATGGAAGCCAGCGAGTAGTAGTCCTTCTGCAGGATCGGATCGAACTTGTGATCGTGGCAGCGCGCGCAATCGACGGTCAGTCCGAGGAACGCCCTCGTGGTTGTGCCAATCTGCTCATCCACGAAGTCATAGAACATCTTCTTTTTGTCCTGCTCCGCGATGAGGCGCGGACCGATGGCGAGAAATCCTGTAGCGACGACGCCCCGCCGGTTCACACCCACGGCCACATCTTCACCCTCGGGCGGCAGCATGTCGCCCGCCAGCTGCTCGATCACAAAACGGTTGTAGGGAACATCGCGATTGAACGAGTCAATCACGTAGTCGCGGTAGCGCCACGCATCGGGGTACCGGTGGTCTTCGTCGGCGCCCGTGGAGTCGGCGTAGCGGGCGACATCCATCCAGTGGCGTCCCCATCGCTCGCCGTAGCGCGGTGATGTCAGCAGCCGGTCAACGACTTTTTCAAAGGCGTTCGGCGAGGAGTCTTCCAGGAAATCGGTTATCTCTTTTTCGGTGGGCGGCAGGCCCGTCAGGTCATACGTAGCGCGGCGCAGGAGCGTCAGCTTGTCCGCAGCCGGGGCAGGGGAAAGACCCTTCTCTTCCAGCTTGGCCAGGATGAACTGATCAATGGGAGTCCGCACCCAGGAGGAATCGCGTACCGCCGGCGGCGTTACGGCCTTGCGGGGCTGGAACGACCAGAAGTTCTTCTGACGGTCGCTGAATTTCTTTCCGGGCGCGGGTTTCGCTTCCGCAACGGTGCCGGAAACGCCCGGCCAGACGGCTCCAGCCTTCACCCACTCCGCAATCGCAGCAATTTCCGTGTCCTTCAGCTTTCCGGTGGGCGGCATCTTGATGCGGTCCAGGTAGCTGACGGCTTTGACGATGCGGCTGTCTGCCGGGTTTTCCTTATTCACCAGGACGCCGGAATCCGCCCCGTGGAGAAATCCTTCCCCGGTGGTCAGGTCAAGCCCTGCGGTTTTTGCCTTTGGGTTGTGGCAGTTCTGACACCGCTCGGCGAGCACCGGGCGGACGTATTTTTCGAAGTAGTCACCCGAATTGGGTACTGGATCTTGCTGGGCGAAGCAGGGAAGCAGGAGGACAGCGAAAGCAGCAACGCGCATGACAGTTAACGCTAAAGCTATCTTAACGCGCACCGCCGGCTTCTTTGGCCTCTTTCTGGGATCGAACCTCGCGAACGGCGTAAATTCGCCGGCCCTGGCTTTCGAAATAGGTCCGCATCATCATCTCGCCCAGCAGGCCCGTGGAGAACATCATGATCCCGCCCAACAGCAGTAACGCTCCGGCAATCATCAGAGGTCCATGTTCCTGGATCAGCTCGCCGCCCATCAGCTTGAATACCGTGAGGTAAGACATGATGGCACCGCCGAAGACCAAACCCACCAGCCCCAGCTTTCCAAAGAAGTGCATGGGCCGGGTGAAATACCGAAGCAGGAACTTGATCGTCAGGATGTCAAACATCACGTGAAACGTCCGGCCGATTCCGTAGTGGGACTTTCCGGCCGGCCGGTTGATGTTCGAGATCGGCACTTCCACCACCCGGGCGCCGTAGAAGCTGGCGAGTGCGGGGATAAATCGATGCAGTTCCCCGTACAGATTCACGTCTTTCAAGATTTCCGAGCGGTACGCTTTGAAGGTTGTGCCGAAATCGTGAAGCTCCAACCCCGAGACCTTGGCCATCAGCCAATTGGCAATGCGGGACGGGATTTTGCGCAGCACCAGGTTATCCACGCGGTTCTTGCGCCATCCGCTGGCGATGTCATAGCCCTCGTTCAGCTTGGCCAGCAATTGGGGAATGTCTTCCGGAGCGTGCTGCAGATCTCCGTCCATCGAGACGATGATCGCCCCTTTCGCCTCATCGAAGCCGGCCGATAGCGCGGCGGTTTGCCCGAAGTTGCGCCGCAGCCGGACCACCTTCATCCGTTGGTCGACTTCCACCAGGTTGGCCAGAAGCTCGAAGCTCTTGTCGGTGGAGGCGTCATCGACGAAGATCAGCTCGTAGGGCTGCTGCAGGCCCTCCATCACGGAAGTCAGCCGGTCATAGAGAGGAAGAATCGACGGCTCCTCGTCGTGGATCGGGACAACTATGGAAATCATGGGCCTGCTTTCAGTGTAAGCGAATCGTTAGAAAGGCGGTTGCCCCTTTTCTCGGCCTTCGGCGGCAGCGGTACTAAGTCAGGAACAAAAAGGTAGTACCCGTGTCTAAGGGGGAATGAATTTCCGCTATCTGGTGCGCGGATTCCGGCGGTCCCCCGGCTTCTTTCTCACCGCGGTTGTGACGATCGCGTTGGGCATCGGCGCCGGCTCAGCGGTGTTCAGCGTGGTGGACCGGATTCTGTTCCGGCCTCTTCCCTATCAGGATGATGCCGCCCTGGTCTGGCTGGGGATGAAAGCTCCTATCCTCGCCGACACGGAATTCGTTCTGGGGCCCGATTTCCTGGCGATGAAGAAGGACCAGACGCCCTTCCAATCCATGACCGCGGTGCGAGGTCCCTTTGACTGCAATCTTCTGGCGACTGACGCTTTGAAGGCGCGGTGCGCCCGGGTGGATCCCGACTTTCTCCCCACCATGGGACTTTCGCTGCGGCTGGGCCGGAATTTCACGCCGGAGGAGGACCGTTTTCAGGGGCCGCCGGCCGCAATCATTTCCCATGCCCTGTGGATGGAACGGTATGGAGGGCGCGACTCCGTTCTCGAGCAGTCCCTGACGATCGACGGCAGTCCTGCGCGGATCGCCGGTGTTTTGCCGGCCGATTTCGAAATGCCCTCCATGCAGCGGCCGGATGTTCTCCTTCCGCAGCAAATCGACTGGAAAACGCAGCTTCCGGGGCAGGGAACGATCATTCTTTTTGTCTATGCCCGGCTGAAAGACGGAGTGTCGCTGGCCCGGGCGGAGGCGGAACTGCATGGGGTCTTCGCGCAGGCTCTGCAGAATGTCCCGCAGCGGTTTCGGAAAGAGGTTTCCTTTCAAATTTATTCTTTACGAGACCGGCAGATTCGCGATGCGAGGTTGGCATCGCTCTTACTACTGGCTGCTGTGGCGTGCCTGCTGCTGATCAGTTGTTTGAATGTTGCCAACCTGCTGATTGCTCGCGCGGCCGGACGCCGGCAGGAGTTTGCCATCCGGACAGCCATTGGGGCGACGCGGGGGGCGCTGGTCCGGCAGATGCTCGAAGAGAGTCTAACGCTCGGGCTGGCGGGAGGCGTGGCGGGACTCGCACTGGGCTGGATGCTCTTGCGGATATTTACCGCCATCGCGCCGGCCGGGATTCCGAGGCTCGATCAGGCCGTGTTGGACTGGCGGGTGGCCTTTGCCGCTCTGGCGACGGCCGTTGCCGCGGGCTTGGTCTTCGGAGTTTTTCCGGCTTTCAAGGCTCTGCAACTGAGCGATCTTGGCGGCAGCCGCTCGACGGCGCGAGTGCGGCAGACTTTGGTGGCCGTGCAGCTGGCCGTTTCCCTGGTGCTGCTGGCCGGCGCCGGGCTGCTGGCCCAAAGCCTTTGGAAAATGCAGCAGGTTCGCCTGGGCTTTCAGCCGGAGCGCCTGGTTGCCGCCAGCATTCAACTGGACCGCACCCGCTACGGACAGCCGGAGCGCAGCGTGGCGTTCTTCGACGCTTTGGAAGCCGGACTCAAATCCATTCCCGGCGTGGAGTCGGTGGCGCTTTCCGATAGTCTGCCGCCCACGGGTCTGGCGATGTCGATGATTTATTCCAACATCCGCATCGAAGGGAAGCCCAGCCTTCCGGAGGGAACGGGCGGAATGATCACGCAGCGCTTCGTGACTCCCGGCTATTTCCAAACTCTCGGCATTCCGATCGTCAAAGGCCGGGGATTCGTGGAGTCCGATCGCCGCACCGCGAATGTTGTTGTTTTGAGCGAGCGCCTCGCGGCCAAAATGTTTCCGAACGAAGACCCAATCGGAAAAGTGCTTCATTACCCGGGGCGGGATGCCGCTCGTACCGTCATCGGAGTTGCGGCAGAAGTCCGCAACTCCGGACTGCAGCGGGAAAGCGATCCCGAATCCTACGGGCTCTTCCTTCGCAACAACGGAATCCGGAGCGCCTACGTTGTCGTGAAGGCGGCGGGCGACCCGAAGTCGATCTCCCGCATTGTTTCTGCGGAGGTCCGCCGGTTGGACTCCACCGTTCCCGTCAGCTTCCAGACGCTGAACGAGAAGGTGCGCACGTTGACGGCCCCCGCGCGCTTCCAGGCTTCGCTTTTGGGAATGTTCGCGATCACCGGACTGCTGCTGGCGGCGGTGGGGCTATTCGGCGTGCTCAGCTATCTGGTGGCCCAGCGAACTCGCGAAATCGGCGTCCGGGTGGCGGTCGGCGCGACGTATCGGGATATTGCCGGGATGATCCTGAAGCAGGCGGGAACCTGGACGGCGGCCGGCCTGGCCATGGGCCTTGTGGGGGTTCTGGCGGCCATGCGCCCATTAAAGTCGCTGCTGTTCGAAGTCGATCCCGCCGACCCGGTGACGATCGCCGCAGTGATGCTACTGTTGGCGCTGATTGCCGCTCTGGCGGCGTGGATTCCGGCTCGGCGAGCTTCCCGGATCGATCCCATGCGGGCGCTGCGGGTGGACTGACGGAAAACCCATTCCGGATTGCGGAGAATCGTGGAATGGGCTATCTCAAGTTCATTCTCACCGTCATTGCCGGACTACTGGCAATTCTGGCGTTCCGGCCCGCTGCCACCCCGCCGCCCGTTTATGCGCAAACTGACGATCCGGCGATCTTTGTCGAGCCCGGCATCGTGTCGCTGCGTAAACCCGACGGGAGCGCTCAGGGGCAGGGCAAAATGATGATCGATCTGCGAACGGGGAACGTCTTCGGTTTTCCCACGGCTAACCTTGCCCCTTATCCCATGGACCCGTTAAACCAGACACCAGCTATTTCCAGGGCGGTCTACCTGGGAAAATTCGACGTCGATGCGATACGAAATCGCCGGTAGTCTACTGTCCCTGAAAGCTGGCGTTGAAACTGTTCCCGTTGTAAGATGCCGTCCATCGAGACGCCGGTCACCTGATCGCCATTGAAGGTGAATTGTGACTGGGCCGTCACGCTTCCCGTATTCGCGGAATTCAGGTTGCACGAGCGGCTTCTGCGATTCACTGGACCGGAGAATTCCAGAGCTCCACCACGGGTGGGGGTGAGCTGAACGCGGCACTGGCCGTTGTTCACCTGGATGCGGACGCTTCGGAGCCGGTAGTTGTTCGAACCGGAGTTCAGGGTTCCGTTGCCCGACAAGGTTCGGTCGATGTTGGGCATCGATCCATTCCCATTATTGCCACCACCGGGGAAGAAACCTCCGCCCGACCCGCCACTGCCCGGGTTGCCCGATCCAGCCCATTGTCAGGTGAGATCGAACGTGTAACCCTCATCTCCCCCTTGGGGTCCTGAAATATTCACGATCGCCGAGTAGCGATTACTGCTGCGAGGCTCCTGCACCAGGCGCACACTGCCGCGGCCGTCCCGTCCACGAAACTGGAAGTTGGTGATATTTCCGCCGGTGGGCAGGTAGGCATTGCATTCGCTTCCGTCGTCACGGCCCGGTCCGCCCTTAATGACGCTGAGATAGATCCGGTTCCTCGAAGGATGATGTCCGCTTCATCGTCCACGCGGACCCGGATCGTGCACTTTCCATCCCGGCGACCGGCTTGAAAGCCGCCACTTTGCCGAACTTGCGCCCCCTGGGTTCCCCGATAGTTAACGCCGGATCGCCCCGTACTGCGCCTGGACTAGCACAACCGCCCCGAAGACCGCCAGCGTATAGATTGTCGTTTTCACATACCCTCCGCGTTTGAACCGCTGCCAATCTAAAGACCGATTGCGTCTTCTTTGTGTTTCTCAAACGAACGGCAGAACATTGCCCGCCAAACTTCAAATTCTAAGCGGAAAACCCGCTAAAATAATAGGTTGGCAGACGATAAACCCGACCAGCAGCTACCTCTTGGCGACACTCCCAAGAATCTGATTCCCATCAACATCGAAGACGAGATGCGACGGTCGTATCTCGACTATGCGATGTCGGTGATCATCGGCCGGGCTCTCCCGGACATCCGGGACGGTTTGAAGCCGGTGCACCGGCGAATCCTGTACATGATGTCGGAGATGGGGCTGCACCACAACCGGCCCACCCGGAAGGCGGCCCGTATTGTCGGCGACGTCGTCGGTAAGCTCCACCCGCACTCCCCGGAGGCGATCTACGATGCCTTGGTTCGTCTGGCGCAACCGTTCTCACTGCGGTATCCGCTGATCGACGGTCAGGGGAATTTTGGTTCGGTGGACGGAGATCCGCCGGCGGCGATGCGGTATACCGAAGCCCGGCTCTCCCGCATTTCGGCCACGCTGTTGGACGATATCGACAAAGAAACCGTCGAGTTCAAGCCGAACTACGACGATTCCGAAGTGGAGCCGGAAGTCCTGCCCACGCGCGTCCCGAACCTGCTGATCAACGGCTCCAACGGAATCGCCGTCGGCATGGCGACCAACATGCCCCCGCACAATCTCAGCGAGATCGTGCAGGCGTGCATTCTGCTGGTGAACAAGCCGAACGTGACGCTGGCGGAGATCCTTCCGCTGGTTCCCGGGCCCGACTTTCCGACGGGCGGCTACATCCTGGGCCGGGCCGGTATCGTCGACGCCTATACAAGGGGTCGCGGCTCGATCAAGATGCGAGCCCGCGTCGCCACCGAAGACATCGGGCGCGACCGCGAGGCGCTGATCGTCACCGAAATTCCCTACCAGGTGAACAAGGCGAAACTCATTTCCGATATCGCCGCCCTGGTCAACGACAAGAAGATCGAAGGAATTTCCAACCTTCGCGACGAAAGCGACCGCGACGGAATGCGGATCGTCATCGAGTTGAAGCGTGACGAGAATGCCGACGTCGTTCTGAACAACCTGTTCAAGATGACGCAGATGCAGACCAACTTCGGCGTCATCAATCTGGCGATCGTCAATGGGCAGCCTCGCGAGCTGGGGCTCCTTGAGGCATTGAAGCTATTCATCGACCACCGCATCGAGGTGGTTCGCCGGCGCACCGATTACCTGTTGCGCAAGGCGCGGGAACGGGAGCATCTGTTGCTCGGTTTCCAGCGGGCGCTGAACAATATCGATGCGGTGATTCAGTTGATCCGCGAGTCGAAGACTCCCCGGGAAGCTCGCGACAAACTGCTCGAATTCGACGCTCCCGCGGAGCTGGCGGCATACAAGATGCTGGTTGGCGAAGCTTTGGACGAAGCGAGGGTTGCCAACCGGTTCACCGAGCGTCAGGCCCAGGCCATCATCGAGCTGCAGCTTCAGCGGCTGACCGGCATGGAGCAGCAGAAGATTCTCGACGAGCTGGCGGAGATCCAGAAGCGCATTGCCGATTACATCGAAATCTTAAGCTCCGAAAAAATTCTTCGCGGTGTCATTGTCAAAGAACTGAAGGAAGTCGACAAAGACTTCGGGGATAAGCGCCGCACCGAGATCATCGAGGATGTCGGCGACTTCAGGCTGGAAGATCTCGTGCAGATGGAAGACGTGGCGGTGACCGTCACGCGATCCGGCTATCTGAAACGGACTCCCGTCGATACCTATCGCCGGCAGACGCGCGGCGGCAAGGGCCGCATCGGCATGGGTACGCGGGCGGAAGACATCGTCGAGCATCTCGTGGTCGCCTCAACGCACAGCTACCTGCTGAACTTCACCTCGAAGGGGCGTCTCTACTGGCTGAAGATTTACGAAATTCCGGACGCCAGCACGTCATCGAAAGGGAAGAATATTTCGAGTCTCATCAACCTGCAGCCGGATGAGACGGTGAAGGCCTTCCTGACGGTGAAGGAGTTTGCCGCAAACACTTACGTCGTGATGGTGACCAAACAAGGCGTCATTAAGAAGTGCGCCCTCACGGAGTTTGACCACCCGAGGCCGTCCGGCATCATCGCCCTGGGCTTGGATGATGGAGACGAGCTCATCTCCGCCAGCATCAGCAGCGGCACCGAACAGATCCTGATCGCCACGCGCAACGGACTGGCAATTCGCTTCAACGAAAAGGACGTCCGTCCGATGGGACGTCCGGCTCGGGGAGTGCGCGGCATGGACCTTCGGGATGACGACTATGTGATCGGCGCCGAAGTGGTCGACAAGGACGCGCTGATCCTCTCGATTTCCGAGAAAGGCTACGGCAAGCGAACTCCGGTGAAGGATTACCGGGAGCAATCCCGCGGCGGCAAGGGGGTCATCAACATGAAGGTGACTCCGAAGGTCGGCAAGGTTGTTTCTATTCTCTCCGTCAGGGAAGACACGGATGTGATCGTGATCACCAAGGATGGAAAACTGATTCGGACCGACGCCGGGACGATCCGTCAGGCCGGACGTTCAACGCAAGGGGTTCGCGTGGTGAAGATGGAGGATATGGATACTGTTGCCGCAGCCAGTCTTGTCCCTGAATCGGAAGCGGCCAACGGCGACGACGGGCAGGGAGATCTGCCACTCCAATAAGAAGCAGGAATGGCGGGCGGGCCATGGCCATGGTTTGCCCGCTAGTTCTTGGGTGGGCTGGTTTTGCAGGAGTTGGCTACTGTTTTGACAGATTCAGCCTGGAAGCCGCTCTGTCCTCCGTGATCGACGATTCGTCCTTTCAATTCGACCGTCTGATTCACATATTCGTCCAGTTTCGACGGACCACCGAAAGCCAACTTCCGTCCCGAGCTTTCGTTGGTGAGCAAATACTGTTGTTCCTCTGCACCTTTTGTTAAACAGCCCTGCAGTGTGATGGAGGATTCCTCTCCCTCCTGCGGCGACTGTCTCTTTTCCGGGGACGGCTCCTGTCCGAAGGCGGCCATGCCCATTAAGACAGTGGATGCAACGGCACCCATGAGTATTTTTCTCATGCGACGTTCTCAAGCAATGAGCTCGCCACTCTCGTCATGTTGCGCCAGCTACGGGAGTTGGTCACGCGGACCTACATCCTTGCCCCGGAAATGTTTACTTGGGCGGAACCGGCGCGGCCGGTAGCATGTTCCGGATTGCGGAAATTTTCCACCCTTGTGAAGTTTTCTTCATCAATAAAGTGGTCCACATGGCTCGCGTGCTGTCGTTCGCCAGGCCTGTCAGTTCATATCTTCCGTCGGCGATCGCAACATCAGGTGAAAGAAATCGAACCGATTCCACAGTGATGGTGCGGTGGCCGCCGCTGCTTCGCGAACTGGCGATGGAGCCCTTCACGACTTCCGCGCGGCCTTTGCGCCATTCTCCGGATGAGACAAGCTGGTCGGCGTCGCCGGTGAAAAGTGCTTCCACCGCCTTCGGATCGACCTTCTCCCGAGCATCGACGTAGAGTCTCACCACTTGCCGAATGGCGGCTTCGTCGGGATTTTCGCGGCCCTGGCCGAATAGAGCCAGGGCCGCGACGGGGATTACGGTCAGGATTTGCGCGCGCATGGCAGCCAGTTTAGTCCAATACCTGTCTGCCAAACCTGCGGAATCGCTACTGAACTGCGACGGTCACGCCGCTTTGAGAGCCGAATCCCGCCACGGTAACGGCCACCGGGAGTTCACCGCTGGAGGCGTCCGCCGGAACTGCCGCATTGATCTGATACAAGCCCGCGAGGCTGCCGGGAGTCGTGCCGGCAAATTGCACGGCCGCCGGAAGGCCGCCGATCGTCACGCTCACTGCACCGGCCAGGGAACTCCCGTTGAGAATGCCAGCTCCGGTGAGATAGATCGAGATCACCGATCCTTTGGCGGCGGGATTCGCCGTTCCATTGATTGTCGAGTCCTGGTTAAGGATTGCTCCCTGGCCCCGGCCGGTTTGCGTGAGTGTGAAGATGCCGGGGTTGGCGGCTTGAACGGCGATGCCGGAAGATGTGCCGGTTTGTCCCGCGTAGCTTACTTTCACCTCGGTTGCGCCTTTGCCGGCGGCTTCCATCGGCACGACGGCACTGACTTGATCAGCACGGGAATAGACCACCTGGGCGGTCACACCGTCGAAAAGGACCGTCGCGCCGGCGGTGCCGGTGGTCAGTGACGCGGGACCCAGGCCGGTGCCGAACAGGACGACGATTTCGCCCGGCGCGACGGCACCAGCGGCGTAGCTGGCCGCATTGGTGACCGCCGAGATCGCCGCCGGCGGCGGGGCAGTGACCGTCAGATTGACGGGAATTGTGATCGGCGAGTTCTTCGCTCCGGTGAGGTAGATCGATACGGACCCCGTATAGCTTCCGGCTTCGAGATCGCGGCCATCTACGGAAACGGCGAACGACCCGGGTAGCGCTCCGCCGGTCGGCAGAGGAGAGAGCCAGGTGCCGCCGGTCGTTGTTGCGGAACTGACCGAGTAAGTGGCAACGGTTTCGACTCCGGTAGCGCTCAGCCGCACAATCTGAGAATCCGCGGTTCCCCCCTTCCCCATCGTGAAATTTAGAGCGTTGCGCGTCGCATACAGACTGCCTGCCGGTAACGCGGCCGAAAGTTGAGATTTCAACCAGGGGACACGAGCGTCAATGAGAGTTTTCAACCCGATGACCGATCCACCTCCAAAGCCCCCGCCGGCATTGCCGCCTCCGGTCCCGCCTTGCTGGCCTTCAAGGCCGTTCATCGCGCCGTCGAACTGTTCCAGTGTCATCAGCTTTTGCGGATCGCTGACGACGTAGGGCCGGATGATTTCGCGCAGGGCGGCCATCCTTGCTTCAACGGTCTGTGGAACGAAGACTTTCTCTACCAGTTGCCGGTAGATCTGCAGGTAACGCGCCTGAATGGATGGCACCGCCATCAGCTTTGTAAAAAGCGGCCGCCCGTTTCCTCCTTGCTGCCCGCCGCCCTGTCCTGGGAGTCCTCCGCCAGGGAATCCGCCTCCTGGCTGGCCGCCGCCGGGAAAGCCGCCACCCGGAGGCACTCCGTCAACCGGTGGGGAGCCGCCTCCCGGGAATCCTCCGCCGGGTTGCCCGGCGTTCCCGGCGATGGAGTAAAGAATCGGATATTCGGTAGCGTTCTCAGTCCCCTGCGAGAACGCGCCGAAGGCCAGGCTGGGATCCCACACAATCCAAACCCATCGCTGGTCCGACGGGCGGCGATAGATGTTGAAGTTCTGCGCCATGCCGATGTAGTTGTCGAGGTTGACCGTTGCGTTATCCAGCGCCATCGCGGTCAGAAAGCTGTCGACGTCCATCAACTTCTCCATCACTGCTTCCAGCTGGTCCTGCGGAGTTTCATCCAGGGCCTTGCAGAAGGCGATCAAATCCGACCAGTCGCCGGCATCTTCGTTGGACTGCTTTTCCCAAACGCTCTTGTAGGCGGCAGGGTCCTCGCCCAGGTAGGCAAAGTTGCCGCCGATGTTCGCTTTGTAAAGATTGCCTTCGTCTTCGCCTTTGCCGAAGCGATTCTCCAGAAAATCGCCGTTGACCACTTCGCCCAGCACATAAAGGCCCCAGTATTCGTCGTTGATATGTAGTGCGGCGAAACTGGTCCGTGGAGCTTTCAACCCCAGTTGAGCCGCCATCTCGTAGTAAATACCTTCCCGGACCATGCTGGGATCGTTGAACCCGTTCGAGAGGTTGTAGGCGGCGATGCTTCCGATCTTTTGACCTTTGACGAATTCGTTCAGCTTCAGACGGAACGGTTTCTTCTTATTGCTGACGCGATAGGAGCTGTTGCCTTTGAAGCGCACACCGATCGAATCGAATTTCACCGATTCCCATTGAAAGGAGGCTTCCAGGTACACGGATTCTTCTTCCGTTCCCTCATAATTGGCAGTGAGCTGCTCATACCAATCGGCCTGAGCGAACTTTAAGCGAATCTCCTGCACTCCGCCGGCGGACCAGAAGGGATGGGGAGGGGGAGTCTGGGCAAAGCACGCAACGGCAGCGGCGAGCGGGAAAAGCAACGATCGAAATGTCATCGGTAAATCGGCTAAACCCCATCCTGAATCTTTTGTTGCGCGCAGGACCGCCGGAAGCGCATTAGACTAGGATCATGGCTTCGCTTGTTCAGCTCGGTCCGGCGCAGATGCCGGAACCGTCCGTGTTGGAAGCCAAAGAAACCGCGCTGTTTGAAGCGCTGCGAAAGCTGGGACGGGTCATCGTCGCCTACTCCGGCGGTACGGACTCCGCTTATCTGGCCTGGGCTGCCCACAAGGTGTTGGGACCATCGGCGGTGGCCATTACCGCAGATTCGCCCTCCATTCCGGAATCGCATAAGCGGGATGCGGCGGAATTTGCTCATCAGGTGGGCTTTCGTCATGAGATGGTGGCTACCTACGAGTTCGACAACCCGGATTATGTCGCCAACAATCCGGACCGATGCTTCCACTGCAAGGACGAGCTTTTCCGGGTACTGGAGAAGGTCGCCGCCGACCGCGAGTACGATCACATCATCTATGGGGTCAACTCCGACGATCTGGGCGACTACCGCCCCGGCCAGAAGGCCGCCAAGATTCACCAGGTGAAGGCGCCGCTGGTGGAGGCGGGGTTGCGGAAGGTCGAGATTCGAGAACTGGCGCGCCGCGCGGGACTGTCGGTTTGGGACCGGCCGGCGGCAGCCTGCCTCTCCAGCAGGATTCCCTACGGAACGGAAGTCACTCCGGAGCGCATCAAGACCGTCGAACAAGGAGAAGAGGCCGTAAAGGCTCTCGGATTCCGCCAGTTCCGCGTTCGATTCCACGGAGAGATTGTCCGTCTGGAGTTCGCGCGCGAAGAACTCGTGAGGGCCCTGGACATCGATATCGCCGCCAAACTGGTTCCGATCTTCAAGCCGCTCGGCTTCAAGTACGTGACGATTGATTTGGAAGGGTATCGTCAGGGCTCGTTGAATGAGGTTTTGAACTTAACTCCAGGAGCGTGATGGACGCTCGACCGCTGATTGAGGAACTTGCCCGACGATTCGTTGAGGCCGGACTCGAAGCAGTTCTGCTGGGTAACGCGGGAGCGGCCTTACAAGGTGTTCCCGTTACAACTGTCGATTTCGATTTTCTGATCCGGAAATCTCCGCAAAATTCCCGAAAGATCAAAGCCGTTGCGAGAGCGCTCGATGCGGAGCTTTTCCGGCCCTTTTATCCAGCTTCGAACTTGATTCGATTGATGCGAGATGACGGGCTTCAGGTTGATTTCATGACCGACGTTCACGGTTTGCGATCTTTCGAAGGAGTCAAAGCAAGATCAGCCCGCGTCGATTTGGGTGGACCGGTGCTATTGGTTGCGTCTCTGGACGACATCGTACGGAGCAAGAAAGCGACGGATCGGTTGAAGGACCAAGCAGCGTTGCCTATTTTGGAGAAGGCTCTTGAAAGACAAAAAGCTAAGCCGAAAGAAGGTACTTCAGGCGATCAAGAAAGAGAGTGAAGCCGCCGATCTGGCGATGATTCGCCGTTGGCAGGCTCTTCCCATGGATCGCCGTACCAATTTCCTGCTCAAGAAGATCGGGCCCACCCGCTACGCTCTGTAGCGCTTCGCTTCCGTCCGATCTGTAGTAGCCTATGCCACATGACACGACGAGAAGCGATTGCAGCCGGTCTTTCTCCGTTGGCCGCTCAAGCTCAGAATGCCAAGCCGAAAGCGACAAAGATTGTCCGGTTTGAGCGGAGCGGCCGAACGTCTTTCGGCATCCTGAACGACGCCGGCGACAGCATCGCTCCGATGGTCGGCGATAACCTCTTCCAGGAAAATTACGCGACCGCCAGAATGATTGTGCCTCTGTCGTCAGTGAAGCTGCTCTGTCCCTTGGCGCCGGGCAAAGTGTTTGCCGTCGGGCGCAACTATCGCAGCCACGCCGGCGAAAACGTTCCCAAGCGGCCGGAGATGTTCTACAAGCCGACCAGCTGTATGACCAGTAGCGGAGAACCGATCGTTCTTCCCAAGGATTCCGGGAACGTCCACTATGAGGGCGAGCTTGTGGTCGTCGTCGGCAAGCGCCTGAAGAATGCCAGCGTCGAAGAGGCGAAGGCCGCGATTCTCGGAGTGACGTGCGGCAACGATGTCAGCGAGCGGGACTGGCAAAACGGCTCCGACAAGGACATGCAGTGGTGGAGAGCCAAAGGCGCCGACACTTTTGGCCCGATGGGACCCGCCCTGGTCAAGGGGCTGGACTACGGCAATTTGATGCTCACGACTCGCCTGAATGGCGAGGTAAAGCAGCAGCAGTCCACCAAGGACCTGATCTTTGACTGTCCCACGTGCCTGAGCTTTATTTCGAAATACGTCACGCTGGAGCCCGGCGATGCGGTGTTTACCGGAACTCCCGGAACCACCACCAAGATGACAGCGGGCGACATTGTCGAAGTGGAGATCGAGGGCGTGGGAATCCTGAAGAATCCCGTTAAGGCGGCGTAGGCTGAATCGGCCGGTCACGCCGCCGGAACTTCAGGGAAAAGATCAGCAGAACCAGGCTCAGGCAGACCACCGCGGCAAAGAGCATGAAAATCCGGCGCGGAACTACATTGCGCAACTTCTCGGTGCTGTCGATTTCTCGAATCAGCTTTTCGATGGCGCGCCGTTCCGCGTTCGCCTGCTCCGATTCTAATGACTGCTTACTAATTCTGATGCTCCCCAGGGCTGACCCGACTCGGTCCGAACGCCCGGCAGATTGCCGTTACGATCGAACGGGAAGGGCTGGCTTTCTCCGATGATTTCCAGATTCGGATTGGCTTCGATCTCGCTTCGCAGATTCTCGCTCAACTCCAGAACCTTCAGTTCCAGCGAGTTCCGAATCCAGGCAAAGGTCACTTCCTTCATGTCGAATTTGCCGACGGTTGGTGCGAATTTCTCGATGCAAAGCCGGTCGGAATTGAAGTGGCACGGCGCCTTGGCGGCGGCCGGCGACGACGCCGTCAGCGAATTGATGTAAGTCGGGTTCAGGTCGATTGCCGCGAGCAGCCGGTCATGAATCACATCGGCCAGCCCGAATCCCACGCCGTTGCCGTAGGTGTTGTTCGCCAGGCCGCGGACGAAGATCCGGTGGATCTTCGGAGCCGTGTCCCATGGATTGTATACGCCGTTCACGCTTCGATTGACAACCTTTGTGTCCATTCCCGCGCCGGAGATCGTTTTTCCGATTTCATCGAGAATCAGGATGTCGACCTCTTTAACCGGAACGCGGCCCATCCAGGACTTGCACAGCTCCAGCAGCTCTTCTTCCTTCTGCAGCATCGATTCGACCGGGACGGCGACGAGCTTGGCGGTGTTATGGTTGGCGTCTTCCAGGATGGCCAGACCGCCCACGATTTTTCCCGACTTCAGAACCTGCTGGCCGACGGACCGGATCACAGTCTCCAGGCCGATCTTGTAGGCATAGGTGTGATAGCGCTGCGCCCCGGCGAACTTGCCCAGGCCGATCGCCATCATCTTGAACAGGCCGCTTTCGATTTTGCCGGCGAAATCGGTGTGCCATTTTACGCGGCCCACCAGCATCACGCCGTCGGCATCGTAAGCATTCTTGTCGAGGAATGCCTCAATTCCGTCGGAAGATCTGCCGAGACTCACAACCTCCAGCGAGGACACGACGGGACACCCCATCGTTGCTTCGTGAATGCCGTAGTGCGCCAGGACGTCGGCTTGCCCCTCAGCCGTGGCCGCTCCGTGGCTTCCCATAGCCGGGAACAGGAACGGCTTCATCCCCGCCGCTTTCCAAAAATCGACCACCGCCCGCACGATGGTCGCGATATTAGCGATTCCGCGGGATCCGACGCCGATGGCGATTCTCGATCCGGGCGCGAGCCTTGAAGCGAACCCTCCCGCCTTCAATTCGGCTTGAACGGTGCCGCTGATGTCCTTGATGCTCCTGTCGGGAAACTTCTGTCGAACCAGCAGGAGCGGCGAAAATTCCATGCGCAAATTATACCGCCCGGACACGTCGAAGAGGGCAGTGCCGGAGACGATTCCTCGTAAAGTGACGCTGGTATCATCCAAGTGTGAAACGCTCTCTCCTGCTGCTGGCGGCCGTGAGCTGTCTGCGCGCGCAAGATTATGACCTCTTATTGAAGGGAGGCCACGTCGTGGACGGCAAGAATAAGCTGAGCGCGGTTCGCGACGTCGCCATCAAAGACGGGAAAATCGCCGCCGTGGCGCCGAACATTCCCGCCTCCAAGGCGCTGAAAGCCGTGGACGCTTCCGGCCTCTACGTCACGCCCGGATTGATCGACATTCACGTCCATGTTTACACCGGAACGGGCGAGCGGAATTCCTACGCCGGCGACAACAGCATCTATCCCGACGGCTTCACGCTAAGGAACGGAATCACCACAGTGGTGGACGCCGGCAGTTCTGGTTGGCGCAATTTCGAGGATTTCAAGGACCGCGTCATCGACCGCTCCAAGACACGCGTGCTGGCGTTTCTGAATATCGTCGGCAACGGGATGCGCGGCGGCAAGTACGAACAAAACCTGGAAGACATGGAAGTGAAGCCCACCGCGGCGATGATCTCCCGATACAAGGGATTGATTGTCGGCGTGAAAAGCGCCCATTTTGCCGGGCCGGAGTGGGCTCCGTATGAGCGGGCGGTTGCGGCCGCCACCCAAACCAACACCCGCGTGATGGTCGATTTCGGAACCCGGCGGCTGGAACGCCCCCTTTACGAACTGCTGACGAAGATCCTGCGTCCCGGAGATATCTATACGCACATGTATTCCGGGCTTCGCATTGAACAGGACCCGGAAACCGGCGGTCCCAGCAAGGCTCTCCTGGAAGGCCGCAAGCGTGGAATCATCTTCGATGTCGGCCATGGCGGCGGCAGTTTCCTGTGGCGCGTCGCCGCGCCCTTGATGAAAGCGGGATTCGTGCCCGATTCCATCTCGACGGATCTGCACATCGGCAGCATGAATGCGGGAATGAAGGACCAGTTGAACGTGATGGACAAGCTGATGGCCCTGGGAATGTCCGCGGACGATGTCATCGTCAAGTCCACCTGGAACCCCGCCAAAGAGATCAACCACGAGGAGCTGGGTCACCTGTCAGTGGGCGCGACCGCAGACGTAGCCGTTCTTCGGCTGGAGAAAGGCAAATTCGGCTTCGTCGACATGTACGGAGCCCGCATGGATGGCACGCAGAAACTGATTTGTGAGATGACGCTCCGCGATGGAAAAGTCGTCTACGATCTGAACGGCCTCTCGCGCGAGCGCTGGGACAAACTGCCGAAGGATTACGAGCGCCAGGGCGACCCTCGCTGGGACGGTTTTGCGCCGCAGCCCCGGCGTCCGCAGCCGCAGAATTCGCCGTCGAATCACTGAGCGGCGCCGGCTGCCGGAGCAGGAATTTCTTTTCCGGGAATACCGTATACTGCGGGTGTATCCGGATTCTATCCCCAACGCTTACGCCGCGAGTGCCGAATGAATCCAAGGCGTCCATCCAGGAACTTCAGAGGGAGCACATCATGCGCAACTGGCTGCTAAAAAAGAGGGAATTTACAATCGGAGCAACCCGCCGGGACCTGTTCCGGCAAGGGAGTCTCCTGGCGGCCGCGCAGGCGCTCGGAGGCTCGCTCAGCCGCGCCGTTGCCGCTCCGCTCGACTTTGGAGCCAGCTTGTACCAGTCGATCGGTGTGCGCCCTGTGATCAACTCTCGCGGAACGTTCACGATCATCACCGGTTCCCAGACGCTTCCGGAAGTAAAGAAGGCGATGGATGAAGCCTCGCGCCATTTTGTCCAGATGGATGAATTGATGGACAGCGTCGGCAAGCGGCTTGCTGAGATCACCCAGGCTCCCTGGGGCATTGTCACCAACGGATGCTGCGCCGCGCTGGCGCATTTCACCGCCGCCTGCATCGCCGGATTCAACCCGGAGCGCATGCAGCAGCTTCCCGATCTGACAGGCTTGAAGAGCGAAGTCATCATTCCCTCGTACTCTCGCAACCAGTACGATCACGCCATCCGCATGCTGGGCGTGAAGGTTGTGGAGGTAAAAGACCCCGCGCAGTTGGAGGATGCCTTCAATGAGCGCACCGCGCTGGCGTACATCCTGGCCGGTCCGGGCGATGAAGGGCCGCTGGGCACGGCCGCGATCTGCGCGGTTGCCAGCAAGCACAATGTTCCGGTCATTGTGGACGCCGCGGCGGAAGTTCTGACGATTCCCAATGTCCACCTGCAGCGCGGAGCCGCCGCCGTCGCCTACAGCGGCGGCAAATGCATGCGTGGTCCGCAGGCTGCCGGATTGCTCCTCGGCGACAAGGCATTGCTGCAGGCAGCGTGGATCAACAGCGCCCCTCACCATGCGTTCGGCCGCTCCATGAAGGTCGGCAAGGAAGAGATCATGGGCATGCTGGCGGCGGTGGAGATGTGGGTCAAGCGCAACCATAAGGCGGAATGGGCCGAATGGGAGAGCCGGTTGAACCATATCGCCGAAGCGGCGAAGAAAGTCGACGGAGTGACCACCAAGATCACGCAGCCCCCCGATAACCAGCTTTCCAATCGCTCTCCTCGATTGGTGATCGAATGGGACGGAGCCAAGCTGGGCATTACGGGCCAGGAAGCGGCGAAGGCTCTGCTGGATGGCGAGCCGCGCATCGTGGTCGCGGGCGGACAAGGTTCGCGGCCCAGCAATATGGCCAGCTCCCTGGCCATCATTCCCTACCAGATGATGCCCGGCGACGAGAAGGTCGTTGCGCAGAAGGTTCATGCATTGCTGTCCAAACCGCCGAAGATGGCCCAACCGGAAGCTCCCCAGACGCCTTCCGTGCAGGTGTCGGGGCAATGGACCGTTCAGCTGGAGTTCGGCCGGGGATCGGCCACACACACGCTTTTCTTCGAGCAGGACGGTCCCAAGCTGGCCGGTTCCCATCGCGGGGAGTTTCAGGCGGGCGATTTAGCCGGAACCATCTCCGGCAATTCTCTGCAGTTTCGCAGCTCGCTTCCAACCCTCGGCTCGCGCGTCGGCTTCGAATTTGCCGGCAAGGTCGAGGGCGACAAGATCAGCGGAACGGTCAACCTCGGCGAGTACGGCCAGACCACCTGGACGGCCCAGAGGCACCAATACCGGGCCAATACGCGGCGCGGCTAGCTTCGCCGCTCTATTGGTTGGGTGGCAGGTTGTCCGATAGCTCGAGGTTGGACGGCGGCTTGAACTCGTCGGTGCTGAACACCCGAAGCTCTTCTCCGGGGCCGGCAATCTTCAGCACGAGGGCCACGTGGGTTCGCGGCCCCTGGAAATACGACACGCGAATCCGGTGTATGCCCTCGGTCAGGCGCAGGCTGGCATGACGATCCGCCGGCGGATGAATCCCGTCATTGTCGGCAATCAACTGGTCATCGATGTATAATTGCGCACCATCGTCGGAGTGCAGAAGAAACTCATATAACCCCGCCCGGGCGATCCAGAAGCGGCCCGTGTAGTCGATCGCGAACCATTCGAAACGATCCGTCAACCCCGGAAAGCCGATCTTGAAATCCTGCGGCGGGATATTGAGGGAGGCAGTGTAGACGGTCCCCTTCGGCTTCAGCTTTTCAAAACGAGGCAGGGCTTCGGTGTTGCGCTTCAAGTGGTAAATTTGTCCTCGCAGTCCGCCGGGAATGACTACCGTCGTTCCGAAGACCGGCATCTGGTCTTGCGGCGCGGCTCGCGGGGGGAGGGCACCGATCACAACCAGCACAGTGGGACCGATCCTGCGCAGCATGTCCCCAACTACGCACCGGAGTCCTTGCCGTTCCAAAAAAAGAGCTAGACCCGAAAAACGCCATGGACAATCTCACCTCCGGAGCTTCCGGCCACCCGCCGGGCTGGCCCGTTATTTGGCAGGGAATCCGGGTGTATATCCGCCGGCTTTTCGGGTAGCCACCCAAACGAGGTGGTAAGTGGGACTTTTTTGGTCCCTATTTGAATCTCCTTTAGCTGGCTAGACATCGGAACACTGTACAGTGTTCAGTGAATTAAGCCAATAGAATCAGTGGGAAGGAAGAAATTTTTCTATTGACAAATATCGAAAGAAAGTTTAATCTTTGTTTCGACTTAGAAGTTAAAGCTGTGTAACTACAACCACGTGTACAGTGAGGTCCGTGCATGACCTTTCAGATCGGTGAGAAAGTTGTTTACCCCAACCAGGGGGTTGCCACCGTCGAGAACATTAGCGCTCGATCCTTCGGGAATCAGTTCGAGCGATTCTATCTTCTCCGTCTTGCTTATTCCAGCATGACGGTGCTTGTTCCCTTCTCCCATGTCCAACAGGTTGGGCTGAGAAAGGTCACGAAGGCCGCGGAAATCGCGCGCGTTCTGGAATATCTGGCGTGCGGGAACTGCAAATGCAGCGCCGACTGGAAGGCCAGGTTCAAGGAAAACTCCGACAAGATGCTGCATGGCAGTCTGTTGGAGATCGCGCAGGTTTTCAAGAGCCTGGTAATTATTCAGAAAGAAAAGCCCCTATCTTTCCGCGAAAAGAAAATGCTGGACCGTGCCCGGTTGATGCTCATTGGTGAAGTCAGCATCTCTCGTGCAGCCGGTGACGCGGAAGCCATCGAAATCATGCAGCGATCGCTGGCGAAAGCTTCACTGCCGTTCCCCGAAGCAATGTAGGTAACCCTCCGTCCCGTTTCCGAAACGCTGACGGGACCTCAGTCGTGTAATGGCGGTTTGAATCCCCATCCGTAAAGGATGGGGATTTTTTATTTGCCGCACTCCTCCCCGCGGCTTCCCAGCCGGTCTGCCCCACCATCAGATTCTTCTGCCCTGCCGCTCGTTACGCATCTAGGTGCGTTTCAGACCCCCTCTAGGTAAATCGCCTCTCCACGCCCGCTGCCGGCCCCCCCGATAAGCAAATTAACTCTCGCAACCCATGAAAATCACAAAATTTCTAATCGTCTTGCTGTTGGCTGGGATAACCGCTCAGGCGGAAGTCAGACGGCACTCCTGGGGATTCGACGGGGCGCACCGTGGATATCGTGGTTCGTCCGTCTGGATTCAACCTACATCCAATTTCTATAACTCCTTTCCGGCGACGTTCAATAGCGTCACCGATCAGATCACCGTACCGGGCAACAACTTTGCCGTCGGAAATGTCATGCGATTTTTCGCTGAAGCCGGCTCCGCCTTGCCGGTCGTTCTCAATCCGGAGCTTTCCTACCAGGTTTGCTCGAAGACGGGCGACGACATTCGCGTCGCACTCAACCTACTGGGAAGCTGCACCAAACTGGTCGACTTCGGCGACACCGGAGCCGGGACGATCTACGCGGCCGCACAGGTAAGCTCGGGCACTAACGCCGACCATGTTTATCTGAACACCCCGGTGCTTCCTCCGGGCGTCACCATCGGGGCGTGCCTTGCGAATGGAACGGCCAATTGCTTTTGGAAAAACGGATACTACTGGTCGTACGGCGGAGAGCAGGCGATGTGGATCCGGCTGGATATCTCGCCGGATGCGCCGACGGGGCCCAGCCCTTTGAGCTTTACCATGCACTGCAATACAGGCAAGTGCGCGGATGAAGTCGTATCCGTCACGTTCACGGTGGAAGAACTCATTCCGCTCGCCAAAAACCCGCCAACGACCGCTCCGCCGGTTCCCGGCAAGTCCCTATGGGAATCGCAGATGATCGCGCGAGCGGCGCAATGGTGCCCGGACAAGTCCAAGGGAACGATCAATTGGGCGCCGTTTCCGGCCTTCAGTTTCGGATCCACCGGTGAGAACCAGGTCTGGTACTACGATTCGGCCTGGGTCTATCACCAGATTGCCGACTATACCGGCGATCCGCAATGGCGCAACTGTGCCAAAACGATTTCAACGCAATACGCGCAGGCATTGATCATGGCGAATGGACAGTTCTCGGCCTTCAACCGCTATTTCTCCGACGGGCTGGTCCGGTCTTATCCGTCTCCCAACAGCGAAGGAGCTGCCGCCGCGGCCCTGGTGTGGGACAAGAACGCCCGGGGTGGAATTTCGAGCGTCGCGATTCGCGAGACAGCTTATGCCCTGGAAGCCGGAATGTCACTGGCCAAGATGAAGGGATGGAGAAAGTTTCAGCAGATTCCCGACGCTGACCTGAAGAGCCGTATTCAACAGAAGGCCGATCTGCTCTGGGGTGCAATGGCCGACTACACGGACAACCCCTTCGCCTATTTCCAAAGCTTCATGGCCGGCCTTGGAATGCGCGCTGCCCTGGAGTGGTACCATTTCTCGGGCGATGAGCGAATGCCGGTCGCCGTCAGGGATCTCGTGGACCTGATGGGCGCGGAAATGTACGGCAGCGATGCCAGCCATCCTTCAGAAATCTCCTGGATGCGCGGAATCGCCGCCGTAGGTTCCCGCGATCAAGGTCCAACCTGTGCCTACAACTGCGCGCCCTATTCTGCCGCTGAGCTTCACGCGCTGTTCGTTCCGGCGTGGGCGTTCCTGTGGCAGCGTACCGGCAACGATGCCTACCGCCTGCAGGGCGATGCGATGTGGTCCACTATCTGGACCCGCAATATCGCATACTCCGGCAAAATCTTTGGCCAGAGCTTCCGGTGGAGTTTCGACTACGTCGCCTGGCGCGAGGGCCGCGAGGTGAATCATCCTTAAACTCGCCGCGCCACTGCCAAACTCGCAACAGAAAAGCGCCGGGGGCAACCCCGGCACTTTCTTTTTGGGACTCCGGCTCAAACGGTGAACAGACGGTCGAAGTATTCGCGAGTCCGCTCCTGAATCTGTGCCAGTTCCACAGTCAGCTCCTGATCGTGCAGGTGGTCCGGAATCCACCGCTCCACCATGCAGGTCAACTGTTCCAAACGAGCCGGAGCGGCCGGCAGATTTCCGGCGGAATGTCCCGTTTGCAGCCGCAGTCCGTGATCGACGGCGCGATAAAAAGTGGCGGCATCCCGCAAAAATTCAGCGTCGGCACGCTCCAGATGACCCATCTGCTCCACGATATCGATGCGCTCCGGAGTGTTCAACACCTTGAAGAAAATCCCGGCGCCCTTCAGCCTCAGGTACATCAGCGCGAAGTCGATGTCGTAGTAGCCGCCGCGCCCGGCCTTCAGCGGGTTGGCGGCGCCTTGCTCGCGCTCCAGCCGCAGCCGCATCTGCAGCAGATCCTTCCTGGACCATCCGCTCTGTCCGTAGCGCCGCCAATCCAGCCTCTGTAGTTCGTTCAGGAACGCCGTACTGCGCTCTACGTTGCCGGCAATCGCACGCGCTTTCATGTACGCGATGCCTTCCCACGCCTCGGCCCGCTTGCCGAAATATTCCTTGTAGGTGCGCTCCAGCTGCACCAGCGAGCCGTCGCGCCCTCCCGGGCGCAGCCGCGTGTCTACCGAAAACAGGATCCCGTCGCCCGTATAGGCCGTCAGCAGCTCGATCACCCGCTCGGCCACGCGTGTCCAGAACGGGACGTGTGCTTCGTCAGAATCTCGCAGCACGAAGACGAGGTCGGCGTCGGAGGCAAGATCGAATTCGAGCATTCCGAGGCGCCCCAGGGCGACGACCGTCATTTGATCGCGCGGGACATAGCCGGCCGGCGGAGGCGTTGCCGCGCAGATCTGTTCGATGGCAATTCGATAGGCGGCCTCGACGACGGCATCCGCCAACTCCGAAGTCCGCAGCAGTGTCTCGAAGATCGGAGTCCGCTCGCACAGGCTTTGCGTGAGAATCCGGAACAGCTCCTGCCGGTAGAGCAGCCGCAGCGTGCGGGCGTCGTCGACCGCGGCAAGCTCCGAATGCCGGAGCGGATCCTTCATGTCCAACAGAAATTCCGGGTGCCGGTTCAGAGCATCGGCCAGCCACGGAGAATGATCGAAAACATCCAGGAAGTTCGCCGCCAGGCGGGGACTCTCATCGACCAGCGACAGAAGCTGCGGGCGCTGTTCCAGCTTTTCCATGAAGCGCTCGACACCTTCGGGATTTCGGCGGATCCGCCGCCGCTTCAGCAGCGAGGCCAGCGCTGGAGCTTTCTGGTTAAGAAAACGCACCAGGTTGGTCGCAAGCGGACGCGCATCGAGCTGCGGTTCCGGAAAATCCAGATGGGAAGTAAGGTCGTCGGACTCCACGAGGACACCGTAGTAAATCGGCTTCTGCGCGTGAATCACCCGCTTATAGAGCTCCTGGACGCGCTCCAGATGGAGGTTCAGGCGCTGCTTCAGTTTCTCCGGCGAGCGATCCCGCCCGATCTCATTGGCCGGCATGCGGTTGGCCAAGAGATCCATCTGTTCGGCGGAAATTGGAAGAGCGTGAGTTTGCTGATCGTCTACCGCTTGCAGCCGGTGCTCCAGGTGCCGCAGGAACTCGTATGCCGTCGACAAGTCGGTGTATTCCTGCGCGGACAGCAGGTCTTTGTCGCGCAGCCGCTGAAGAGCCAGAAGGCTGCCGCCGTGGCGCACCCAGGGCTCGCGGCCGCCGTGGAGGCGCTGCAGGCACTGGACCAGAAACTCGATGTCGCGAATTCCGCCGCTGGTCAGCTTAATGTCCAAAGCCTTGCGGCCCGCGCGCCGGGCCGCCGCTTTTTCGTGAATGCGCGATCGGGTTTCGGACGCCGATTCGACAGTCGAGAAATCCAGAGTCGTCGAGTAGATCAAGGGCTCGACAAAATCCAGCAGGGCCTGGCCGGGAGCCTTGTCGCCCGCCGCCACGCGAGCCTTGATCAGCATCTGCAGCTCCCAATCGCGGGCCCGGTGGCGGTAGTAATTCCGCGCGGCTTCGAGCGAGATCGCCGCTTCTCCCAACGTCCCTTCGGGCCGCAGCCGCAGGTCGACGCGGTAGCAGAGACCTTCGCTCGTATAGGTGGAGAGGACTTTTGTCAGTTGGTTGGCGACGGTCTTGAAATATTCCTTGTCGCCGCCGCCGTCGAAGACAAACATCAGATCGATGTCGGAGGAATAGTTCAGTTCTTCGCCGCCGAGTTTTCCGAGTGCGATGACCGAAAAGTCCGGAGCCGGTACGCCCTGCCTGATGCGGCGAAGCGCGAAATCAAGGATTGCGTCGGCCAGGTGCGAAAGCTCCGCGGTCGTCTCGGCGAGCGTGGCGATCTGCTGAACATCGCGCAGCAGAATGCGTACAAGCTGCTTCCGGCGGAATTGCGCCAGCGCCAGCGGCAGGGCGGCAAGGGACACATCGCGCGCTTCGGCCGACAGCAGCGTCGAGAAGCGGTCCAGGTTATACGGCGTCGACAGGAGGTTGCTACCTTCGGTCAATTCGATTAACCAATCGGGATGCTGTGTCAGCTCCAGTGTCAGAAAGCGGCTATGGGAGAAAACCGTCAGTAGCGCCTTCAACGTCGCCGGCTGCCGGATCATCCGGTCAAAAGCCTTGCGTTGTTCGCTGGAAAAGGTGAGCAGCGCCTGGAGCGCGACATCGGGCGCCGCCGATTGAGAAAGCTGTTGGAGAATCCGGTGCAGGATGCCGTCCGGAATGACTTCGCCCAGGCGGCCCAGCAGCCGGATCGCCCGCGACCGCTCGCGGAAATCTATCTCGTCAACGGTAACCGGCATGCTGGCTAGACGGCTTGGTCCAGCAACTCAATTATATCGTTGGGACGCACAACGCCCGTCTTTGTGACAGATGCGTAGAATCCGCTCTTTCCCCAATGAGGAGAACGCGGATCGCCCGCTTTGCAAGCTGGGTCGTAAATCGCCTTCTGAATTCCGGGGCCGTAAGGATCCAACTGCGTGCAGGGCTGCCGCAGCTTGGTGATTTCCAGAATGGTATCGCCGGCTCGAAATCGCTGGCCGATGCGAACCTGCCGGAAATCGATGCCGCGTACGGTCAGGTTCTCGCCCAAGGCTCCGGCGAAGACTGGAAAGCCGGCTTCGCGTAACGCATCGATCTCTTCGGCGGAAATCAGGAGAATGGCCTGGCGGGGGCCGCCGTGGAACTGGGGATGGGCCTGGACGTCGCCTTCCAGACCCAGACGCGTGACGCTCCCTTCGGAGATGGCGTACTTGGGGACCCCGCCGCGGGACGTGTTGACCTGGACAATGGTGCCGCGCATCGTCAGCCGCGGCGGATCCGCAGAATCTTGATCGGAGGATTCAGTCGCTGTCCTTCGGCTGGGGTCTGCTGGATCTTGCGAACCACGTCCATGCCGCGCGTGACTTTGCCGAACGCCGCAAAGCCCTGGGCGTCAGGGTTGCGCAGTCCGCCGAAATCGAGCGAGGGCTGATCGCCGATGCAGAGGAAGAAATCGCTGGTGGCCGTATCCGGACCGGAGCGCGCCATGGAGATGGTTCCGTCCCGGTGGCGCAGGCCGGTCTTCGAAGTGCGCTCCAAAGCGATCGGCGGCAAGCCCGGAGATTTTTTCTCGGGATGGACGCCGCCCTGGATGACATCGATCTTGATCGAGTTTTGCGGCTGATTGTCGGGCGAGGTTTTCACCGTTCTGTGAAAAACTCCGCCCTGGTAATCGCCGGCGTCGACGTAGTGCAGGAAATTGGCGGTCGTGATCGGGGCTCGCTTGTCTTCCAGGGCGACTTCGATCGAGCCCGCTTCGGTCTCAATGACGATCGGAACTTGCGCCAGAAGAAGCGAAACGAGCAGTGCCGTCAAGCAATGATCTCTTTGAGAATCTCTCCATGCACTTCGGTGAGACGTTCCTTCCGGCCCTGGTGCATGTAGCTGAGAGCGTCCTGGTTTAACCCGAGCTGGTGAATGATGGTGGCGTGGAGATCCCGGAAGTGAACGGGCTTTTCCACGG
Organism: uncultured Solibacteraceae bacterium; assembly: GCA_964515165.1. Classification (GTDB taxonomy): domain Bacteria; phylum Acidobacteriota; class Terriglobia; order Bryobacterales; family Bryobacteraceae; genus JAPKYZ01. The sequence continues at coordinate 42,296 of CAZETQ010000012.1, read as the reverse complement.
CCCGCAAGCCGATGGCGTCCGTCGCTCCGTAGGCGATGCCCTTCTTGATGCCGCCGCCGGCCATCCACATGGTAAAGCCCAGGTTGTGGTGGTCGCGGCCCTTGCCGCCTTGCGCCTCCGGGGAGCGTCCGAATTCGCCGCCCCACACGACGAGAGTGGAATCGAGCAGTCCGCGCTGCTTCAAGTCCTTGATCAGCGCTGCCACGGGCTGGTCCGCTTGCGCGGCCATGCGGAGGTGGTTCTCTTCGATGTCTTCGTGCGCGTCCCACTGCAGGTTGCCGGGACCGCCGCCCGAAACGACCGTGACGAATCGAACGCCGCGCTCCACCATACGCCGCGCCAGCAAACAGCGGCGGCCGTAGTCGTCCGTCGCAGTAGCGCCGACGCCATAGAGCTTCAGCGTTTCCTCGGATTCCTTGGAAATGTCGAACACTTCCGGAGCCTCGGTTTGCATCTTGAACGCCGTGTCGTAGGCGGAAATGCGCGCGCTGAACTCTTCGTCTTCGCCGGCGATGTTCGCCTCGTTCAGCTTGCGGATCAGGTCGATGGTCTTGCGGCGCTCGGTAAGGTTGATCCCTTCGGGCAGATCGAGATTGAGAACCGGCTTCTTGCCGGGCCGAAGCATGGCCGGCTGGTAGACCGCGGGCAGGAAGCCTTGGAGGTACATCGGCTGTCCCGCTTCGAGCGCGCCCTTAGGGTCGGGAATGACGACATAGGCCGGAAGCGATTGGCTTTCCGAACCCAAGCCGTAAATCACCCAACTGCCCATGGAGGGAAATCCGGGAATCACACGGCCGGTCATCAACTGGTACTGTGCCGCCGAGTGGACCACCATGTCGGCGTGCATCGACCGGATGACGCACAGCTCGTCGACGATCTCGGCTTGATGCGGCAGAAGGTCGGAGACTTCGATTCCGGACTGGCCGTACTTCTGAAACTTGCGCTTGGTGCCGAGGATCTTGGCTTCTTTCTGGACGAACTGATACTTCGCCTCGCCGAACTCCGCGGGGCGCTTCTGGCCGTGCAGCGTATTGAGCAGAGGCTTCGGATCGAAAGTTTCCAGGTGCGACGGTCCGCCCGCCATGAACAGGAAGATGACGGACTTTGCTTTTGCCGCTTCCGGCATGTGCGGGGCTTTGGGAGCCAGCGGATTCACCACTGCCGCGCGAGCCACTTCCTGCGCCAGCATGGAGCCATAGGCCAGCGATCCGAAGCCGCAGAAGCAGTCGGTCAAAAAGTCTCGACGGTTGCGGGCAACTCGAACATGCTCAGACATCAGATCAAATCCTCAATTGACGTACAGGAAAGCGTTGAGATTGAAAACGGCCAGCGCGAACTCACGCAGCGCATTGGGGTCTTTGCTATTGGCGACCAGATACTTCGCCGCCAGGGCCCGCTCGGCGGGATTCGGCAGGCGGCCAGTGGCCAAGCGCCAGGCGAGATCGATGCGTGCGGCGTTGGTTTTCGCTTCGGTGGAGAGCCGCGCCGCTAACGATTCGGCCAGACGATTCGACAGATCGCCGTTCAACAGCTCCAGCGCTTGTGGAGCATGCGTGGACTGCTCGCGGCGGGGGCAGGAGATCTGCAGATCCGGAGCGTCGAACACTTCCATAAACGGCACGCGCAGATTGCGCTTCTGCATCAGGTAGACGCTGCGGCGATTGTGTTCGGAGGCGTCCTTGGTGATGGCCCACTGCGAGGGCTTGTAGAGCAGCTTGATCATCTCCGGCTCGACGGGGACGATGATGCTGGGTCCGCCGGCCTTGGCATTGATCACTCCGGAAACGGCCAGCATGGAATCCCGCATTTCTTCGGCTTCCAGCCGCCGCCGGCTGAACTTCCACAGCAGCTTGTTATCGGGGTCTTTTGCTTTCGCCGCGGCTTCGAGGGGAGAGGTGCTGGACTGCTGATACGTGTTCGACATCAGGATCAGCTTGTGCAGCGGCTTCAAACGCCACCCGCCGGCGACAAACGAATTGGCGAGATAATCCAGCAGTGCCGGATTCGATGGCCGGGTTCCCATTCGGCCGAAATCATTTGGAGTCGCGACGATCCCACGCCCGAAGTGGTACAGCCAAGCTCGATTCGCCATTACCCGGGCGGTGAGAGGATTTGCGGGATCGGCAATCCAATCCGCCAGCTTCGTCCGGGGCTGCGCGGTTTCGGTGGGCAGTTCCGGAGCCGTATCCGGCAGCAGCACGCCCAGCGGCCGCATCCCGACTTTTGCGCCCTTGTTCTGGTAATCGCCGCGCGCCAGCACATGAATGGGGCTGATCTTTTCCGGATTGTCGGTGACGGAGTACAGCGCCGGAAGCGGGGACGGCATCTTTTCTTCGAGCGCATCGATCTGCTTCTGGTATTGCGGCTTCTCCGCGTCGTCCACCTTCGCCATCTTTTTCTGCAGATCCTTCATTTCTTTCTGGATCGGTTCTGCAATGGCTTTCCAGCTTTGCTGTTCTTCCGGACTGGCCAGCGCCACATCGTTTTCGAAGGTCTGCGCGAAATACGCCTGAATCCGGTAGTAGTCGGTGTGCCGGATCGGATCGAATTTATGATCGTGGCAGCGGGCGCAGCCGAGCGTGACGCCGAGCATCGACGCGCCGACGATATTCGTCATTTCCGTCAGGACTTCATTGCGGGAGCTTGCCACTTCCTGGTTGCCCGCGTTCTTGCGCAATGCCCCGAGACGATTGAACCCGCTGGCGACACGCAGCACTTCATTCTTCGGGCCGATTTCGTCGCCCGCCAACTGCTCGCGAATGAACTGATCGTAGGGCTTATCGATGGTGAACGAGTGCAGGACGTAGTCGCGATAGCGCCAAGCGTCGTTGCGATGCGTGTCGTATTCGAATCCATCGGATTCGGCGAAGCGCACGACGTCCAGCCAATGTCGTCCCCACTGCTCGCCGTAACGGGGAGAATCGAGCAGCCGGTCGATCACCTTTTCCCAAGCGTTCGGGGATTTGTCGCGCACAAAGGCGTCGATCTCCTGAGGGGTCGGCGGCAGGCCGTGCAGGTCGTAGGTTACGCGGCGCAGGAGCGTTGGGCGATCGGCCGGCGGCGCCGGTTTCAGGCCTGCTTTCTGCAGGTCAGCGAGAATGAACGCATCGACCGGAGTCTTGATCCATGCGCGGCCGGCGGGAGCTGTGAACTCCGGCGGTTGCACGTCATTTCGCGGCTGGAACGACCAGTGCTTGCGCTCGGCATTGGTGTACTTTTCCATCGGCGCCGTGGTCTCCGGCGGCGCTGCCAGAAGCGTAACGGCGGTGAGAACTGCGACGACAGGCTTCATCGTTGAATTTTTGGTATCCAACTTGATCTCGCTCTTTTTAAGACCAGTCTAGTCAGGAGTATAGCGAAAAAGCGGCATCTCCGGACGGAGAGTGCGCCGGAGGCGGAAAGCAGGTCCGTTAGCGTTGGCGTTGTTGCAAAGTTGCAACAAGTTTCGAGAGCCCATCCACTAATGCGGCCATGTCGGATTCGACCCGCTGTAGACGGGTGGACAACTCCTCGATTTTTTCCGGCTGCGACTGGATCTTCTGTGTCTGCAGGTTCGTCGTGTCCGGCTGCGGCTGGACCGATGGTAACTGCGGATCGCCCGCCGAAGCTTTGGAAGTTATCGACCACCGGCGCGCGGGCGCGGGGGTGCGGTCGCGCTGTCGCGCGTACTCTTCCAGCAGCGTCTGGACACGATCACGCTCCTCGCCGGTTTGCCGGGCCAGTTCGCCGAGGAAATCCTGGTTCTCCGGCTTTAAAGGAACAACGGGTGCTCTTTTCCAAAGCATCGGTTTTTCTATCGGCGGTGTACGGTCATCCCTATAGAGTCAGCGGCGGGCGGAAGGGGATGACGCTTTCTCCTTGGCCCGGGCATCGGAGACGATCTTTCGGACATCGGCGGCGAGTGTCGGGGCGTGGTAGGGAATTCCGTCCTTGATCGTCCACTCGATCCCGCCCTTGTTGATCCCGAGCGGCGAGAGAACCTTGAAATCTTCCAACGGGTTTCCGTTCACCAGCACCATGTCGGCGGCGTAGCCGGCACGGATGCGGCCGAGACGGTCTTCCTGGCCGAGGATCTTCGCTCCGTTGGCGGTGGCGTGCTGGAGGACCCGAAGAGGGTGGAACCCGGCTTCCTGGTGAAGCTCGAAGTTACGGAGATATCCCAATCCGTAGATCTGGTAAATGAACCCGGCATCGTCGCCCATACCAATGGTGCCGCCACGGCGCTCGAATTCTCGCAGGGCGCGAAACCAGATTTGGTAGTTCTCTTTCCAGTACGTCTCGTCCGTCGATGACCAGTTGACGTAGTAGGAGCCGTGATTGGCCAGATTGGGGGCGAAGAATTCCTCCAGCGCGGGATGGAGGTATTCCTTGAACGCGGGTTGGGTCTGGGCCCGCTGGAGATCGCGGCCCGCCTCGTAGATATCGAGCGTCGGATCCCAGGCGACATTCTTCTCCACCATGGCGTCCAGCACCTTCATGAGCTTGTCCCAATCGGCTTCGCGCCAGATGCGGCCCGCATAGCGGAAGCGGTCGGCTTCGTTGGCGTAGTTGTAGGCTGCGGGGAATTGCTGGGTCTTATCGCGAAACGCGGCGTCGGGAATGCCGTACCAGTGTTCGATCGAAGTGATCCCGAAGGCGATGTCGTCTTCCGCCGTGGTTTCTTCCACGCCGATGTGATGGGCGGCCCGCAACCCGAGAGCATGGACCTCCTCGAGCGCGGCTTTCAAGACATCGCGGTAGGTGCCGAGGAATTTGACGCCGTCCGCTCCGGCTTCTTTGATCTGCCGAATGCGGGCGCGAGCTTCTTCGGCATTCCTAGCCCGGCCGAACATGGGGTAGACGAAGATTCGGGGAGCCGCCAGTTCTCCCTTGCGCGACATCTCGCGGTACTGGAGAGTTTTTGCCGTGTTGGAGCCGACGTCTCGCACCGTAGTGATGCCGCACATCAGCCAGCATTTCAGGACGTAGTCGCGGTCCATGGGGACGAAGGCACGCTCTTCTTGCAGGTGGGCGTGGAGGTTGATGAATCCAGGCAGGAGATAGCGACCCTTACCGTCGATGACGGCGTCTCCTTCCGGTCTCGGCTTCGCGGTCACCGGATCGAACGGAAGGATCTGCGTGATCACGCCGTTTTCGACAGTGATGTCTTTCGGGCCGGCAGCGGGGGGCCCGTTGCCTTCGATAACCATCACGTTCCGGACAACGAGCTTGGGATATTTTTTTCCGGAGACGGGAGACTTGTCCTGAGCTGTCGCGGTGAGTAGACAGCTGAGGAAGACGAGACAAAGCCTGCAAAGATATGCCGCTGCCATGATCCAAGGTAGCAGCGCCGGAAACGGCTAGTTCTTCTCGAAGGGTTTGGTGATGGCCTTGCCGATCTTCTTCGTTCCTTCGACGGTGGCATCGGCTGCTTTCTCGGCACCCTCGCCGGTGGCCTTCAATGCCTTCTTGGTGCCGTCCGCTGTCGCCTTGCCCAGCTTTTTGGTTCCTTCGACAGTAGCGTCGGCCGCCTCCCCGGCTTTTTCCTTCGTGGTTTTGGCGCCTTCCCCGGTTGCTCTGGCGGCCTTTTTCGTTCCTTCCACGGTCTTGTCGGCGAGCTTCTCTGTACCTTCGGCGGTTGCCTTGGCGGCTTTCTTGGTGCCTTCCGTTGTCTTCTCCGCGGCTTTGACCGTGCCTTCGGCGGTGGCCGTCGCTGCCGATTTTACCGGTCCGGGCTTACTCTGCGCGAAGCCCAAGACGGCGGCTAGCAAACCTGCGGCGTAGAAACGAGCGAGTGTCATAAACACAGGGTAGAGGCTATTTCTTCTTCTTGTTGAGGAAATTATTCAAAACTCCCTGAACCGCATTCGTAGCCGCGCTCTTAGCCAAGCCTTTCATCTCCGGCCGGACTTGCGGATTGTCCAGCGTGCCCGCGATTTGGACCGGGATCACCAGATCGCCGGATACGAAGCCGGAGGAGAGTCCACGAATGCGGTCGGCCGACGCTCCGGTGAGCTTCGATTGCAGGTTGAAATTCAGAGCTTTGGTGAAGGTGATGTTTCCCTGACCGTTGATGAGAATGCCCGGTCCTGTGGCGGAGATTCCGGTGAGGGCGATGTTCTGTTTCTGGATGTTGAAGTTTGTTGCGAATTGCGCGAATGCTCCGTCCTGGGCGCCTTGCGCGCCTCCGAGAGCCTTTTCGATTCCGGACAGCACGCTGAGCCCCTGGAACTTTCCATTGGAGACGGTCAGCTTGCCTTGTCCTGCCAGGGAACGCTGCAGCTCGTCCGAATTTGCCCCGGAAAACCGGAGGTCGAATCCGGGAATCGCCAGAGTGCCGTAGACCTTGTTGGGGGAGCCTGCAAAGCTGGTCATCATTTGATTGACATCGACGTTCTGGATGGCGCCGTTGAGGTTTCCGGAGAGGCGCTCCGACTTGCGCTGCAGCAGGAGATTGCCATTCCAGGTGCCGGCGCCGAGCGAGAAGGTCGCCTTGGGGGCTTGCAGTTCGAACTCATCGCCGGACATGAGATCCACCGCCTTGAGGGTAAGCGGCGCGGTTCCGTTGAGAGTCAACCGGTTCTGTTGACCGGCGGGGCCGACCAGGTATTTATCGATCTTCAATTGACCGCTGCCGGTGGCGATCTTATAGAGGTCGCCCTGTAGCGTCAGATCCGTTGCGATTCGCGAGTCCTTACCGGGATCGGCTGCCAGATCGCCGAAGTGGATCTGCCTGGTTTTCGCCGGAATCTCGGCCAGGGGTAAAGCGACCGAGGCTTTGGCATCGATGGGAAGTGAGTCTTTGCCGAAGGGTCCTGCCTTGCCCGCTACTTTCAGTTGCGAAGTGCCGGCTTCGAAGAGCTGGGTGTTGAGGTCAACATTGCAGGCCTGATTGGCGGCGATGTTCGACATGGTGAGCTGGAAATCCCGGAAGATGACCTGGGGCTGCGGCTTCTCTGCCGATGCGAGTGTCACGGTTCCGTGACTCATGACAATTTCACCCACGGAGACGTCGGTTCCGGCATCCGCTGCGGCGGGCGCGGCGCTTGCCTGTTGGGGCGGCCCGGAATCGAGGTTGCTGAGGATGGTTTCCAAATTGGTCTTGCCTCCCGCGCCGGTCTCGATGAGCATTTTCGGGGCCTGGATCTCGAGCGATCGAACGGCAATCCGTTTTTGCATCACGGCTCGCAGATCGAGGCTGGCTGCGACTTCCTCGGCTTCAATCATGTTGCGCGCCGAGTAGCCTTGGGGGTTCGCAATGGTCAGGCCGGAAATTCGAACGGCCGGAGTCAGCTTGATGAGAGAGCCGAAATCCAATCCGTAGGATTGGAAGTCCACTTTGGTTTTCAAAGATTTGCTGGCCGCGGCGATCATCTGATCCTTCGCGCCGCCGGAAATTAGAGAGTTCACAAAGTAGGCGACCACTCCCACTGCGATGAGGATGACGACGGCGAGTCCCATGAGGGCAAGCTTCCAGGTTTTCAAAACGAATGCTCCTCCCGGCTTGAGGATAGCTCCGGAAAGCGGTTGGAGGAAACCTGCGGGTTCAGGTAGCGATGCAGTCGCGCAGGCGCGCGGCCGCGGTTTCGGCCGTCAGATCGCGCTGGGGCATGGCCAGAAGCTCATAGCCGACCATGAACTTCTTCACCGTCGCGGAGCGTAGCAACGGCGGGTGGAAGTGCGCGTGGAGGTGCCATTCCGGGTGCGGCTCGCCATCGGTGGGGCGTTGGTGGAATCCCATCGAATAGGGGAAGGAAACGTTGAAGAGGCGATCGTAGCCGGCGGTAAGGCGCTGCAAGGCTTCGGCGAGGGCTCGGCGTTCTGCCGCATCGAGCTGGTCCAAACCGCTGACTGCCGGTTCGCTGATCAGGAGCGTTTCGAACGGCCAGACGGCCCAGAAGGGGATGACGGCGGCGAAGGCTCCGTTGTCGAAGACCAGGCGCGTGCCAAGTTGGCGCTCGCGCGCGAGGTAGTCCGCCAGGAGAGTCCGGCCGTGTCGGCGATAGTAGGCTGATTGCGAGTCGAGTTCTTTGACCGCTTCATTTGGCAATTCGGATTGCGCCCAGATCTGGCAATGCGGGTGAGGGTTGGAGCAGCCCATCATTTCGCCGCGATTTTCGAAGATCTGGACGTGTTGAATGTCAGAGTGTTGGGACAGCTCGGTGAACTGTTCGGTCCAGGTGTCGACGACGCGGGCGATTTCGTCGACGCTCATGGCGGCGAGGGTGAGATCGTGACGGGGGGAGAAGCAAATGACGCGGGAAGTTCCACGCTCGCTGCGCGCCTGGAGCAGGCCGTCGTCGAGTTCTTCTTCCGGCGTATAGGGCAGCAGCGAGGGAAAGTCGTTGGTGAAGACGTAGGTGCCGGAGTAGTCCGGATTGCGAACGCCGTCCACGCGCTGGTTGCCCGGGCAGAGGTAGCAAGTTGGGTCGTAGGAAGGAAGGGACGCAGCGGGGAGAGATTCGACTTGTCCTTGCCATGGGCGTTTCGCGCGGTGGGGCGAGACCAGGACCCATTCGCCGGTCAACGGGTTGAGCCGCCGATGCGGCTTGTCGAAAAACGTCGCCATGCTACAGGCGGGGCTGTGCGGCAGGCAACATGGTCAGGATCGTGCGCCGAGTCATAGAATTGTAGTAGATGCGGTTTCTTACCGGACTGATATCGGTTTGCGCGGCGATGGCCCAGTCCGTCGAGTTCAATCGCGATATCCGCCCTATTTTGTCAGATCGATGTTATGCCTGCCACGGCCCGGATAGCGGCAATCGCAAGGCGAATTTCCGATTGGATCGAGACCCCGGGGCTCCAGCCCTGCAGAAGGTGGTGACCCGCGTCACCACGACGAATAAGGCTTTGCGGATGCCTCCTCAGTACATGGGACATGAGCCGCTGAAGCCTGCCGAAGTGGAGTCCATTAAGAAATGGGTTGCGCAGGGTGGGAAGTATCAGGCCCATTGGAGTTTTATTCCTCCGAAGAAGGCCCCGGTGCCGGCGGGGGTGAACCCCATCGACTACTTCATTCGCGAGCGTTTGAAGAAAGAGGGGCTGACACCGTCTCCGCAGGCTTCTCGCGAAACGCTGCTGCGGCGAGTGTCGCTGGACGTGACCGGACTGCCGCCATCGCCCGCGGATCTGGAGAACCGCAGCGAAACTTACGAGCAGGCAGTGGACCGGCTGCTCGCGTCCAAGAGCTACGCGGAACGGATGACGATCCGGTGGCTGGAGGCCGCTCGCTATGCCGATACGAATGGCTATCAGAGCGACGGCGAGCGATCGATGTGGCGGTGGCGCGATTGGGTGCTGGATGCGTTCGACAAGAACATGCCGTTCGATAAATTTACGGTGGAGCAAATCGCGGGCGATCTGTTGCCGAACGCGACGCGCGATCAGATGATCGCTACGGGTTTTCATCGCAATCACCGGACGACTGCTGAAGGTGGAATTATCGACGAAGAGTTTCGCGTCGAGTACGTGGCCGATCGCACGGAGACCACGTCCACGGTGTGGCTGGGGCTGACCACCGGCTGCGCGCGCTGCCACGATCACAAGTACGACCCGATCACGCAGAAAGAGTTTTACCAGCTGTTCGCGTTTTTTAACCAGGTTCCGGAGAAGGGATTCGTTTACAACTTCGGCAATGAGGAGCCGTATGTGAAGGCTCCGACGGCGGAGATGGAGACGAAGCTGGCCGGATACGACACGAAGCTCGCGACGGAGCAGGAGCGTTGGGACAGCCTGCAGCCCAAGATTCGAAAAGCGGTTGCCAAATACCACGCGCCCGCAGATTGGATGCCGGCGCGGGACCGGATTTTCCGCAACGCCGGAGGCATGTTTCACGGCGGAAACGGCGAGACGGTGGGCTTTGAAGAATTGCGGCTGAGCTATATGGATCCGTTTACGTTTGCGGCCACGGTTCGAGCCGAGAAAGCGGACGGCGCGATTCTCTCCAAGTCCGAAGACTATTGGGAGGGAACGGGGCACGGCCTGTATCTGGTGGACGGAAAGATCCGGCTGCATACCGTCTTTCGCTGGACGGATCTGGGAATGCGGGTGGAGACTGTCAAGCCGCTGCCGCTGAACGAGGCTCATCGGCTCGTGGTGAGCTACGACGGCAAGCGAAAGCCTTCCGGAGTTCATATCTACGTGGACGGCGTGGAGCAGGAGTTAAAGGTTCTGTTCAACGAAATGAGCTGGCCGATCCAGTCGAAGGAGCCATTCCGCATCGGTGCGGGTGGCGGGAAGAGATTTGCGGGAGAGATCCGGGATGTTGCGGTGTGGAATCGCGCGGTGCCCATCGAAGAGCTGACGACGCAGCGGGACTACTACGCGTACCTGGAGCTAGCCGCGTCTGCGGAGACGCAATCGGCGCTTGCGATGCTCCGCACGGCGCAGCGGGAACGGGACACTTATTTCAAAACGATTCCGACGGTGATGGTGATGAAGGACCAGCCGGGGATTCGCAAGAGCTACCTGCTGAAGCGTGGAGTTTACGATCAGCACGGCGACGAAGTCGAGCCGCAAGTTCCTGCCGCGCTGCCGGGTTTGTCTGCCGAGAAGCCGAACCGGTTGGCGCTGGCCCGGTGGCTGGTGTCCCGGGAGAATCCGCTTACCGCTCGGGTGACGGTGAACCGGCTGTGGCAGAACGTTTTCGGTACCGGCCTTGTGAAGACGGTTGAGGATTTCGGTTCGCAGGGCGAGTGGCCCGTTCACCAGGACTTGCTGGACTGGCTTGCGGTGGAGTTTATGGACTCCGGCTGGGACATGAAGCACATGGTGAAGCTGATGGTGACGAGCGAGACATACAAGCAATCGTCGAAGGTGACACCCGAGTTGCTGGCTCGCGATCCGGAGAACCGGATGTACGCGCGGTCCAGCCGGCTGCGGCTGGGTCCGGAAGAGATTCGCGATCAGGCTCTCGCTGCCAGCGGATTGCTGGTGGAGAAATTCGGCGGCCCCAGCGTGCGGCCGCCGCAGCCGCCGGGTTTGTGGAACGAACTGACCGGCGGCAGCGATTATCAGGCCGACACCGGCGAGGGACGGCACCGGCGCAGCGTATACACCTACTGGCGGCGCACCATTCAACCGCCGTCGATGATCACCTTCGATTCGCCGACGCGGGAGACCTGTACGGTTCGGGAGACTCGGACGAACACTCCGCTGCAGGCGTTGAATCTGATGAATGACGAGATGTACACGGAGGCGGCAACCGCTCTTGCTGCGAAGATGAAAGCAGCGCCGGATCCGGTGGCGGAAGGCTTCCGGCGGGTGCTGGCCCGGGCTCCGCAGCCGAAGGAGGAGCAAGTGCTGCAAGCCGCGTATTCGCGCTTCCAGGACTGGACGCCGATTGCCAGCATGATTCTGAATCTCGATGAGGCGGTGACGAAACCGTGATGGATCGCCGGACATTTTTGGGAACGACCGCGGCGGGGCTGTTGGGCCGGACGGCGCTGGCCGATGGGCTGTCGGGATTGCCGCACTTTGCTCCGAAAGCGAAGCGCATTATCTGGCTGTTCCAGTCGGGAGGTCCCAGCCAGCTCGAGTTGTTCGACTACAAGCCGCAGATCGAGAAGCTGTACAAACAGGATCTGCCCGAGTCCGTGCGCAAAGGTCAGCGGCTGACGACAATGTCCGCTTCGCAGTCGAGCTTTCCGATGGTTCCCGCCCGCTACAAATTCGCGCAACACGGCAAGAGCGGAGCGTGGGTGAGCGAGCTGCTGCCTCACACTGCGAAGATCTCCGATGATCTGACCTTCATCAAGTCGATGCATACGGAGCAGATCAATCACGACCCGGCGGTGACGTTTCTGCAAACGGGTTTTCAAATCGCCGGGCGTCCCTCGATGGGTTCCTGGGCGATCTACGGATTGGGCAGCGAGAATCAGAATCTGCCCGGATTTATCGTTTTGATTTCTCCGGGCCAGGGCGGTACGGGGCAGCCTCTTTACGACCGGTTGTGGGGAGCGGGATTTTTGCCATCGAAGTACCAGGGCGTGAAGTTCCGCAGTGTCGGCGATCCGGTGTTGTGGCTGTCGAATCCGGACAATCTGTCTCGCGACGACCGGCGCGCTTACCTGGATTCCCTGGCGGCGCTAAACCAGATGAAGCTGGACGAAACCGGCGACCCGGAGATTGCGACCCGGATTTCGCAATATGAAATGGCGTTCCGGATGCAATCCAGCGTGCCGGAGCTGACCGACATCAGCAAAGAGCCTGCCAGCACATTTGAGTTGTATGGCGAGGATGCTCGCAAGCCGGGAACCTTTGCCGCCAATTGCCTGCTGGCCCGGCGCCTGGCCGAGCGGAACGTACGCTTCATCCAACTGTTCCACCGCGATTGGGATCATCACGGCGGCCTGCCGAAGAACATTCCGCAGCGGTGCAAGGAGACCGACCAGCCGGCTGCTGCTCTGGTGACGGATTTGAAGCAGCGGGGATTGTTGGACGACACTCTGGTGATTTGGGGCGGGGAATTCGGACGCACGGTGTATTGCCAGGGCCGGCTGACCGAAGACGATTACGGGCGCGACCACCATCCGCGCTGTTTCACGATGTGGCTGGCCGGCGGCGGCGTGAAGCCGGGAATTACGTTGGGAGCGACGGACGATTTTTCCTACAACGTCGTGGAGAACCCGGTGGATGTTCATGATTTGCACGCGACGATTTTGCACTGCATGGGTATCGATCACACGCGGCTGACCTATAAATACCAGGGACGTCATTTCCGGCTGACGGACGTTCATGGGAACGTGGTGAAGCCGATTCTGGCTTGAGCTCGATGGGCCTGCCTTACTCTGACTAGATGGGGATGGAAATCCCGAATGGTTCAGGCGACTCCCTGACCGCCGCACGGGCTCCGGCCATTCAGCTGGACGACCTGACGAAGGTCTACGGGACGACCGCCGCGGTCGACGGCCTGTCGTTGACGGTACCGCAGGGCTGCTTCTTCGGCTTTCTCGGTCCCAACGGCGCGGGGAAGACCACCACGATCAAGATGCTGATGGGGCTGGCCCCGCCGAATTCCGGATCGATTCGGATTCTGGGTTTGAAAATGCCCGAAGATTCGCTGGAAATTCGGCGGCAAATCGGCTTGGTTCCGGACGACACGCTGCTGTTCGATCAGCTAACGGGGCTGGAGTATGTGCAATTCGCCGGAAGAATGTACGGATTGCCGAAGGCGCTTGCTGCGGAGCGCGCTCGGGAATTGCTGCAGCTGTTCGAGCTCGACGCCGCGCCACGAAAGTTGATTGCCGAGTACTCCAAGGGAATGCGAAAGCGCGCGGCCATGGCGGCGTCGCTGATTCACCGGCCGCAACTGTTCCTGATGGACGAGCCATTTGAAGGGGTGGATGCGGTGGGCGCCCGGTTGATGAAGGACATCCTGTTGGAGCAGGTCCGCCTGGGCGCGACGATCTTTTTAACGTCGCACGTGCTGGAGGTGGTGGAGCGGCTGTGCGACCGGGTGGCGATCGTGAATCACGGCCGGATTGCCGCCGCGGGAACGATTGCGGAGCTGCGCTCCGGCGATGAGACTCTGGAGGATTTGTTCGTGCGGCTTGTCGGAGCGTCGCGAACTGCCGAGAACCTGGACTGGCTGCAATGAACGGACAGACCGCGGCCATTCTGCTGGTGCAGTGGCGCATGTTGATGAATTTCTACCGTCGCCACGGTCAGGTGACATTCATCCTGACGACTCTGCTGTCGGCCATCTGGTACGGCGGATTCGCAGTGATGGGAGTATTCCTGGCAAGCGCGCTGGCAAAGCCGTCGGCCGTGCCATTGATGCAGCGGTACGCGGGGACGGCTCTGTTCTTCATATTTCTGTACTGGCAGGGCTCGCCGCTGATTCTGGCCAGCTTTGGTGGCCTTCTGGACATCAAGAAATTAATGGCCTATCCGATTCCGGAGCACCGCTTCTTTCAAGTGGAGCTGCTGCTGCGCTCGCTGACGGCGCTGGAGATGCCGCTGCTGCTGTCGGGCGCTGCGGTGGGTGTGCTGCGGAATCCGGCGCTGCCGGCGTGGTGCAGCCTCGCCCTGGTGTTGTTTGGCATCTTTAATCTTTTCCTGGGAGCGGGCCTTCGCGACCTGGTGGGGCGGCTGCTGGGAAACAAGCGGATTCGAGAGATTGCGATTTTCTGCCTCATTGTGATGGCGGCGATCCCCCAGCTGGTGATCCAGCAGGAGTGGTTTCGAAATCTGCCGAAAATGTTCGCGTGGTTCCCGCAGGCTTGGCTGCCATGGTCCGCTACGGCAATGGCGGCGAGCCATTCGGGAGGTTGGGGGCCGTGGCTGGTGCTGGCGGTCTTTACGGCGGCGGCGTGGGGATTCGGGCGATGGCAGTTCCATCGCAGCCTGAAGCTGGACACGGATGCGCGGCGAGCCGGAGAACGCCGGGCGGCTGGCGCGCGGTTCGATTTCTGGAGCTGGCCCAGCCGTGTTTTCTCCGATCCCTTGGGGGCTCTGGTGGAGAAGGAAATCCGCGCGCTGGGCCGCACGTCCCGCTTTCGGATCGTGTTCTTCATGGGCTTCAGTTTCGGGCTGCTGATCTGGCTGCCGATGGTGGGGAGCGGCGGGAGCGACGGATGGATGCCGGCGAATTTTCTCTCGGTGGTGGCGGCCTATGCGCTGATCCTGCTGAGCGATGTTTGCTTCTACAACTACTTCGGTTTTGACCGGACGGCCGCGCAGTTTTATTACATCGCTCCTATTAAGAAGTCGACGGTGCTGGCGGCGAAGAACATTGCGGCGGCGTTTTTCGTCGTCGCGGAAATTGTTTTTGTGACCGTGGCTTGTGTTGCTTTGCGAATGCCGGTGACTCCGATGAAGGTTGCGGAAGCGGCCTGTGTGTGCCTGGTAATGACGTTGTTTTTCCTGGCGATCGGGAATATCGGGTCGACGCGCTCGCCGCGAGCCCAAAATCCGAACGACGGCTGGAAGAAGAGCGGCAGTGGCAAGGTGGCGATGCTGGCTTTCCTGCTTTATCCGGTGATTGGTTTGCCGGTTTTTCTGGCATTTTTAGCGCGTTATGCGTTCGAAAACGACGCGGCATTTTTCGGAGTTTTGGGTGCGGGGGCGCTGGTCGCCGGGTCGTTCTATTGGATTTCGCTGGAATCGGCGGTGGGGACGATGGAGCGCGACAGAGAACGAATTCTGACGTTATTGTCACAAGCAGATTCACCGAATCTTTGATAAACTATTGACTGGTCGCGCAGTTTGCGGCTCCTGCCTCGTTTGAATTTCATCCTGGCTCCTCTTGGGTAATTCTTTCTGCGGCAACCCATTAGGAGATACATGACACAATTTTCAGATTTTAGCCTTTCGCCTGTTCTTCACCAGAACTTAAAGGCGAACGGCATCCAGACTCCCACTCCGGTTCAGGCTCAGGCGATCCCCGCCGCGCTGACGGGCGGGGACGTCGTAGCAACCGCCCAAACCGGCACAGGAAAAACACTCGCCTTTGTGCTGCCGGTTCTTCATTCTTTGATAGAACGCCGCGCGCAAGGACTGAGCGTGGTGATTCTCACGCCAACGCGAGAGCTGGCCATTCAGGTGGCCGAAACGCTGTTCAAGATGGCGAAGGGAACGAACATCCGTTCGGCCGTCGTTGTGGGTGGACTCAGCGAAGGCCCGCAATTGCGCGCCATCCGGCAAGGCGCCCAGGTGATCATCGCGACGCCGGGACGATTGATCGACTTTCTGGATCGCCGGCTGGTGAAACTGGGTACGGCGGCGACGCTGGTGCTGGATGAGGCGGACCGGATGCTCGATATGGGGTTTCTTCCCGCGATCGAGCGGATTATCGGCGCCATTCCGGAGTCGCGCCAGACACTGCTGTTTTCGGCGACGATCGAGAAATCGGTCGCTCCGCTGATCGGCAAGTACGTGAAGAATGCAGAGCGCATTTCGATCGGCACGACCACTCGGACGGCGGACAACGTCGATCTGCACGTGTATGAAGTCGAACATGACGACAAGGTTCAGCTGCTGAGTTCGCTGCTGCAGCGCCATGAGGGATCGTTCCTGGTTTTTGCCCGAACCAAGCGAGGAACGGACCGGTTGGCCAAGCGGCTTGCCACTTCGGGAGTGAAGGCAGTCGGAATTCACGGCGACCGCACGCAGAACCAACGAAATCAGGCTTTGCGCGGTTTTCGCGAAGGCTACTACCGGGTGATGGTGGCGACCGATGTCGCCGCTCGCGGCATTCACGTCGACGGGATCGCGCACGTTGTGAACTTCGACCTTCCGCAGGTCACCGAGGACTTCATCCATCGCGCGGGCCGTACGGGCCGCGCCGGGCAGCGCGGCGTTGCTTCCACATTTGCCACTCCGGGCGAGCGCGGGGCGATTCGCAGTATCGAGCGGGAGCTGAAGGCACGACTTGCGTGGAAGAACTGGGACGGGTTGGACATGCCCGACAGGCGGGAACCTGCGGGAGCGTTCCGGCGGGAAGCCCCTGCCGCGCGGCCGGCCGGCTCCAACCGGCGGACACGAAGCACCGAAGCCCGGCGGCCATTCTATAGCCGGTTCGGTTCCAAGAATTCCAGCCGGCAGCACTCCGAACGCTAACGCCGGCCGAACCACCGATACAGAATCGGCAACACGATCAGTGTAAGAAGCGTGGAACTCAGCAGGCCCCCGACCACGACTGTGGCCAGGGGGCGCTGCACTTCCGCGCCGGCGCCGGCCGATAGGGCCATCGGCAGGAAGCCGAGGCTTCCGACCGTCGCCGTCATCAGCACGGGGCGCAGTCGAGTGCGGCAGCCCTGGCGAATCGCCGTTTCAAGCTCCGCGCCCTGATGGCGCAGCTGATTGATGAAGGCGACGATGACCAGGCCGTTCAGCACCGCGACTCCGGAGACGGCAATAAATCCAATGCCGGCGCTGATCGAGAACGGCATTCCCCGGACGGCGAGAGCAAAGACGCCGCCACTGAGCGCGAGGGGAATTCCGGTGAAGATCAGGACAGATTGCCGGATCGACCGGAAGGTTCCATAGAGAAGGATAAAGATGATCGTGAAGGTGAGAGGTACGGCAATCGCCAGCCGCCGCTTGCCTTCCTGGAGATTGCGGTACGTTCCGCTCCATTCCATCCGGTAATTGGGCGGAAGCTTTACCCTCTCCGCCACCGCCTGTTGCGCTTCTTCGACAAAGGAAGCGATGTCGCGGATGCGGACGTTCGCTTCGACGGCGAGGCGGCGCTCCGTATTTTCGCGGCTGAGCTCGGCAGGGCCCTCTTCGTTCTGGATGCGAGCCACTTGCGCCAACGGGATATTTACGCCGGTGGGGCTTGCCACGCGAAGCTGCGACAGAGCATCCGGGTTGGCCCGGAAGCGGGGAGCCACCCGCACGACCAGGCCGAATCTTCGAAAGTTTTCGAATACCTGGGTGGCTTCCGTTCCTGCAATCGCCGTCTGGACCAGCTCCTGCACGCTGTCGATGTTGATGCCATAGCGTGCAATCGCCCGGCGGTCCGGCTCGATTTTCAGCGTCGGGAGTCCGCTGACCTGCTGTACCTTGACGTCCGAGCTTCCGGTAACGCCGTTTAGAACCCGGGCGACGCTCTGGCCGATTCGGTCAAGCGTCCGGAGATCTTCGCCGAAGATCTTAACCGCGACATCCGATCGCGACCCGATGCCCTCCACCAGCTCCATCATTCGAAACTTGATCGGCTGGGAGAACGAGAACGACGATCCGGCGACGTGTTGCAGCCGCTGCTCCATTTCTTCGATCAGCGCTTCGCGGGTTTTGGGTGCGGGCCAGCCGCCCGGCGGCTTCAGGATGACGTAGGTGTCGGCCATGTTCGGGCCCATGGGATCGGTGGCAATCTCCGGACGGCCGATGCGGCTGAAGATGGTTGCCACCTCCGGCATTTGCTGGATCGCTTTCTCCAGCGCCGTCGTCGCCAGCACGGCCTGTTCGAGGGAGACGCTGGGCGGGCGGACGGAGCTGATCAGGATGGCTCCTTCATCGAGCTCCGGGATGAACTCGGCACCCATGCGAGAGAAAAGAGCGCCGGCGATCAGAAACATAGCCGCGGCAAAGCCGATCGGCACGAGCGGCGCGCGAAGGACGTGCTCCACTGCGCGGTCGTAGAAGCGAGCGACAGGGTCCAGAAGGACGTGCTGCTCCTGCTGACCCGACTTCGGTTCTTTCAGGAACATGGCACAAAGCGCGGGAACGACCGTCAGGCTCAAGATCAGCGCCCCGCAGAGGGCGAAGATCACCGTGAACGCCATCGGGTGAAACATCTTTCCTTCCATTCCGGCCAAAGAGAGAATCGGCAGATAGGAAGCGATGATGATCATTTCGCCGAACTGGCTGGATTTCCGGACCTCCAGGATGCTGCGCGAAATCGTATCGATGCGCTCGCCGGAGCTGAGCGCCCGGTTGAGATTCTGGCGGGCATGGGCCAACTGGCGGACGCAGTTCTCCACCAGGATGACCGCGGCATCGACAATCAGGCCGAAATCGATCGCTCCCAAGCTCATCAGATTGGCGGAGATTCCGAAGTAGCGCATCCCGATGATGGCGAAGAGCATCGAAAGGGGAATAGCCGAGGATACGATCAACCCGGCGCGAAACTGCAGTAGAAAGAGCAACAGCACCAGCATCACGATCAGCCCGCCTTCGACGAGATTGGAGATGGCCGTGCGCACCGTTCGGTCCACCAGGCCGCTGCGATCGTAGACGGGGCGAAGCAGGACTCCTTCCGGCATAGACTTCTGCAGAGCCTCCAGACGCTGGCGAACCGCGATGGCAACTTCGCGGCTGTTCTCGCCCTTCAGCAGCATCGCGATTCCGAGTACGGTTTCGCCCTTGCCGTCGATGGTGGTTGCGCCCTGGCGAAGCTGCGAGCCGAGGCCGACTTCCGCGATATTGCCGATGTAGATGGGCGTGCCGTGGTGAGAAGCGACGACGATATCGGCGATGTCATTGGGATCCTTGATCAATCCGATACCGCGAATCAACTGCTGCTCGCCGTTGCGTTCAAAATAGCCGCCACCGACGTTGTTGTTGTTCTTGGCGAGCGCATCGATGACTTGTGAGATCGATACCCGATAACCGATCAGCTTTTCCGGATCGACTCGAACTTCGTACTGCTTGAGATGGCCGCCGTAGACGTTAAGCTCGATCACGCCCGGCACAGTGCGAATGGCCGGCGCGACGTTCCAATCAAGGATCGTCCGCAAGTCCATCAGGGAGTATTTGTTTTCAAAGCCGGGTTTGGCTTCGACGGTGAACTGGAAGATCTCGCCCAGTCCGGTGCTGATGGGCGCAAGCTCCGGCCGGATACCGGGGGGGAGATTCTTCTGCGCCAGCAGCAGCCGCTCCAGCACGAGTTGACGCGCGCGGAATGTATCGGTGTGGTCTGGAAACGTCACCGTCACCTGGGACAAGCCGAACTTCGAGATGGAGCGAATTTCTTCCTTTTCGGGAACGCTGCCCATGGCGATCTCCAGCGGGAAGGTGACGAACTTTTCGATCTCCTCCGGAGCGAAAGCAGGGGCCAGAGTGTTGATTTGTACCTGGTTTGTGGTTAAGTCCGGTACGGCATCGATGGGCAGACGCAGAGCGGCGGCGACGCCGAAGGCCGCCAGCAGCAGGCCGCAGACCACCACCAGCACGCGCCACCGAATGCTGAACAGGACGATTCTGTCGATCAATGCGCGTGGCCTTCCTTGCCCAGCTCGGATTTCACATGCTCCGACTTGAGGACGAACGATCCCCGGGTGACCACGGTTTCGCCGGCCTTCAATCCGGACAGGACCTCCACGGCGCCTTGCGACTCCGGCCCCAGTGTCACCTCGCGCATCTCAAATTGTTGCGGCTCCTCGCGCACGAAGACCACGCTCTTCCCGTCGACCTGCTGGACAGCATTTGCCGGAACCAGCAACGCCGCCCTCCGCTGTTGCGACGGCAACTGGATCGTGGCGAACATCTCGAGCTTCAAACGGCGATCCGGATTGGGCAGCTCGACGCGAACGCGGGTGGTGCGGCTTTCCGGATTGACGACGTCGCTGACGTAGGCGATGCGTCCGTGAAAGCTCTCTTCCGGGTAGCCTTCCACAGAAATGAGCGCGCGGTCTCCTTCGCGGACAGATGCCACGTCCTGCGGATATAGGTCCGCCTGCACCCAGACGGACGAGGTGTCGACGACATCGAAGAGCTTGTCCTCTGGCTGGATCGATTCTCCTTCCGCCGCGTTTGCTTTGAGAATGATGCCGTCGAAGGGTGCTCGCAGTACCGTTGTCGAAGCTTCGCGGTGGTAGTCCTGCGGATTCTTTTTCAGGAGTCCTTCGATCTCCCGCTCTTCCAGACCGAAGCGGTGCAGGCGCTCGTCGAAACGCGCCACTTCGGCTCGCTGGGCCTGGATTGTCGCTTGCGACCTGCGGTATTCGGCATCGCGGCGGTCCAACTCGGCCTTGGCCAAGGCGCCGACCTCGGCCAAATCGGTTGCGCGCTCCAGAGCTCGCTTCGCTACCTCGGCCTGAGTTTTCGTCTGCTCCAGATCCATCAGGGAGCGGAGGTATTCGTGGACCGTTTCTCCCAACTCGACGTTGTCGTAGGCCAACAGCTCATCGCCCTTCTTTACGCGGTCGCCCATTCGCACGCGCACGCGGAGAATCCGGCCCCGCGAAAGAGGACGCATGTGCGCGACTCGGGTCTCATTCGGGCCGATCGTGCCGGTGGTCTGGATTGTCCTGGTTGTGGATTTCATGGCGGCCTCGGCGAAGGTGAATTGGTTCGCGCGCTGCTGCTCCAGGTCGATGGTCAGGTGTGTGGGATGCTCCTCGTGCGGCGCAGCCGGAGCTTCCGCTTTGGGACCCGACGGTTTGGAGCCGCAGGCGGCGCACCCGGCAATGAACAACGCCAGCGCCGCGGGCGTTCGCCACGAACTTCGAGACATGCTTCCTCCTGAAAAATGAATCAGCGATTGCGAATGAAGAAGGAAATCAGGCTCGAGGGGGAAGGACGGGCGGGGATTGCGACAGCGTGCGGTAGGAAGGCGCGTGCGTTTCGGACGGCGAGACCGGGGCGGCCGGATCCTGGGGCGTTATTACCGGAATCGTGAATCCGTGCGAGCAGCTGCAGACGCAGACGTGCTCTGCCGTGTCGCCGGAAGAATCGTCGCCGGCCTGCTCGATCGCGATGTGGCCGGTTTTGGTTTCGCCCAGATGATGCCAGCAGTGCTCACATCCCATTGCCGCATTTGTCGTGGCGATCAACGCAACGAGTAATTGAATGCAGACCACGATGGAGCGGAATCGAAACACCTGGTAGCAAGGCTAGCCAGTCTTTCGTGTTTGCGTCAAGGGTTACTTGTAGTTGAGAGTGAGAACTTAGTTTCAGTTCCGGTTAATGAACGCGACGGGACTTGCGGTTCATGAAATCCATCAGCAGATACTCGCCCAAAGTGTAAGGCGTTGTGAAGTATGCCTTGCCTTTGCACATCTCCGTCACCTGCTGGACGAAGTTCACGAGGCCGTAGTCGCTGGCCAGCATGAAGGTATTGATTAAAATTCCCTGGCGCTTGCAGCGGTTCACTTCTTCGAGAGTCTTGGAGACCACCAGCGGATCCAGCCCGAAGGCATTCTTGTAAACCTGCCCGCTTTCGAGCGTGAGCGCGGAAGGTTTACCGTCGGTGATCATGATGATCTGCTTCATGTCCTTCTTCTCCGCCTTCAGCAAACGCTGGGCGAGAATCAGACCGTCGCGCGTGTTGGTGTAGTACGGCCCTACCTGAACCCGCGCGAGTTGAGAAATCTTCAGCTCTTCCGCGGTGTCGTGAAAGAGGACGCAGCGAAGCGAGTCGCCGGGAAACTGCGTGCGGATGAGATGCGCGAGCGCGAGGGCGACTTTCTTCGCCGGCGTGAAGCGATCTTCGCCGTAAAGAATCATCGAGTGCGAGCAATCGAGCATCAGCACCGTCGCGCACGATGACTGGTACTCGCTTTGATGAACGTAGAGGTCGGAATATTCCAGATCGACGGGGACGCGCACGCCTTCGCGCTGCATGGCGGAAAAGAGTGTCGCGGAGACATCGAGATTCAGGGTGTCGCCGAACTCGTACGGCTTCGACGAGCCTGATGCTTCGATGCCGGTGGCCATTTCGCGGGTATCGTGCGCTCCGAAACTGGAGCGGCCCAGCGAGCCCATCAGGTCCTTCAAAGTCTTGAAGCCCAAAAAGTCCAGCGACTTGTCGGTGACTTCAAAACGAGTCTGTGTCTGGTCGCGGCCCTGTCCGCCTTTCGAGCGCTGCTGTTGCTGCTCAAGATTGAGATAGCCCTCTTGCGCCAGTTTGTCGACCAGCCGTTCGAGCAGCTCTTCCAGATCTTCGCGCGACATGGCATCCAGACTGTCCAGAAGCTGCTGCTTCCGGTCCGGTTCGAATAGTTCGCCGGAGCGGAGGGCCCGCTCGATCGCTCGCTTCAAGGCATCGAGCGACTGCGGATCCCATTCGGAGAAGGTGTAGTACTCACCTTCGAAGCCGGAATTCAGCAGGAAGTCCGAGAGAGCCTTGAGCAGATCTTCGGCATCGACGTCGAGATCGAAGCCGGTGTAGCGTCCATAGCGAACGGAGCGCATGAATCTCCTTAGTTGAACTGCCGCTTCGGCCGGCGGCCGGGGCGCTCGTCTTCCTCCCGTACGGGCTCAGGACGGCGGTGTTCGCCGGCGACGAAACCCAGTTCCTCGGATCGTGAAATTCTGCGGTGCGCGTAAAGACCTTCCAGCAGAAATTCCGCCGCGGAGACGCGCATGGCGTCCGACTCGTTCTCCTTGAGCTTCAGGTAAGAGACTTTGTCTAACAGTCCCTGGATGGCGTTTAACCGGGTGATCAGGTCCGGCGAGGGAGCCTCGGCGGGAAGCAGGATCGATCCGCCCATTTCAAACCATGTGATGACCTGCTGCATGTTGACGCCTTCGAGATAGCGGGTGAAGACTTTCGCGAGAGACAGGCGAATCAGGTCACGAGCAATCACGTCGCCGCCTTTGAGCTCGCCTTCATACTCCAGCTCCAGCTTGCCGGTAATCGCCGGCAGCGCGGCGTAGAGATCCGCCACGCGGGGAACGGCGTCGGATTCACCGTTGAGCAGCGCCCGGCGCTCCGCCGAGGAGACCACGTTTTCCAGCACGGAGATCGGCAAGCGCTGGCTTACGCCGGAACGCTTGTCGATTCTCTTGTCGTCGCGGGCGGCAAATGCCAGCTGTTCGACGGCTTCCCGGATGAAAGGTGGAATCGCAATATGCAGTTCGGCCGCTCTTTGCGTCCACGCTTCCTGCGCGGTGATTTCCATCCCATGGTCGATCGTCAGGGGATAGTGAGTGCGGATCTCGCTGCCGATGCGGTCCTTGAGCGGAGTCACGATTTTGCCGCGAGCGGTGTAGTCCTCCGGGTTTGCCGTGAAGACCAGCAGAACATCCAGCGGAAGGCGGACGGGATATCCCTTAATCTGCACATCGCCTTCCTGCATGATGTTGAACAGACCGACCTGGATTTTGCCCGCCAGGTCCGGAAGCTCGTTGATGGCGAAGATGCCGCGATTGGCGCGGGGCAGCAGGCCGTAGTGGATGGTCAGCTCGTCGGAGATGTCTGCGCCGCGGCGCGCCGCCTTGATGGGGTCGATATCGCCGATCATGTCGGCGATGGTGACATCCGGCGTGGCCAGCTTTTCGACATACCGCTGATCCGGAGTCAGCCAGGCAATCGGAGTTTCATCGCCCAACTGCGTGATGACGTCGCGGCCCTGGCGCGAGATCGGGGCAAAAGGATTGTCGCGAATTTCGGAGCCGGCGATGTAGGGCGTGTGCTCGTTCAGCAGCCCGGTCAGCAGACGGATCAACCGGGTTTTGGCCTGCCCGCGAAGCCCCAGCAGAATGAAGTTGTGCTTGGAAAGAATCGCATTGACGATCTGCGGGATGACCGTATCGTCGAATCCGAGCACCGAGGGAAACAGAGGTTCTTTCCGGGCCAGACGCCGGATGAGGTTGTTGCGAAGCTCATCTTTGACAGTCGGACTGACTAACGCTTGCTCGCTGTACCGGCTGCGCCGCAAGGCGCCGAGCGTGACGGGTAACTCTGAAGACGAGGTCATCAGGCTCCTTCTGGACGCTCATTTTAGCAGTTGCCGGCACAAAGCGCCGCGGAAGCGAAAGATTCGAGCCGTGGAACTTCGATCAGAAAATCAACCGAAGGACCAGCGTTACATTGCGAGTGTTGGTATTGGTGTCCTGGTAGTAGCCGAAGTTCGCCGGCGCCCGTAACTGCTGACCGGGCCGGCTGTAGCTGGTGTTGTTGAACAAATTAAAAATCTGTCCCTGCAGCTGCGCGGTGAACCGTTCTCCCACCTTGAAATCCTTCAACGCCGTGATGTCGTACTGCGTGATGCCGTTCTGCCGGATGACGTGACGGCCCAGAGTCCCGAAGTTCCCGATGAGTGGTTGTTCCAGATTGGAGCCGGTGACTTGGTTGGGATTCGTTCCTCCCGAATCGGGAGCCAATGCGATGGTCACGTTGGGCCCAGTCAGATTGGGACGAAGCGCTCCATTGCCGCCGAGAAATAGCGGATCGGCGAACCCGGGGGCGGTGTTGCGGACTCCGGAGAAAAGCGCCAGAGGAAATCCGCTTTGGGTGGAGAAGATTCCGTTGAGCGACCATCCGCCCAGGGCATAGCGAAGGAAGGCGTTCGAGGACGATCGCAGCCAGGGAATCTCCCAGTTGTGCGTGACCGAGAGCCGGTGGGTTACGTCGAATGCGCTGACCCCGCGATTGTCCCGGTTGTTGAACGGATTCTGCTGATTCGCGCTGTCCGTTTCCAAAACGCCCAAAACATCGGAGTTGTCGTCGATCGATTTGCCGCCGGTGTAGCTGGCCGTGAAGCCGAACCCGCGGACAAAGCGCCGTGCGGCGTAGAACTGGACGCCGTGATAATTCGAATTCGCCGAGCTGGTGACCATCGTGACGCCCTGGAATCGAGGGTCAATGCGATTTGTGGGCAGACTGGGGCCCGCGTTCAAGCCCGCATTGGTGGTGGTGAGCAATCCGGAGGCGATCAGCTGCGCTTCCTGCGCCAAGGTGGTGGGGACGGGAATCGCATTGGCCGGATTGATGGTGTTCAGCGGGAGGCCGCGCTGTAGGAAGTTGCCTTTTGTGCCGATGTAGCCTCCGCGGAGAAGAATGCCGTACACCTGGCGTTCGATGGTGAAGTTCCACTGATGAACCTGCGGGTTCTTCATCGACTGGTCGACCGGGGAGAAGCCGCCGAAGTTGCGGACCGTTGTTCCGAAGGTTCCGACCGTGGCCGCGCCGGTCCGCTGAAAGTCGCTGTTGCCGGCGGCGATATTCGAGTAACTGTCGCTGCCGGTGAAAGTCGCCGTGCCGAAGTTGTACATCAGCGGCGGGGCAAACCGGAGATTGGTGATGGGGTTCAGAAAGATGAAGTCGTAGGCCTGCCCGTATCCGGCGCGGATGGAGGTGCGGCCCCCGTCCGGCGACCAGGCCAGGCCGACGCGAGGAGCCCAATTGTAGTTTGTGTTGAAGACCTTCCCTCCGACGGGAATATCGCCAAGAGGCCCGGTGCCGGCGCCTCCGAGAGATCCCGTTCCGTTGAGGTTGAGGTTGGAAATCAGGTCGTTAACTTCCGTGACCCCGTCGGCGATTTCCAGGCGCACGCCCAAATTGATGGTAAGGTCACGGCGAACTCGCCAGTCGTCCTGGAAGAACAGAAAGTTGTTCCACACGCGGTTGCCTCGCACGGAGTTTCCAAAACGCTGCGAATATTGCGTGGGCCGGCCATTGGCGAACGCCGCAAAACTGGCAAACGTCCAGGTTCCGCGCACGTTGGAGTCGAAGTAGCTGTTGGCCTGGACGCGATTGAGATCCCAACCCGCCTTCATCGAATGGCTGCTCTTGATGAAGCTGAATGTGTTGAGGTACTGGTAGGTGTTCTGGACGCGTCCCTGGGGAATTCCGTTCCAGATTCCCATGGTTGCCGTGCCGTCCTGGAAGGCAATGGCGGGGCCGCCGAACGATTCAAGCGGCGCGAAACCGGGACGGCTTCGTCCGAAGGCCGCAAGAAAATTCCACACCAGGGTGGGCGACAACGTGTTGGTGTAGCTGATGGTGGCATTCTGAGGGCGATTGACGCTTCCAGCGCCGCCGGTGGGCAGGTTGCCGGCAACGAAGGTGAGACTTGCCGCTTGAACTTCGGAGTCTTGCAGCGCCCAGCGGCCGAACAGCGTCTGGCGATCGCTGATATTCCAGTCCATGCGGACGGAACCGGCGATGGCGTTGGTCGTCGACGGCGCGGCATTGCTGGTGGTTCCGGTGGGCGAGGTAAATCGAGGGCCGGCCAACTGCTCAAACAATGCCTTGGATGTCGGATCGGTAATGGACGCAACCTGCTCCGGTGTCCAGACGGTGGCGGTTCTCGTTCCGCCTAGACCGCGAACCTTTTGCTGCTCGTAGTGGCCCAGCACAAACAGCTTGTTTTTGACGATGGGTCCGCCGAGATAGCCGCCCCACCGGTTGTCCTTCAGCGGAGGCGCCGATCCCGTACGGTCGAAATAATCGCGGGTGTTGAGGACGTTATTCCGGAAAAACCACCAGCCTTGCCCATGAAAGGCGTTTGTTCCGCTCTTGGTTAAAATCTGAAATTGGGAGCTGGAGTTTCGCCCGAATTCCGCAGAAAAGTTGTTGGAAATGATGTTGATCTCGCTGATGAGGAACTCCGGCACCGTGCCAAGGCCGGCGCCGCCCGTGGTGGAGACATCGGTCGCCACCGCCGAATCGATGGTGATGTTGTTTCCGCGGCCGCGGCCTCCGTTGGAGTTGTAGGAGCCCTGGCCCAGGAACGAATTCCGCTCGGTGACCGGGATCACTCCGGGCGTGGTGCCCGCCAGCGCGAGCACGCCGTTGGCGGAGAGCGGAAGCTCCGAGACTTGCTTGGAATTGTTGGAAGTCTGCAATTGGGCGTTTACGGTGTTGACCGTCACGGTGCCTTCGACGACCTCCACGGTTTGCGTGGCGGTGGAGACCGGCAGGGCCAGCCGCACCAGATTCACGGCGCCGCTATTAACCTGCGCCTGGGTTTGGACCGATTGAAAACCCGACGCCTCGGCCGTAACTTCGTACTCCCCAACTCCAAGCTGCGAAACGCGAACGGATCCTTCCAGCTCCGTCGTCACGTTTCGGACCGCGCCCGTAGCGGGGCTTTTCACGGTCACTTTCGCATTCGGAATGAGCGCTCCAGAGGCATCGACCACTTCAACGACCAGATCGCCGGTCACCTGCGCGTGGATCGGTACCACGCTTAGGCAAAGCGCGGCCAGGAACAACAATAAGTTGCGCTGCAGAGAAAACATGGGCCCCCCACCGGATTTGCGATAAAGCGAAGCCGGATGGTCCCCCCAACCGACCTTGTCACGGAGAATAGCACGGACCTCGAACCGGTATAGTAAGCCTAGGCCACTTAGATCTCTACGTGTTTAGAGGCGAAGGCCGCAATACCGCCGCGGAAAATCGAGAAATTGAGAAACCGAAATACCGCGGGTGTATTACCGCTGCGCCGCTCCGCTGCGCCCCATGATCGGCCACACATCGACGATCTGGTTACCCTTGGCGACATAGTAGCGGTCGTAGCAGTTGGTGCTCATGTCGAGATTCGTGCAGAAGATCTCGACGCGATCGCCGACTTTCAGCTCTGCCCCGCCGCCGTCTTTCCATTTCAGCGCGCCATACTCCGCACCCTGGTTTCCCACCTGCAGCCAGGGCATCCCTTTGACGGCGTCGGTGGGCCGGGCCATCGCCTTGTTGCCGTAATCGATGGTGGCGATGTCGGAGTGTTGCTTACTGTCGATCGTCGTAAGAATCGATAGCGAGCTGGCCCAGTCGCTATAGACGGAGTCGTTTTCTTTGCCGCCGACCGCGGTGTATGCGGTGTCCATGAAGATATAAGACCCGCACTCCAGCTCTGTCAGCCCTAGCTCCTTGTCGATGTTGTAGGTGCCGGTGGACCCGCCGCTGATGATTCCGACGGGCAGCCCGGCCTTCTTCGCCAGGGCCACGGTTTCCCGCACTCCGGACAAGTCTTCCGTCGACCGCTTGCGCCGGGCCTCCCATCCCTTGGTGTGCGAAGCGGTTCCGGAATAGGCCATGAATCCCTCGAAGCTGGCATGCTTGGATGCGATCACTTTCTGCGCCAGATCGACGGCCGGCTGGCCGTTGGCGATTCCTTGGCGCTTCATCCCGGCGTTGACGGCTACGGCCAGGCGGCATTTGGTTTTTGCCGCCTCCGCGGCTTGCTCCACCCACTCCAGAACCTTTGGGTCGTCCACGACGAACATAAAGGTAGGATCCTTCTTCGACAGGGCCACGGCGCGGACGACGTTATTGCGGCTGGCCGGCTGCTTGGTCCAGAGAACCCCTTTGATTCCCGAACCGGACATCAACTCCGATTCGGCGATGGTCGCGGTGGTCAGGCCGATCGCTCCCAGGGCAATCTGCCGTTTGCCGATATCGACGCTCTTATGAACTTTCACGTGGGGGCGCAGATGGATTCCGGTTGCCTTGGTGTAGTCCGCCATCTTCTTCACGTTGGTCTCGAACAGATCGAGATCGACGATCATGCTGGGCGTGGGCAGGACGTCCTTGGTGATGTCGCGGAAATCGCGCTTGGCGATTCGCTGCTCCAACTCCAGGTAGGGAAAAGTTTTGGTATCCGCCCGGGCAGTGCGAACCAGCGGCGACGCTAAGACTGCACCAGCGTTCATAACCAGGAAGTGACGGCGTGTATTCATTGAAATCTCCTTGTGTCGCGTCGGCGTGGATGCTTGCGTTTAAGCATAACCGAGAAGCAATCGGGCCGGCAGGCGCGGTTCTCCGGGAATGCGATTTGTAACTGTTTGTAAATGGCGCGGCTCCGATCGAACCAAGCAACGTCACTTCTTATGTGATCCGCCGGCCATTCACAGAAAGAAGAACAAGAAGATGAATCGCTATGCTTATTTTGCGATCGGCACGATTGTCAGTGCCGTTGCCTTTCTATCCGTTGCTCACGGCCAGATTGCGGAGCCGCTGCGCTTCCAGGCTCCGATGGCGTTCCAGATCGGCCAAACCCGGATGGAGGCCGGCGCCTACACCGTGCGCCCTCTTTCGCCGGGACAGGATGTCAGTATCCTGCTGATTGAGTCGGAGGCCGGACGCGCCTGCGCTGCAATGGTCGTGAAGGTCGATACTCCGGACCATAGTCCGGCGGCAACGACGATGGTGAAGTTTCAGCGCGAAGGAAATCTCATGCGCCTCACGCGGATTTATGCGGGCGGGGCGAACTACGGTTTCCAGATTCTCGAAGGGAAGGGAGGAGAGAGCGGCAGTCCCACTCTCTCCTCATCGGGCAGCTAATCGGTCTTGCGCTTCCGGGGCCTCGTGGTGCGGGGAGCGGCGGCCCGCTTCCGCGCCGGAGCTTTTTTCGGCTTGGGCGGCGGAGGATTCGGCTCCATGATGGTGGGCTGGCCTTCCACGTAGGGCTGAGGCCCGTCGTCCTCTTCCTCTTCCTGGTGAGTCTTGGGCTCCGGCTTGGGCGGCTCGGCCGGCGGATAGAACTCCGGACCCAGGTAAACGATCAGGCCTCGCTCCTCATTCGGCTCCATGCGGACGACCGTTTTGTCCTGCGCAAAGTTCAGAAACTCGCTGAATGCCTGGAAACCGTATGCGTTGGGATCGAAATCCGGATGTTCGGTGGCCATCCAATGAGAAAGCTGATCGAGAGGAGCCCCTTCTTCGAGTTCCAGCCGGTGGTTCTCCAGCATGTCGCGAAGCTTGGGAAGCACTTCCTCGGGCTGAGGCAGGGGCTTGGTCGGTCCGCCTTTCCGCTCGATAATCACACGGCCGCCCGAACCCGTTACATTGATGAGCTCCGTTTTCTTCAGCTTGTCCACGAAATCCGAGAAGCTGTAGCAGCCGTAGGCGCGCTCATTGAACGCCGAGTCCAACTGCAGCATCGTGGATTTCAGCAGCCCCAGCTGGGGCTGAACGTTGCGGCGCTCCAGGACCTGCAAGGCTCTCTCCACCAGCGGCACGGCCAAAAGAATGTCCAGGGCCGGCGGGCGCTGGCGCGGACCGCGGTCGCCGCGATCCCGCTCCCTTTCCCGAAAGTCCCGGCGATCGCCGCGAGGTCCTCCGCGGTCCGCCGCCCGTGTTTCGCCCGGCAGCAGTCCCGCCGCATCGGCCACGACGACCGGTTCCGGCTTGTCGGGCAAAAGCGATTCATAGCTGATGAACTCGTGACAGTTCTGCTGGAGGATTGTCGACGTGAAGGCTTTGCCTCCGACGACATAGACGGTCTTGCCGTATTCCTTCAGCTTGTTGACCAGCGGAATAAAATCGCTGTCGCCGGAGATGATGGCGAATGCGTTCACGTGGCGATGCGTGAATGCCATTTCCAGCGCATCCAGCGCCAGGTTAATGTCGCCTCCGTTTTTGTCTCCGCGCGGGGAGGGCAGCCGCTGCACCATCTGTACAGCGTTTTCCGCCATCTGCCGGGCGGCGGCTTCCTGCCGCCCCCAGTTGGCATAGGCAAATTTGGCAACCAGGTCACCGCGCTCTTTGAGCGCCGCCAGCGCGAACGAAACGTCGAACTCGCGGCGCAGGGTGGACTTCAGTCCGATTTCGATGTTGTCATAGTCGACAAACACCGCAATATTCAATCTTTCCTGCATGCGTACTCTTTCAATTTTGTGCAGTAGCAAGTGGTTCTCGTTCGGCAGGTTGCCGGGAAGCGGTACGGATGAATTCCACAATCCCCTCCAGCGACGCGCCCGGTTGAAAAACCTGCGCCACTCCCATCTGCTTTAGTCTCTCGGCATCATCATCCGGGATAATACCGCCTACGATGACAGCCACGTCCGTCATTTTCTTTTCCCGGAGCAGTTCCAGGACTCGCGGCACGATTGCGTTGTGCGCTCCGGAAAGGATCGACAGGCCGATGACCTGAACATCTTCCTGAAGCGCGGCATTTACGATCATCTCCGGAGTCTGACGGAGACCCGTATAGATCACTTCCATCCCCGCGTCGCGCAAAGCTCGAGCGATGACTTTGGCGCCGCGGTCGTGTCCGTCCAGGCCGGGCTTCGCGACCAGAACTCGGATGCGCTGATCCATTTTGGGTCTTGGAATTGGCCGTAAATGGGGAAGCTCCGAATCGGGAACCTACCCGTTCGCATTATAGCCGTTTCAATTGAAAGAGTTTCGGCCGCTCCCCGGAAGGAAAACTCTAAACGGACGGCAGCTCCAAATAACTGCCGAAAACATCCCCCATCGCGGCGCAGATTTCGCCCGTGGTGGCATAAGCCCGTACGGCGTCCAGAATCGCGGGCATCGTATTCGCGTTCTTGCGGCAGCAGTCGCGCAGCGAATCGAGCGCGCTTTCCACCTTGGCGGAGTCGCGGCGTTTTCGCAGCGCGGCGAGCTTCTCGCACTGCCGGATTGCCGCGGCGGCGGAAATCTGCAGCAGCTCCGGCGGGTGCTCATTCTCCACCGTGAAGCGGTTGACCCCCACGATCGTCTGCTCACCTTCTTCGATGCTTCGCTGGTAGCGGTAGCTGGCATCGGCGATCTCCGCCTGCGGAAATCCCCGCTCGATAGCCGCCAACATTCCACCCATGCCGTCAATGCGGCGAATGTAGTCGTTCGCCGCCGCTTCCACCTGGCCGGTCAGCGTTTCGACGAAATAGCTGCCGCCCAGGGGATCGGGCACTGCGGCCACTCCGCTTTCGCAGGCGATCACCTGCTGGGTGCGGAGCGCGAGACCGGCCGCCTGCTCGCTGGGCAGGGCATAGGCTTCGTCCAGCGAATTGGTGTGCAGCGACTGCGTTCCCCCCAGCACCGCCGCCATCGCCTGAATTGCGGTCCGAACCAGATTGTTTTCCGGCTGCTGCCATGTCAGCGCGCATCCGGCGGTCTGGGCGTGAAACCGCAGCTTCATGCTCCGCTCGTCTTTGGCTCCAAATCGATCCCGGGTGATGTGGGCCCACATGCGCCGGGCGGCGCGGTATTTCGCAATCTCTTCAAAAAAGTCGTTGTGAGCGTTGAAGAAGAAACTCAATCTCGGCGCGAACTGGTCGATCGGAAGATTGCGCCGGAGTGTTTCCTCCACATACTCGATGCCGTCGCGCAGAGTGAAGGCCAGCTCCTGAACCGCGGTCGATCCGGCTTCCCGGATGTGATAGCCGGAGATGGAAATCGGGTTGTACTTGGGAGCGTGGCGCGCGCAATATTCAATGACATCGACCGCCAGGCGCAGCGATGGAGCCGGAGGGTAAATGTACTCCTTCTGCGCGATGTACTCCTTCAGGATGTCGTTCTGCAGCGTGCCGGAAAGAGCGGCGATGCTCGCGCCCTGCCGCTCGGCGGCGATGGCATACATCGCCCAGATCGCCGGAGCCGGCGAGTTGATCGTCATCGAGACCGAGACGCCGGCCAGCGAGATTCCGGCAAACAGCGTTTCCATGTCTTCCAGCGAAGAAATGGCGACGCCGCATTTCCCGACTTCACCCAGCGCGCCGGGAGAGTCGCTGTCCAGGCCCATCAACGTGGGAAGGTCGAATGCTACTGAAAGTCCGGTCTGGCCCTGCGAAAGAAGGAACCGGTATCGCGCATTGGTTTCTTCCGGCGTGGCGAAGCCGGAGAACTGGCGCATGGTCCATAACCGGTCGCGATACATGCCGGCGTGAATTCCACGAGTGTAAGGAAATACACCGGGTTGGCCGGCATGTATCGGCGCTTCCGAATAGAGGCGCTCGACGGGAATGCCGGACAGGGTTTGAAACGTTCGCGTCTTCGCCGTCGCCATCCGGCTAACAGTTTAGAACGGCGTAGTCTTTCAAATTCTCCATCACGCCGCACATGCCGGATTTCTTTCTTCCCAGAAGCGACTTCAACTCGTCGCGAAGGTTCCGAAGGGCAGCGATCTTCTCGTCCAGTTGCTGGATCTTGTCCGAGACTCGGGCGCAGGCCGCACCGCAATCGGTCAGCCCGATCATCTCCCGGGCTTCCCGCAGCGTAAAGCCGAGATCCTGGCAGTGCTGCAGAAAACGGACCTCCCGAATCGTCGACAAGGGATAGATGCGTTGACCGTCGGTGGGGCGGGGCGGCTGTAGGATCAGGCCTTGGCGCTCGTAAAAACGGATCGTTTCCACGCCCACTCCGGCCAACGCAGCCGCCCGCGAAATGGTGAGGCGGTCAGCTTTTCTTCTGACAGCAGGGGCACGGGCATCCACACCCGCAGCCGCAGTCGCACGGCGTGCAGGTGCCGGAGCCGCAGCTCTCGCACTTGCAGTTTTCACAACACTTCGTTTTGTTTTCCATTGAGCCATCTGCTCCTTTCACTTTAACCGTAAACTCCGTACCATGGTACGGAGTCAAGAGGCATTTATGGCAACCCTGGGATTGATCGAATATGACGCGGCGCCCCCCGATGTCCGGGCGGTCTACGACGACATCATGGCTACGCGGAACACGGACTACGTCAACAACTTCTGGAAGGCGCTGGCGCACGACCCGGCCACGCTGAAGCGCACCTGGGAAAGCGTCAAGCAGATCATGGCTCCGGGCGAGCTGGACGCGCTGACCAAGGAGCTGATCTATCTTGCCGTCAGCACTACCAACCAATGCGGCTACTGCATTGCTTCGCATACGGCCGCGGCGCGGAAGGCGGGAATGTCCGCCCAAATGTTCAACGAGCTTCAAGCGGTCGTCGGCATGGCGAATGAAACGAACCGGCTTGTGAGCGGCTGGCAGGTGGAAATCGACGACCGGTTCAAGACTTAGCCGGTGGCCGGCTCCGAAAGCGGCGCTTGCGGAGGAATCCTCGCCGGAGCGGTTTCCTGATCCTTATACTGCAGCTGGTAGAGCCGGTAGTACAGACCCTTCCGGGCCAGCAGTTCCTGATGAGTCCCGCTTTCCCGAAGCTGGCCCTTGTGCATCACCAGTATGCGGTCCGCCCGTTGAATGGTGGAGAGCCGGTGCGCGATCACAAAGGAAGTCCGCCCCGTCACCAGGCGGTCCAGCGCGTCGCGGATCCGCATTTCCGTTTCCGTATCGACGCTGGAAGTGGCTTCGTCCAGGATCAGGAATTGAGGATTGTGCGCCAGCGCGCGGGCAAAACTCACCAGCTGTTTCTGCCCCGTCGAAAGTCCGGCTCCCCGCTCGCGGATCTGATGCTGGAATCCGTCGGGCAGGGATTGAACGAAATCGATCAGATTGACCCGCGTTGCCGCATGCGCCAGATCCTCGTCGCTGATACTGGCTGTTCCCAGGCGAATGTTTTCGGCGAGTGTTCCGGTAAACAGGTAAGCGTCCTGCAGGACCACTCCGAAGCGGGTTCGCAGATCCGATGGATCGAACGATCGGATATCTCTGCCCCCGATACGGATCGATCCCTGCTGGATGTCATAGAAGCGCATCAGCAAGCTCATCAGCGTCGTCTTGCCTGCGCCGGTGTGACCCACCACCGCCACGGTCTCCCCGGGTTCGATCCGGAAACTGACATCCCGCAGAACCCAGTCGGGATTGCCGCTGTCGTTCTTGTAAGCGAACCAAACGCGATCGAATTCGATCGCGCCGTTCTTCGCCGGCACGGAAACAGGCTCCGATGGAGCGACGATCTGCGGCTTGGTGTCCAGCAGACCGAGAATTCTTTCCGCCGCGGCCATGGCCGACTGCAGGATGTTGTACTTCTCGCTGAGGTCCTGAATAGGGCGGAAGAACCGCAGGCCGTACTGGAAGAACGCCACCACCACCCCGAGCGTCATCTCGCCGCGGCCGGCGCGATATCCTCCATAGGACAGCAGCAGGGCAAGCGCCAGCATGCTGAGAAACTCCACTACCGGATAAAACCAGCCGTAGGCGAAGATCGCATCCTTGAAGGCATCCATGTGGTCGCGGTTGATCTTTTCGAACTCGCCGACGCTCCGCTTTTCGCGGTTGAACAGCTGGAGCACGGCAATTCCCGACACCCGCTCCTGCAGGTAGGCGTTGATCCTGGCGATGGCGACACGTGTCCTGCGATAGCTTTGGGACACAGACCGCCGGAAGATCGCCGTGGTCAATATCACCAGCGGCAGAACGGCCAACAGCAGCAGGGTCATGCCCGCGCTCAGCTGGAACATGGCCGCGACGATGAAGCTCAGCATCAGCAGATCGCCCAGGATCGTGACCAGTCCCGACGAGAACATCTCGTTCAGCTGGTCGACATCGGTGGTGATTCGTGTCACCAGCCGGCCGACCGGAGAATGGTCATAGAAGGAAATATCCAGCTTCTGCATGTGGCCGTAGAGGTCGCGCCGAAGATCGAGCATGGCTCGCTGTCCGGTCCACGTCATCAGGTATGTCTGGAAAAACTCGAACAGCAGCCCGGCGACGATCGCCAGCAGGTAAACGCAGGAAATCTGCAGCAGCCCGGTGAACGCATCGGCGGAGAGCCAGCTTTCCAGCGGACCCGCCGAGGCTCCTTTCACCGGGACCAGGTAACGGTCGATCGCCGTCTTGGTGAGGAGCGGCCCCAGGGTCTGGGCGACGGAATTGCCCACCAGCAGCAGCACCGAGACGGCAACCGTACCCTTGTATGGCACCAGGTAAACCAGCAGCCGGCGCATGATCCGGCTGTCATAAATCTTTCCGCCAACGGATTCTTCCAAACTTCCATTCTAAATTCCATGCGTGGCTACACTGGGTGGAAGTGGATGGCGTGATTGTTTTGAACAAGCCAGCGGGGTGGACGTCTCATGACGCCGTGGCGAAGATTCGACGGCTGGCTCAAACGAAAAGGGTGGGGCATCTGGGAACGCTGGATCCGATGGCTATGGGCGTTTTGCCCCTGGTGCTGGGTGGAGCGACGCGCTTGTCGCAGTTCTACGTGCGATCCTCCAAAACCTATGAGGCCGTCGTCCGGTTCGGATTTTCCACCAATACGTATGATGCGGAAGGAGAGCCGGCCGGCCCCGAGGTGACGCCGGCCTTTACGCGAGACGACCTGGAGCGATGGCTGCCGCGGTTTCGAGGCACGTTTCTGCAAACGCCGCCGCCTGTGTCTGCCAAGAAGATCGGAGGCGTCCGGGCATACCGGTTGGCGAGGAAGAACATCGCTGTGGAGATCCCTCCGGTGGAAGTCACCGTGTCGCGGCTGGAGATTCTTTCTTTCGATTTACCGGAAGCTACGCTCGTGATCGATTGCAGCGCGGGAACCTACGTGCGGAGCCTCGCGCACGATCTCGGGTTGTTGGCCGGCTGCGGAGCGCACTTGTCCGGCCTGGTCCGTACCCGCTCCGGCGAGTTCCACCTGGATCGCGCTTTCTCGATGGAGCGGCTTGCGCAGATGGCCGCCGGCGAGACTTTCTTTCAGGCGGTAATTCCGGCCGCTGAGCTCTTGCCGGACTTTCCGATCGAATATGTCGACGATGTAACGGCGGGGCAGATCCGGCACGGCCGCGATTTCCGGATTTCGCCGTTTCGCACCACCAGCGATGCGAAGTTTGTCAAAGCCGTGAATGCGGCGGGTGAATTGATCGCCATTGGCGAGCTGCGCCTTCCACAGGTCTATCACCCGATTCTTGTTCTGTAACCGGAATTTAATGGGCCGGCGCGGTTTCGGGCTGCTTTCCGCGCAGCTTCCGCGCGTAGCCGTCTTTGTTGACCTGTCGCCCCCTGCCGATCGCCAGGGCCTCGGGAGGGACTGCGACGGTCACGACACTGCCGGCCGCAATGTAGCTGTCCGGCCCGATCTCTACGGGAGCGACCAGCGTAGAGTTGCTGCCGACAAAAGCGTTTTCGCCGATCAGGGTCTTGTGCTTCTTCCTGCCGTCGTAATTGCAGGTGATGGTGCCGGCTCCGACATTGACCTTGCGGCCCACCGTCGAGTCTCCCAGATATGCCAGATGCATCGCCTTGGCTCCCGCGCCGAGGTTGGTATTCTTCAGCTCGACGAAATTGCCGATGTGCGCTCCCGCTTCGATGTGATTGCCCATTCGCAACCGCGCATAGGGACCGATGTGCGCGCCTTCCTCAACTGTCGAAGTTCCGATAGAGGTAAACGCTCCGATCTCGACTTCATCGGCCAGGCGGGAATCTTTGATGATGGAGCAGGCGCCGATCAAGCAGTTCTCGCCGATGACGGTCTTTCCGAGAAGCTGCACGAACGGACCGATGATGGTGTCCGGTCCGATGGAAACTTCGGGATCGATCGCCACCGTTTCCGGCTTCTCGATCGTCACCCCGCCGAGCATCAGCTCGCGAACTTTGCGGTCCCGCAGGATCCGGTCCACTTCGGCCAGCTCGACGCGGGAGTTGATTCCCAGAAGCTCGCTCGGATCGGCAACCCGCAAGGTGACGGAAGAATGCCCGGCGGCGCGGAGAATCTCGATCATGTCGGTCAGGTAGTACTCGCGCGCGGGGTTGTTGGGCTGAATCTCTCCAATGTGCTTCCACAGCAGTTCGCCGTCGAAGCAGTAGATTCCGGAGTTGATCTCTCGAATGGCAAGCTGCTCCGGCGTGGCGGCTTTCTGTTCTACAATTCCCAGAATCTGTCCGCGATCGTCCGTCAGGATGCGTCCATAGCCGGTTGGATCGTCCAGCAAGGTCGTGATGACGGTCGCGGCCGCTCCGCTCTCCTGATGACGCGCCAGCAGCGCCCGCAGCGTGGCCTCGCTCAGCAAAGGAGTGTCCCCGTAGAGCACCACCAGTCGTCCGGGATGAGGAGCCAGCTTGTCCCGTCCAACAGCCAAAGCATGGCCGGTGCCTTTCTGCTCCGTTTGACGGATGAAGCCCACGCCATAGGGCTTCAGAATTTCCTCCACGCTTTCCGCCTGGTGCCCGGTAACCACGAAAATGCGATCCGGAGTCGTCATTCGCAGCGCCGCGCGAAGTACGTTTTCTACCAGCGTCATCCCGCCGGCCTTGTGAAGGACTTTCGCCTTCTTCGATTTCATTCGAGTCCCCAGGCCAGCCGCCAGGATGACGATCGTCACTGCATCGGTCATGTTTTTCTATTTTCCTATGACTGAGGAAGGGAACTTCCGCCGGCGTTGCTCCGGCGCGAACGTCTGGCCAGTTCGATCGCAACTTCCGCGGCGGCGGCGGGATTGTGGCGCACCATCTCGCCCTTGTCCAGGAGATTTCGCGCGATGATCTCCACGCCCATGGCCTCCAGACGAGGAAGGTCTACTTCGACGGGATAAACTTTATCGGCGGCGTAGAGCCGCCGGCGCTCCCCGCCGATGTGACGGGTGTTGACCACGACCGAATCCACCAGCCGGCGCCCGGCGTGCGCGGTAATCGCCTCCAGATGATCGGCGGCGGAGAATTGCATGGTTTCCCATGGCTGCCACATGAGATTGGCGAAGTAGGTCGTGTGGGCGCGGGATTTCCGGATGGCTGCGGGAATGTCGGAGACCAGCAGGTTCGGGATGACGCTGGTGAACAAGGAGCCGGGTCCCAAGGTGATGAGATCCGCCTTGGCAATCGCTTCCAGGGCGCCGGGCAGCGCGTGGCAGTCCGATGGCAGAAGGTGAATTCTCCGGATGCGTTTCCGGGAACGGCTGATCTTCGACTCTCCGGCGATGCGGGTTCCGTCGTGCATCTCCGCTTCCAGCGACACATTGCTGGATGTGGCGGGGAAAATGTCTCCCCGAATGGCCAGCACTTCGGAGGAGACCTGAATCGCTTTGAGAAAATCTCCCGTGACGTGGGTCAGCGCGGTCAGAAACAGGTTTCCGAAGCTGTGCCCCTTCAGGCCTCTGCCGGACTGAAACCGGTAACGGAACAGCTCCGACAAAAGAGCGTCGTCCCCGGAAAGCGCCACCATGCAGTTGCGAACGTCGCCGGGCGGCAGAACGGCAAAATCCCGGCGCAGTCTTCCGGAGCTTCCGCCATCGTCGGTAACCGCCACAATAGCGGTCAGGTCGAGCCGCTCGCCGGGATAATCTTTCAACCCGCGCAGCAACGCAGACAGGCCGGTCCCGCCGCCGATCGCGACAATGCGCAAGGAAGTTTTCATTCGCGGCCCGGTACAGCGAAGAAGCGAGCTATGCGCCTCGGACCAGTTCCTGCAAGGCGGGGTTCTTCAGGAGTTCCGCAAAGTCCGGATCGTTGCGCACCGCGGTCCGGTTCCTGGGATTCAGCTCGAAGGCTCGCGCCAGGTGCTTGTTGGCCGCTTCAAGGTCTCCTGCCTGTCCCGCGGCCAGCGCCAGGGCGTAGTGGTAGTGGTCGGCCTCTTCCATCTTCAGCGCCTGCTCCAGAGTCCTGCGGGCTTCCGCCAATTGCCCGCGGTTGGTGAGAGCCACGCCGTAGTTGTAGTAGTCCTCGGGAGTTTCGAGCGTGACCGTCTGCTTCTCCAGACGCTGCTCGCACATCCGCTGATGAGTCCTCGCGGCGAAGCCCATCTCTTTGTTCGGGCCGTCGGCCGCCTTCTCGAAATAGTCCCGGGCTTTCTTCAAATCCCGCGCGTGGAACAACTCCATCGCTTTTCCGAATTGATCGGCTTGAGCCTTCGCTTCCGCGGACTGCGTCGACGTTGTTCGGGCCGCCGGCTTGGCGGCGGGTTTGCTTGTAGCCTTGGACACTGTCGTTGGTTCCTCCACCCACGGTACGCAGCAGGGCGTTGGTGGGCTAATCTCTGTTTATAACACTCACCGCGCGGCTGGAAATAGACCTGCCGGCGGGACACCGGCATTCCACCGGACCCACATTGAGCACGTCTTGAGACGACGGAGCCGCCCGGCCGGACAAATCCTTAAGATCCTGTAATTTAAGTCTAAAGATGCAAAATTTCGGCTATAATAGACCACAGGTTGCAAGACCTTTGTGTCACGTGGTCACGCCAAGATCGCGGTCCGTTGATTGCAAGCCAACTCACTGTAAATGCTAGCTCCCGCTACCACCGCGGCATTTTTACTGGCGGCGTCATTCACCGATCAACTCGCCGACGCTCTGTTTGACGACACGTTTGCGGGGATTCATTCCTTTTCGTGGTTCGATTGGTCCCTTCTGATTCCGTACTTTGGCACGCTTCTGATTCTGTCCTTTTATGGTTGCCACCGGTACCATGTCATCCGGAGCTACTTCAAATATCGCGACCGCCTTCCCAAAGAGCCTCCGCAACGGTTTGAACATCTGCCGCCGGTGACCATCCAGCTGCCGCTCTACAACGAGCGCTATGTGGTGGAGCGCCTGATCGAGCAGGTCGTTCGGATGGACTACCCCCATGAGTTGCTGCAGATTCAGGTTCTTGACGACTCAACCGACGACACTCATCCATTCACCGAAGCTCTGGTAGCCCGCTATCAGGCGATGGGCTATCCGATCGAGTATCATCATCGCGCCAATCGCCACGGTTTCAAGGCGGGCGCGCTCCAGGAAGGGCTAAAAACCGCGACCGGCGAATTTATCGCGGTCTTCGACGCGGACTTCCTGCCGCCGGTCGACTTTCTCCAGCGAACCATCCATTTCTTCGCTCAACCCGGCGTCGGCGTCGTCCAAACCCGCTGGACCTACCTGAATCGCGACTACAACCTCCTGACCGAGGTGCAGACAATTCTTTTGGACGGCCATTTTGCCCTGGAGCATCCGGCGCGCGCGGGCAACGATCTTTATTTCAATTTCAACGGAACGGCCGGGATCTTGCGCGTCGCCATGATCGAGGATGCCGGCGGCTGGCAGCATGATACGTTGACCGAAGATTCCGACCTCAGCTACCGCGCTCAGTTGAAAGGCTGGCGCTTCGTCTATGCTCACGATGTCGAGTGCCCGTCAGAGCTGCCGGTCGATATGTATAGCTTCCAGGTCCAGCAGTCGCGCTGGGCCAAGGGCCTGACACAATGCGCCAAAAAGCTGCTGCGCTCCGTCCTGACCGCCGACATTCCGCTGAAAAATAAGGTGGAAGCGTTCTGCCACCTCACGCCGAACATTTCCTACCCCTTGATGATCGTCATCTCCGTTTTGATGCTGCCGGTGATGATCGTCCGGTTTTACATGGGCTGGCTGGAGATCCTGCTGGTCGACCTGCCGTTGATTGCGGCCTCGTTCTGGTCCATTTCGGCCTTTTACCTGGTTGCCCAGCGGGAGCTTTATCCCAAGACCTGGAAGCGAACGATCTTCTTCCTGCCTGCGCTGATCGCCGCCGGCGTCGCGCTGACGCTTTCGAACACCAAAGCGGTGCTCGAAGCGCTGTTCGGGATCCAGACGGCCTTTGCCCGGACTCCGAAATACGCGATCTCCGGAAACAAGAAGGCTGCGATTGCGGACTCGAAATACAAGAGCCGCTCTGGCTGGCTTCCTTACGC
The DNA here is from genome assembly GCA_964515165.1 of uncultured Solibacteraceae bacterium. Taxonomy (GTDB): domain Bacteria; phylum Acidobacteriota; class Terriglobia; order Bryobacterales; family Bryobacteraceae; genus JAPKYZ01. The sequence goes on along the minus strand of CAZETQ010000012.1, from coordinate 992 downwards.
CGAGCTGGCCGGTGGGGCTCTGTTTATCGCGATGATCGCTTTTGCGATCGACACGCAGAACTACCTTTCCATTCCGTTTCTGCTGATCTTCGTCGGCGGATATTTCTGGGCGGGAATCGCGACTCTGGTTGACGAATATCGCGGGAAACTGGCTTTCGAAAAGCAACGCCAGATCGCCGCCACTCGCAGCTAGGCCCCCCAGCTAGGCCCCCCAGCTAGGGAAGTACCTTCACTCCTGCTTCCACTGCGGCGGCGCGAAGCCTGTGGTCCAGTGTGGCAAGAGGGAGTCCCTTCCGGACTGCTAACTCCAGGTACGACGCATCATAAGCCGAGAGCTGGAACCGCCGGGCCATGTCCACAATGTCACGAAAGTAACGGTCGATCACCGGCGGCTCAATCTCGATTTCCGACGCCAATTCTTCGAGCGCCACTCGCCAATCCTCCAACGCTTCGGCGGTCAGCTTTCCACGGCGCTCGCCTGCGACCAGACCATTCACGACTTCCGACAGCCAAGTTACGGGGACGACACTCGTGGAGATCTGGGAGTTAGGAAGGCTTTCTTCCCCCTGCAGAATCGAATTCAGCGTGATCGAGGCATCGATGACCATCATTCGAAACGGCGGCCCGCCCGAATCCACTCGATAATCTCTTCCTGAGTTGCGCTGACCGGATGTTTCTTCTTGAGCTCTTTCATATGTTCGACCAGTTTCTCGATGCGCTCCTCGCGAGCTGGATCATCGAACTTGCTTAATTTCGCGACGGGTTTTCCGTGCCGGGTGACGACGATTTCCTCGCCCGCCTCTACCCGATCGAGAAGTTTAGACAAATGAGTTTTCGCTTCGAAAAGGCCAACGTGGGTAGCCATAAACTAGTTTAGTCAGACCAGAATTATAGCGTCAACATGAGCGACTAACGCTAAGATTGTTGCACTGTTTGACGCTAAATGTTATCCTGTCCTCGAGAGCCTCCACTATGGACTTTAACCGCTTTAC
>CAZETQ010000011.1:75774-89601 GCA_964515165.1 uncultured Solibacteraceae bacterium | reverse complement strand
TTGACCGGGCGCTAGGGCCGGCTGGAAGCGGGCACCGTCAGCGCGGAAATCGCTCGCCGCAGCATTACCGCCGTGAAGGGTTTCTCCAAAAAACCCAGCCTCGGCTGCCATTCCGCGGGAAAGACGGCAAGATCCACCAGGCATCCGCTCACAATCAGGCAGGTGGCGGTGGGAGAGGCTGTCATCAGCCTGCGAATCGACGATTCGGCCGTGCCCTGGCGCGAGTTCCAGTCCACAATTTGCAAATGGGCCGGGTTGTCTTCGGGATTCCAGGAGCCGGTATCGCTGAAGGTCTCCACGGCGAATCCCTCGGCGCGCAGCAGTTCTGCCAGTAGCGTCCGAATTGCCGCCTGGTCCTCAACGACAATCGCTCGCATACGGTACAGCTACCAGAGAGCCAGCGGAATATCGCCGGGCGAATAGCTGATTCCCACCGTAATCCGGAAGCCGTCCCGCCGGAAATCCGTTCCGCTTGTACTTTGTTTCCGGTAGTACATCGCCGCCGAGAATTGCAGATCGGAACGAAGCTGATAGCCCACCTGCCCTCCGGCATCGAAATTCGTGGTGGAGTTCGTGAACCGGATCAGGCCTTTGTACTGTGCGACGCCGGTGCGGGCGGACATCGTCCACTTTCGCAAGCCGGTGTAGGAAGCATAGGCGTAGCCTCCAGTAGTCAAGCTGGTCAGAATGACGCCGTTCCCCGGCCGGATCTGCCGGAACGCCGTGACTCCAACGGTCGATCTGCGGAAGCGGCTGGCCAGCAAAGCCCGGAAGGTTGGATAGTAGTTCAGCTTGTAGTAGGCCTGCGTGCCGGTTGAAAAGCCGACGATCTCCGCGACGGCGGGATCCAGCTGGACCATCTCCAACCCTTCGCTTTCGATTCTGGCAATGGCCGCCGTCAGGTTCGCGTCCCACCGCCGCCCGCGCCACGCCCAGCCCAACGACGCCATCGTGATCGCGGAGTTTCCATACCGGCCCGAGAAATTGAACTGGTTGAATGTGTAGGCGGCTGTCAACGTTTGGGATCGTGTAATGCGATGCGAAATGTCGCCCGATGCGAAGATGCCGGCCACGCTGATCAGTGTATTTGTCCGCTTTGTGACAAACGGCCCGCCCGTCGCGCCGAATGAGGTGCGAGGGGTAAATTGGTACCCCAGCGTATTGGCGTTGGTGAACGTGTAAGTCGTCGAATCGTAGATGTCGTCCAGCGGCAGCGGGTTCAGCGCCGGATCCAAAGCCTGTCCGGGCGTAAAGTATCCAAACCCGTACCCGTACGCTCGATTCCAGATCGTTCCTATCACAGAACTCTGCAGGAAGAGCCGCTTGTTAATCGAGTGGGACAAGCCAATCACCAGCGACTGGTTGGTGCCGTTGAAGCCGGATGATCGCGTATAGGCGGTATAGCCGCCGGCATAAGACAGCGACAGGTCTGTTTTTCGCCACGACTTCGTCCCGTAGACACCGCCCCGCACCATGTAGCCCCATAAGGAGGAATTGGACGCGTCCGAACTGGAAGAGTAGTAAGCGGTCAGTCCGCTATCGTAAATTCCCATCACCGAGCCGAAAAACCGCATGCGAACTTGCGTGGACCGCCGGGCGATTCCAGCGCCGGCGGACCGGCCCATTACAGAAGGTCCGCCGAATCCGGAAAATTGCGCCGAGGCATTCAGAGACGCCAATGCGCCAAGTGCGAAGAAAAAAGTCGCTCGCTTCAAGAGATGTAATACCAACCTGTATTCCTGCGGACGCTTTTCAAAGTCTGACGCCCCCCGGGAAGGGGTGTCAAGTTTCATCAGGCACTTGGAACCACTGGTCGAGCGGTGGCGTCCAAAGAGGCGATGATGGATTTGGGCTGCGTCGTGAATCGTTTCCGCGTATTTCTTATCGGCGGTTTTGCCGTTTTGTCCACGGCGGCCGAACTCCCCGTCAAGGAGGTAGTCCTCTACAAAAACGGGGTAGGCTATTTCGAACGGTCGGGCCCGCTTCGCCCCGGCGAATCGGCGCGTCTGGACTTCAAGGCGGAAGAAATGAACGACGTCTTGAAATCGCTAACCGTCCGCGATTTAAGCGGCGGCAATGTTTCCGGAGTGAGATACGATTCGGCCGATCCCCTAGAAAAGAAGCTTTCGGAATTTCCGTTCCGGCTGGGCACGACGACTCCCGTTTCGGCCTTTCTCGACCAGATGAAAGGAGCGCGGATTGAAACCAGCGCCGGCTCCGGAGCCATTGTCGGCTCGCGCATCGTGAAAGGACCGGAGGGCTCAGAGAAGGAACAGGTGTCGCTCTTGGCCGACGATGGCACCTTGCGGTCGTTCGACCTGTCGGGGATTACCAGCCTGAAGTTCAGCGATCCTTTATTACAGCAGCAGCTGAAGGATTATTTGGGGACATTGACGGCTTCCCGGTCGAAAGATAAGAAAAGCGTCTACATCGATTCGCCGAACGACAAAGCGAGAAATCTCGCCGTCTCCTACCTGGCGCCCACTCCGATTTGGAAGTCGAGCTACCGGTTGATCCTCCCCGCTACCGGCGAGCCCACCCTGGAAGGATGGGCGATTGTCGACAACACCAGCGGAGAAGATTGGGCTGGCGTAAAAATCGCGTTGATCAGCGGACGGCCCGTCAGTTTCCTCAGCCGCCTCTACGAGCCGCGGTATGTCGCACGGCAGTTCGCCGAGTTGCCCGAAGATGCCGCCGCCCGGCCGCAGGTTTATCAGGGCGGTATTATCGGCGGCGTCGCGGGAGGTGCTCCTGCGGCCGCTTATGCCGCTCCGCCGCCTCCCGCTCCCCGTCAAATGGCGAAGCGGCTTGATCAGAATTGCAATCCGGCAATGGCCGGACGGCCCGGCTTCGACCGGAACGGATGCCTCGGGAGTGTTACCGAATCCGTGCAGATCTCCTCGGCGAGCGTTGACACGGAATCTCACGAAGTCGGCGAACTCTTCGAGTACCGATTCTCCACGCCCATCACCGTCAAGCGCAACGAATCGGCGATGCTGCCTTTCCTCCAGCAGAAAGTGAGCGCGCGAAAACTGCTGATCTGGACGGAGGGGCTGAATCCGCGAAATGCTGCCGAAATCACCAACAATACCGGCAAGACTCTCGACGGCGGTCCCATCACTGTTTTTGACGGGGGAGCATACGGCGGCGAGGCGCTGGTCGAAACGGTCAAACAAGGCGACAAGCGTCTGATCAGCTACGCCGTCGATCTGGGTACGCGCGTCGCCAATGAAGAAGAAACCGGCGATGAAGTCATCCAGGAAGTCCGGGCCAACCGGGGAACGCTGACGGTCAAAAGCACGCATCGCTCCACCACCACCTACAGCGTCAAGAATGTCGACGCGAAGGCAAAGACTCTCGTCATCGAGCATCCGCTCCAACCGGATTCGAAAGTGATCGGCACCCAGCCCACCGAGACGACGGCGAAACACCGGCGATTCGAAGTGGCGCTGAAGCCGAATTCCGACCAGAAGTTTCCGGTGCTGGAGGAGCAGGTCCTGAGCGAAACGGTGATGGTGACAAACCTGACGCCGGATGTGATCGCCTCCTATGTCCGGGCCAAGTCGATTTCCGACGCGGGCCGGCGCGCCTTGCAGCAAGTCGGCGAGGCGAAGGCCGCCATCGCCCAGGCGAATCGGGAGTTTGGAGCGGCAAGCCGTCAGATCGCGGACCTCGAAAAGGACCAGGACCGCCTTCGCAAAAACCTGCAAAGCCTGGGTGCCATCGCCGGTCAGCAGGATGTCGTTCAGCGCTATGCGAAGCAGCTTTCCGATCAGGAAACGCAGATCGCCGCCTTGCGAGACACGCAGGCGAAGCTGCGAGTTACCCTCGATCAACGCGAAGCGGAACTCAGCCAGATGGTGGAGAAACTTACCTTCTAGCGGCTACGCCGGTTCGACTCGCTCCATGGTCAACTCGTCGCCGACCGCTGTGCCGATGGCCATGCCCGCGGGAAGCTCCAAAACGGAATGTGCCCGCAAGTAGACGCTAATCCGCCGTTTCGGCAGGCAGGACTCGATCTTCAATACTTTCTTCGCCCGGCTGAGATACAGGACATCGATGGGAAACTTCATCCCGAAGGTGTGGACTGCCTCGCAAGGGACCAGCCACAGGCCGTCGCCGGGGTTGAGATGTTGATGCTTCAGCAGACCCCGGCGCCGCAAGGTGCTGGTATTTGCGATTCCCGCCTTGTAAGCCAGTAGCAAATCGCGCGTTTTGTTACGGATGAGAAGCATTCCAAGGTCTTGTAAATGAATGAGTTGATTGATCTTATCGGCAGAAAAAGCCGGGTCATGATACCCTGAATAGAAGTCTTTCCTCCCTTGAAAATTGGATTTGTCAGCCTCGGTTGTCCGAAGAATCTTGTCGATTCGGAAGTCATGATGGGTCAGTTGGTGGCTCAAGGTCATGAATTGACTCCGCGTCCCGACGAGGCCGATGTCATTGTCGTCAATACCTGCAGCTTTATCGATCCGGCCAAGCAGGAATCCGTCGACACCATCCTGGAAATGGCCGAGTTCAAGAAAACCGGGAAGGCGCAGCGTCTGATCGTCGCCGGCTGTCTGGTGGAGCGTTACCGCGGCGAGATTCGCAAAGACCTGCCGGAAGTCGATGCGATTATCGGCACCAATGAACTGGATAAGATTGGCGCTCTCTGCGAAGGGCTGGAACCGAAGCAGGCCGCCGCGCCGGCCTACCTCTACCACGACCTGACGCCCCGCGTTCTTTCCACGCCGCGCCATTTCGCCTACATTAAGATTGCCGAAGGCTGCGATCATCCCTGCACCTTCTGCGTGATTCCGCAGTATCGCGGCAACTTCCGCAGCCGCCGTTTTGAGAGCGTGGTTTCCGAAGCGTCCCGGATGTTCGGGCAGGGCATTCGCGAGATTAACCTGATCGGACAGGACACAACCAGTTATGGGGAAGACCTGGGGCTTAAGGACGGCTTGGCCGAATTACTCGCCCGGCTGGCGCAGATCGAAACTCCGCAGCCGGCGTGGGTTCGCTTCCTGTACTGCTATCCCAATCGCGTCACCCAGAAGTTGCTCGATACCATCGCCGGGCACGACGCTCTGGTCAAGTACATCGATATGCCGCTGCAGCACTCCTCGCGCGATGTTCTCAAGCGGATGAAGCGCGGCTCCAATGGAGAATTTTTCCTGAAGCTGCTGGAGCGCGTTCGGGCCACCATTCCGGGAGTGGCGATTCGCAGCAGCTTTATCGTGGGTTTTCCCGGGGAAACCGAGGCGGACTTCCACGACCTGTGCCAGTTCGTCCAGGCCGCGCAGCTCGACCGGCTGGGTGTCTTCAAGTATTCGGACGAAGATACATCGAAGAGCTACGAGCTGGATGGAAAAGTCGACGCTCGCACCATCGAGAACCGCCGGCGGAAATTGATGGCGATCCAGCGGAAGATTTCCGCCGGGAGAAACAGGAAGCTGATCGGGCAGGAGTTTCCCATTCTCGTCGAAGGGCCGTCGCAGGAAACCGATCTTCTGTGGGAGGGCCGGCTTCCCTCACAAGCTCCGGAAATCGATGGAGTTTGCCTGATCAACGATTTCACCGGCCGCGAACCCCAACCCGGCCAGATGCGCCGGATTCGGATCACCGAAGCTCATGACTACGACCTGGTTGGGGAATTGATCGACGAAGGCGAAGCGGTTCCGGTGGCGGCACAGCCGCTGTTTCAGATCATGCCGTCGGTCACCCCCGCGATGCCCCACCGATAAGCATGAAGTGCCCGATCTGTAAGAAAGACGTTTCGGAAGCCGATCCGGAGTTTCCCTTCTGCAGTGAACGTTGCCGGCTGCTGGATCTGGGAAAGTGGGCCAGCGGGGAGTACCGCCTGCCTGGCACACCCGTGATCGATCCCGAAGATGAACAGTAGAGTCGCCGAGCTGATCGCCACCATGGGCGGCGCCGGCTATTTGCCGAAGGCGCCCGGAACTTGGGGCTCGCTTCTGGCGGTTTTGCTGGCCTACGGCATGTCCTATCCCTGGATATACCTGGTGATCTTTTTCCTGCCGGGGATTTGGGCGGCCGGCCAGTATGCCCGCGACCGCGGCGCCAAGGATCCTCAAGCGGTGGTGATCGACGAAGGAATCGGCCAGTGGATTGCTCTCTCGATGGGCGGCACTCACTGGCAGGCCTGTTTGGCCGGTTTTGCTCTGTTTCGTCTGTTTGACATTGTCAAGCCCTGGCCGGTGCGGCAATTGGAAAGTCTTCCGGAAGGCTGGGGTATCGTCCTGGATGATGCCATGGCGGGCGTCTATGCTGGAATTGTGATGCTGGTATTGCGGTGGCTCCATCTAATTAACTAAATGCGCGAAAAAAACTCCAACGGCGAAAAACCGGAAATCTCCGGAGTCAGCCCTCCGGCGGCGATCCCGGGCGGCGAGTTTCGCATCGTCGGCCGCGGATTTCAGAAGAACGACCGGCCTCAGGTGACCATCGGCGAACTGGGCGCGCCGGTTGTCGTCGGGTCCGATTCCCTGGTGATTGCCCGCGTTCCGGACGGGGCGTCTGTCGGCGAGCTGACGGTTCGCGCCGATGGAGCTCATAGCGCCGCCTGGAACTGCGAAATCGGCGTTCAGATCGCCGACAACCTACACCCGGTTGCCAGTCCCGCCGTCGACGCGCTGGGGAACATCTATTCCACCTTTAGCGGCTCCCGCGGGCAGAAAACGCCGGTGGCCGTGTACAAGATCGATTTGAATTACAACGCCAAGCCGTTTGTCACCGACCTGATGAATGCCACCGGGCTCGCCTTCGACAACGAAGGGACACTTTACGTATCCAGCCGGCACGACGGGGTGGTCTACCAGGTCTCCAGCGAAGGAGCTCTTTCGGTCTATGTCGAAGGCATGGGTGTCGCCACCGGAATCGCATTCGACAAAGAAAACAACCTCTATGTCGGGGATCGCAGCGGAACGATCTTCAAGATCGCTCCCAACCGGCAGATCTATGTCTACGCCACGATGGAGCCTTCGATTGCCGCCTACCATCTCGCTTTTGGGACCGATGGCGACCTCTATGTCACGGCTCCCACGACATCCAGCTTCGACTGCGTGCACCGGGTAAACGATCGCGGCGAAGTGTCACCCTTTTTCCGCGGGCTGGGCCGTCCCCAGGGACTGGCGTTCGACGAGAACGGGAATCTGTACGTGGCTGCTTCGCTGAGCGGACAACGCGGAGTCGTTCGCATCACTCCGGAGGGACAGGCCGGGCTTTATCTTTCGGGCCTCGGCGTCGTGGGACTTGCCTTCACCGGATCGCGAGCCATGGCCATCACCACTAACAACGCCGTCTATCGCGTGGACGTCGGCATTCGCGGGCGCCCGCTTCCCTAGCCGCACGCCGGCGACCATGAACGCAAGCATCATCGCTGTCGGCAGCGAGATGTTGGGTCCCGTGCGGCTCGACACCAATTCGCTATTTCTCACCCAGCATCTGAATAGCCTCGGCATCGAGGTGATCGAGAAGCGCATCATCGGCGACGATCGCGCGCGGCTGGCGGCTGCGATTCAGGATTCCCTGGCCCTGGCGCAGATCGTGATCCTCAGCGGCGGCCTGGGTCCGACCGAAGACGACATCACCCGCGATGCGGCCGCCACGGCGCTGGGAGTTGGACAAACCCTGGATCCGGAGGTCGTCGGCTGGATCCAGCAGCGGTTCGCCCGGCTGGGCCGGAAGATGGCGGAAAACAACCGGCGCCAGGCCAACATCCTGAATGGCGCCGAAATCCTGGCCAACCCGAATGGAACCGCTCCGGGGCAGTGGATGGTCCACAACGGCCACATCGTCATGCTTCTTCCCGGGCCGCCGCGCGAGATTCAGCCGATGTTTCTGAATCTCTGTATTCCGAAGCTTCGGGAACTGATGCCGCCGATGGCCATCGCCACCCGCTGGTATCGCGTCGCCGGGATGGGGGAGTCGGACCTCGATGCTCTGTTGGCTCCCGCCTACACAAAGTACGAAAACCCGGTGACGACGGTGCTCGCCAAACCGGGCGATGTGGAAGTTCATCTCCGCGCGCGCGCCGCCTCGAAGGAAGAAGCCGAAGTTCTCTGCGATGAGCTCGGTTCTCAAATTGTCGAGCTGCTGGGAGATCGCCTGTACTCGACCGACGGCGGAACGCTGGATGCCGCCGTGGGCAGGCTTCTCGCTCAGCGGGGCGAAACGGTTTCGGTCGCGGAAAGCGCGACGGCCGGCCTGCTGGGCGTCCGGTTGACCGATACTCCCGGAAGCTCGGCCTGGTTTGCCGGCGGACGCATTGTCTACACCAAGGCCCTCAAAGAATCGCTCATCGGGGAGTTTCACGAAGACCCCGTCAGCGAGGCAGTGGCAAAGCGTCTTGCCGCCGCGATTGCGCAGGAAACCAGATCGGCCTGGGGAATTTCCATTACCGGAATTGCCGGACCGGACGGCGGAACCGGGGAGAATCCCGTCGGCACCGTCTGGATCGGCATCGCCCGTCGCGGCCGCGACGTGGAAGCCCGCCGATTCCAGTTGTTCGGCGATCGAGCGCGGGTCCGCGGAATGGCCGCGCAGACTGCTCTGGACTTGCTGCGGAAGAAATTGCTGACTGACAATTCGCGATAGCTGGCACAAACCAGGCGAACGTTCAGGTTCCAGCTACTGCTTCGGCACCGTCCATTCCTTCAACCAGTCGATCACCGAGTTGTACCAGAACATCGAGTTCTGCGGCTTCAAAATCCAATGACCTTCATCCGGATACACCACGAACTTCGACGGTACCTTCTGTGTCTGTAGCGCGGTAAAAAGCTGCATCCCCTGCCCGAGGGGAACCCGGTAATCCAGCTCGCCGTGCGTCACCAGCGTCGGAGTCTTGAAGTTCATGATGAAGTTCGACGGCGACCACTTCTGGTAAACGTCCGGATTCTGCCACGGCATTCCCCGAAACTCCCACAGCGGAAACCACAGCTCCTCCGTCTCGCCCGCCATGCTCTTCAAGTCGAAAACCCCCGCGTGCGAAACCAGGGCCTTGAAACGGTCGGTATGGCCCAGCAGCCAATTGATCATGTAGCCGCCGTAGCTGGCGCCCGCCGCGGTGAACCGCTCCTTGTCGGCCCAGGGCTGACTGGCCACGTAATCCACGGTCGCCATGATGTCGTCGTAAGGCTTGCCGCCCCAGTCCTGGTTGATCTCGTCGGTGAACTGCTGCCCGTATCCCGTCGAGCCCCGTGGATTCGGCATCACCACCACGAACCCGGCGGCTGCGAAAACTTGCGGATTCCAGCGAAAGCTCCAACTCTCGCTCCATGCTCCTTGCGGTCCGCCGTGAATCAGGAACAGCACCGGATACCGGGTCCCCGGGTTGAACTGCGGCGGCTTCACGACGAAACTCTGGACGCGGGTCCGCTGCGCGCCCTCTACGGAAAACTCCTCGAAAGGCGTCAGTTGATACTGCGCCAGCAGAGCCTCGTTCATCCGGGTCAGCGGGACCGCCGAACCGCCGGAGCTGGATACCTTATAAATCTCCACCGGCATCGATCCCGAGTTCTCCGTATAAACCATCGTCTTCGCATCCGGCGAAAACTGCATATCGTCGATATGGCTGGCCGATCCGATAATCTGCCGGGTCCCTCCGCCTGTCGCCGGAATCACGTGAAGCGTATTGCGCCCGCGATCCTCGACGGTATAGAAAATGCGCTTGGAATCGGGCGACCACGCCATCGACTGCACGCTGCGATCGATGCTGTCTGTGACGCTCCTGGCTTCGCCGGTCGCGCGATCCATGACGATCATCCGCCACTTGTCGCTCTCATATCCGGGCTTCGCCTGCGCGCGATAGGCGAGGTACTTCCCGTCCGGCGAGTAGAGCGGAGAAGCATCCGCCGCTGGATTGACGGTGATCTTCTTCATCTCACCGCCGGTAATCGGAACGACGAACAGCTCGTTATTCGTCGAGGTCGCCAGATCGTCATCCGGATTCATCGTGAAGCAAACTTCCAGACTGTCGGGAGCCACGGCATAATCGTCCGGACCGCCCAGTGAAAACGGCGGAACATCGCGGACTCCCGGAGTCAGATCGCGGACCGCGCCGCCCTCCACGGGGACCACCATCAGATGCTTCCGCCGCGCGCCCTGCCATTCCGTCCAATGCCGGTAGAGCAGGGAAGTGTACACGCGCGCCTGCATCTTGGAATTCTTCTGCGCTTCAATCTTCGTCTTGTTGCAGGCATCGTCCGGGCCGCATTCGGGGAACACTTCGCTGAGGAACACCAGGTTCTTCCCGTCGGGAGTCCACATGACGCCCGAAGCTTCCGTGGACAGCCGTGTCACCTGCCGCGAATTCGATCCGTCCGCATTCATCACCCAGATCTGCGAAGATCCGCTGCGATTCGAAACAAACGCGATCTGTTTCGAATCCGGTGAGAAGCGCGGACGCTCGTTGATCGATCCGTCTCTCGTCACCTGCCGCGGAGTTCCGCCTTCCACCGGAACCACATAGATCTGCCGGGGCTGCGTGTTCTGGTCGATGTCTACTGTGCGAGCGGTGTATGCTACCAGCCTCCCATCGGGAGAAAGATGGGGCTCGCCAATTCGGACGACCTTCATCAAGGCCTGGATGTCAAAGGGCAGTTTCTGTGCGGAAGCCATGGAAATCGCGGCGAGAACCAACGCTGCGCAGCGCATATCCGATGCTACCCTGAGGGACATGGTTCCAGCCAATCCGGCGATCGGGCCAGTGCGGGGCGGGGAACGAATCAATACTTTGGATGTCGTGCGCGGCTTCGCGCTGCTGGGCATCCTGCTGATGAACATTCCGACATTCGGATTTGTTCAGGCGGCCTACGCCAATCCCAATATCCAGGGCGGAAACGATCTTCTCAACCGCTGGGTGTTGACCGTGATTTACCTGTTCGGAGAAGGAAAGATGCGAGCCATCTTTTCCCTGATGTTCGGCGCCGGAACGCTGCTGTTCATTTCGAGGGCCGAAGAACGCGGCGCGGGCATTCGCGCAGCGGACCTCTATGTCCGCCGCTGCCTGTGGCTGATGCTGTTCGGCATGCTTCACGCCTACCTGATCTGGTGGGGCGACATTCTCTACCCCTACGGCCTGCTGGGACTCTCGCTGTTTGTGTTTCGCGTGATGACGCCGAAGCGCCTGACGGTCATCGCGGCGGCAATGTTCGTCTTCATGACTGTGGGTTCCGTCATGTTCAGTTGGGAGCAGAAGAAGAAACTGGACGCCTACCACCGGATCCAGGCGATGGATCTGGAATCGGCCGCGCTGACCGGCGATCAGAAGAAGGAGCTGGACGAAGGGATCAAGTTGATGGAGAACCTGTATCCCAGCCAGAAAAAAATTCAGGAGGAGCTGGACGCCTACCGGGGCAACTACGCCGCCAATCTCAAGAAGCGCGGCGAAAGCGTTTGGGCGTTCCACGCCCTGCCGTACTACTTCCCCTTTCTTTGGGACATGGCCGCAATGATGTTCCTCGGCCTCGCGTTCCTGAAATCCGGAGTACTCACCGGCGATAGAAGTCCCGGCTTCTACAAGCGAATGCTCATCATTGGAGGCATCCTCGGCCTTACCCTTAACGGCGCGACGATGTGGATCCAGTGGCGTCACAACTTCGATCCGGTGCGCGGTCTCTTCGATGGGATTGCCTACGAGGTCGCCCGCGTTCCCATGGCGCTCAGTTACATCGGCGGTCTGATCCTCGTCGTCAAGGCCGGCAAGATGGCATGGCTCACGTCGCGGCTCGCCGCCGTGGGGCAGATGGCTTTCTCCAACTACATCAGCCACTCGCTGATTTGCAGCATTCTCTTTTATGGCGGATACGGCTTCGGCCTGATCGGCAAGCTGGAGCGCTGGCAACTCTATCCCATCGTTCTGGCCATCTGGATTTTCAACCTGGCCTGGAGCCCCATCTGGCTGCGTCACCATCATTTCGGACCGCTCGAATGGTGCTGGCGCTCTTTGACCTACTGGAAAAGACAGCCCATGCGGATCCGCGCGCCGCAGCCCGAATTCATCGAGCCGGCACCCCAAAGCGCCGCCATCGAAACCGGGTCATAGCCGTCTTTTTCCCGATCGCGTCCGGCTACCGGCGCTCCTTCAGGACTTCTTCTACTTCCTCGTGCAGCAGGGCGAACGCCAGCCGTGTTTCGCGGACAGTGAGCGCCGATCCGTTGATCAGGCTGGCCACACCGGCAATACCGACAACAAATGCCAGAAACGCCGTGAAGTGAAATGCATCATCAAACTGGAAAAACGCCAGTGCCGAGCCCAACACCGTCATCATGGCGGCAGCGGCAAAGCACCCCATCCCGATGTAGAAAGTTCGCAGCGCGCGGACCAGCAGATTGGCGCGCTCCCGCAGTCGGCTGATCTGTTCCAGCCGCGCCTCAAAGCGCATACCGTTCGGATCCAGCGCCGCCAGTTCGGAGCTGATCACTCGCGTGCGGTCCACCACTCGCGCGATCCGGTTACTGGTGCCCAACGCCAGGACCGAGCAGGCATTCGTCAGAATCGCCGGTGCAACGACGGCGGTCAGGACGGCAAAGGGACTTCCCGTTAAGCCCGAGGATTGCATGTCCTTCCATGCTAGCCGGACGATAGACTAGACTAAATCTCCGAACGGAGGACAAGCCGATGCGCTGGACGCCCGGATGGAAAGATGAAGATGTCGAAGACCGCCGCGGAAGCGGAGGCGGTGGTTTTCGCGGCATGGGATTGGGCGGCGGGGGAGGCATGCGCATGGGTCTGGGCGGAATGCTGGTCCTGCTGGTCCTCAGCTTTATCTTCAAAGTGGATTTCCTTTCCATGTTCATGGGCGGCGGTGGAGGATCCTACGCTCCCACCGAGACTTCACGGCCGGCGGGGGATGTCGCCGAGCAGACCGAATCCGCCAAGTTCGCCATGACGTTGATGACCAACATCAACAACACCTGGGAGCAGATCATGGCCGAAAGCGGAAACCAATTCAGCCGGACGCAGATCGTCCTGTTCCGGGATACCGATCGTTCCGCCTGCGGCCTAGCCCAAGCTGCGACAGGACCCTTTTACTGCCCGGGCGACCGGAAAGTCTATATCGATCTCGGCTTCTTTGACGAGCTATCCCAACGGTTTCGCGCTCCGGGCGACTTTGCAAAAGCATACGTGCTGGCGCACGAGGTCGGGCACCACATCCAGACGATCAGCGGAATCGAGACCAAGGTGCGTCAATTGCAAAGTCGCAATCCGGGACAGAAGAATGCCCTTTCCGTCCGCATGGAGCTGCAGGCCGATTGCCTGGCCGGCGTCTGGGGAGCGCGCACCAAGGGCGGGAATGTCGAAATCGAACCCGGCGATCTCGAGGAAGGCATGCGGGCGGCGGCGGCGATTGGCGACGATCGCATCCAGCGCATGTCCGGCCGCGCGGCTTCGCCGGATTCCTTCACTCATGGTTCGTCCGCGCAGCGGGTCGAATGGCTCAAGCGCGGCTTCCAGGAAGGCAAAGTCTCGGCCTGCAACACCTTCGACTCGGGAGCCGTAAACTGAGGCTATCCGGACGGAGACCCACTTACTGCGCTCGCGGTTGCTCGCTCCTTGCGTGGCTTCGCTAGCCGGTAAAGCTGCGGACTCAAGCAGCCGCGCGCGGCAGCAGCGGGTTTGTCCGGGTTTAGAGCATCTTGCACAGGAGCAGGTTCTCAACATAGCGATTAACGATCTTGGTACGCCATCCACCAGCCGTTACTCCGACTCGGCAAGAGATCGAATATGCTGCAGCACTCGCAGATGGATGCGGTGAATGATCGCGTCCGACCATACTCGCCAGTAAGCTTCCGGCCAAAGTCCATGCCGGTACCAGGTAG
>CAZETQ010000011.1:65594-75674 GCA_964515165.1 uncultured Solibacteraceae bacterium | reverse complement strand
TCCGACCATACTCGCCAGTAAGCTTCCGGCCAAAGTCCATGCCGGTACCAGGTAGTGCCGGCCAGCAGCGTTCCGCCGTCCGGAAGCCTCGTCAACAGAAACTGACCCTTCTCGGAGAGGAAGTAACCGTGCAGATGCCGGGGAAGAACATCCGCGTAGGGACTCCATTCGTGCATCGGCGGAGGGTTCTCCGTCACCCGGAACCGCAGTAGGCGAGGCTCGTCCCAGATTTCGACCGGCTCCACGAATCGTCCCGTGGAGAACTCGCAATAGCGCATGGCTCCCGGTCCGGTACCTTCGACCATGGCCCGCTTCGGATAGGCGATGCCGGCCCGGAAGAACCATTCCTCCGGCTCCGGAAGTGTCGAGAAGCTGACGACATGCCGCCAGACTTTCTCCGGTGGCGCGGCAATCACCACTTCCGTGCGAACTTCAAACAGCGCCGGGGTGGCGTGCGTGTCCCATAAAAACGCCGGCGGAACGAGCAGCAGCAGCGCCGTCCCACTCGCACGCGTTCTGAAATCGCTAAGAAGATAAGTAATCCAAGCGCCGAAAGCGCCCAGCCCAATCGTCAGCGGCAGCGTCATCACAATGCAGATAGCGCCTTCCCATCCCAGACTGAACAGGATGAAAGACGCAAGCACCGCTGTCACAGCGCCATCCGCCGCGGCTTCGCCTGCCGTCTCCGGCAACAGTGCCCAGGCGGCCACGCCGCCCATCGCAATCGGGAGCACCACGAAAATCGTCCAACCGTAGATTCCCGCGTGTAGTAAACCACCGCCCGCCGCCGACAGCACGACCAGCCACAGCAGTCCCCACCGGCGGCGGTTCGGCATTCTCACGCTTCACCGCCCGTGGCGATTTCAACCAACTGCAGGACCGCCTTTCGCAGCGGACGGGTGAGAGGAAGGCTCGACAGTCGGACCAGCAGGGCGATGCTCTTGCACGAGGCTTCCAGCAGCCGGCCCGTTCGAGCCTGCTCCGGCGAATCGTCAATCACCCAGAAGAGGATCATGCCCATCTGGAAGAACCACAGCATCCGCGGCAATTGCGGCTTTAAGTCCTCAGGAATACGGACGCCGCAATCGAGGAGGATCCGTTCAAACCATTGGAGATCGAGGTCGCGAATCTCTTTGGTCTGCTCGCTGAATGGGGAAAGCGGATGCGCGGGATCGGCCCCGTTGCGCAGAAGCGCCCGCAACACTCCGCGGTTCGGCGCAAAGTGAATCAGCTTGACCCGAATCAGCTCACGCAGCCGCGCTTCGAGCCCTTTTGCCTTCTGCAAAGACTCCGTAATCTTCGGCTGCATCTCCGCCGCGGAGCTGCGGTAAAAGCTCATCACAATCGCGTCCTTCGACGGGTAGTAGTAGTAAGCCGCGCCGGTGGCCACCCCCGCAGCCTTGGCGATGTCGCGCATGGTGCTCTTGTCGTAGCCTTCCTTGCGGAACAGCTCCAGCGCGGCGTCCAGAATCCGGACGCTCGTTTCCTCCGCTTTGGGGGTCGGTTTGGCTGTAGGGACTGTCATTTGAACGTGTTCAAAAATAGATTGCGCCGGAATCCACCTGGCGTCAAGCTATTTTTTGAACATGTTCAAACTTATTGCAAGCTCGTACCGATCGTTCGCGCCTTTGTCCACTCCTCTGTCGTGAGAAGCGGCGTGGTGCCGCTGTGTCCCTGAGCGAGGGCTTTCACGCGAGCCACACGATCGGCAGTCACCGGATGTGTTGACAGGTACCGGGATGCCCCGTTCTCCTCGCTGGTCTGAATCCGTTGCAGAAAAGCGGCCAGGCCATCGGCGTCAATTCCCGCCTTGATCAGCAGCGCCACTCCTTCTTCATCCGCTGCTTCCTCATCCGATCGTTGATAGCCGAGGTTCACCAGTTTCGTGACTCCTTCGAGCGCCAGCGGAGTTCCCGCCGAGTCGACCGCCATCAGGGAAAGAATCGCCCGTCCGCCCATTTGGCGGGCCAGCCCCCTGGTGCTGTGCTTGTGAATGACATGCTGCATCTCGTGAGCCAGCACACCGGCCAACTCCTCCGGCGTTTGCGTCAGGTGCACCAGGGAATCCGAAACCACGATGATTCCGCCGGGTGCGGCAAACGCGTTCACCATTCCCAGCCGCGCATAGATCACCTGAAACGAGTACTCCGATCCTGCAGCCTTCGCAAGCCGTGCGACCACTTTTCCGAGCAGCTGCTCCCGCGCGGGATCGGAAATTCTCGCCGGAGCGGGAGCCAGAATATTGACGACCGCTACACCCAGCCGTTCTTCAACGGCGCGCGGCGCAAATCGGGCCGCCGTTTCGGCTATCAGCGGCAGTCCCCACAGATACAGGATCGCGAAGAGAAGCGCGACGATTCCGCTGGCGGCGAAGATCCCGGTCCATCCTTCCAGACGCAGGTCCCACCAGTCGCGCCGTACCATGTCCGGCCGGCGCTGTCCCAGAGAATCGACGAAATCGGAACCGGAAAACACGAAGAAGTCGGACCGCCCGGCACGCGTCAGCCGCGGGGGCTGGCCGTAGGCGCCGTCCCACGCAAGCCGGAATTCCTCGTAAGGCAAATTCTCCTGCTCCCGTCCTTCGATGTCGACCAGGATGGATTGCGGCAGCAGTGACACTTGCGCGCGATGACGCCGCGCACTCTGGCCGTCGAAATACGCGCCTTCGAAGTGATCTCCCAGTGGGCGAATCATGATGTCTCCTAGAAGCCGAAATCGAAGCCGAGAAAGTCTGCAAAGCTCTCTCCCACCGCCGAGCTGGTGAGTTGCTTTTGCTGCACCGCCGCCGCGTCCAGATCGCCGACAAGCTCAATACCGCGAGACCAGAAACGAAGCGTTCGGATCGAGGCCCATGACCACCCTAATCCGAGAGTGGCGACAATCAGAACCGCATTGCCGATCCAGAGCCGGGCGAGGCTCCAGCCGGTGATCGTGCAGCGGAATCGCGCGCCGGCAAGAGTCGTATTCGCCCAGACGTAGCGATATCGAAACGCGCTCCACCAGGGCCAGAACAACCCGTATGTGACGACCAGCACCGGCAGCGCGCAGATCCAGACGGGCAGCAGGTCCCGTGTCCGTCCCTCGAAGCGAAACGGTTCCGTTCCAAAGCTCGTGTGGTTGAACAGCAGCCGCCGCTGTTGCACGAACAGCGCGGGCACATAGACACCGAAAGTCAGAGCGCTGAGAATGTATCCACCGACGCTGATGGCGAAATAGCGCAGGGTTCGGCCAACGAAAGAAAATCGGATTCCCCGCCACGACATCCGGTTCATTCGATAGCGGTACGCTCCGGCCCGGGCGACGGGCCACAGCAGAAGAAATGCCGCAGCCGCGACTATCTGGGCAACAACGATGGATTCGATCTTGTGCCAAAAGAACGGCAGGACGCTCGGGAAAAAGATGATGAAACCCAGCAGCGGAGCGCCTTTCAGCCATCCAAGAAACAGCTCCCGGCCGTTGCCGTGAAAGTCGAAGCGATCGCCTTCAAATTCGGCTTGCCCGCACAAATAGCGGCGGACTTTCGCCTTGCCCCAAAAAGAATACACACCCAGTGTCAGCAGCGAGAACAGCAGATTGACAACCCGCAGCGCGAAAAGATCGCCGCCGTCCCCGTGATACTCGACGGCCTGCACTCGCGGCGGAGAAGGAAGTGGGGGCTCGATCATCACCGCAACCGGTGCCGGTTCCGCCGCCATATCCGATTCCCAATCGACGGTCTGGCCGGAGACGGCCGGCTCCGGATCCGGCAGGGGCAAAGGCAACGGTTCATACAGCTTTACCAGCTTCCGGTCCATACGCCGGGCGAGAAAGAAATAACCCACAGCGCCAAAGATCACCAGGGACCACACCACGCTGGATACGATCAACGCCGCCTTCCGCAGCATCGCGCCGGTCCCGCCGGGCTCTCGCGCCATCTTCCCGAGATCTGACAAGCCGATTTGCAGAATCCGCTGGTTGACGCGGTTGGCATCGTCATATCGGCCGGCTTCCTGGTAAGCCCGGGAAAGCCGGATCAGTTTGGAGCTCATCGCGGGATGATCGGCTCCAGCCGTTGCCTCAAAGGTTCCCGTGGCGATCTCAAACTTTTCGACGGCTCGCATTGGATCGCCGGATTTGGCGTAGGTCTCGCCTAGTTTTTCCGCCGCCTGAACCAGCGCGTACGGCGCTCGCAGCCTGCCTTCGTTGAGCATCGCTTCGAACTTCGATTCCGCCGTCACCAGATCGCCCGCATCGGCATAGGCCGCCACAACCGAAGTCCAGGCGTGCATCAGGGTCGCAGGAGCTTGATGCAAAGATTGGCGGATGGCAAAGGAACGCTCATAAAGAGCGGCAGCCTCCCTATGCTCGCTCCGCTCGCCGCGGACGCTTGCCAAACCTTCCATCGAGCGGATCAGATGTTCATCGCGGAGCTGGGCGGCTTCTCGAATTCGAATGGCTTCTTCGTAGCTGCGTGCAGCTTCCGGAAGGCGTTTCTGCCTTTGGTAAAGCCGCCCCAGGTCGCACAGGGCGGTATTGTATTCGGCGCTTCGCTCGGATTGGGCGGCCTTCCGGATGCCGGCAACTTCCTTGTAGAGTTCTTCCTGAAGGTTGCTCGAGTTGGAAATCCAAACGAGAGACCTCAGCCCATCCGCGCGGCGGGAATCGCGCGAACTCCAGATCTGCCGGTAAGTATCGGCCGCGCGTCGAACTTCTGCCTCGGCCTTCTGCTTTTCCTCCTGATCGCGTAACAACTCGGCGGAAGCGGCAAGCAGATCGGCGTACGCTTCACTCTTTCGTTTGCCGGCCCGGTCCTGTACTTCCAGAGCGTAGTCCAGCGTCCGCCGAGCCTGAGCGCGATCCTTTTGCCAGGAATAAACTCTCGAGATCCGCGCATAAGTCTTGGCCACTCGCACATCCGTAGGGCCAAAGGCCTTCTCCTGAAGGTCGCGCGTTTCCCCGTAGACAAGCAGAGCGTCCCGGTACTCGCCATATGCGCTGGCGATGCTGCCCAGTTCCAGTAACGCGTCCATATAGTGCGTGTCCTGGGGAGAAATCCCGGACCGCAACGACAATGCCCGCTGGAGGAGTCCTTTGCCCTCTCCGTCCCGGCAGCTTTCCTCGTCGTACGAGCAATGGTCGGCCAGCCGGTTGAGACTTTCCAGCAGCCGCACGTCCTTCGTTCCGAACGTTTCCGCGAGGGTTACCGCTTCCCGAAGCTGGGGAACCGGATCGCCGCCGTCTTTGGAGAGGGACTCTGCCGCGGCCACCGCCGCTTTCCACTTCTCCACAGGTGTCTGCGCCCAAACCGAAACGGCTACGGCAAAACACAAAACTAGCGCAAGTATGCGTGGCGGTCGCATCTGGACACACTAACGCATATAACTCTTGCCTGGAATAGGACTTCCTGCCCCTCAGTCCCAGTTTCGTGTTATAGTTTTGGCTGAGAATTGGCATGGAGATTCGCCCCCAATTGGATGACCAAGCGGAAACGCCGATCTACCGCCAACTCTATGAATCTATTCGATCGTCGATTCGCGACGGCTCTCTCGTAGCCGGAGATCGCCTGCCGCCAACTCGCGAATTGGCTGGCTCCCTCGGCCTGAATCGGACTACCGTTTCCGCCGCCTATGAACTCCTGGAGCAGGAAGGCTTGATTAAAGGCCACGTCGGTCGTGGGAGTTTTGTCGCCGCCGGTACGATCAGCTTCGCCACCTCCCGCCCCCTGGATGAGCTGTTTCCGATTGACGAATTCCGCGCCACCGCTCGCGAAGTTCTAGCCGATCCGAATCTCACGAGCATCCTGCAGCTTGGCTCCCCGCACGGGTACGCTCCCTTGCGGGAATACCTTGGCGGCGAGAACGTGCTGGTCACCAGTGGATGCCAGCAGGCCCTGGACCTGATCCAGCGAGTACTTGCGCCCGCGGGCTCTTCCGTTCTGGTGGAGGATCCCACCTATCCCGGCTTGAAGAACATCTTCGAGAAAGCGGGCGTCCGGCTGCTGCCGCGGAATGAGGCGCAGGCTCCGCTGGCCGTCGTGACTCCCAACTTTCAGAATCCAACAGGCCACACCATGTCCCTGCGGGAGCGCGAGGAGCTGCTGCGCACGGCGCGTGACTGGGACATGACGATCGTCGAGATCGATATCTACAGCGCCCTTCGCTATCGCGGCGATGCTCTACCGTCGCTGAGCGAACTCGACCCTTCCGCAAACGTCATCCAAGTCGGCAGCTTTTCGAAAATTGCGTTTCCCGGGCTTCGGATTGGCTGGGTGAAGGCCCGGCGCGAAGCAATCGCCCGGTTGGCGGAAGCAAAGCAAATGGTGGACCTGCACAGCGACCAGCTTTCGCAGGCGATTCTGGTGAAGTTTGCCGAATCCGGCAAGCTGGAGGCTCACCGGCGCCGCGTCGTCGAAAATGGCCGGTTGCAGTTGGCCGCGGTGCTGGATTCGCTTCAGCGGGAAATGCCCGCAGGAACACGGTTCACCCGGCCGGAAGGCGGCATGAACCTTTGGGTCACCCTGCCGCAGCCGATGGACGCAGCGGCACTGCTGCCCGAAGCGCAACGGGCCGGCGTCAACTACCTCCCTTCGCGATTCTTTGAAATCGCGCGGCGCCAGCCGGGGAGTTTTCGATTGAGTTTTGGCGGCCTGACGCCGGAGCGGATTGCGCAGGGTGTCGCGCTGCTGGGGAAAGTCTTTCGGGCGGAGGTTCCGGCAGCTCAGCCGGGCCTCGCCATGGCCATGGTTTAGTTCAAGGAGAAATAAGCGATGTTCGGTTCCGTTTTGCAAAATGAGCAGTTCCGCCTGAAGGTCGGACTGGCTGAAATGTTGAAGGGCGGCGTCATCATGGATGTCACCAATGCCGAGCAGGCCGTCATCGCCGAAAAGGCCGGCGCCTGCGCGGTGATGGCTCTGGTGAAGGTTCCTTCGGATATCCGCAAGGAAGGCGGCGTCGCCCGCATGTCTCCCATTTCCAAGATCCGCGAGATCATGGGCACCGTCTCGATTCCCGTGATGGCGAAGTGCCGCATCGGCCATTTCATGGAGGCTCGTGTCCTGGAGTCTCTGGGCATCGACTACATCGACGAGAGCGAAGTGCTGACGCCAGCCGACGAAGAGAACCACGTCGACAAGCGTCCCTTCAAAGTTCCGTTTGTTTGCGGAGCTCGCAACCTGGGCGAAGCGCTCCGGCGCATCGGCGAGGGTGCAGCGATGATTCGCACCAAGGGAGAAGCCGGTTCCGGAAACATCGTCGAAGCCGTTCGCCACATGCGCACCATCCAGAAAGAGATGAAGCATCTGACGGTGTTGCACTCCGACGAGCTGATGGCGGAAGCGAAGCGTCACCAGGCTCCCTTTGAGCTGATTGAATACGTCGCCCAGCATGGCAAGCTGCCCGTCCCGAATTTCTCGGCCGGCGGCGTCGCGACGGCCGCGGATGCCGCGCTCGTGATGGCGCTCGGTGCCGAAACCGTTTTCGTAGGCTCGGGGATCTTCAAGTCCTCCGATCCGGAACGGTTTGCCAAGGCAGTGGTAAAAGCCACGACGTTCTGGAAAGATCCGCTGAAAGTCCTGGAAGCCAGCGAGGAGCTGCCTGACGGTATGGAAGGCATCGACATTCGCCAGTTGAAAGACGAGCAGTTGATGGCCACCAGGGGCTGGTAAGTTGCCCACTGTCGGAGTGCTCGCCTTGCAGGGCGACTATGAAGCACATGCGAAAGCGATCGAGCGGGCCGGCGGCAAAGCAGTAGCGGTCAACCGCGCCGACCAGCTCGATGACATCGATGGCCTGATCATCCCTGGCGGGGAGTCGACCACGATGCTGAAGCTGCTCGACTACGAAAACCTTTTCGAGCCGCTCAAGAAATTCGGACAAACGAAACCAATCTTCGGCACCTGCGCCGGCACGATCCTGATCGCGCGCGATGTTCAGAACCCGCCGCAGGCGTCGCTGGACCTGATGGACATCGGCGTGGAACGCAACGCCTACGGGCGTCAGGTAGACAGCCATATCTCCAAACTTCCGTCCGATGACATGGGAGAAATCGAAGCCGTCTTCATTCGCGCTCCGATCATTCGGCGCACCGGCCCCGATGTGAAAGTGCTCGCCACCCACCGCGGCGATCCGGTGCTGGTGGAGCAGGGCCGCCACATGGCCGCCACCTTCCACCCGGAACTGACCGCCGACGCCCGCGTGCACCGCCGTTTCCTGGACCACTTGTCGCGATAACCTATAGCGGCTGGTCCGCGGAGGATGAATACCACCACTTTTGCGATTCGTGATCAGAAGCAGCCGCGCGCCATCCTTCTGATCCACGGGTTCGGCGGGGAATCGCACGCCACGTTCGGCATGATGCCGGCATTTCTGGCCGGCAACCCGGTGTTGTACGACTGGGACATTCACTGCTTCGGATACCCCACCGCTCTCAAGCCGGATCTGACCGGAGTCTGGAGCGCCGATCCCGATCTGACGACGCTCTCCGGTCTGCTCAGTACGTCCCTGGTCCAGCTCACCTTCAAGCGCTACCGGCAACTGGCGCTCATCGGGCACAGCATGGGAGGGTTGATCATTCAGCGCGCGCTGCTGGACGGTGGATTCCTTTCCCGGGTCAGCCACGTCGTCCTATTCGGTACACCCAGCAACGGTCTCAAGAAATCCGGACTGGGCAAACTGTTCAAACGCCAGGTTCGCGACATGCAGCGCGACGGGCCGTTTATCAACCTGCTGCGCTCCGATTGGAAGGCGAAGATCGGCACCAAGCCGCCTTTTGCGTTTCGAGTGGTGGCGGGCGTTCGCGACGAATTCGTGCCCCGGGAATCCTCCGTCGACGTGTTCTCTCCGGACTATCGTTCGTTTATCAACGGGAACCATCTCGAAATCGTGAAACCCGATCTGCCCTCGTCCGATTCCGTCGAGTTGTTGTTGCATACCTTCGCCGGAACGGCCCGCCCCGCGAAAGCAAAGCCCCGGTCCCTTCCCAGAACGAAGGGTCTCCAGGCGAAGCAGAAAACGCTGAGCGAAAAGGAGCGCGAAGATCTTGCCTATGCGCTGGAGGCGCAGGGCCGCGACACCGAAGCGATTTCGTTACTCGAAGACGCTCCGGACCGGAGCCTGAATCTCACCGGTGTACTGGCCGCCCGCCTGAAGCGCCGCTGGCTTTCCGATCCTGTGATTCATGCCGCCGACGGCCCCCGATCGCGGGATCTCTACCGGAAAGCTTATGAGACGGCCGATGCTGCCGGCGATCATGAGCAGGCTCTATACAACGGCATCAACTATGCCTTCATGAGCTTGGCCTTGGACAAGAATCCCAAAAAGGCGAAGTCGATTGCGGCGAACGTTCTCCAGCACACGCTGCAGGCCGAAGACCATCCCTGGGCCCGTCCGACGCAAGGGGAAGCTTATCTGTACCTTGGCGATCTGAATGCCGCGCTTCTCGCCTATACCGCAACCGCCAGGCAGCAGTGGACCTCGCGCGAGTGGGGATCCATCCACCGCCAGGCCATCTGGGCCGCCCGTCTCACCGATTCCCCCGCAGCCGAGCGTCAGCTGGAAGATATCTTCGACGCCGCCGGTTCTCAAATCGCCTGAGGCTGGCCTCTAAAATGAAATGACGGATGAAGCAGCGGATTCTGTTTGTATGTATCGGCAACGCCGTGCGCAGCCAGATGGCGGAAGGTTTTGCGAAAGTCTACGGATGGGACTGCGTCGTCCCGGCCAGCGGAGGACTCTCCCCGGCCACCCGGATTGACCCGGCAGCCGTCAGGCTGATGTCCGATATTGGCATCGACATCGCGGAACAATTTCCCAAGTACTACGAGGCCCTCTCGCAGATGCGATTCGACCGGATCGTCAACATCAGCGGCCATTCGCTGCCGGGCGCCACGCCCGGCTGCCCCGTGACCGTTTGGACGGTGGAAGATCCTGTAGGCAAAGCCGACGAACGTTATCGCGAGGCGCGCGATCAGATCCAAAAATTGATCATCGAACTGATCGATCAAATCCGGCGTACCCAGCCGGAGGAACGCCCGGCTGCGCAACGCCCCGCCGCTCCGGCACAGCGGCCAACGCTGGTACTGGATCGCAAGCGCCGCCTGCGCCC
>CAZETQ010000011.1:0-65494 GCA_964515165.1 uncultured Solibacteraceae bacterium | reverse complement strand
GGACATGGTGCTCGCCGGTGCCAAATACCGTTTTGCCGGGATTCGGGTATGGTGCGGCGCCGGACGGCGCTTCGAGCCATCCGAGAGATACCCGGTGATTGCGTCGATCACCGCACCCGCCAGGATGTCCTGCTCCACGGCGTCGTCTTCCGGCTCGATCCGCCGGCCTACTTCGGCGGCAAGCTTGACGCAGTCCAACTCCAATCCGGGGCCAAACTCTCCGGAAACGGGGCGAACCGCGCCGGAAGAGATCCGGCACTCGCCGCGAACCCGGACAGTCGTGGCCGCGGCGGAGACCTGCGGATCCGCGTCGTCCGGCGAAACGATCTGGAAACGCTCTCCGATGCGGGCGCCTGCACGCTCCGCTTCCTTATGTACGACTCGCCAAAAGGTTTCCGATTGCGGACGGTCGAATGAAATGACGATGGGCAGCGCCGAGTAAGCCAGCATTGCCGGGGCCAACAGTAATCCGATCAACACGGATCTCATGAAGCAATCCTAAGCGAAATCTTTCCATCAATCCACCGCATTGTTATGTGGTCGCTGCGGAGCTGGATTGCTGCCCTGGCACCGGACGGAAATGTCGATAGTCACGCCTTTATTGACGCCTGTCCCGATTCCGGAGCCGAGTAGTTTCGCACTGATTGGCGTGGGTCTTGTGGCAGCGGCGCTCTTCCGGCGCAAGCTTCGCGGTGGATGGAGTAGGCGGCCGGCCCACCAAACCGCTTCTAGACTCTAGTCCAAGGGCCTAATCGATAATTCCCGTGCATTTGCCGGCTGGTCGACTCGATGCTGCGGCCTCTGCGGCGGGCAACGGCATAATCAACGGCGCTAGCGTGTTACGCTAGCGGTTTCGCCCACCTAGACAATGTCGGTGCAGATATTCCTGCAAGGCCAACTTCTTGGCATTGAAAATTATCTGTGCGATCCCGGGGAAGCTCCGGCCGCACAAGCCTGGCGTGTTCATGCAATCACCGAGGACCTTCCGCTGGCGTTTCTGCAATCCCAGGGACTGTCGCCCATCCTTTTAGGATCGGGAGGCGCGGGACAATTTTTGCTGGTATTGCCGGAAGAAACCCGGGAAGCGGCGGAAGTATTTTTTGCCCGGGCTGCCGAAGACATCTCCGGCGAAAGCAAAGGGCTGCTGCGGCTGATCGTGGCGTCCACTGAAAATCTCGGAAGCTGGAGGCTGATCCGCGAACGGCTGGACGAAGTTCTCGCCCGGCACCACGGACATTCCGGCCCGGTTCCGAGTTTCGAGCCCTTTCTTCCAACACCCGCCGAAGCATCTGCTTCTGACAGCGTGCAACCCGTATTGCGGGGGGATGTCGATAACTTCGAATTTTTGCTGCGCGGAGCGGAGTCGATCGAAGCGTACGTCACACTCTCGGTTCTGTTCAAAAACTTCTTCGCCGGCGAAGTTCGGCGTCTGTGTGAAGGCAAGGCGACCGTCATCGATACCGGCGGCAACGATTTTGCCGTGCAAGGTCCATGGCAGCCATTGATTGCTGTCGCGGCGGAAATCTACCGGCTCTTCGACCGGTTTGTCGACGAAAATCTGAAGGAGTATGCCGGGCCGGAAGGCAAGACGCTCTCGATGGCCATCGCCCTTCCCGAATCGGGCGATACCGAGGCGGGTGTATTTTGCCGGTGCGGCCGAATGCTGGGACAGGCGAAAGCCGTCACCCGCGGCGGGTTTCATCTCTTCGGCCGGATCATTGAGGCCAAACAAATCCCCGAAGCGGAATCGATTAAGGATCTCGCCGTGAAACTGGTGCGGGAGTTCAAGTGCTCCACGGCGTTTCTGGACGAGCTTCGAGGCTTTTATCCGGAGTCGCCGGGTGTGGGCCGCCGGCGCGTGGCAAAGTTTGAGCGTCCGTGGCGGTTCTATCGCCGTCTGGCGGCGTCGCTCGATCCGGACCGGCGGCGAGCTCGCTCGCGCGAGTTCGAGGCTACGCGGGCCGCGCTGGCCGGAGAGATCATTGGAAAGAACGTGGGCCAGGCCCGCTTGCGTCCCACCGGACGCGTGGCGCTGGAATGGGCTCGGATGTTGATCGAGGAATAACGGAATGGCGGAAGAAGAAACGAAGCAAGAGACGCCGAACGGGGAACCCAAGGCGGAGCCGCAGGCGGAGTCAAAAAGCGAGCCGCCGGCACAGCCGAAGACCGAAACGCAGCCCGCTCCGCAGGGACAGCCGCAGCAGCAGAATCGCGGCCCTCAGCAGCAGCAGAATCGTCCGCCGCGGCAGGACCGGCCTGACCAGCGAGACCAGCGGCGGGAGCAGGGTGACCGGCCTCGCGGCGATCGTCGTGACGACCGGCCCGGCGGGCGCCCCGGTGGCGGCGGCCCCCGGGATCGCGACCGGCGTCCCGACATGGCTCCCGATATCGAGCTCGAAAAACTGATCAGCGACAGCCTGTACCTGGACAACCAGGCACATGCCATCGTGAATCGCCTGCGCGATATGGATTCCGGCACCAAGAGCCAGCTCCGGCGGCTCTACAATGCCGTGCGCCGGGCCTGCCGCGCCGCGGAAGGCGACCGCCAGCATGAGTTCGTCATGCTGCGCGCGCGCCTGGCCTACACCATCGCCCGCCACTCCCTGCGCAGCCTGGACACGCTCGAAAAGCTCCTTCTTCAGGTGACACGCAAGAACGAGGTCAAGGGCTATGAGCGGTTTCGCGATTTGTTTGAAGCGATCGTCGCGTACAACGAATAAGGATTTCAGATGAGTTCTCATACCTCAGAAACGAAAATCGGATTTCTGGGCAAGCTGATTATCGAGGCGGACCTGACGTGCGAAACCGGACTTCACATCGGTGCCGGCAAGACCACGCTGGAAATCGGCGGCGCGGATAATCCCGTCGTCAAAAATTCCTTCGGTCAGCCTTACCTCCCCGGCAGTTCGCTAAAAGGAGCCATGCGGCACGCATTAGAGCGCTCCTTGGGACTTCTTTCGAAAGAAAACGAGCTGGTGCACATTTCGCGCCGCCGCGGGCAGGAAGTTCGAATTCACCAAAGCGACCGGCCGGACGACGAGATCTGCCTGTTGTTCGGATCCGGCAACCGCGGTTCGCGCTTGACTGTACTGGATGCGGTGCTGCAGGCGGATTCGATCACGCCGGAGATGCGGGAGTATCTCGAAGACGAGCTGACGGAAGTCAAAAGCGAAACGGCGATCGATCGCCTCACCGCCCAATCTTCCACTCGTACGCTGGAGCGCGTGCCTGCCGGTTCGAAGTTCAAGGTCCGCATGATCGTCGATCTTCTGTGCGAAGAGGACAAGGAACTGCTTCCGCTGCTGACGCAGGCGCTGCGGCTGGTGGAGGACTCCGGCTTGGGCGGCGGCCGTTCGCGAGGAAGCGGAATTGTTCGCTTCTCCAATTTGAAGGCAACCTGGAGGTCGAAGGATTACTACTCCAGCGGCGGCGAAGCCAAAGAAGTGGCCGCCGCGCCCGATCTGGGTGCGCTGAATTTCGGAGCAGCTGAGCTGAGCTAGTTCATGTCGTCCGCATTTCTAGTGCGGCTGCGGCCCGTAGGCCCCTGCCGTTTTGGTCCGGAAGATGGTTCGCGAAACCGCACGTCTTCCATCGGCCGGAGCGATACGTTCTACGCGGCTCTTTCCGCGGCCTTCGAGCAGCTCGGGTGGAAAGAAGACTGGATCGGCGCCACGGCTGCAACGGCGGATCCGGCCGTCCGGGTTTCGTCGCTCTTTCCGATGCTGGGACGGTTGCTGTACGTCGCGCCGCCGCAAAGTCTCTGGCCGCCGGACACCTCTCCGCGTCTGCGCTGGAAAGCGGCATCCCTCGTACCGGCAACCGTTGTCCAGGATTTGGCGCTTCGGAAACCCTTGCGCGAAGAACGATGGGAGATCGACACTGCCTCCGAGTGCCTGATTCCGGCGGGAGGTCTCCCGCCATTTCGAGTGAACGTTCGGCGCCTGGCGGCAGTGGACCGCGTTGGGGCCGCCGTCGAACCGCACCAGACCGCCTGTCTCGAATTCAACAACAACGCCGGGTTCTGGGCGGCGATTCTCTTTGCGTCCGAAGAATCGCTCGAAACCTGGGGCTCGCGCATTCGGGCCGCTTTGAAGATCCTCGCCGATTCCGGACTGGG
The DNA here is from genome assembly GCA_964515165.1 of uncultured Solibacteraceae bacterium. Classification (GTDB taxonomy): domain Bacteria; phylum Acidobacteriota; class Terriglobia; order Bryobacterales; family Bryobacteraceae; genus JAPKYZ01. The sequence continues at coordinate 61,377 of CAZETQ010000011.1, read as the reverse complement.
CGGCGAACGCGGAATCGGCTGGGGTCATTTCGAAACTCCCGAAATTCAGCAGGGAGCTTTCCCCGATATGCTCATGCCGGAATGGCGCGGCCTGCCGGTATCGGAAGCGCAGTGGCTCCTGTCGGTGTTTAATCCCGCATCGTCGGATTCGGTGGACTGGTCCGCCGGACGCTGGGCGGTGGACAACCGCTCCCGGGCGGATTCGCAGACCGTCAAGATGATCAAAGAGGGCTCGGTCTTATCGGCGCCCGCGCCGCTGACCGGCCGGGCCGTGGATCTGGCCCGCGCAGACCGCGGCCGGCCGCTGTGGCGCTCCGGATTCGCCGTCGCCATTCCATTGCCCGTTCCCCCCGTCGAGGAGACGTCCGCGTGAAGTACCGGCTGACTTGCCTGACTCCGACCCTGGTGGGCGACGGCAACCGCCTCTCGCCGATTGACTACATGGTCTGGAAGGACCAGGTCAATGTTCTGGACCAGCGCCGCATCTTCAAAATGCTGGCTAAGAGTCCCCGGCTGGAGCCGTATCTCGCCCAGATTCGAAGAGCCGACCGGTTGGACTGGGCCAGTTGGGGCGGCTATGCCCAAAATTACGCCGGGCGGCGCATTCCGTTCGAGCATCCCTCGTTGAGCGCGATCTGGCAGGCGGCGCGGCCGGATGTGCTGCACATCCCGACCTTCGCCGGCAGCGTCCAGGGGCCGCTCGTGCCCGGTTCCGCCTTGAAAGGCGCCCTGCGCACCGCGCTGGTATGGTCCCGCTGGAAAGAACGTGGAGTCGAGAAGATCATTGAGGCGGCGTCCCAAAGGGTTTCGGGCGACCGCGTACCGCGCCGGCTGGCCCAGTCTTCCGATACGGCGGAGCCGAAAGTTCTGCTGGGCGATGCTCTCCGCACCGGCGGCGACTTGAAGGTCTTCCATTCCCGCACCGCGCGGCTGCAAGGCTCCCTGAGTTGGAAGGAAACGCCACCGTCATTTGTAGAGATGGCCGCGCCCGGATCGTCTTTTGAGGGTCACTGGGCGCAAACGGCGGACTCTCGAAGCCTGTTTACCGCCGCCAATGCCTGGAGTATCGCCCTGCTGGATCTCCACCTGGCATACGCCAAGCAAGCCGGACTGGCGGCGCTGGGAGCATCGGTGGAAGGATTGCGTTTCAAGGCCGCCTCGGCAGGCCAGAAATCGTGCCTGCTGCCGATCGGATGGGGCTCCGGATTTCTTAGTAAAACCGCCGCTCCCGATACCAGCAGCGCCAGTTACCGGAACATCCTGAAGGCGATGCCCCTGTATGCCCGAGCCATTCAGACCGGACTGCTATTTCCGAAGACCCGCCGGGTGATCCACCTAAATCAACAACCAGCCGCACTTCCGGGTTGGATTTTGCTGGAAGTTGCCGATTAGTAGAAGGAGCGCGAACATTCAGCATGATACGCTGAAATGTATCTCCTCCTACTAACCCGGCATGTATAACGCTTTTTTCGGTCTAAGCGAAAATCCTTTTAATCTCAGCCCGGACCCTGCATTTCTGTACCGGAGCGAGCAGCACGAAGAGGCGCTCGCCAACCTGGTCTACGGCGTGCAAAGCCGGAAGGGTTTTATCGTGCTGACTGGCGAAGTGGGAACGGGAAAAACGACCCTTCTGGAGTGTCTTCGCGATTATCTGGACGCCCAAGGCATCGAATTCGCCTTCCTTTTCAATTCAAAGATTAATACGCAGCAATTTTTCGAGATGATCGCTTACGATCTCGATCTGCGCTGCGACCGGAAACAGAAAACGGATGTTCTCTTCGCCCTGAACCAGCTATTGATCCAGCAGGCGAATGAAGGGCGAACCAGCGTACTGATCGTCGATGAAGTCCACAATCTCGATCTGGATGTCTTAGAAGAGATTCGTCTGTTGGGAAATCTGGAAAACCCGAAGATCGGCAAACTGATCCAGGTGATCATGTCCGGCCAGCCGGAGTTCGATGAAAAGCTCGATTCTCCGTCGCTGCGGCAGTTGAAGCAGCGCATCGTGCTGCGGACACATCTGGAGCCGTTCAACGAATCGGACACCGCCCAGTACATCAATTCCCGCCTGGCGAAGGCCGGTTTGCCCAATCAAACCGTCTTCGACCAGCCGCTGATGCACGAGATTCACATTCGAACCCAGGGACTTCCGCGCCTTATCAACGCCGTCTGCGACAACATGATGCTGCACTGCTTTGCGATCAGCGAAAAAAAGGCGACGATGGCGATGCTGGACGAGGTTTGCGAAGACATCCGCCTGGACTGGCCCGCGCGGCGCCAGCGCGAATACGAGCTGTCGACGGCCCGCAAGTAACTTCGGTATATTAAACTCAGTCTTCCGTCTTAAGACCTCTTAAGGAGTTTCCATGCCGAATCGCCGAGACTTTCTCATGACCGCGGGCGCACTGGGTGTCACTGCGCGTTCCTACGCCGCCTCCCGGGCCGCCTCCACTGGCCGGGTGCTGGGTGCAAACGATCGAATCAACGTTGCCGTCATCGGAACCGGCGGCCGCGGCTATTACGTCGCCAGCGAGTTCAAGAAAGTCGGCGAAGGTGCCTCCAACGCTCAGATTGTTGGTGTCTGCGACGTGTATCAGAAGCGCGTCACCAAGGGGAAGGAAACCTTCAAGTGCGACGGCACTCTGGACTATCGCGAGATCCTGAACCGCAGTGACGTCGATGCCGCAATCGTCGCCACTCCGGATCACTGGCACGCCAAGATCGCTCTCGAGGCGATGGACAAGGGTAAGGACGTCTATCTCGAGAAGCCGATGTGCCACACCATCGAAGAAGCAAGACGCCTCTCCGACACCGTGCGAGAAACCAAGCGGATACTGCAAGTCGGCTCTCAGACCACCTCCGGCGATCAGTGGCATAAGGCGAAAAAAGCCATCGGCGATGGAATGGTCGGGCAGATGATCATGAGCCAGGGAAGCTACCACCGCAACTCCATCGAGGGCGAATGGAATTGGCCGATCGATGCCAACGCAGGCCCGGACGGCAAGGGCGACGACTACATCGACTGGAAGATGTGGCTAGGCCCGGCGACCAAGCGTGACTGGGCGAGAGACAACGGAGCCGACCGGTTCTTCCGCTTCCGCAAATACTGGGATTACTCCGGCGGTATTGCGACCGACCTGTTCTTCCACGTCGCCGCTCCGATGAACGTCTGCTGGGGCGAGCCTCAGTTCCCGCACAAGGTTTCCGCCGGCGGCGGCATCTACATTTTCAAGAACCTTCCGGAGAATCCTTCAAAGCCGGATCGCGAAGTTCCGGATACGTTCCATCTGATCGCCGACTACAACAAGGGCTTCTCCGTGGTGCTGACTTCGTCGATGGCGAATTCTCAGCATATTCCCGGCCTGATCCGCGGACACGGCGCAACGCTGACGATGGTGGAGCATGGCCGTTTTGAAGGTTATTCCCCGTTCATCACGCTGAAGGCGGAGCGCACTCGCCAGGGTAAGTTCATCGTTCCTGAGTTGGAAGCGAAGTTTGAGGGCAAGGAAGAGATCAAGATCCCGATCGAGAACAATCCCACCATGCCCACGCACGTCGGAAACTTCCTGTCGTGCATGCGGAGCCGTGAGAAACCGACTCTCGACGTCGATACGGCAGCGCGGGCGCAGGTGCTGATTTCGATGGCCGTGCAGTCGTACCGCGATGGCAAGGTTCTGTACTTCGACGAGAGGAACTGGAAGGTTGTGGACCGCGCCCCGAAGGCGTGAAATTCACTCCAGCGAAGAAACTCAATCGCGACGGTTGGTTGGCGCTGTTTGCCACACTGGCCGTCGCGATTTACTTTTGGCGCTTCTCCCGCTACGGCCTGCGGATGGGGGCAACGCACGACGATTTGATGAATCTGGGCCGCGCAATTCGGGATTCCTACAGCGGACTGCTCGGCGACATCGTTTGCCTGTGGCGTTTCTCTCCCTCGTTTCGCCCGGTGGGAGGGCTCTTCTACCTGGGCCTTTACGACTGGTTCGGCTTTCAGCCTGCGGCCTTTCGAGCTGCGTGCCTGACGCTGATGGCGGCGAACCTGGTTCTGATTTTCTGGTTTGCCCGCTTGATAGCGACTCGCGAGATTGCTTTTTTTACTGTTCTACTTCTCGCTTATAAGACAGGCTGGCCGGACCTCTATTCCAACACCGGCTACTGTTATGACCTGCTTTGCTTTGCCCTCTATTTCGGAGCGCTCTTCGTCTATTTCCGGGCGCGGCTGGCGGGCCGGCTGCTCTCGAGCGGGGAGTTGGTCGTGTTCGTTGCTTTGGTCTGGTTGGGACTGAACACCAAGGAAATGATCGTCTCGGTTCCGGCAGTGGTGGCTGTCGCGGAATTGTTCTGGCTCGACCGGCGTGCGCCGCTCTGGCGGCGCCTGATGCCCGCCTTTGTCACTGCCGGGGCAGTTCTGCTGTTTCTCTTCGGCCGGCTCTACTCGCCGGAAGGCCTGGGGAAGATGGCCGCGTATACTCCGGACTTTTCCGCCGGTCAGTTTCTGCGGCAGGGACGGCGATTTCTGATCGAGTTCTTCAGCTTGCCGGGCGATTTTCCGGGATGGCCGTTGCTTGCCGCTTTTGCGCTTTTTTTCGCTGCGCTCTGGCGAGGGAGTTTCAGCACGAGAATCGGGGCTGCCGTGGCGCTGCTGGGAGTGCTGCCGGTGATTTTCATTCCGAACCGGGGTTTGGCAGCGGCCTACATTCCTTCCGCCGGCCTTGCTCTTCTCCTCGGCTCGGTCTTGATTTCGATGGCGCGCAGAAGAGCGGGGCTGGTATTCCTCGTCGTCTTTGCGGGCCTTTGGCACATTGCCCTCCGGAACCCTCCCAACATTCCCGAGCGTCGAGCACAAGCGGATGAGGTACAGCGGGCGACGGACGGGATTCGAGCATTGGATTTGCATCCGCCCCGCGACGCCCGGATCCTGATGGAACGCGATCCCATTCCTTCGTTCCGGTGGGCATCGACGTTCCTGCTCTGGATTCTGTTCGACGATCCAACGATTTCCGTGGACTGGGTCAGTGAGCCGGAACCTGGCCAGGAGTCGTACCAACACTATGCCGTGTTGACGACGACTCCCGACGGCCGGATCGTGCGGGTTCGGTAAGAGGCTATTTCTTCGCGCGAAGCTGGATTCCCAGCTCGCGCAACTGACGATCATCGACGATGCTGGGGGCTTCGCACATCAAATCCGTCCCCTTCGCCGTCTTCGGGAATGGAATGACGTCGCGAATGGTTTCTTCGCCCGCCAAGAGCATCACCAGACGATCGAAGCCGAGCGCGATGCCGCCGTGCGGAGGAGCTCCATGCTCCAGCGCTTCCAGCAGGAAGCCGAACCGCCGTTGCGCTTCCTCGCGGGAGAAGCTGAGGGCGTCGAACACTTTCGACTGAACGTCCTGGCGGTGAATTCGGATGGAGCCGGAAGCGAGCTCGATTCCGTTCAGCACGATGTCGTAGCTCTTGGCCCGGCAAGCCGCCGGGTCGCTAGTGAGCTTTTCGAGATCCTGATCCTTCACCGACGTGAACGGATGATGAGCCGCCACCCAGCGTTCATCCTCGTCGTTCCATTCGAACATCGGGAAATCGACCACCCACAACCACCGAAGATCTTTGGGATCGAGCAGCTTGTGGCGGTCGTTGTACTTGCGGCCGGCGTGCAGGCGCAGATCGCCCGCCGCCTTCAGGACAGTTTCTTCGGGCCGGTGGCCCTGGATTTCCGCAGGCCATCCGACGATCAGCAGCAGATCGTCTTCGGTTGTCTTCGTACGCTCCCGCAGCTTCGGTAGGACTTCCGGAAAATCCCGCTCGATGCGTTTCATGTCGTCGTAGACGCGGAGGCCCTTTTCCTGACCGACGGCCTTCAGTTCGTCGCGCTCTTTGCGCGAAAGCGGACCGGTTTTCGGAATGACGATCGCCACCAAAGGAAGATCCTGATACGTCATGGGCGCCGGAGCATTCGCGAACAAATCCGCTACATCGTATAGCGGAGGCAACCGCAGATCGGGCTTGTCGGAGCCGTAGTTCCGCATCGCCTCGTCGTACGTCATCCGGGGGAATTCATAGTTGATGGGGAATCCCGCGGCGGCGCAAACGTGCTTCACCATTGGCTCGATCGTTTCGTAGATGGTTTCCTGCTGCGGAAAGCTCATCTCGACGTCGATCTGGGTGAATTCGTACTGGCGGTCGGCGCGCAGGTCCTCGTCGCGGAAGCAGCGGACCAGCTGGAAGTACTTCTCGTAGCCCGCCACCATGTAGAGCTGCTTGAAAATCTGAGGCGACTGCGGCAGGGCGTAGAACATTCCCTGGTTCATGCGCGCGGGCACCAGAAAGTCGCGCGAGCCTTCCGGCGTCGATTTCGTCAGAACGGGCGTCTCCAGCTCCAGGAAGCCTTGCGAGTACATATACTCGCGAACGGCGAACGCCAGCTTCGAACGCAGAATGATGTTCTTCTGCATGGCCGGCCGGCGAAGATCGACATAGCGATACTTCAACCGCATTTCTTCGTTCACACCGACCGTGTCTTCCAGCGGGAATGGCGGCGTCTTCGACGTGTTGAGAATCCAGAGCTTGTCGACGACGATCTCCACCTCGCCCGTAGCAATCGCGGGGTTGATCGTCTCGGCGGAACGCAGCTCGACTTCTCCTTCGACAGCGATGACATACTCGCTGCGAACCTGAGCAGCGCGATCGAGCAGCGCTTTATCTGCTTCGGAGCGAAAAACGATTTGCGTGATACCTTCGCGGTCCCGCAGGTGCATGAACAACAGGCCGCCCAAATCGCGAACCCGGTGCACCCATCCCATCACCAGCGCGCGATTGCCCGCATCGGACTTTCGCAGTGCTCCGCAATGATGCGTCCGGCGTAGTTCGCCCAAGAAATCGAGTTGTAGTTCTTCAGCCATTGTGTTCTGCACCGGCCAGCTGGGCGCGGGTCAGCTTCTGCTGCTCGCCGCTGGCCATGTCCTTCACGGTATAAGTTCCTGCCGCAATCTCGTCGTCGCCGATGATCAGCACGCGTTTGGCGCCGGTTTTGTTCGCGACTTCGAGCGCGCGTTTCAGCTTGGAGTCGGTCGAGAGCTCCACGCGGGTTCCGTGGGCGCGAAGCTCCGAAGCCAGCTGCGCCGCATGGCGCAACGCCGCTTCCCCGAGGGGAGCGATAAACAGCTCCGGCCCCGCCGATGTCGTGACGGCTCCCGTCTCTTCCACCGCCATTACCAGGCGGTCTTCCCCAATCGAGAACCCGATTCCCGGCGCGGGCACTTTCGATCCCAGCGATTCAGCCAATCCGTTGTAGCGCCCGCCACCGCAGACGGAGTTCTGGGCACCGAGCGCTCCGTGCACGATCTCGAAGGTCGTGTGGGTGTAGTAATCCAATCCCCGCACCAGCCGGGGCCGCACTTCGTATTTGATTCCGCGATCGTCGAGCAGCATCCGGACCTTGGCGAAGTGATCGCGGCACTCGTCGTTTAGATCATCAAGGATATTCGGCAATCCCGCGATGATGGGTTCGTCTTGCGGATCCTTCGAATCCAGAACGCGCAAGGGATTGGTCACGGCTCGGCGGCGATTGTCTTCCGAGAGGCGATCCTTCACCGGTTCCAACGCTTCCCGCAGCCGGGCGATGTAGCGAGCGCGGCTTTCGAGGTCGCCCACAGAATTGATGACCAGATGGGAATCCTTCAGCCCGCACTCCTGTAGAAAGACGACGACCATCTCGATCACTTCGGCGTCGATCACGGGCGAAGCCGATCCGATGGCCTCGGCACCGATTTGGAAGAACTGCCGGTAGCGGCCTTTCTGCGGACGCTCCCGCCGGAACATCGGGCCGATGTAATAGAGCTTCTTCAATCCCGGCTGCTGGTCCATCCGGTGCTCGATGTAGGAGCGGATGACGGAGGCGGTATTCTCCGGACGCAGCGTCAAAGAGGTGCCGTCGCGATCCTCGAAGGTATACATCTCCTTCGTGACGATGTCGGTCTCTTCGCCGACTCCGCGAGCGAACAGCGCCGTTTCTTCGAAAATCGGCGTGCGAATTTCGGCGTAGTTGTAGGCCGTGAAGACGCGGCGGGTGACCGCCTCGACGTGGTTCCAGAGCGCGCTTTGGGGCGGCAGGATGTCCCGCGTCCCCTTGATGGCCTTAATCATTCTTGCGATTGGCCTCGTCGAGATAGATTTGGGCCTTCTCCACGTAGTGCTGGAGATTGTGCTGAAAGCGCTCCTTCTCTTCCGGAGTGACAGTGCGCTTTACTTTTGCGGGAACACCCATGACCAGACTGTCCGGCGGAACGACAGCGCGTTCCGGAACCAGCGATCCCGCGGCGACAACGCTGCCTCTACCGATCTTCGCGTCGTTGAGAACGATCGCGCCGATGCCGATCAGGCAATCATCTTCCACGATGCAGCCGTGGAGCATCACCTGGTGACCCACCGTCACTCGATCGCCAATCGTCAGCGGTGAGTCGTAATCCGAGTGGAGCGTGGAGTTGTCCTGGATGTTGGTTTGATTGCCGATGCGGATCAATCCCACGTCGCCGCGAATGACCGCGCACGGCCAGACGCTGGACTGCTCGCCGATTGTCACTTCGCCAATCACCTGAGCGCTGGGATCGATATAGGCCGACGCGGCCACCTGCGCCACGTGGCCCCGGTACGGCCGAATCATCTGGTGGAATCTCCAGTGTAGCTCAGCGTGTTTTCATTTTTTCGAATTACTACCTAACTCTTTTGTTTTCAGGAGGTGTTTCCGCGATTTCCGGCTCATTCTCCGGTTTGGGGAACGTCTTTCGAGCGTAGGCCGACCCGGTGCTGAAAAATTACCAGTGGGATGCCGCCGTTTGCGCGGCTTGAGCGGAAAACCCTTCAGAATAAACCGGATAAAGTCCGCGAAACGGCGAACTGAGCAGGGGAGTGTGTACGTGGCTTTAGGGGATAAGCTCGTCGTCGAGATCTGCCGCCGCTTCCCATTCGCGCTCCAGCATTCGAGAGTACTCGCCGGACGCATACAGATCAAAAGAGAACTGACTCGGTTGCAGCTCCGTGAAATTCCACAGAAGCTGGCGGCTGAGATAGAGCTGATCGGCGTAGCGGTAGTAGTGGCGGACGAAGTCCTCGCTGATCATGTTGCGCGGCGGCAGCTCGGCAAAAATCGCATTCAACCCGAGAGCCCGGCAGAAAATCGAGCGATAGTCCGCCACTCCCCAGGTCTTCAGCTTTTCGCGGATGTTCTGTGGCGGATCGTCCACCAGTAGCGCGGCAAACGCCTGATAACACATGCCGGCCTTCTTCAGATCTTCCACGCGGTCGCACAGATCGAGGCATTGGTCGATCCACCGGATCAGGTCGCGCCCCACGTAGAACAGCATGCGGATCTCGCAGTAGCGTCCGGCCAGAAGCCTCTCGTCAAGCTCGTGCTTTGTCAGATGCCCTGAAGGCAGCAACCCCTGAAGCATGAGGCTGGCCCGAGAGCTGTCGATCAGTTTTTCTGAGCCGGTATTTTCGGCAAACGGATGGAGGATAAGCGGGGGCAGTTTCCATGTCCGTATCGGTGTTGTCTCCGCTGGCGCCATTCGAAACACTTATCGTTCCGCCAGCTAACTACTTTAACGCGGGTTTACTTTCGCGCTTCCAGCTTGACGGTGACGGTCACCGGTTCGCCGGCGCGCAGCACCTTTACGACGACTTCGTCGCCCGGCTTTTTGCTGCGCAACACAAACGTGAAGTCGTAGAGATTGTCGATCGTCTTGCCATCGAATTCCACCATGATGTCATTGGCCTTCAGGCCGGCCTTCTGCGCGGGAGAGCCTTCCCGAAGGTCCTGGAAGCGTACCCCCTTACCGGAGAACGCCATATCCGGGAGACTGCCGAATGAGGGGCCGTAGCCGCCGCCGGAAGACGTTCCCGCCATCGAGCCGCCGTGCGGATTGGGGTCGGCCACTTTCTGGAACGCGACGCGCTGCGGAGAACTCGCCAGTTCGGAAGCAACATCGGATACCAGGCCGAGCAGTTCTACGGCACCCGCGGCGTTGATCTTGTCCCACGTATCGGTGGGACGGTGGTAGTCCATATGCAGCCCGGTGAAAAAGAAGAGGACCGGAACGCGCTTCGTGGTGAACGACGTGTGGTCGCTGGAACCAACTCCCGATTGCTCGGAATATTCGAGTTTCAACGACGGATGCTGTTTCGCCAGCCGGTCGAGCATGTCTTTGAATCCCGCTCCCGTTCCCGCGCCGCCGATGATCGCTGATTCCTCCTTCATCCGGCCGATCATGTCCAGGTTCATCATGGCCGCGCATTGATCCAGAGGCACCGGCGAGTGATCGACAAAGTAAGCGGAACCGAGCAGTCCCAATTCTTCGGCGGAGAAATTCAGGAACAGAATGCCGCGCTTGGGCTTTGGCTGCCCGGCGAAGTAACGCGCCAGCTCCAGCGTGCCAGCCGTTCCGGAGGCATTGTCGTCGGCGCCGTGGTGCGGCGTCCCCGCCATCGAAGGAGCCATCGAAAACTGCTCGCCGAGACCGAGATGGTCATAGTGGGCTCCGATCACGATGAATTCTGAAGTCTCGCCGCGAATCCAGGCCCCCACGTTGTGTACGGTCTTTTCCTCCCGCACCACATCGACATCCATGTCGACATGAACGGAATCCGGAAATGCGAAAGAGCGCGGTTTCAGATCCTTGTCGATTTCTTCGGAAATTTCCCGAAGTTCCTTGCCCGCCGCGTCGAACCATTTGGCGGCATATTCCGGCTTCAGCTGAATATAGGGAATCCCGGCATCGGACGGTCCGGCCGCGCGCCCGAACTTCTCCAGACGGTCCGCATCGTTTGGATGGGTGACGGGGTTGTTGATCAGGATGATGCCCTTTGCGCCGTGCATCTTGGCGTTGATGGCCTTGGAGTCGAATTGAGCGTGGCGGGTATAGACCTTGCCGGCGAAAACGCTTTTCTCGTCGAACTCCTGCGGCTCATAGCGCAGCACCAGGACGATCTTCCCCTTCACGTCCAGGCCGGTGTAGTCGTCGTAGTTGTACTCGCTGGCGGTGATGCCGTATCCGGCGAAGACGACATTGCCGGACACTTTGCCGCTGGAGGAAAAGTTGAAGGGAATGAAATCCTGCTCGGCCTTCAATTGGCGTTTGCCGGGAGACTCCGAGAACTTGTTCTTCGATCCGAGCTTGGCGTTGGTCGTTACCGTGAACGGCTGCAGATAACTTTTTCCGAAGGCCGGTTCCAGACCCATCGCCTTGTACTGGCCGGCCAGATACTTGGCGGCCTTCTCCAGCTCCGGAGTGCCGGTTCCGCGCCCGCGCATCTCATCGGACGACAGATATTTCACGTGGTCCAGATACTTCGAGGTGTCCAGCCCGACGCGGGATGCCCCCAACAGAGAGGCGGCGGTCAGAACGGCAGCAGCGATGCGCATAGTAATTATTTTTTGGGAGTAGGCGTTAGAGTAGGTGTGGGTTTTACGGGAGTTCCCGGAGCGACCGGCAGCGAAAGATCGCAGCCGCAATCCTCGCCGGCATTTTTGGCGGTCTTCTGATACTCCAGTTCGTTATCGATCATGCCCTTGAGCGTGGGCCAGTCTGTCATGGAAGTGATTCGGCGGCCATTGACGAACATTGCCGGCGTGGAATTGATGCCCATTGCGACGCCTTCCGCGGTGCTTTTTTCGATTTCGGGAGCGGTGGCCTTCCCGTCGATGCAGGAGGCGAGCGCGGCGCCGTCCCAGCCCTTCGATTTGGCGAATTCCAAGGTCTTGGCCTTTAGATTCTCCGCCGTGATTTCGGACTGCTTCTCGAAGTAGAAATCGTGGACATCCCAGAAATTCTCGGGCTTCTGCCGGTAAATGCAGCGTGCGGCGATGGCTGCGTCCTTCGCCCACGGGTGAATCGCCTGCAGCGGATAGTCCTTGAAGTAGACGCGTACCTGTTTCGGATAATCCTTTAAAACGTTCTTCCGAAGAACTTCCGCCTGCTGCTTGCAGTAGCCACACTCGAAATCGCTGAACATGACAATCACGACGGTCGCTCCGGGAGTGCCGAAGCCCGGCGCACCTTCGGTTTTCAGCTTGGCCAGCTCATCGCGAAACGGGTTCCAGTTGATGTCGAAAACGTTGGCCTGGACAATCTTGCGTCCGTCGCCGGAAACCAGGTAGGTGATTTCGCCGGAACGCGGACCCATGGTCGCCTTGATGTGTACGTCGAAAAATCCGTCCAGCAGGGGGGAGGGAACGGGATCGTCGATCTGGAGCGTCACCTGCGGTCCCCAGACATTCAGATGGCGCAGATAGGCTTCCATCGTCGCCTTGTCCAGCGCCGATTTCGGCGCCGGAGTTTGCGCGAGGGCCGTAAGAGAGAGGAAAACTGTCAGGACTAGAGCACGGGGCCGATGCGCCACGGAACAAACTCCTTGTGACCCAGTCGCTCCGCACACGTCCGCTCGCCCGAAGCCGCTCGCAGAAGCAGGTCGAAAATCTCCTTGCCGATCTCAGCCACCGTGGCCTCGCCGTCGGCAATCCGGCCGGCATTTACATCCATGTTGTCGCGCATCCGCTTGTACATGGGAGTATTGGTCGCAATCTTAATGACGGGAACCGAAGGGAATCCGATAGCAGAGCCCCGGCCGGTGGTGAAGGCAATCATGTTCACGCCGCCGGCGGCCAGCCCGGTCAGCGACGCCGGATCGTAACCCGGAGTGTTCATGAAGACGAACCCGGGCGTCTTGATACGCTCGGCGTAGTCGAGGGCGTCGGTCATCATCGTCGTGCCCGCCTTGGTCATGGCGCCCAAGGACTTTTCGACAATGTTGGACAGTCCGCCCTCTTTATTTCCAGGAGACGGATTGTCGTTGAAATTGGAGCCTTCAAACTGGCGCAAGTATCGCCGGTAGCCTTCGATGAAACCCAGGAAGCGTTCGGCCACCTCACGGTTTCGCGCGCGCTCCACCAACAGGTGCTCCGCGCCGAAACATTCGGTTGTCTCTGCGAGGACCGCCGTTCCGCCCAGTTCCGCGAGCCGGTCGGAACACCAGCCGAGCGCGGGATTGGCCGTGATTCCGGAAAAGCTGTCGGAGCCTCCGCAATTCAGGCCCAGGACAATTTTCGATGCCGGGACCTCGACACGCTTTTCGGCTGCGGTCTGGTCCATCATGGACGCGATCGCTTTGCGCGCCGATGCGAGAGCCGCCCGCGTGCCGCCTTCGCCCTGCAGCGTCATGCCCACCAGACGGTCGGTCCGTGGAGCGTTCGGCCCCAGGTAATGGTCGATCTGGTTCACTTCGCAGCCCAGGCCGAGAATCACCGCTCCGGCGACGTTGGGGTGATTCAGGACTCCGCCGAGAGTGCGGCGTAACTGATCCGTATCGGGGCCGATGCTATGCCCGCAGCCTTCCCCGTGGGGAAACGCGACAACGCCGTCTACGTTCGGGGGCAGGGTTTCGCCCTCATAGCTGGCGGCGATCAGCTCCGCGGTGTGCGCGGCGCAGTTGGAAGCCGCCACAACCGCGATGTAGTTCCTGGTGCCCACGCGCCCGTCCTCGCGGAGGAAACCCATCCAGGTGGGCATGTTCTTCGGAGTTGGCGGGAAAGGCTTTTCCGAAGTGGGGAACTTGAACTCCGTCGCGTGGTCTTCAAACGCGAGATTCTGCGTGTGGATGTGCTGGCCGGGACGAATGTCCACCTTGGCGACTCCGATGTCCTGCCCATAGCGGCGCAGGTGCTCGCCTTTGGCGATAGCGACGAGCGCCATCTTGTGGCCCATCGGAATGTTCTCGGCGACCGTGACTTCGACGCCGCCGACAATGAGCTTCTGACCGGCGGTCAGCGGGACTCGCGCGACGACAATGTTGTCGATCGGATTTAAATGGATGGCCGAATTTTCAGCCGTTGGGAGTTTAGCGATGTCAAGGAGGCTCATGGGGCGAAAGCCATCTTCATTGTACGTTTACTCTCTGCGATTGGACAGCAGCCATGCCGTGAGCTATACCCGGCTCCGGTAATATTTGCCGCCCCTGTCGTTGCGCCGGAAGGATCGACCGGGCGCGGCGGGTGTTTTCCATTTCGCCGGCCGGCTTGCGAAATGGCGGTAATCGATTGATTTGGAACGAATAGTAAGAGTTCCGAAAGAGCCGCGAGGAGTTTGGACCGTCCGTTGCCTTCCGCTCTCCGTACATCGCCGCCCATCCCGGCAATTGGCGTCATGGATCCAATCGAACGGAGAAGAACACAGATGCAGTTTCAAGAACCTCTCAAATCGCAGCGTTTCCGCATCAATAGCGTCATCCTGCCGGCGGCCGTCGGCGGAGTGCTGGGACTGGTGGGGCTGGGCGTCGGCCTGCACGGTCTCAATCAGGCGGAGCAGATGGCTCGTACGCAGACCGCCGCCGCCAGTTCCGTCAAGAGCATGCAGCAGCAGGTCAATATGTTGACGCAGAGGTTGAATCAGCAAGAAGCGCGAGAACGGGAACTTTCCAGCCAACTGGCGACGGCGCAAGACACGCAGCTCGCCGCTGCGCCGCAAAGTACGACACCGCAGCGTGCGATGCCTGCTTCTTCGCTGGATTCGCAACCGGCCGCGGAAAATTCTGCCGCTCGGGCGGCCGCTCCAGCCGCGGCAAAGAAACGTCGCGTCGTGAAAGAAGAGCCGAAACAGCCGGTCGAAGATCCGCGGATCGGAGATCTGGAGAAGAAATTCGACGAGCATGCCCGGAAGTTCTCCGAACAGGAGACGAAACTGGCCGACAACCAGCGGATGATTGAGACGACCCGCACGGACTTGGAGAATCAGCTTGGCGTGAAGTCGGGCGAGCTGGCCGGATCGATCGCCAAGACCAGCGAGGAAGTAGCCGAGCTGCGGAAGCGCGGCGAGCGCGACTACTTCGAATTCGACCTGACCAAGTCGAAACAGGCGCAGCGCGTCGGACCGCTGAGCCTGGCTCTGCGTAAGGCGGATACCAAGCACAAGCGGTACAACCTGGACATGATCGTCGACGACAACAAGCTGGAGAAGAAAAACGTCAACCTGCTGGAGCCTGTCTATGTCACCGCCTCCGACCGGCCGCAGCCGCTGGAGGTTGTCGTCAACCGGATCGACAAGGACCGGGTGACGGGTTACATCAGCGTTCCCAAGTACAAGAGATCGGAGCTGACATCGGTGGAGACTGGCCGCAGCACTATGACTCTGCCCGCCGAGGCTTCGCCGGAGCGGTAATTTAACGACGCCGTTAGCTTCGATAGAATCGCCCCACTACGCCGAGTCGCGTGGTGGGGCGTTTCTCTTGTACCATCGCAATTTCCACCATGCTCCGCCTGCCGGTCTTCTGCCTTGCCTGCTGCGCTGCTCTGCCGGCGCAAACCCATACAACCTGGAGCGACTACGGAGGAGCCTCGGACTCCGCACAATACTCCGGCTTATCCCAGATCAACCGGGAAAACGTGCACCGTCTGCAGATTGCCTGGAAGTATTCCACCGGCGACAACAACCGGTACCTGTTCAACCCGATCGTTGTCGACACGACGATGTACGTGCTGGCGAAGGACAACTCGATCGTCGCGCTGGATGCCGCGACCGGTAAGGAATTGTGGACGCACAAGCCGGACGAAGATATCAAGGCCATTACGACGCGGGGGATCAATTATTGGGAAAGCAAAGACCGTTCGGAGCGCCGCCTGTTCTTCGCGTGCAACCATACTCTCCGCGCGATCGATGCCAAGACCGGCAAGCCTATCTTGACCTTTGGAAAGAAAGGCCAGGTCGATCTGAAGCAAGGTCTCGATCGAGATCCGAAGACCATCGCCCTAGTGCAATCGATGACGCCCGGGCGGGTCTTCGAGAACCTGATCATCGTCGGCTCGGCGACCAATCAGGGCTACGGCTCCGCTCCGGGCGATATTCGAGCCTACGATGTGCGGACCGGCAAGCCGGCCTGGACGTTCCATACGGTTCCCCGTCCCGGGGAGTTCGGCTATGACACCTGGCCCAAAGATGCCTGGAAGACCGTTGGCGGTGTGAATGTCTGGGGAGAGATGTCGATTGACGAAAAGCGCGGGATTCTCTACGCTCCCACGGCCAGTCCGAAGTACAACTTTTACGGAGTGGACCGCAGCGGCGACAATCTCTTCGGCGACTCACTGCTGGCCCTGGATGCGCGCACCGGCAAGCGCATGTGGCATTTCCAGATGGTGCACCACGACATCTGGGACTACGACGATGCGACCGCTCCGAAGCTGCTGACAGTGAACCATGAGGGCAAATCTGTGGATGTGGTGGCGCAAGTCACAAAGCACGGTTTTGTTTTCGTGTTCGACCGCGTCACAGGGCAGCCATTGTGGCCTATCGAAGAGCGGCCGGTTCCGAAATCGGATATGCCCGGGGAAAAGACCGCTCCCACGCAGCCTTTTCCGACGCACGTTCCGCCTTTCTCGCGCCAGACGTTCAACGTGGACGATTTGAGTCCGCATCTCAGCGCGTCCGACCGCGCGAAGTTCCGCGACGATCTGCTGAGCGCCCGCAATGAAGGACTGTTTACTCCGCCCAGCACTCGCAACACTGTCCAGATGCCCGGCAATAATGGCGGAGCCAACTGGGGCGGGGCAGCGGTCGATCCAACCAACGGATCTCTCTTCGTCGTGTCGAAGGATCTTCCCGCGATGCTGCGGCTGGAGCCGGAAGGCGCTCAGAAGATCGCCGCCGGAGACTCACCGGAGCTGCGGGGGCGCGCGATTTTCCAGAACAACTGCCGCGTTTGTCACACCACCGCCAATCAGGGCACCTCTACCTCGGTCACGACGCTTTCCGATATCGGCGCTCGCCTCAGCCGGAAGCAACTGGAGAACGTCATCACGCAGGGCAGGGGACCGATGCCCGGATTCCCGAAGCTGTCCGAGAACGACCTTGATTCGCTGGTGGCCTATCTGTACAACCCGGGCCGAGCGCCGTTTCTCGACAAGCTTCCGGAAATCGCGCCGGATAAGCCCGGCCGTTATTTCAGCGGGTTCAATTTCATGATCGCTAGCGATGGTCTGTCGCCGATCAAACCGCCATGGTCTTCGCTGACTGCTTATGACTTGAATACCGGCACGATCAAGTGGAAGATTCCCCTGGGCGATGTGCCGGAGCTGGCGGCGAAAGGGATCCGGAACACGGGTTCCCACTATCCGAAAGTCGGGCCGGTGGTCACGGCCGGGGGGCTGATCTTCACCGGCACTCGCGACCGCAAAGTACGCGCCATTGATATCGAGTCCGGCAAGACGGTCTGGGAAACGGAAGTCGATGCGGCCTTGGAAGGGATGCCTGCGGTCTATGAGATTCGCGGGCGCCAGTACATCGTCTTCTGCGCGGCGGCGCAAGTGGGCCTGACTCCTGGCACGCAGCAGAAAGTAAATGGGGCGTACGTGGCTTTTGCGCTGCCGGATGCAGGCGAGCGATAGTCGGCGTCACTAGAATAGGCGGATGATCCGCCTGCCGATCCTGATCGCGTTCTGCGGAACTCTTGCTGCCGAACCGCTGGGCGGCTTCGTTCATGTGGATGTCGGAAAGAGCGGGACGCTCGGCTCCCAGGGCGACTTCGGCTGGATGGGCGCGCTCAGCACTTGGTACCGCATCGATCCCCAGGAGAAGCTGGTTGCGCTGGTGTTCTTCCAGCACGTGCCGATCGACTTTGCCGGAATGGCCCGATTTTCGACGCTCGTGTACCAGTCGCTGAATTAAGCGGCATGGAGAATTTCATTAGTCACCAGCAGGACTCACTTCTGAAAAAGCATCCGCAGATGGTTGGGGACCCGCTCACTGCGTGCGCGGCTTTCTAGCCCCCCACATTGAAGGTGGTAACGATAGTGGTGGGGCAGGACACTATCGAGAGTCTTTGCGGATCGCTACTCCGCCAGCGCGAGCACCGCGAACGCTGTCGCCGCATCGCGCATGAACTGCACCATCATCGAATCCGCTGGAAATTTTTTGTTCATTGACGACGCATCCCAGTAACCCGAAGCATCCTGGTGGGAACGCAACCATGCCAGCGCTTTGATGAGTTTCGGGTCCGTTCTCGCAACTCCCGCCTGTTCCAGCACGAACGCCGTCAATGCGGTGGCGTATGCGTTGCTGCCCGCCGATGCCGGAGCGGCTTCATGCTCGCGGAACGGACCCAGCGATTGCACGGACCATCCGCCATCCGCCTGCTGGACGCGCAGAGCATCGGCGATGATCGCTTTCCGGGTTTCGGCAGAAACAGCGGCCGGCAGCTTGGTGCCTGCCCACAGCAGCATCAGCCGATTGTGGAGAGGCTGAGCTTGCTCCCGCCGCAGATAGCCGAGCATCGCGTCGGTTCCGGTCTTCACCGGCGGGCGAGCCTGGTATTCCTTCGGAGTGCTCCCCACAGCCATCGCCGCCAGTGTCGCGCCGAAGTAAGGCGAGTCCGGTGTTTCCCACGGGTCCAGATTGAAATTGAACCAACGCCACGCGCCGGCATCCTTGCCCTCTTTGAGCTGAAGAGACCACATTCGCTCCAGTGCTTGTTCGGTCTCGGGGCTGAGCTTCGTGTTGTCCTCGTCATCCAGGGCGAGAAACAGCGCGGCCTGAACGGACTCCACTCCGACGGCCGCGGATGCATTGGGCTCCTTGGAGAATGCCGGGGAAATCTGCGAGACGTCGCGCTTGTCGACGCGGGCCCGGAGAGATTTCAGCAGACCCAACTCATAGACAGTCGGCTCCGTTTCGCCGAACATCTTTCGCAAGGCCGGCCGTGCGAGAAGATACGTCGTTCCCGTATGGCAGGAGACGCAGGGACCGCCGGGAGTTTGCGCGGGCTTCCAGGCAAACCAGGCCTTCTGCCGGGCGTCCAGATAATCCGCCGCCGCGCGAGCACTCCAGTCGCCGCCCCATGCTACCAATCCGATCGCGCTGCAAAAAGCGCAGCGCAGCCCAAAGCGTCCCACGCGATCAGTGTAGAGCCGAAAACGAAAAATTTGCCACTATTCCGCCACAGCCGGATAGCCTTTGGCCACCCAGTCGTCGCTGAAGCGCGTTGGCAGCTCCAGCAGCCGGACGTTCCGGAACCCCGCGTCTTTTAACGCCTTGATGGCCGGCCGGATATTCGGGCATACCTTCATCGGGCAGCATCCGCAGTAGACGATCACCTCGGCATCGGCGGGTTTACCCTTCACCGCCGCCAGCAATCCCGCAATTCCTTCCGGCCTCGATGCCATTCCGGCGTCCAGTGCTCCCGGAATATGCTTTGTCCGATAAATCGATGCTGGCCCTATATACACCACTAGCGGTTTTTCGCCCTCTTCGAGTCGAGCCGCCAGATCAGCGGGAGCCAGCAACTCCTTCGGCGTCCAGGTATCCGGCGCCTGGGCGAACATGGCTGTCGCGATCGAGAGCGCCGCCAACATCATGAGCCTTCGAGAACTGGAAGTCTTCACATCCGTCACGTTACCATCGGCGCAGGAGCCTATGCCCAACCCTGATTTCGCGTCGCGCCGGGCGGCATTTCGAAAACTTCATGAGAGCGGTTGCTTCGTCATCCCGAATCCCTGGGATATCGGCAGCGCCCAATATCTCCAAAGCCTGGGATTTCCGGCGCTTGCCACCACCAGCGCCGGATTCGCCTTTTCGCGCGGGTTGGCCGATAATGCGGTCTCGCGCGATCTGGTACTCGCGCATATTGGGGAAATCGTTTCCGCGGTGGAAGTGCCGGTGAATGCGGACTTCGAAGCGGGCTTCGCCACTGCTCCGGAGGAGGTTGCCCTCAACGTCCGCCTTTGTATCGAAACCGGGGTGGCCGGGCTCTCGATCGAAGATGCAACGGGCGATCCGGCTGATCCGCTTTACGATTTGGAACTGGCCGTCGAACGAATTCACGCGGCGCGGGCTGCGATCGACGGTACCAACACCGGCGTTCTGCTGGTGGCTCGAGCGGAATGCTTTCTTACCCGCCACCCGCAGCCTTTGGAGGAATCGATCCGCCGTCTGCAGCGCTATGCCGCGGCGGGAGCGGATGTTCTTTACGCGCCGGGTCCGGACAACCGTGACAGCATCTTGGCCATCGTATCGGCGGTGACGCCAAAGCCGGTCAACGTTCTGATGAGCGGTAATTCCGGTTTGACGGTGGCGGATCTTGCAGAACTTGGAGTTCGCCGGATCAGTACCGGTTCCGCGCTGGCCCGGGCGGCGTGGGGAGGCTTTCAGCGCGCGGCGAAGGCAATCGCGGCGCAAGGCTCCTTCGCGGAGCTGGACCATGCCGCGCCGTTCCGGGAGCTCAACAACTTCTTCCGCAAAGATGTACCTTGAATGAAACAAGGAGGCTCATGCAACGCCGATCCTTTCTAGGTGCGCTTTCCGGAGCATGGCTGGCGACTTCGCAGGCGCAGGACGCGATGTCGAATCGTCCCAAGGTTCCCGGGACATTGACGATCCGCGCCAGGCGCCGCGATCAGGCCGGGCCGAAAGGCAAAACGTCGGAGAAGCTGCTGCGGTGGGAGGTGGCGCAGACGGCGATTATCATCTGCGACATGTGGGACGCTCACACCTGCCAGCTTTCGGCGCAGCGGGTGGCGGCTCTTGCTCCCGGAATGAATCAGGTAGTCAACGCCGCAAGAAGCCTGGGCGTGATGATCATTCATTCACCCAGCGACACGATGAAGTTCTATGAAGGCACTCCGGAACGCCTTCGCATGCAGCGAGCCCCCGTGGCGGAGGCGCCATTCCCGCTGCTGAACCGGTGTCCGCGCGACAAAGCGGAAGAGGACAGCTTTCCCATCGACGATTCCGAAGGCGGCTGCGACGATCCCCTCGTGAAGAAAGAGACGGGTCCTCCCTGGCCCTGGACTCGCGAGAATTCGGCGATCCAGATCGGGGGCTTCGACGGGGTCAGCGAGAGCGGCCAGGAAATCTACAATTTCTGCAAGCAGGAAGGGATCACCAATATCGCGCTGATGGGAGTGCACACCAACATCTGCATCCTCAACCGCGGCTTTGGCGTGCGGCAGATGACCAAGCTGGGCTTCCACGTAGTTGTCGTTCGCGATATGACCGATGCGATGTACGATCCCCGGAAGCGCCCGTTTGTCAGTCATGCCCGCGGAACCGAGCTGATCGTGGAGCATATCGAATCCAGGTGGTGCCCCTCCATCCTCAGCGAGGACTTGCGGCGCGTCGTTCCCGGATCGGACGGTCCTGTACCGGCGCGAAGCTGAGCGTTACCGGAAATCGCGGCTGGTGACCGGCAATGCCGGAGCGCCGTCCTTCGGGTCTAAATCTTTCAACAGTGCCGACCAGTCCCACACATCGCGCGCGATCACGTGAAGAACCTGGTCTTCGCGCTGCACCACTCCCCGGCAGGCCAGCAGCTTTCCGGAATAAACCGCCTTGTGATGTTTCGTGTGCACGTGTTTCCACACGATCAGATTGGAAGCGCCGGTTTCGTCTTCGATCGTGAGAAAGATGGTTTCTTTTGCCGTCATCGGGTGCTGGCGAAAAAGCACGATTCCCGCGACCGTTACGATTTTCCCGGCCGGTGTCTTCCGCAGCTCGGCAGCGGTAATCGCCCGGCGCGTTTTCAACCTGGAACGCAGGAAGGTCAACGGATGCTCGCGCAGACTCAGCTTGGTGGAAATGTAGTCTGCGACCACTTCCTGGCTGGGAGTTGCGGCGGGCAGCTCCACATCCGGATCTTCGAATAAGCCGGCCGCGGCAAACAGCGGCGGAATTTTTCCATCCAGCGCGCTGGCTTTCCAAAGGGCCTGACGGCGGTCCAGCTTCATGGTGCGGAACGCATCCGCCTGGGCCAGCCGGTCCAGAGCGCGGCGGCTGCATCCGGCGCGCCGGGCAATTTCGATGGGCGTGCGGTATCCGCCGGAATCTCTTTCCCGCACCAGGGCCAAAGCGTCCTTTTCCGGTAGACCGGCAACCATTCGCAAACCCAGCCGGACCGCATGGCGAGTCGAATGCTCCACCGGCTCCAGAGTGCTGTCCCAATCGCTGTGATTGACGTCGACCGGCCGGATTTCCACACCGTGCTCCCGCGCATCCCTCACCAGCTGAGCGGGCGCATAGAAGCCCATCGGCTGGCTGTTCAGCAGCGCCGCCAGAAATACGTCGGGGTAGTGGCACTTGATCCAGGCCGAGACATACACCAGGTTGGCGAACGAAATTGCGTGAGCTTCCGGAAAGCCATAGGTGCCGAACCCTTCGATCTGTTTGAAACAATCCGCTGCGAACTTTTCCGGATAGCCGTTTTTTCGCATGCCGGCCAGAAATCGCTCACGAAACGTGCTGATGGTCCCCACGTGGCGAAACGTGGCGAGCGACCGGCGTAAATCATCGGCTTCGTCCGGAGTGAAGTTTGCGCCGATGATTGCGATCTGCATCGCCTGCTCCTGAAACAGCGGAACTCCCAGCGTTTTTTTCAAGACTGCTTCCAACTCCGGACTGGGATATTCCACCCGCTCTTTCTCCTGGCGCCGGCGCAGATACGGATGCACCATGTTTCCCTGAATCGGGCCGGGACGAACGATCGCCACTTCGATGACCAGGTCGTAAAATTCTTTCGGCTTCAGCCGCGGCAGCATGCTTTGCTGGGCGCGGCTTTCCACCTGGAACACTCCAATCGAGTCCGCTTTTTGCAACATTGCGAAAACAGCGGGATCATCTTCCTTGAAGTCGGCCAGGGTATAGCTCTTACCGTAGTGGCGCTCCAGCAATTCGAACGCTCTGCGAATGGCACTGAGCATTCCCAACCCCAGAACATCCACCTTCATCATTCCCAGCTCGTCGATATCGTCTTTCTCCCACTGGATGACCGTCCGATCTTTCATCCGGGCGTTTTCCACCGGAACCAATTCGTCCAGACGGCCGCGCGAGATGACGAATCCGCCGACATGCTGAGACAGATGGCGGGGAAATCCCACCAGTTGCGTCATCAGGTCCAGCGCCAGCTTCCGCCGCTGCGGCGAAGGATTTTTATCGAGACTCAGCACCTTGCCGACCTCTCGAAGAACCCGGCGCTTGCGATAGTGCACGACCGTCGCCGTCAGGCCCGCCCGGTCGCGGCCGTATGTGTCGTAGATGTGCTGAATGACTTCTTCGCGCCGGTCATGCTCGAAATCGACATCGATATCGGGCGGCTGATTGCGGGCGGTGGAAATGAATCTCTCGAATAGCAGTCCGCGTTCTACTGGGTCTGCCTCCGTGATCCCCAGGCAGAAACAAATCACTGAATTGGCAGCCGAGCCGCGGCCCTGGCAAAGAATGTTCTGACTCTTGGCAAACTTCACGATCTCGTGAACGGTCAGGAAGTACGGAGCATACTCCCGCTCCTGGATCAGCTTCAGCTCGTGATGAATCTGCCGGATCACTCTTTCCGGAACACCCTTGGGATAACGGGTTTTCGCCCCTTCGAAGCTCCGCTGCTTCAGATCTTCGAATGCCGAAAGTCCCGGCTGGATGATCTCGCCGGGATACTCGTAGCGAAGCTCATCCATCGAATACCGGCACTGGTCCGCGATTTCAATGGTGGCCTCTAGAGCCGCCGGCCAGTCTTCGAACAGCCGCTCCATTTCCTCTGGAGGCTTCAGATGCCGCTCGGCATTGGCATTCAGGCGAAATCCCGCTTCTTCGATCGTGCATTTCTCCCGAATGCAGGTGACCACGTCCTGCAGCATCTTCCGTCCCGGCTCGTGATAAAGAACGTCGTTGGTCACGACCAGCGGAATGGAGAGCGATCGGGCAAAATCGGCAACGATGCGAATCCACTGCTTGTCGTCACCCCGATAAGAATGCGTCAGGGCAAAGTGTAGATTTCCGCGAAACCAGCCAGCACAATTCTGAACATGCGCTTTCCCGGTCTCTGTCAACACTTGCGGGAAGGGAAGAATGAAGTGTTGACCTTCGGAGTAATCGGCAACATCGGCCAGGTGAAGCAGGCATTCTCCTTTTTCCGCCCGCCGCCGGCCGGCGGTCAGAAGCTTCGTGAGGTTTCCATAGCCCGCCCGGTTTTTCGGATAGCAGAGAAGACTTTCTCCATTGGCCAGATCCAGCCGGCATCCCACGATGAAGCGGCTTCGCGGATTTGCGATCTTTTTCATTCGGGAGTGAGCCAACACGATTCCAGAGAGCGTGTTTCGATCGGTCAGGGCAATCGCATGGTGTCCGTATTCATTGGCTGTCTCCACCAGTTCCCAGGAATGGGAGGTTCCGCGAAGAAAGGTGAAGTTAGACGATGCCTGTAACTCGGCATAGTCGCTCATCGGTAACATTCATCCACGCACTATTACCCCAAATGTCCATGCAAGTACCAATGCTCTTCCGGATCTCGAAAGATCCAGAATCGGAACCCGCGCTCATCCTCAATCTGGTAATAATCCCGCATTCCCCAGCGGCAGTCCGGTTCCCGCCACCATTCCGCGGTTAGCCGCTCCGGCCCCTCGCTGCGCACGATGCGATACTTCCGGGGACCGATAAAAAACTGTACCGGCGATTCTCCCGGGATGAGCACCGAGACTTCGATCTTCATCGGCGGATCGAGCAGGCGCACCGGGCGCAGCCGGTAAGCGGGCCAATCCGCGGTGGCAACAGCAACGGCCGCCGCCGGACGAAGTTCAACGGAATGTTCGGGGATAAAGCTTTCGCAGATCCGGACCCGATTGACCGCTTCGAATCCCAATCGCATCCCCAGACGGTCTACCAGAGCGTCGAAGGAGGCCTCCTCATCGACGGAATTCGCTTGGGACAAGCCCATCTGCGCCGGTGCGAGCGCCTCCAGATCCAGCACCGACAGCGCGAAAATTTCAAACCCGAAAGCCGCCCGCAGGCCATCCAGTCTTTCTCCGAACAGGCGCAGCAGATGAGGAATCGACCGTACCGGCTTCGACGTCCGGGCCTCGCAGCGATCGACCGTTCCATCCACGCGATAGCAGGCCAGCTCCACCCGCCGGGCGCCCAGATGATCCTTCTCCAGTTGCGGACAGACTTCCCGCAGCAAATGGCGAAGAACATACTCCACATCGCCGGCCGTCGAAACCGGATCGGCGAGAATTCGGGAAGCCCGATAGGTAGCCGGGGGGCGCCATGGCGTCAGAGGCTCTTCCGCGTGGTAGGAAACCAAATCCAACCGCCGAAGAAGCGTAGATCCGAACCGAGCCGCCAGCGAGCGCCGGGGGATCTTCCGCACCGCGGCAATCGTGGTCAGCCCCAGCCGCCGCAGCTCCTGCAGAATTCCGGCAGGAAGCCGCAGAGCATCCACTGGCAGAGCATCCACCGCCCCGATGGCGCCGGCTCCGTGAACGATACTTCTTTCGCCGTAGCGCGCCAGGGCCCAGGCAATCGCCCAGGCATCGGCAATCGCCGCGTGCGACTCGATCCCCAGCCGGTGCAGCCTCTGCTGAAGATCCAGCAATAGCCGGTCTTCTCCTCCAAACAGGTGCGTGCAGCCGGTCAGATCGAAAATGACGCCGTCGTCGCCGTCCCGCGCAACCAGCGGCGAATAGCGATCGCACCATTCGACAAGCTGTGTCAGGCGATCGCGGGAAATGCCGGGGCAAAATAGGCTGAGATAACACCGCACCATCTCATCCCGCCTTGGCCTCTCGACCGGCGGATTGTACCGGCTGGTCGAGAAATTCGCTCAGCTTCGAGTTCCGCCATTCCACAACCCATCGCCCCGGACGGCCGCCCCGGCAGTACAGCAGCTCCAGTTCCCACACCGGTTGATCGAATCTCCGGTGCCGTTTGCCGGGCAGGGGCGAAACTTTCCATCGCATCACCGGCGAGGCAATCGAAGCGGATGGATCCCGGCTGATGAAAAACGCGGTAGCCCCGCTGGTCTCCGCCGCCAGTTGCATTCTTCGGGACTCGGTCAAATCCAGCCGGTCCAGCATCGCAATGACAGCGTGAACTTGAGGACAGCGTAAAGCCTCCATCGCCACCCACGCCACTTCCTGCTGTTTTCGAACGGACACGTGAAGAAGCTGGGCCAGCTCGATACCAAAAGGAAGCAGGCCCAGCGGGTAAAGGGAGCGATCAGCGGCGACGTAGAGAATATTCCCGGAGCCTCCGGCGATCCGGGCCGCCAGAGTAGCCGGAAACGATACCGCGGTGGCTAGGTTTTTGCTTTTAATTTCATGGATGCAGCCAACGGGCAATCCCCGGTAAGGCAGGCAGCGATCGACAGCATCCGCCACCGGAACGGTTCGCGAAAATCGGCGCTGCGCTTCTTCCAGGCCATGCACTGTCTGCCGTAGTTTTTCGACAACAGGTTTCTCCAGCATCTCGCCAGAGCCAGGATAGCAACTTCGCCTTTTGTTCGCCAGCTAATTTTTCTTGCGAACGCACCCCGGATACATCTTTTTCAGCTTTTCCACCTTGGGATCGGAAACATGCACGATGTACGGATTGGAGCGGTTATGTTCCGCGTAATCCTGGTGATAGGCTTCGGCCGTATAAAACTTCTCCAACGGAGCCACCTGCGTCACGACCGGCTTGGCCAACACGTGGGAGTCGTTGATTTGCTTGATGTAAGCCTCGACAACGCTCTTTTCCTCATCGCCGGCATAAAAAATCGCGCTGCGGTACTGCGGACCGATGTCCGCTCCCTGGCGGTTTAGCGACGTCGGATCGTGAGCCACGCTGAAAAAGATCTTCAGCAGTTGCCCATAGGAAGTTTTCGCCGGATCGTAGGTGATTAGAATCGCTTCCGCGTGTCCTGTCCGGCCCGTCGAGACGATGTCGTACTTGGCGGTTTCTTTCGTGCCCCCGGCGTACCCGGAGATCACATCCTCCACCCCGTCCATAATCTGGAATACCGCCTCGGTACACCAGAAGCAGCCCCCTGCCAACACGGCCGTCTGTTTCCCTGTCCGCGGCTTCAAATCCACTGCCGGGTCGGGAAACTCAGCGGCCGTCATAACTACTCCGGCAAACAGCAGCGCCAAACTGCGAGCGGACATCTGTGACCTCCATGATCATGATTCGCTTTTAGTTCTAGCAAATATCTTCAGGGGACGGCCGGACTGCGTCAGGCTACGGTCAGGTACTGCCAGCCTGCCGCTTGCAATTTCTCGGCGTCCAGCGCAAATCTCGCATCCAGCACCAGCGGATTGCGGACCGAGTTTCGCAGCGCTTCCCAATCCACCTGGCGATACTCGTCCCATTCGGTCAGCAGAATCAACGCATCGGTTCCGGATGCCGCCGCTTCGATGGAATCGCACCAGATGACGCCCGCCGTATCTGGGTGCTGGCGGGCATTGGCCAGCGCGATCGGATCGTGAGCGCGAACCCGGGCGCCGCGTTCCAGCAGCCGCATCGCCACGTCGAAAAACGGAGCGTCGCGGATGTCGTCGGTATTCGGCTTGAACGCTACTCCGAGAATTCCCACCGTCCGGCCCTTTAGAACTTTCAGCGCCGACATCAACTGATCCACCACCAGTTCCCTCTGCCGGTAGTTTGTTTCGCGGGCCGCCTGCACGATCGGCATGGACAATCCGTATTCCGCGGCGCTGGCCAGCAGTCCCGAAGTGTCTTTGCCGAAGCACGATCCTCCCCATCCGATACCCGGACTCAAAAAGCGGGAGCCGATTCTCTCATCCAGGCCGATTCCCCGGGCAATCTGCTGGATGTCCGCTCCCACGCGCGCAGCCAGCCGGTTCACTTCGTTAATGAAGCTGATCTTCGCCGCCAGGAACGAATTTGCCGCATACTTAATCAGCTCTGCCGTGGTCAGATCGGTTGCCACCAACGGCACGGCCGTCAGTTCCTCCGGTCGCGGTAAATACTCCGGCGCCGTGAAGCTTTGATCCAGAATCGGACGGTACAGCCGGTAGAGCGTCTCCAGCCCTTGCGCGTTGTCGGTACCCACCACGATCCGGTCGGCGTAAAGAGAATCGTGCAGCGCCGAGCCTTCGCGCAGAAATTCCGGATTGGAAGCCACGCAGAACTGCGCATCCGGCGCGGCGTCCCGCACGATCGAGTCCACCAGGTGCCCGCTTCCCACCGGCACCGTGGACTTGTTGACGATCACCGTAAATTGCGGCCCCAGGTTCTGGCCGGTCTGCGTGGCCGCCGATTGCAGATATTGCAGGTCGGGATTGCCGTTCGGTAGCGAAGGAGTGCCCACGGCCAGAAACACGACGTCGCTCTCTGTGACCGATTCGTAATCCGTGCGATACGACATCCGGTCCACGTTGTCTGCCATAAGCTGTTCGAGAAACGGTTCGAAGATCGGGCACTGTCCTTCCCGGAGGCTTTCGATCTTGGAAGGCACGTTGTCGACGCAGGTGACCGAATGACCCAGTTGGGCCAGGCAAGCGGCGGTGCTGAGGCCGACGTACCCAGCCCCGATAACGGTGATGTTCATGATGAGATGGAAATTTTTTTTCTTTTCTTGGATTGCTCTAGGCGGTCAGCCATCGCTTCAGGAAGGGAAGGCCTCCGCCTCCGTGAAAGCTGTGTTCTCCGGAAAAAATCTCGTGCTGCGCGCGATCTTCGGCGCCGAACGCCCGGTAAACCGCTTGCACCTTGGCGAACGATTCCCTGCTGGCGGCGATCGGGAAAATATTATCCCGGTCCCCGGACTCCACATACATCGGCCGCGGCGCCACCAGTCCCCCGATGTCGTACATTTCCGCCCAGTTCAGAATGCCGGGGACATAGTTGTCTATGCAGTGCGACAGGCTGAGGATGCTGTCGCGGAACGTGTTCAGATAGCCCGAAACAAAGGACGCCTTGATGCGAGGCTCCAGCGCGGCCGCGAATAGCGTGCACATCCCACCGCCGGAGATTCCCATACAACCGATCTGTTTGGCGTGGATCTCGGGCCGGGTCTCCATCCAGTCGATGGTCCGGATGATGTCCCATACGCGCCAGGCGATAATCGTCTCCCCCAACAGAAGAGCCGCGCCCGCCGCGGGCTGGCAGGAACTGGCCCCCAACCCCCTTTTCGCCGTAATCGCATCGCGGCGGCAGCCGAATCCCACTGGTTCGATGGCGACTGCCACCAGGCCGGCCTCCACTGCTTGCAGCGCAAAGTCGTGCTGGTAGCCGTCCTTGTTGGTGCGGTCTTGGCCCTGCTGGTCCACTCCCACGATGTCGTCCACTCCGCGGCCGTGGCCGGGAACGCAAATCACAGCCGGCTGCTTGCCGGTGGCGTTCTTCGGGACCAGAAGATAGGCGAGCGAGGCCACTCCGGGGCGAGTCTCGAAGACAAACTTGTCGCGGCGATAACCGGGGAACTCCCGGGACTCCAGCAGCTCCGCCTGAATCGGAATCTTCCCGCCGGGAAATCCGCCCATCAGCTCCAGCAGCTTTGGCCGCAGCTTCTTCTGCCACGCAACTGTGTCTTTTTCGGAAGAAACCCGGTAGGTCAGCTTCAGCGGTGCGGTCTTCCAGCGCTCCCGCGTCCAGCCCACCGGATCGAACTCGGAAAGCGTCACCTTGTTTTCAAATCCGTCCAGAGCGCTGGCGTAGGGTTTGTCGGCGGCCGGAAGAGCACTGGCGGCGAGAGCGGTCAGGCCCAGCTCCCGCCGCGTGAAACCCGCAGACGGCAAGCGAACCTTACTGGATGGCGCGGGCGCGGCGTCCGTTCCGGCGGGCCGTGACGAGTGCGGCGGGAACGTCCCCGTTCTCTGTCCCATGGAGAGAGTCTATCAGCCGCATCATCGATTCGGCTCCATTTGCGGCCGCTATCGATTGCGGTACCAGATGGGCAATGGAATCCACCACAATCGTTGGCCGGTAAGGATATTCCGTCAGACTTTCCGTCCGGGTCGAGCCGGTCAGTACCAGTACGTTCTTGAACCCCAAATCGGTCGCTCCGCGAATGTCCGTCTCCATCGTGTCGCCGATCATCAGTACCTCATCGGTGGAGAGCCCCAGCCGCTTCCGGGCGGCGCGAAACATGAATGGATTCGGTTTCCCGACGTGATAGGCTTTGCGGCCCGTGGCCGCTTCCAGCAGCGCCGCAATCGCGCCGCAACCCGGTCGTGGCCCAGCGTCGGTGGGGCACCAGGTGTCGGCATTCGTGGAAATGAGGCCCGCTCCCTTGGCGATGGCGCGGTGAGCGATCTCCAGCATTTCGAAGTTCAAAGTCCGGCCCTCGCCGACAATCACATAGTCGGGCCGGTCGGGCGTCAGCGCGACTCCCGCTTCATGTAGGGCCGTGAGCAATCCGGTTTCGCCAATGACATAGGCGGTGGCATGAGGACGCTGTTTCCGCAGCCAATCCGCTGTCGCCATGGCAGACGTGTAGATGTGGCTCTGGTCCGTTTCTATGCCGAATTTTTTGAGTTTGACAAGAATGTCAAGCGCAGTGGGCGCCGAATTATTAGTCAGGAAAAGATACGGGATTCCTGCCTGGGACAAGTATCGAATGAATTCGGGAGCGCCCGGTATGACTTCGGAGCCATGATAAATGACCCCGTCCATATCGAGGAGGCATCCAAGCTTCATTCCCTATTATATGCAAACTTTATCGTTTCATTAGCGTGAAGGACTAATTCAGAACGGGGCCTTTGGGATTCGCTGCATAGGCAAGGAAGGGGCGTATGTGGCAGATGTGGTAACATACGCGACCAGCCACCCGCGGTCGCGGTTGCACCCAGATCTAGCGAAAAGCGCCGGAGGGATTATGGTCATCAGTCGATTCGGCACCGCAGCCGGAATCGGTTTGCTTCTGGCGGCGCACGCGTGTGCGCAGGAATATCAGCGGCTCTACAACACCCAGGCCGGGTTTCTTAACAATAACGAGAAGGACCGTGGCGGCACCCTCCAGGTGACTCCGGTCGGAGACGGGTGGTGGAGTGCCATGTGGGTACTGGAGTCTATGAGCGAACCGAACGTACCGGCGGAGAGCAAGGTGTATCAAATCAAGAACCGGTGGACGGGCGAGTACCTGGTGGCCGATGTTGGCGAGCCTCCGAACCTGGTGGCTGGCGCCTCTGGGCCGGCATCCTGGTGGAAGCGCCGCGTCTTAGGCTTCATTTCGGATGGTAACGGAGGACCCTCTACAGCGTTTTACACACTGCAAAATGTGAAGTCGAACCGATACCTTGCGGTCAACCAGGGGCGTCATGACGTCCGCATGATCGATGCGCATCAGGGCGCGGTTTCGACCTGGGTTCTGGACAGCGTAGATTCGCCGTCAATCAAGCGTGACCTATTGAGCTCAATTCCGGCCCCGGCCGTCACGAAAACCGTGGAGCTGACAGCGGAAGATCGGGTGATCATGCGGGATCTGGGTCGCGGGTACAACGCGACCGGCAGCTACGCCAACGAGCGATATTTGCTGAAGCCAATCTTTGCTTTGGACGGCCGCCGGCATTACGAATTCACGCCGATGGCAGGCACTTCCCAGATCTTCACGAAAAGCGGGAGCTCGGCGATGGAGTTCTCGAAGCGACTCGCGGTCAATGTCGAGGGAGGAATAAGCGGGCTTTTTTCCGCCACTATCAAGGCCGGTGTGGAGAGATCGGCCTCCGGGTCCGCGGGCACTTCCTTCGCGCAAGTGGACGATACCCTGGTGCTGTACACTGCGAGGCTCTCCCCGAGCGCCCACCCTACGCCCGAAGCGCTGAACGACCTGAATAACATGGACCCGGCGGAGGTCATCGCGCAGTACGGGACGCATTACACGAATTTCCTGGAGTTCGGCGGGCATCTGACCCTTGTCACGTTCCTGGAACAGCGGGAGCGGAGCAACGCGCTGAGTATTACGGCGGAAGCAGAGGCGGCGTATGGCATTGTGCGGGGAAAGGCAGGAATGGAATCGAATACCAGCACCACCGCAAGATCCATGAGCCAGCGAGGACAGTTCTTCTGCTCCGGAGGGTACTGCAATCTGAACGAGCTCACGCAGATGAACGACAAGCTGTACACGAGTTGGAAAGATTCAGTGTCGGAAAATCCGGGGCTCGCGGGATTCGGACCCGATACGGTAACAGACGGCTTGCGCGGTATCTGGACGGTTCCGGGGCTGAACCCGGAGCGGTCTGCGGTACTGCGGAGCGCGGTAACGGCGTACATCCAGCGACGTGGCGAAGGAGCATTCGACAAGCCGGGTGTGCAACCCGTCAAGAAAAACCAGAACTTCACGATCCAGGGAGAGAATGGGCTGTACCTGGGGCGGGGCACAGTGTCACAGAATTACTGGTATGCCACGATGGGGGCGAACGGACCACAGGTCCACAACTTCGGAGTGAACGGAGAGCCGCTGCTCAGCGGACACGTAGTCAAGCTGGTTACGGCCAATCCCGACTCCCGATACCCACAGTACAACCGGCTGATGGCCCCGAAATCCGGCTACACCTGTTACTACTCTTTCGACAACGGCGACTACGAAGACTGGTACATCTGGAAGGACGGCAAGGACCTGCATGCGGGGGAGCCGATCTACTACGGCGACACTGTCGTGATCGAAAACAGCAGCTATCGGAACCAGTTTCTGCGGCCATACAACGCGCCGTGGCTTGGAGTCGGCGACGCCTTCAAGTGGATTTTACGCCAGCCGTGAGAGTGTTACGAAACGATAGCGCTCATCGAATCATTAAATTTTCGGAACGTCGATCAGCACTCCCCCGAAAATCAGCCACGCCAGCAGCAGCGTCCAGACAACGTTGAATGCCTGCGCGCCCAGGAACCCCCAGAAGGGCCGTCCCTCCTCCATCTGTAGAAGATCCGTAAATTTGGTCTCCAGCCCGATCGAAACAAAGGCGAGAGAAAACCACACGTTGCGGAGATTCGTAATCACCGGTTTCGCGGAGCTGGCCGTCGCCGAAGACAGTACGAAAGAGAACAGCACCGACGCCGCGATGAAGCCAAGAACGAACTTCGGAAAGCGGCTCCAGATGACGCTGGCGCTTGTGCCTTTCTGCCCGTTGGAGGCTCTCGCGCTCCACCAGACGGAAAGTATGAACGCGGCGATGCCGATCAGGACGTTTTGAGAAAACTTGACGATGGTTCCGATCTTCGTCGCCGTTTCTCCAATTAACTCTCCGGCGGCGACGACAGAGCCTGTCGTATCCAGAGTGCCGCCCAGCCAGGCGCCGGCCACCATCTCCGGAATTCCAAACTGCTTGATCAGCCAGGGCTGGATCACAATCATCGGCACGGCCACGATCAGAACGATGGAGGTTACATAACTCAGCTTTCGCCGGTCGCCTTCAATGGCTCCGCAGGCCGCAATTGCGGCGGACACGCCGCAGATCGAAACGGCGGTCGACAACATTGTCGAAAACTCGTCGTCCAGCCGGAGTTTTTTGCACAGCCAGAAGCTGAAATACCAAACTACGACGACAACCAGAACGGACTGAAGAACTCCCAGCGCGCCCGCCCGGAGGATTTCGCCGAAGATAATCGTCGCTCCCATCAATACCAGCCCCGTCTTGATGTAGAACTCGGTGCGCACCGCGGGAACAAGCCAGGCTGGAGTCCCCACCGTATTGCTCACCAGCAAGCCCAGCAGAAGAGCGAAGATGACGAACTCGATTCCCCAGGCATTGGCCAGCGCGTTCCCTGCCAGAAATTGAGATCCCAGGGCAAGAAGGAACACGACGGGAAAGCCGATCAGAAACGACCTGGCGCTATCCCGCATCAGCGCAAGGCCAATGCCCGCAACCAACGCGGTTGCTGCCGCCAGCAGCAGCCAGCCGGAAAGCGACTGCGTTGAGAACAATCCGGTGACTTCACTGGCCCCGCTCCATTTCACCGAAAAGGAGGCGGGCTTGTACCCGGCAACCACAGCGGCCAGAATGCCGATTCCCAACCATACAACCACCCAGTCCTCGACCCGCCACCAGCTGGGGAGGGCCGGCGATCCCGGTTTCGTATCGTGCGCGGCCGGGGTCACAGTTGCCGGGTCCTTGCCATGCCGGAGTGATATCGAATCATGCGGTCATTCTATTCGATAACGAATCTGTTTCCGATGAACAGACCGGCGCCTTCTCCTATTTTGCCGGAGGTTGATTCAGGTCCACGAAGGTCACGGCGTTCCAGTCGTTCATCGGAATCACCAGGCGATTGCGCTTCGGATCGTACGTCATCGATGCGGCGCTTGGTATTCCCGAAGCGATCAGTTCCGCCTGCTGGCCCGGACGAATCCGCGCGACTGTTCCTACCCGTACGCTGCTGACATATTTCGTTCCGTCCGGAAGAATCGCCAACCCGTCATTTCCCGCGTCAATCGACTTTTCCGTCTGAAGAAGCTTCCCGTCCGGCGAAAAAGTAAGGACATCGTTCGTACCGATATTCACGACCACCACGTTTCCTTTCGGGTCGAAGGCAACTCCGTTGGGCTGCTTCAAGGGAGCTCCACTCACCAGAATCGACGCCTTCCCATCCGGTGTGATTTTGTAGAGGCGCCATGTGCTTTCCGTCTGGTCGCCTGTCTGCGTGGCGTAGATTGTTCCATCCGCCGCGACTTCGATGTCGTTCAGGAAATGTGTCATTCCCCCGACCTGGACACTGCCTTTGGGCTCGCCCGTCTTCAGGTCGAACCACCGGACGGTATCCATGTCGGCCACGTACAAAAGCCCGTTCCTGATATCGCTGCCCAACGGATGGTTGAGTGTCAATCCGTTCCGGTTGATGCCGATCCATTTCAATGTATGGGCTGTACCATCGGGGTTGATCAAAGAGATGTAGCCGTCATTCGGTACAACGGCTTGCGGCATGCCGGCGTTCACTGCGACGAACAAATCCCTGCCGGCATCGTAGGAGATGCTTTCCGCAAACCGGAAGCCGCCATATGTCTTCGCATTGGGCGTAAGCTTCAGCGGCGGCCCGGCTGTGAACGACTGCGATCCTGCGCCGGCGTTCGGCGTTTGTGCCCAAACCGCGGCAGTGAGAAGGACAACCAGTGATGCAACCCGGCAACGTTTAACCATGACCAGTCTCCGCAAAGAGGATTGACGCCTTGGTTTGATTCAGCGCCGGGTTCATCGTAACATGGCGCCGTCGTGTTTAAGAGACGTTTGAGGGATATGCTGACAATGTGAGCATGCGTCTGGAACACTCAGCGGAATTGAGACGCCGTTCCACGCTCGAAACGCCAGTGGAGCGGTTTGCGGAGGCCGGTTTTCGTAGCGTCATCGATACATTAGCCATAGAGGAGCCTCTCGAGATACAACTTGGATATGGGCGGCCGGACAATCGCAGTGTCAAATCCATTTCGGTGACGATGCGCACACCGGGAAACGATTTAGAACTGGCCGCGGGTTTTCTTATGACTGAGGCGGTGGTGCACAATCCGGAGGATATCGAAGAGATTCGTTACGTTTCCGGGTCGTGGCGTAACGGCGATGACACCGCATCCGGGCGGGAGCGGCCGGCCGAGCCGCAAAACAACGTGGTTCGCGTTGAACTCGCGCCCGGTGCGAACGTCAATATGGCAAGCCTCCAGCGGAATTTCTATACGACGTCCAGCTGCGGGGTTTGCGGAAAGGCTTCGCTGCTGGCGCTCCGGGCCGTTCGTCCTCCGCGGCGGAAGAACGGCTTTCAATTCGAGGCCTCTGTTCTTCACGCGTTGCCGCAGCGGCTCCGGGTGGCCCAGGATATCTTTGGAAAAACCGGCGGATTGCATGCCGCCGGCCTGTTCGACGGCGCCGGAGCCCTGGTGTCGATACGGGAAGACGTCGGCCGCCACAATGCCGTCGATAAGCTTCTCGGGAACGAATTTCTCGCCGACCGGACACCGTTGGAAGATCGATTGCTGATGCTCAGCGGGCGCGCCAGTTTTGAATTGCTGCAAAAAGCGCTGATGGGAGGCATCCCGATGGTTGTCTCCGTCGGAGCTCCTTCCAGCCTCGCGGTCCAGGTTGCGCGAGACTTCGACATCACCCTTGCCGGTTTTCTCAGGGATAGCGGTTTCAACGTATACCACGGCGCTGCCCGTTTAACGGGCTCCGCTGGAACAGAGGTCCATTTTGAAGCTGCGCACTAAGGGGAATTCTCTCCGGCTGCGGGTCACGCGCTCCGAACTTGCGCAGTTACTGAATGCCGGCAATATCAGCGACGCGGTTTATCTCTCCCGGGAGGAACACCCCGGGCTCCGGTATACTCTGCGGCATTGCCATTGCGCGGAATTGCAGGTGGAATCGGTGTGCCGCGAAATTACCGTCACGATCCCGACTCTGGAAATCCGGCAATGGGCCAATGGCGATCAGGTGGGAATCTATAGAACTCTCGACATCGGCCCTCATGGAAAACTGGAGGTGCTGGTCGAGAAAGACTTTGGCTGTCTCGACGTTCCTGAGAAAGATCGGGAGGACCTGTTTCCCAACCCCCATGCAGGAAACCAGTGTTAGCAGCCCTGAGAAGCATGAATTCTTTTGACTTCGAGGACTATCAGCATGATCACTCTGAATGACGCAAGACGAATTATCGCCGCCGCGGAGAAGAAGGCGATGGAGATCGGCCAACCGATGAACATCGCGGTCGCCGACGCCGGAGGAAACCTGGTTTCGCACGTGCGAATGGATAACGCCTGGATCGGGAGTATCGATATCTCGATCAAAAAGGCCTTCACCTCCCGGGCCTTCGATATCACAACGAAGGATCTAGCCCAGCACAGCCAATCGGGCGGTCAGTTCTTCGGAATCCACGCGTCCAACGACGGGCGCATTATGATCTTCGCCGGCGGCATCCCGTTGAAGAAGGATGGCAAAGTCGTTGGGGCGATCGGTGTCAGCGGTGGTTCCGGCGACCAGGACCACGCCGTCGCCGAAGCCGGCGCGGCGGCATACTGACCTACACCAGCATCTTCGGAACGACGTTGCCCGCAACGTCCGTCAGCCGGAAATCGCGGCCCATGTGCCGGTACGTCAGCTTCGTATGATCGAAGCCCAGGCGATTCAGCAGCGTCGCCTGCAGATCGTGGATGTGGACCTTGTCTTCGATGATGTTGAAGCCCAGATCGTCGGTCTTCCCGACCACCGTTCCAGGCTTGATGCCGCCCCCCGCCAGCAGCATCGAATAGGCCAGCGGATGGTGGTCGCGGCCCGCGTTCTCCGAATCGCGCGTGTCGCGAATCTCCTGCATCGGCGTCCGGCCGAATTCGCCGCCCCACACTACCAGCGTCGAATCCAGCAGCCCGCGCTGCTTCAGGTCTTTGATCAGCGCCGCCGTGGGAGAGTCGGTGATATCGCAGTTCTTCTTCAACGCTTTATTGAGATTGGTGTGCTGATCCCACGACGCGTGCATCAGCATTACGACGCGAGTGCCGCGCTCCACCAGCCGCCGGGCAAGCAGGCAGTTGGTTCCAAACTGATTGGTCGGCTCCTTGCCGATTCCGTACATCTCTAAAGTCGCCGGCGACTCCTTTGAAAAGTCCACCAGCTCCGGACCGGCCGTCTGCATGCGGTAGGCCAGCTCATAGGCCGCGATGCGCGAGTTGATCTCCGGATCCGCCGTGGCGGCGTAGTGCTCTTCATTCAGGTCGCGCAGGGCATCCAGAGCCCCGCGCTGGTCCTTCGCCGAAACTCCATTGGGATTGGACAAGTACAGAATCGGATCGCCGGAGCTTCGGAGCGGAGTGCCCTGAAACGTCGAAGGCAAAAAGCCGCTGGAGAAGTTCGAGGCGCCGCCGGATGTCCCGACTCCGGAGCTCAGGACGACAAAGCCGGGAAGATTCTGCGACTCGCTGCCCAGTCCATAGAGAGTCCAGGCTCCCAGCGTCGGCCGCCCAAACTGGGTGGACCCGGTGAACAGAAACAACTGTGCCGGATGATGATTGAACGCCTCCGAGTACATCGAACGCACCACGCACAGATCGTCGGCGCAGGAAGCGATGTTGGGGATGTAGTCGGAAAACTCGATACCCGACTGTCCGTAAGACTGGAACGTTCGGGGACTGGCCAGCACCGCGGCGTCCTTCTTGATGAACGCCAGTTGCAGATCCTTGGTCATCGATTCGGGCAGCGCCTGTCCATGCCATTTCTGCAGGCCCGGCTTGGGATCGAACAGATCCATCTGGCTGGGGCCGCCTTCCATGAACATGAAAATGACGCTCTTGGCCTTTGCCGGCAGCGGCGGCTGCTTCGGCGCCAGCGGATTGGCGATCGCGGCGTAACCGTCCCGCTGGAGCAGATCGAACAGGGCGATGTTGCCGATTCCGTAAGCGAAGTCTCGAAGAAATGCGCGTCGATTCATGGTCTACTCCCTGGTGATGAATTCGTCGAGGTTCAGCAGGACTCGCGCCACCGCTACCATCCCCTGGTCTTGCCGCAGCTTCTCCAGCCGCGCGGTTTCTTTTTCCGTAGGGGCACGTCCCAAGGCGAGCTCGAACGCCGGATTCACGGCCGGAGCGCGAAACGCCAGCGCCTGCGCCGCTTCATAGAACACCGGATCGTTCAACAGGTTCAGCGATTGCAGCGGCGTGTCCGACGCTCTACGGCGAGAGCAGGCAACCGAAGCTTCGGGAGCATCGAAGTTCATCAACTGCGGATACGGCGCCGTTCGTTGGAAGTGAATGTACAGCCCGCGGCGATAGCGATCGCCCCCGGTCGATTCCTTCCACTTGTTGCTGTTGGCGTAGGTCAGCTCGGCCACTCCGGCCGGCTGAGGCGGCTTGATGCTCGGTCCGCCGACACGCGTGTCCAGAAGTCCGGAAACGGCCAGTGCTTCATCGCGCAGAAGCTCTGCGCTCAGCCGCAGCCGGCCCTGCCGGGCCAATAGCGAGTTGTCGGGATCGCGTTCGCTCAGTTCCGGCCGCACCTTCGAAGACTGCCGGTAGGTGGCCGAGGTGACCATCAGCCGCAGCATCTGCTTTCGGCTCCAGTCGCGCTGCACGAATTCGCTGGCCAGGTAGTCCAGCAATTCCGGATGCGTCGGCTTTTCGCCCTGCGTACCGAAGTCTTCCGACGTTCGCACCAACCCACGCCCGAACAGCTCCTGCCAGTCGCGGTTCATGATCACCCGCGGCGTCAGCGGATTCTCCGGCGACACCACCCATCGCGCAAAGGCGAGTCGCGCCGGCTCTCCGTTGCCCGCGGTCATCTTCGGCAAGACCGCGGGAACATCCGGAGTAACCGGAATGCCCGGCCGCTTGTAGTCGCCTTTGATGGCGATGACTGTCTGCACCGGCGTTGGCGGCTCTTGAAGAATGGCCGCCTGCGTGAGCTTGGGCGTAGTCTCCTCCAACGCCTTCAGCTTTTCGCGCAGTTCCTTGATCTTCGCGGTCAGCTCCTTGTCCCGGTTATTGTCCGGTCCCAGGCTTTGCACGAAGTAATTCGTCAGACGCTGTTGCTGGATGGGTGTACGCTTGTCGGCCGGAGTCAGCACCAGCGATCTGCCATTGTCGAGCATCGCCGTGAAGCTGGTCACGGCAAAATCCCACTCCACGTTCGCTCCCGGCTTCTGGATCGCGTCGCGCATGTGCTCTTCCCAAACGGGCATTAGCTCGGGAATCTTGTACTCGGCCAGAAGCGCCGCTCGCTTCTTCTGATACTCCGGCTGTGTCTGCATCCAGGGACCCAGCTCGCCCGGTATCGGAGCATCGATATCTTCATCCGCTGTCGCGTTGAGAACCGCGAAGAGCTGGTAATACTCGCGCTGCGAAATCGGATCGTACTTATGGTCGTGGCACTGCGCGCATCCGGACGTCAGTCCCAGCCATGTCGTCGAAACGGTGTTGGTGCGATTGATGGTCTGTTCGAATCGATCCTCGGCGCGGGAAACGCCTGCTTCGCGATTCACCATCACGTTGCGATGAAATCCGGTGGCTACCTTCTGCTCGATGGTCGCATTCGGCAGAAGATCCCCGGCGATCTGTTGGATCGTGAAGTCCGAAAACGGCATGTCGCGGTTGATGGCATCGATCACCCAGTTCCGCCACCGCCACGCATACGGCCGCGACAGATCTTTCTCATAGCCGTCGGAATCGGCGTATCGCGCCAAGTCCAGCCACGGCCGCGCCCATTTTTCGCCGAACTGCGGAGAGGCCAAAAACCGGTCGACCATGCGTTCATAGGCGTCGGTCCGGGAATCCGCAAGAAACTCGCGAGTCTCTTCCGCCGTGGGCGGCAGTCCGCGAAGATCCAGAGAAACCCGCCGCAGCAGCGTAGTCTTCGACGCTTCCGGCGACGGGGCGATGTTCTGAGGCTCCAGTTTCGCCAGCACAAAGGCATCGATCGGATTTCGGGTCCACCCGCTATTCTTTACAGCCGGCAGTCCTGGACGGCGCACCGGTTGGAACGCCCAATGGTCGCTCTTCCTGGTGCCTGCGACTGTGGGTCCCGTCGCGGCCCAGGCCGCTCCACCGTCGATCCACTTTTTCAGCGTCTCGATCTCTGCCGCGGTAAGCTTTGGTCCCGCCGGCGGCATGGCGAAGCCTTCCTTGGTGCTCGAAACCCGCTCGATCAGCGCGCTGTGGGAGCTCTGGCCCGGCACAACGGCCGCCTTGCCGGAATAGCCTCCCTTCACCGCGGCATCGCGGTCGTCCAGGCGCAGCCCGCTCATCTGCTGGGCGCCGCTATGGCAGCCGTAGCAGCGCTTGGCGAGAAGCGGACGAATATCTTTTGTAAAGTCTGGAGCTTGCGCGAACAGACTTCCGGCCACGAGGCCGATTCCGAGCAACCGCATACCTCTATTATTTCAGGAGTTACTTCAGATGGGAAAAGTCGGTCGGGTCCATGTAGACGGTATCGACTTTTTGGACAATCTTGCCATTTGCCTCGGACGCAGTCTGGACCTTCTTCCAATCCGGATCGGCGCGGAAGTCCTCCCACGATTTCTTGGCCGCATCGCGGCTGGCGTGGCTGATCACGTAGATCAACGTGTCCTTTTTCTGCGGGTCGTCTTGCGGCACCCAGTATCCGATGTTCTTCATTCCGTGCTTCTCAAAAAGCTTCGTGGTGTGATTCCGGAACCGGGCCAGCAGATCGTCCAGCTTCCCGTCATGGGTGGTGTAGGTGCGAAGCTCGTACACGCGGTTACTTCCAGCGGCGCTCATTCCTGAAAGATACCCAAGCAGGAAGATCGCCGGAAGGGCGGCAAGAGAGAAAAGCTTATTTCGCATGTGGGGAAGTCTATCGCAAAGCCGTCCGGACCGAAGAATCATCGATATTCCTCATTGCATCCGAGAAACTGGGCGCTGTCATCGAACAATAATGGAAAGAAAGTCTTGAATGTCTGAATTTGACTACGACCTCCTGGTGATCGGTTCAGGGCCCGGAGGACTTCGCGCGGCCTACCACGCCGCCAAAATGAACAAAAAGGTGGCGCTTGTTGAGCGAAAAACCGTCGTCGGCGGCGTCAGCGTCAACACCGGCACCATTCCCTCCAAGACGCTCCGGGAAGCCATCATCGATCTCACCGGCTTCCATGAGAAGACTTTTTATGGACAAAGCTTCCAGGTCAAGCAGAACATCACCATCGAAGATTTGCTGAAGCGGACCGACCTGGTCATCCGCCACGAGATCGACGTCCTGCGCGATCAGCTGGCCCGCAACGGAATCGAGCTGATCCATGCAACCGCATCGTTCTGCGACCCCCAAACGATCAACCTGGAACCGGTGGAAGGGAAGGGTTTGCGTCTGGCGCGGGCGCGGTTTGTGGTGATCGCCACCGGCACTCAGGCAACGCGGGCGGCCACGATTCCTTTCGACGGACGGGACGTTCTCACCTCCGACGACATCCTGACGATGGACCGGCTGCCGAAAACCCTGGCTGTGGTGGGCGGCGGCGTTATCGGCATTGAATATGCCAGCATGTTCGCGGCCCTGGGCGTCCGCGTGACGTTGATTGAACGGTCGCAGCAGCTTCTTCCTTTCGTGGACCGCGAAATCGTCGACGACCTGATCTACCACCTGCGCGAAGCCCGGGCGACGCTGCGCCTGGGAGAGGAAGTGGCAACGGCGAAAAAGATCGACGATGGCGGCGTCGCCCGCGTGCAGATCGTCCTGGCATCGGGAAAAACCATTGCCGTCGAAAAGGCCCTCTATTCGATCGGCCGCACCGGCAATACCGCCATGCTGAACCTCGAAGCGGCGGGGCTGACCGCCGACGAGCGCGGCCGGCTGAAGGTGAACGAAAACTATGAGACGTCCACTTCGGGAATCTATGCCGTCGGCGATGTGATCGGTTTCCCCAGCCTCGCTTCCACTTCGATGGAGCAGGGAAGGCTCGCCGCCAATCATGCCTTCGGCTGCCCCGTGCGCAGCTTCCCGGAGTTCCTTCCCTACGGTATCTACTGCATTCCCGAGATCTCCATGTGCGGCCGCACCGAAGAGGACCTGACCAAAGCCGGAGTCCCCTATGAGATCG
Organism: uncultured Solibacteraceae bacterium; assembly: GCA_964515165.1. Taxonomy (GTDB): domain Bacteria; phylum Acidobacteriota; class Terriglobia; order Bryobacterales; family Bryobacteraceae; genus JAPKYZ01. The sequence goes on along the minus strand of CAZETQ010000011.1, from coordinate 19,144 downwards.
GCAAAGCCCGTTTCCGGGAAATCGCTCGCGGGCAGATCATCGGCGACACCAGCGGAATGCTCAAGCTCTGCGTTCATGCCGAAACCCGGGAGCTTCTGGGCGTTCACATCATCGGCGCGCAGGCGACGGAGCTGGTGCACATCGGCCAGGCCGTCATGGCGCTAAAAGGCCGGATCGACTACTTCATCGATACCGTCTTCAACTACCCCACGCTGGCCGAAGGCTACAAGATCGCCGCCTTGGACGCCACCAATCGCCTGAACATCTATGCGCCCCGCCACGGCCGCTAAAGTCCTGTCGCACCACTATCGTTACCACCGCGGCGTCGAATCCGCTTGTCTTGGGTTGAATCGGCCACCGATCGCCACGTACGCAGTAAGTGGGCCCTGCGACTTACTAACGACTTATCCGCGACCGGCCACGAATCAGCTGTTCCGGTCATTTGTTATTACCGAGACATCTTACTAGCTTTTCTCCCGCCGGTAGGGGGTGCCCAGGTACTTCCTGGATTCGCTGGCAACGTCGGAAGACGGAGCCAGGGCGATCACCTGGCGATAGGCGCTGATCGCCTCCGGACGGCGGCCGCGCAGATCGTAGGTTTGCCCCAGGCGGAACCAGGCCATCAAACCGGTATGCAAATCCAGGGCGGCCGCATTCTTCGCCGCGCGGGTCAGGTTTTTCTCCGCCTGGTCGAGATCCCTGTACCAGAACTGAATATTGCCGCGCGCGAAGGCGATCTTCTCCGGAACCAGCATGCCGTAACCGGTCACTCCGGACTTGTGCAGCTCCTCTATCTGGTCCACCGCCGCCAGGGCCTTGGCGCTGTTACCGGCATCCGCCCACATCTGCGCCAACTCAAACAGCAGCAGGTAATTTCTCGGAAAGCGCGGAATCAGGTCGTTCAGCAGAGCAATTGCTTCCTGCGGCCTTTTCTCGCGCCGGTAAATTGCGCACAGCGCGATCTTGGCATCGTTCTGGTTGATCCTTCCCCGGGCTGCCACCTCCTGCAGCGCGGCGATTCCCGCCGCCCGGTCCCCCCGGACGCCGCCCAGAAAGCTCAGCAGCCGCATGAACCCCGGCAGACTGCCGACGACGTAATCATGGATTCCCTGCACCAGCTTGACATCGAGGAACTGCGGGTCCAGCTCCAGCACGCGGTTACATAGCTTTCGCGAGCTGGTCAGGTCGCGCAAGGCGTCCACGTAAGCCTTGCGAACGAGAAAATTCCAGTTTCCGCGCAATCCGTACGCCACCGCCAGCGAATACGCCGCCGCCGCATCGCGGGAATTCCGGTCGATGCTCTGCTGTGCCCGCTTCATGGCGTCGGCGATCGCCCGGTGAAAAGCGGACTCGACCTCCGCCGATGGCTCCAGCCCGCGCCGCAGAAACGGATTGGAGCCGGACACCAACTCGCTTTCCAGCGCCCCGGCGCGAAACATTTCCCGGTATAGAAGGGCTTGCGCCAGGTAGTTGTATCCCCGGGCAGCCTCCGGATTTCCGGAAATATTTCGCCGGAAGTCGGCGATCGCCTCCTCGTATTCCAGGTTGTAGAAGTGGTCCAGGCCGCGCGCGGCGGCCGTTTGTCCGGCGCGGCGGGCAGCGGCGGTTTGACCACCGGCGGCGGCTTCGCTGAGCAGGAAAACCAGCCCCCATGCCGCCGCGTGCTTCATTTCGTCAGGTAGCGGCGCATTCGCGCCACCGCTTCCATCAGGTTCTCCAGCGAATTCGCGTAGCTCAACCTCAAATACCCCTCGCCGAAAGCTCCGAAAGCCGTACCGCTGAGACAGGCCACTCCCGCTTCATACAGCAGTTCGTCGGCCAACTGCTTGGAGGTCCGGCCAGTGCCCGTGATGTTGGGGAAGGCATAGAAGGCTCCGGCGGGAATCGGACAGCGGAAGCCGGGCAGCTCGTTCAGCCCCGCAATGAACTTATCGCGCCGGCGGTGGAACTCGGCGACCATTTTCTCCGGTTCGTCCTGAGGACCGGTCAACGCGGCAATTCCCGCGCGCTGGGTGAAGCTGGCGGTGCAGGAATTGGAGTTGACCATCAGCTTATTCATCGCGTCGATGATCCATTCCGGCGCCACCGCATAGCCCATTCGCCAGCCCGTCATCGCGTAGATCTTGGAAAATCCGTCCAGGATGATCGTCTTCTCCGCCATTGCCGGCATCGACGCGATCGATACCGGAGTTTCCCCGTACGTCATCCGGCAATAGATCTCATCGGACAAGACGATGATGTCGCGGTCCCGGAGAAGATCCGCAATCGTCTGGATGTCCGTCGCGGGAATGACACCGCCCGTTGGATTCTGCGGCGAATTCAAAATCACCATCTTCGTCTTGGGGCTCAGGCTGTCGCGAAAGACGTTCAGGTCGAACGAAAACTGGCGCTCCTCCAGCAGGGGAACCGGAACCGGGCGTCCGCCCGCGAACTTGATCATCGATTCGTAGATCGGAAAACCCGGATTCGGATAGATGACCTCGTCGCCCTCGTTCACCAGCTCGAGAATCGAATAGAACATCACCGGCTTGCCGCCCGGCACTACGCACACGTTGGCGCCGTTGACCGAAATGCCGCGCGTTTCCGAAATATGTTTCGCGATAACGTCCCGCAACTCCGGATCTCCCTGGGTTGGTCCGTAACCGGTCCAGCCTTCGTCCAAGGCTTTCTTACCCGCCTCGACGATGTGTGCGGGAGTCGGAAAGTCCGGCTGCCCGATCTCGCAATGAATGATGTTTTTGCCTTCCGCCTCCAGCGCCCGGGCCTTCACCAGAACCTCAAACGCCGTCTCAACGTCCAGCCTCGCGATTCGATCCGCCAGCTTCATGCGGCTTTCCGGAAAAATTTCACGCCGCCTCTTTCGTCCATCTGTTCCACGGAATCTCCTATGGTCACCCGGTCTCCGGAAATGCGAGCCGTCACGCGAGTGCCGCTGTCCAGAGTAACAATGGCGATCTGGTAGGGTGCTTCGGCGATCAGCGCCGGCGGCGCCGCATGCACCACGCTTTCGGTGTAGACAGTTCCCCGCATTACATCGCCTCCAGGATCGTCACGACGCTCGTCGCGCCGCTGCCGCCGAGATTCTGGGCCAGTCCCAGAGCATGCCTCTTCACTTGCCGCTCGCCGCCTTCCCCCCGCATTTGCATCACCAGATCGCAAATCTGGCCCACGCCGGTTGCTCCCACGGGATGCCCCTTGGATTTCAGGCCGCCCGAAGTGTTCACCGGACGCTCGCCGTTTATGCACGTCGCTCCCGATTGGGTATAGGGTCCGCCCTGTCCGCGCTCGCAAAAGCCCAGATCCTCCAGCGCGACGATTTCGGCGATCGTGAAACAGTCGTGCACTTCGGCGAGATCGATGTCTCCGGGACCGGCGCCGGCCATCCGGTAGGCTCGCTCCGCCGCCAGGCGATTGGCGCGGAACGTCGTGATGTCGTCCTTTTCGTCCAGCGCCACATGATCGGATGCCTGGGCGATTCCCCGCACCCGGATCGGCTTGGAGGTGAATTCCTGGGCCCGGCCGGCGGCGACAATCACGGCTGCCGCGGCCCCATCGGAAATCAGCGAACAATCGAAAACCGTGAGAGGCTCCGCAATCGGCTTACCGGCCAGGGCCTGCTCCATCGTAATGACCTTCTTCATATGTGCCAGTGGATTTTTTGCGCCGTTGGCGTGATTCTTCACCGCCACCGCTGCCAGATGTTCGCGCGTCGTCCCAAACTGAAACATGTGGCGGCGCGCAATCATCGCAAACAGGGCGGGAAACGTCGCCCCCGCCGCTCCTTCTCCGCGCACGTCGCCGGCGGCGGCCAGAATCTCCGTCACCCGGGGAGTCGGCTGGGACGTCATCACTTCGACGCCGGCAACCAGTACGACGTCATAGAGTCCGGCAGCGACCGCCGAAACCGCGTGAAAGAATGCCGATCCGCTGGAGGCGCACGCCGCTTCGAACCGGGTGCAGGGAACCCCTTCGATTCCCGAGCCCGCCGCAACGTATGGCGCCAGGTGATTCTGACCGGTAAACGAAGGTCCGGCGAAGTTTCCCAGGTAAAACGCTTCGATATCGGAAGCCCGGGCGTTCCCATTGTCCAGCGCTGCTGCGATCGCTTCCTGGGCCAGCATCCGTAAGTCTTTGTCGGGAAAGGCTCCGAATGCCGTTTTGCCAATCCCGGCCACCGCGACGGGTCTCATATACTTAAAGAATAGCGACTGCACGTTTTCATGGTTGGCGGCGTCATAGCTTTGACGGCTATCGCCGATGCAGCAAACGCTTAACCAATGCGAAATGCCTGAAACGGCACCCACAACCGAGCTTCGGGAAGCCCAGGACCGTTTTGTCCAGGAGAACATGCGCCGGATCTTCCTGTTGATCTACCGCCTGGTAGGCAACGTCGCCGACGCGCAGGATCTGACACAGGAGACATTCATCCGCGCCCTCCAGCGGCGGGAACAGCTGAAAGATCTCGAAAAATCCGCCCACTGGCTCAGCCGCATCGCCACCAACGCCGCGATTGACTTTTTGCGCCGCCATGGCCGTGTCGCCTTCGCTCCCATCGACGATGTGGAGGAGCCGCTGATGGACCGCCGCTCGGTCAGTCCGGAAGAGCGCATTCTCCGGGCGGAAAAGAAAGCCTTTCTGGATCGCGGATTGGAAGAATTGACCTCGCGGGAGCGCGCTGCCCTGCTGCTTCGCGACGTCGAGGATTTGCCCGCCGAAGAAGTGGCCGCGCGCCTGAATTGCTCAAAGGCAACCGTCCGTTCGCATATTGCCAATGCGCGAACGAAGTTCCGGAAGTACCTCATCCGCCGGAGTTACGGCGTGAGCCACGGCAGGAGCCAGGAATGAAGGGCCATCTCAGCGACGAAGCTCTCGCTCTGCATGCGGCGGGCGACTTGTCGTGGTTTGCCGCGTTTCGCGCCCGGCGTCACGTCGACGGTTGCGAAATTTGCCGGCTGGCGCTGGCGGAATTTTCCGAGTCGCGCCAAGCCTTGCGGGATGCGGCCGCTGAACTTCCCCCCAACGTCAAATGGGAATTGCTGGCCCGGGAGATGCACGCCAACATTCGCGTGGGCCTGGAAGCCTCCGAATGTGTCGCCCCCCGCATCGCCCCGCCGGAACGGCTGGGCTGGCGGCCGGCCGTTGTGATCGCGTCCGTGATGATGGTCGTGGCCACCGGGTGGTATCTCAGCATGTCGAGACTCGCACCCAAGCCGTTTGCCTCGGTCGAATCTCCCTCGGCTTCCATCGAGCTGACCCCCGCCGGCGTCGAGCTTCGCCAGGGCAACTACGGCTTTGCTCTGTTGAATCCGCGCGCCAACAGCGTCACCTATTCGGTTGGTGCTCGCGGCGCGCAGGCGCAGTATGTCGATCTCGAAACCGGGCAGGTAACGATCGCGAAGGTTTCTCTTGAATAGGATTCTCAGTTGCGCTTTCTTTGCCGCATCCGCCTGGGCGGACGTGCAGGTGCAATTCCCGCCCGACGGACCGCTCTCGGCAGTGGCCGTCGACACGGCAGGAAGCCGGGCTTCCACCATCGGCGGCGCGCTGATCCTCGATGTCCACGCGTCGCTGCAGATCAAAAATAATTCCGGCCAGTCCATTCGCGCCGTGACGCTGCTGGTGACGGCCGAAGAACTGACTGCCGGAGGAAAAGCTTCGGTCACCGTTCCCAGCCTCGACGTCCGCCCCGGCGACACTTTCCCTGTGCGCGTCGACCTTCGGCTGCTGCGTCCGCGCGGCGGCTGGTCGGCTCCCGTCAAGATCACGGTGGACGGGGTACTATTCGACTCGCTGGGATTCTACGGCCCCAATAAACTCAATTCCCGCCGCACGATGCTGACGTGGGAAATGGAAGCCCGCCGCGATCGCAAGTATTTCGCGGATGTGCTTTCGAAAAGGGGCGGGGAAGGCTTGCGGTCGGAAATGGTGGCGTCGCTCGCCAGACAGGAGGGCGCTCCCCGGCTGGATGTCCAGATGAGCCGCGGCCGTGCCACCAACAGCGATCCCGGCCAGGAGGTCCAGCTGGCGGCTCTCAATTCCGCGGGTGCGCCGGTGGAGATCCTGGGCGGCGCGGCCCATGCCGTCGAACGGGAGTTTCGCCTGCCTCGCGTCCAGCTGCGCAGCCGGGCGGAGAAAGAAGTTCGCTTCGTCGATATCGGCTGGATCGTTCGCAGTGGCGGCGGCGACCGTCCCGCCGGATCCCTGCCGGCCTCTCTTGCCTTGGCCCCCGGCGCCCGCGGAGCCGTCGAAGAACCCGTCATCCTGCGCTTTCCCGTCGCTGTCGACCGCCTGACCGGTTTTGTCGCCAGCATCGAATATGCGGACGGCACCGTCTGGATTCCCTCGCGCGAGGCCGCCCGCAATGTCTCTCCCGAAGAGCAGCGGCTGACCGGCATCTATCGCCGGAAGGGCCTGGATTCTCTCGTCCAGGAGCTGCAGAAATTTCAATGACCGTCTCACCCAGCGCCGTCGTCGGCCGGTCCCCCGATACCCTCTCGATTCAGGAACGCAGCGAGCTTGCCGGACAATGGATCGCCATCGAGATCTACTCTCCGGCGACTCTGCCCCTGCGCCTCATTTCCGCCATCGGCGATTCTCCCGCCGCCTGCGCCGCGACGCTGCAAAGCAAAGGTCTCGACCCCGTAAAGTTCGAATTCAGCCTGATCAAGCCGGCGTTCTGACTCGCAGGCTGTCGTGCTGAAATGCCGCGGCTCCACGTGGAACGGTATTCAGGGCGAGGAGTAGGGTTGGTACGAATTCTTGTAGCGGGTCACAACACCCAGATGGTTCTCCCCACGGCCCGCCGTCTGAATACTCTCGAAATTGGCACCAGCCTTCCCGGTAAGTGTCGAGGCCAGTCTCCGCGTCGCGTGCAAGGAATGGACTACCGACGGTCAGTTTCCGGCTTTTCGGCAACACTTCAGCGAGAAACCTGTTAAACTCGAGCTGCGTTTGATCGCCCCGCCTACCTGGCCGAAAGTTCCCCTTCAGCCTCGAATAAGCCTTCAAATGTAGAGGAGGCAATCTTGAAGAATATCTTCGTGGGCAACTTGGATTTCAGAGAAACCGAGGATTCAATCCGTTCGCTCTTTGAACCCCATGGGACCGTGGAGCGAGTCAGTCTGGTGACTGATCGTGAGACTGGGCGGTCGCGAGGATTCGCGTTCATTGAGATGACCAATCCGGACGAGGCTGATCGAGCAATTTCCGCTTTAAACGTCACAGACTCCTGTGACGTTTCCTCGCCGTATCTGTGGCCCCGCCAAAAGCAGACCGCACCAGCGGGCCAGGGGAATGCCGGCATTCGCGCTACTGAGTGGTGAACGCTTCAGCGCGATCGGGTACGGCCAAAGCGCGTATGCTTGACGACCGGGCGGTAAAAGTTCCTTTGGCAGGGACGCCGGGAATCCCGGCACGGGAAGGTGATCCGGGATGAAAGAGAGTTCCAAAGTTCGGAAACTGGCCTTTGTTGCGGACCACCTGCCACGCAAGTGCGGCATTGCGACGTTCACTTCCGATCTGCTGGCGGCGGTGGCGTCAGCCCATCCGCAAAGCCAATGCTTTGCGGTAGCGGTCAACGATCGTAGAAGCGGATACGAATATCCGGAGGCCGTTCGATTCGAGATTGAAGAGCAGGACTTGCCGTCGTACCTTCGGGCCGCGGATTTCCTCAACATCAGTAACGTCGACATCGTCTGCCTGCAGCATGAGTTCGGCATCTTTGGCGGCCCGGCCGGCGGTCACATTCTGGCGCTCCTGCGTGAATTGCGGATGCCTGTAGTCACGACGCTCCACACCGTATTAAAGGAACCGAGAGCCGACCAAAGGCGAGTGATGCAGGAATTGATCTCGCTTTCCACGCGGCTTGTCGTCATGGCGGAGCGTGGCCGCCAGATGCTCGAAGATATCTATCAGGCTCCGCGCGCCAAGATCGATCTAATTCCCCACGGTATTCCTGATGTAGGTTTTGTAGACCCAACCTACTTCAAAGATCAGTTCGGCGTGGAAGGCAGAGTCGTATTACTAACGTTCGGATTACTTTCGCCAAACAAGGGCATCGAGTACGTGTTAAACGCTTTGCCCGGGATCCTGAGTAAGTTTCCCGATGTTGTCTATATTGTTCTAGGAGCAACCCATCCCAACGAGCTTCGGGATCACGGAGAGACCTACCGGCTCAGCCTTGAGATTCTGGCCAAGAAGAACAAGATCGAGAAGAATGTCATCTTCTACAACCAATTTGTGGAGCTTGAGAATTTGAAAGAGTTCATCGGTGCCGCCGATCTCTACATCACGCCCTACCTGAACGAAGCCCAGATCACCTCCGGGACATTGGCGTACACGTTCGGCGCGGGTAAGGCGGTCGTTTCGACACCGTACTGGCATGCCGTGGAATTGTTGGCAAACGACCAGGGAGTACTTGTACCGTTCAGCGATGCTGAGGCGATCGCACGGGAAGTTACCGCACTGTTGGGTGATGACGTGCGGCGGCATTCGATTCGCAAGAACGCCTACAGACTCGGACGTGAAATGGTTTGGAGCAATGTTGCACTGCAGTATATGCAAACGTTCGAGTCGTCCCGGAGGGAGGGCGCCGCGCGATCAAAAAAGTCTCTGGCCACGAAGACGCTCGATCAAAAGCCGCGAGAGCTTCCGGAATTGAAATTGAGTCATCTCTCGCGGATGACCGATTCTACGGGAATCTTCCAGCACGCAATCTTCAGCGTCCCGAATTTCTCCGAAGGTTATTGCACGGACGACAACGCGCGAGCATTCATCCTGGCAGTGCTCCTCAGCGAGTTGGGAGAAGATCCGGAACATGTGCGCACGTTGGCAACAACCTACGCTGCCTTCTTACATCATGCCTTTGATCTAAAGACCAACCGTTTCCACAACCATCTGAGTTTCGAGCGGCGTTGGCTTGATGAACAAGGATCGGAAGACTCCCATGCGCGCTCTCTTTGGGCGCTAGGCGTCGGCGTGGGCCGGTCTCCTTATCGCAGCTTCCAGATCATGGCCGGGCAGCTCTTTGCGCTGGCGCTGCCGCCGATCACAGAATTCACGTCCCCCCGGGCATGGGCGTTCGGGCTTATCGGGATTCACCAGTACTTGCGCCGGCTGGGCGGCGACAGCATGGTTAAACAAACCGGGGAGGCACTGACGGCGAAACTCATGGATCTCTTTGAGCGAACTGCCCAGCCTGACTGGCGCTGGTTTGAAGAAGAACTCTCCTACGATAATGCCAAGCTCGCTCATGCGCTGATCCTGAGCGGACGAGCCACCGGACGGCAGGAGGTACTCGCACGAGGGTTGGAAGCGTTGCGTTGGCTCACAAACGTGCAGCTCTCAGCGGCAGGTCACTTTCAACCAATTGGCTCAAATGGGTTCTATCGGCGCGGTACCGCCCGCGCCACGTTTGACCAGCAACCAATTGAAGCCCAGGCGATGGTGTCGGCATGTTTGGAAGCCTACCAGGCTACGGCGGATTCTTGGTGGTATGAGCAGGCGCAACGTGCCTTCGACTGGTTCGTAGGCTGGAATGACCTCGGGTTGGAGCTCTACTCTCCCAAGACGGGCGGTTGTCGTGATGGGTTGCATGTCGATCGAGTCAATCGAAATCAGGGAGCGGAATCGACTTTGGCCTTCTTGCTTTCATTGGCGGAAATGCGCTTGACGCAAAATATGTTGACAAGCTTTCGGCAGCCGATCGCAGTTGAAGAATAGTCGCCGCTAATGAGTGTCGACACAATTCGCATACAGCGAACGGATACCCTCCTCGAACCGCAACAATCGCGGGTTCTTCTGCGGCCCTTCAATCCAGGAGATATGCAACGGATCTCGGGGATTGTCGCTAGGATCATGTTACTCCCGGAAGATCGAATCGGCGTCGTGTTAGACGAAGTCACAGCCGAGTTCTGCGGGCGGCACCATCAGATCCGCCAGGTCTTTCTAAGCCGCTTTGAGCAGATCCGTGAACTGGTATCGACAGGCGAGACGGTCAGTGAACAGAGAAAATTGTTGATCGGTTCCTATTTCCTTGCCGAGTACTCTCTGGAATCGGTAGCTCTGTTCAATCCTTCGATTGTTCCTCACCCCGACCAATCAAGCCTTCCCTCCGGCGCCTTGCGCTTCATTCTCAGCTTGCGGGCTACGGGAGAGGGACACATTTCTTCAATCACTTTTCGCACCGGCATTATTTACGCGGACCATCGAATCGAGATCGCCAGTCCGAAGGGGCTATTGACGGAGCCAAGTCAAATTCCAAATCCGCGCTACGAGAAGCCGCTTTTCGAACGAAAGCTGGCCGAGATCGGACTGACAAATGAGTTCACGCGGCGCATCATGCTGAACTTGAGCGATTCGTTTGAGCTTGCACAGCTCCGCGCGAGCATCGACGCGGAACTAAGGGATGGTGGCAAATCGGAGGGGTTACTGGAGCACTTGGACACCGGCGACGGAGTTTGGATGTTGGCCAAATCCAACTGTGAGGTTCAGTTCCAGCCGGACCTGGAATTATCGGAGCGTGTGATCTTCCCGACCACCCCGTCGCAACGGAATGGCATTGAGGATGCCCGGTTCGTTCGTTTCCAGAACGAAGACGGCAGTCACCTCTATTACGCGACATTCACTGCCTACGACGGAAGAGTGGTGATGCCCGAACTCGTCGAAACTAAGGACTTCCTTCGCTTTCGATTCAGTACGCTGAATGGTCCTGCGGCGGAGAACAAAGGCATGGCAGTTTTTCCCAGAAAGATCAATGGCCTCTATGCCATGCTCTCCCGCCAAGGGAACGAAAACATCCACATCATGTTTTCCGAGAACATCCATTTCTGGAACGAGCGCCACGCGATCCTGAAACCAGCCTTTCCGTGGGAATTGATCCAGATCGGAAACTGCGGTTCGCCTATCGAAACCGATGCGGGGTGGCTGGTTCTTAGCCATGGCGTCGGCCCGCTACGGAAATATTGCATCGGCGCGTTTCTTCTCGATCGCCACGATCCCACCAAAGTGATTGGCCGTCTCAGCGAACCTCTGCTCAAGCCGAATGAGAACGAGCGCGAGGGGTACGTGCCCAACGTTGTCTATACCTGTGGCGCCCTTATTCACAACGGAGAATTGATTATTCCTTACGGTTTAGCCGATCATGCTACCGCCTTCGCAACTGTGCCGCTCGAAGATGTGTTGGGCGCTATGACTTGATTCGTTCAAGAGAATGCCGAATTCCAACAAGAGGATCGCGGTCCTGTCGCCGATCGCCTGGAGGACGCCCCCGCGGCACTACGGAGCATGGGAAACGGTGGCGAGCAACATCACTGAGGGATTAGTCGCCAGGGGTTGGGACGTCACATTATTCGCAAGCGGTGATTCACTAACCCGTGGCCATTTGCATGCCGTGGTCAACACCGGATATGAAGAGGATTCGAGCGTCGATCCAAAGGTAGCCGAGTACCTTCACCTCTCTGAGGTGTTTGAGCGTGCGGCCGGGTTTGACCTGATTCACAGTCACTGCGACTTCATGGCGTTGGCCTTTAGCCGACTGGTGAAAACACCGGTTGTCACGACGATTCATGGGTTTTCGTCTCCTAGAATCATGCCCGTCTATCAGAAATATCGTGACGGCTACTTTGTTTCCATCAGCGACTCCGATAGAGCTCCGGGCCTAAATTATCTGGCCACAGTCCACAACGGAATCGACCTCTCGCTGTACCCGTTTCAGGATGCCGGTGGTGACGAACTGGTTTTTCTCGGCCGGATTCATCCCGACAAAGGTGTTCATCTTGCAATCGAGGTTGCGCGGCTCAGCGGGCAGCCTTTAGTCATCGCCGGCATCATCCAGGATAAGGTCTACTTCCGGGAGCAGGTCGAACCTTATCTCGACGGTCAACAGATCCGCTACATCGGACCGCTCGACGTCTCAGGAAAGAACGCATTATTCGCGCGCGCCCGGGCGCTGTTACACCTCAACACGATTCCCGAGCGATTCGGGCTTGTCCTTGTGGAAGCAGGTGCTGCAGGCGTACCTGTCATCGCAATGGATCTGGGCTCCTGCCGGGAGGTGATCGACGACGGGCGAACCGGTTTTCTCGTTAGGAACTCCGCTGAAGCGGTTCATGCTCTGAAACGAGTTCCTGAGATCAACCGGGGCGCTTGCCGCGACCGCGTTCGGCAGCATTTTTCCATCGATGTCATGGTCCGCGGCTATGAACGGGTGTATTCGAAGATCTTTGAACTTGAAGCGGAGGCACGAGCATGAAACAGGACATTGTCCGTCGATACGGACACAATCCAATACTCACCAAAGCCGAAATTCCCTACGCTGTCGAAACCGTTCACAACGCAGCGGTAGTGAAGCACGGAAACGAATACATCATGCTCTTCCGCGCCCACCTGCGGACGGGCCGTTCGATTATTGGTTTGGCCCGCAGCTCCGATGGATTTCATTTTCTACCCGACCCGGAGCCCTTCCTCACTTCCGAGAAAAAGGGGCTTTTCTCCGGCTACGAAGAATTTGGCGTCGAAGATCCACGCGTCACGAAGGTTGACGAGGAGTACCTCATCACGTACAGCGCCTATTCGCGTAACGGAGTGCGGATTGCATTGGCCAAGACGAAAGACTTCAGCTACGTAGAACGGGTGTCCCTTATCACGCAGGCCGACTATCGGAATGTCGTGATCTTTCCCGAGAAGTTTGATGGACTCTACGCGCGTCTCGATCGCCCCCATTCCGAAATTGCGCCGTGGTCCATCTGGATTTCTTATTCTCCGGATCTACGTTTTTGGGGCCAATCCCAGCTCATCATGAAACCGGAACCATATCACTGGGATGAAATGAAGATCGGTCCAGGAGCGCCACCCTTCAAAACAGACCACGGATGGCTTTCGATCTATCACGGAGTCTTCGAGACAATGGACGGATCAGTGTATCGGTTAGGGGTTGCCCTCCACGACCTTCAGAACCCGGCAAGGATCATCGGAGTGGGTGACTCATGGATCTTGCAACCCGAGGCTCCATGGGAAATCACCGGATATGTCCACAATGTCGTGTTCACATGCGGGGCGGTACCTGAACCCGATGGAACGGTGAAGATCTATTGGGGGGGCGCAGATACGGTCATGTGCGTGGGCGAAGCAAACATCTCGGATCTGGTCGCCCTTTGCCTCGATCATGGCCGAGAACCGAAGTAGAGCCGTGGTTCCTTAGCGATGCAACGTGGACATAACCACTAAGCGTTGCCCACGAGTTTTGGCGTGATCATCCACCGCAAAACGCCGTGCGGCTGCGGACCGAACGATTCCACATCGATCCGCATCAGAGCACCCTTCTTAAAGTCGACATGCAGAGAGCCGCAATTCAACAGGTACGCAGCCGTCGAGCTCATCAACGGTTCGTGGCTGGCCAGGAGAATCGAGTCCAGAGTTTTGTGCGCGCAGATTTCCTGCCAAACGCCTTTGGGATGACTCTCCGGTGTCAGCGCTGAGCTTTCCAGCAGTTCCGCTTCTGTGGACAGAAATTCCGAAACCATTTCCGCCGTTTCGCGAGCCCGGCGGTAAGGACTGGTCAAGATCAGCGAGATCGCCGTATCGGCCGATCGCGCCAGCCGGAGCACTTCCTTCAACTTCCGGCGGCCTTCCGGAACCAGCGCCCGGTCGGCATCGCGTAAGCCTATTCGAGATTCCTCTGCAATCCCGTGCCGGAGCAAATAGACCTGCATGAGACTCTGCCTCATTCTGTCATACTGAGGGGCTTGCAAACAGCCTCTCATAGGAATGTTTGGGACCGTGTGACGTTTGGGTTAAGCGCCGGTTGCGCCATCGCCATTTTTTTCTCCATCGCGGCCGCGCAGATTCTTCTGGCCTTGGCGTTGCTGGCGCTGATCGTCTCGAAGACTCCGCTGCGGTTTCCTCCCGTGGTCCTGCCGCTGGCCCTGTTTGCCGGGTGGACTCTGCTGGCCGTCCTGGCTTCCCCCGATCCCGCCGGAGGCTGGCCCCAGATCCGCAAACTCATCCTTTTTGGAGTGCTCCTCGCTGTCTACAGCGGCGTCCGGGATCGCCGGTCGGCGCGAATGCTCCTATGGGGAATCGTCGTGGCCGCAACGGCATCCAGCCTCTGGAGCTTCGTGCAGTTCGCCCGCAAATACGCGGCGGCCCAGGCGGAAGGCGCTCCCTTCTATCAGTACTATCTGGCGCAGCGGACAACCGGCTTCATGAGCCATTGGATGACCTTCGCTGGAGAAATGGTGATGGCCGCCGGCATCGCGCTGGCGCTGCTCTTCTTCGCCGCGAAAACCAATCGGGAACGCTGGTGGGCGGCAGGTACCGGAGCCGTCATCGCCATCGCCCTGGTGCTGAACCAAACCCGCGGAGCGTGGTTTGCCGCCCTTGCCGTCGTCATCTACCTCACCGCCTGCTGGAGGCCGAAATGGCTTCTCGCGATTCCCGTCGCCGCTGCCATCGCCCTGGTGGCATCCCCAGCCGCCGTACGCCAGCGTCTGCTCTCCGTTGTTCGTCCCCACGGCACTCAGGATTCCAACCAGCATCGGATCATTTGCTGGAGGACCGGGCTGGAGATGGTCCGGGCCCATCCGGTCCTGGGCCTGGGGCCGGAGCGCGTGGGCAAGGAATTTCTCAGCTACCTTCCCCCGGACATCCCGCTACCGCTTCCGGAAGGCTACTACGCTCACCTGCACAACGTGTACCTGCAATATGCGGCCGAGCGGGGAATTCCCGCACTGCTCGCGATCTTGTGGCTCTTCGGGAAAATGATTGTCGATTGGGTGCGAAGCTTGCGGGCGGGCGGCGACCGGCTTTTGCTTCATTCCGGAATTGCGGGGATTCTCGGCACGGCAATTGGCGGTGTAACGGAATACAACCTGGGCAATAGCGAGATTCTCCATCTGCTGCTCGCGATTGCGGCGTGCGCCTACGCCGGTCTGGGAGACGATGCTGCCGGGCTTAGTCCTGAAGCGCCTCTTGCCGGCGATCCATCTCGACCGTCCTTACGGTAGCGGCGGCTTCGCCGAGCTCCTGCGCCGTCAGCGTGATGATGTTCTTGTCCATGTCCTGCCATGTCTCGATCATCATCTTCAGGTGCATCGCGGCCAGCTTCATGCACCAGGGGTCGGTGATGGGCCGGTCGAAGCTTGTACTGGCCTTCATCAGCAGCGGCAGCGGCAGCGAGACGACTTTGTCCAGCGTCTGATCCGACCCGGCCAAATGCCACTTCACGTCGACGGCGTCGGCGTGGCGGATCGAGATCGCGGTTTGCTGCCAGCGGAACTCGCAGCGCCAAGTGCGGCCGAACGGGTCGATAGCGTCAAACAGGCGATAACTGTTTAGCATCCGCTTCTATTCTGCCATTAGCCGCGGTCGTCTTTCAGGCGCACCAGGGAGAGAAACTCGTCCCGGGTGGCCTTGTCGCTCCGAAACGCCCCCAGCATCGCGCTGGTGGCGGTGGAGGAGTGCTGTTTCTCCACCCCGCGCATCATCATGCAGAAATGCCGGGCGTCGGCAATCACTCCCACGCCCCGGCAGTCCAGAACGTCCTGCAGTGCGATGGCAACCTCTTGCGTCAGCCGTTCCTGCACCTGCAGCCGGCGGGAAAACATGTCGACAATCCGCGGAATCTTCGACAAGCCGATCACTTTCTTGTCGGGCAGGTACGCTACGTGCATCTTTCCCCAAAACGGCAGCATGTGATGCTCGCAGAGCGAGAAGAATTCGATGTCCTTCACGACGACCATTTCGTCGTACTCCACGTCGAATAGCGCGCCGTTGACGATGCGGTCGATGTTGGTGTGGTAGCCAGAGGTGAGAAACTGCATTGCCTTGGCCGCGCGCATCGGGGTCAGCTTCAGCCCATCCCGGTCCGGATTTTCACCCAGTTCGCGCAGCGTCGACTCCACTCCCTGGGCGATCACTTCGGAATACTCCGAAGTCTGCAGCTTGGGCTGGCCCAGTTTCACGATCTCTTTACCCGTTTTCATGCTCCCACCTGAAGTTCAAAAATATTCTTGCGTGTTTCGAAAATCCGGATCCTGCTGAGTCCCGGAAAATCCGGCGGCCAGCAATTCCTTAGCCGGGCTTGGATCGCCGAGACGAGATTCTCAGTCGTCGGAACGGCGTCGGCGAAGTCGCTGACGTCTTCATTCAGGTTCCGATGATCGAGCGGCGCAATCACCGACTCTCGGACAAGCCGGTCCAGCTTTCCAAGGTCCACCACGCGGCCGGTGCGGGGTTGCACGTCCCCGGCGACCGTCACTTCCAGCACGTAGTTGTGACCGTGCCCGTACGGGTTATTGCATTTTCCGTAAAGTTCCGCATTTGCATCGTCGCTCAAGCTGGCGGCATGCAGCCGGTGCGACGCGGAGAAAGGATACTGCCGGCTCAACCGGATCAAGCGGTCTCTCCCGCGTACTCGACGTAAAGGTCGGGAGTCTCATAAAGCCGCACCAGCACCAAACGGCCGCGCTCTGTTTTCAGCTTCGGTTCCAGCCGGCGCCAGATTTCGATGGCGACGTTCTCCGTGGTCGGCACAACTTTATCGAACGGCGGCACCTCGAAGTTCATGTGGCGATGGTCGAACGGAGTCACCACTTCATCGTTCAAAATCTGCTTGACGTCCTTCAAATCCACGATCATCCCCGTCACCGGGTCCGGCTCCCCTTCGATGGAAACTTCCAGGACGTAATTGTGGCCGTGTCCATGCGCCGAGGAATCTTCCCCGTAGAGGCGGAGGTTCTCTTCAGCGGAAAAGTCGGGATTGGCGCACCGGTGGGAGGACGAAAACTCGGCTCGTCGCGTGATCAGCATCTAATACTATTGTTGGATGAGACGCGGGCCGGCGGGGATGCCCTAAAATTGTCTTTAGAATGAATATTAACCGGGTGCTCCAGGTAACGGGGGGCCTTCTGTTTGTCGCGTTGGCGTTTGTCTTGGCGGATACGCTGCGCGACCCCGTTGTCAACGTTGGCGACAAAGCGCCAAACTTCAAAGTCGTGACGGAAACGGGCAAAACCCTAAGCCGGGACGACTTTGGAGGAAAGCTTCTTGTTCTGAATTTCTGGGCCACCTGGTGCCCGCCGTGTGTGCAGGAGATGCCCTCGCTGAATCAGTTCCAGGCGGAACTAAGAGCCGCCGGCGTCGTAGTGCTCGCGGTGAGCGTCGATCACAACGCCGACACCTACAAGCGATTTCTCGAGCGCTTCGGCCTGCAGTTTGAAATCGCCCGCGACGAGAAAGCCGACATTCCAGCCTCGTACGGGACGTACAAATTTCCGGAAACTTACGTGATCAACGCCAAGGGCGAGGTGCTGGAAAAGTTCATCGGGGAAGAAAACTGGGCCAATCCCCAATTGATCGAGCGCATCAAGAGGCTCCTGTGAGTCTGCAGCCCGAGCTTCACCGCCGCATCGTGGACCTTGCCGGTTCTCGCGCCGTTCTGGATCAGCCGCACGATCTGACTCTCTACGAATACGACGGCGGCGTCGACAAGCACCGCCCGGATGTCGTGGTCTTTCCGAAAGACACGCAGCAGGTGGCCGGCCTGGTCAAGCTATCCCGGGAATTCGGCGTGCCGTTCGTCGGGCGCGGAGCCGGTACGGGACTATCCGGTGGAGTCATCCCCCGCGCCGGCGGCCTGATGATCAGCTTCGCCCGCATGAATCAGATTCTCGAAATCGACCTGCTGAACGAACGCTGCGTGGTCCAGCCCGGAGTGGTCAATCTCGACGTGACTTTGGCGGTGCAGGGCGATCAGTATTTCTACGCGCCGGACCCGTCTTCCCAGCGTGCTTGCACTATCGGGGGCAACGTTGCGGAAAATGCCGGGGGTCCGCATACGCTGGCCTACGGCGTCACCACCAATCACGTGATGGGCCTGGAAGTGGTGCTTCCGGACGGCAGCATCATCGAAACCGGCGGTAAGGAGCAGGATCTCCCCGGATACGACATCGCCGGATTGCTCACCGGTTCGGAAGGCACGATGGGGCTGGTCACGAAGATCACCCTGCGGTTGATGCGCGCTCCCGAAGTGGTGAAAACCATCCTGGCGATCTACGACCGCACCGAAGACGCCGGCGAGACGGTTTCTGAAATCACCGCTCGGGCGATTACTCCCGTTGCCGTGGAGATGCTCGACGGGCCGATGCTGCGGATGGTGGAAGAAGCAACGCACGCCGGCTATCCGCTGGATGCGGCCGCGGTGCTGCTGATTGAACTCGAAGGACTGCGGGAGGCCGTCGAGGAACAGACGGCGCAAATTGAGGCCGCCTGCCGCCACTGCCGCGCTCGCGAGTTCCGGGTGGCCAAGAATGCCGCGGAACGCGACTTGCTCTGGAAAGGCCGCAAGAACGCCTTCGGCGCTGTTGGCCGCATGAGCCCCTTTTACTACGTGCAGGACGGTGTCGTGCCCCGCACCAAGATTGCGGACACCTTGCGGGCCATTGGAGACGCCGGCCGCAAATACGGTCTGCAAATCTCCAATATTTTCCATGCGGGCGATGGCAACATGCACCCGATTATCCTGTTCGACGCCCGGATCCCCGGGCAGTTGGAAGCGGCGCAGAAATGCGGCGAGGAGATCCTGGCCTATTGCATCGCCGCCGGAGGTTCCATCACCGGTGAGCACGGCGTGGGCATGGAAAAGATGGAGCTGATGAACGAACAGTTCGACGGCCCGACCCTGGACATGATCGGGCGCTTTAAGAACCTGTTCGATCCCGAATGCCGCCTCAACCCCGGAAAGGTTCTTCCGACAGGCCGGGGCTGCATGGAAATCCGACAGCGCCCGCTGACTCCCGCAACGATGGTTTAAGCCCGTGGATCATGGCTTTTCCAGCCAGGTATCTTGGATCAAGGGACAAGTACTAATGATCGCTATCGACCAGCTAACGGACGAGCAGTTCGAGCGGCACGCCTTTGACGTCCTCAAACGAGAGTTGGGTCCCGACGGCCTCGCTCGGTTCTTGCGGCTGAATCGCTACGGGACTGGAGACTACACTCGCGACCGCGAGAAGTGGCAGAAAGATCTGACGCTCGATCAGGTCCTCGAATCCATTCGCAAGCATCGCCCTCACTGAGGGGTCAGCTCGCCGACTTCAGGGGACTTGCCCTCTGACGTGACCCCAAAGTTCGTCCAGTAAGTTATACA
>CAZETQ010000010.1:0-90446 GCA_964515165.1 uncultured Solibacteraceae bacterium | reverse complement strand
AGCAGGGCCGCTATTGGGACCTCTACACCAAGCAGCACGGCGTTGAAGCCAACCTGTTTCTGCCATCCCCCGGCCGCGAAGACGAAACCGCGAAACCTCAGATGATGGTCGACACCAGCGTCCAAGGGACCTTGCGGCTATAGTCCAGGCTTTCAACACCGCCGCAGTCTGGAGGGGCGACCGGCGCTAGGCGAGGCGCACAACGAATTCTCCATCGACCGCTCCTTTCGGACCGTTGATGCGTTCTCGAACGCGCAACTCCGTGCCGCCCGCCGAAAATAACAGCCGGCGTTCAAACTGCAGCAGCAATCCCCGCATCTTCCATCGCGAATGCTCCACCAGCGTGTCTCCGTCCCACGAGTGCGATCCGCTGTGCTCAACCCGCTTGGTCTCATCCACGCTGTTCTCGATAAAACCGCCGCCTCCGCTGCCACTCACACCGCAGCTCATCGATGTCCCATCGAGTGGTGGCGTAAAGCGGAACGCGTCTTCTGGCAAGCCCTCGTCAATAAACAGACCATCCACGGCGATCGTGTGCGAGCTCCAGGAAATCTCTTCCTCCGTCGGGCGCCGATGCCCGATTTTTCCATGCTGTCGCATCACCATGCGGTGACCGGTATGAATCCAATAAAAGATGGGCGCGCCATGCACAATCAATGAAGATTGTGCCGGCGGGGTGTATCGAACGGAGACAACAAAGCAATTATCCTCCGTCCGGAGCACCTCGGCTGATTCAACGTTTTCCTCGATGCCGACAAACAGAAACACCGTGTCTCCAGTAATGGGGAATTTCGATTGAAACGCATGCGGAAGGATCGGCCGATGGGAGGCGGGCACGCTCGAGTATCTCGGTCCATGACCGGCCGGCAGACGAGAAAATATCGTATGCAAGTTCTGCCCGTCGGCGACCTGCAACATTCCTCGCCCGCCGAGCTGCTCGAACCGAATCTTGTCCGGCGCCTCATACAGAAAACGCGTACGTGTGTGGCTTCTCGTGCCGGAGTTCTCGTCGCCCGATTCGACGAGATGAGTCGCGGTCACCGACAAGGTTTGCAATCGCCGGTAGGCATCGGAAACCTCCGCAAGAATCTTCAAGGCATCCATGGACCAAACAATATCAATGCTCCGCTTGGGTTTCGCCTTCCGTGGTGCGCAGCTGCCGCATATTTGAGCACCCAACAAGATTGAAAAGTATACCTATGGACATTCCAAAGGAAGTGGTGTATCTTATTTGCAATGTCCAAAGGAGCATCCCCGAGGAGATCGGAAGTCCTGCAAGGGACGCTCGATCTGATGATTCTGAAGACTCTCCAGGTGCTGGGGCCTCAACACGGGTTTGGAATTGCTCGCCGAATCGAGCAGGTGAGCGAAGATGTCCTTCAACTCAATGAAGGTACCGTTTATACATCGCTGCTCCGGCTGCAGCAGCAGGGCTGGATCACGGCGGATTGGGGTACGTCCGAGAACAATCGCAAGGCGAAGTTTTATTCGATTACCAAAAGCGGGTTGAAACAACTCGCACGGGAGACCGCAGGCTGGGAACAAATTTCGGCCGTCATCGGGCGCGTACTGCGTCTGGAAAGTGGGAAGTGATGGCAATGTTCCGTCGATTACTGGCGAAGGCTCGTAGGCTGTTCAGCAATAGAGAAGCGAATTCAGATTTCGAAACCGAGATCCAGGACCATCTCAAGCTGCTGACAGAGCGCTACCGTCGTCAGGGTATGTCGCCGGAAGAGGCCGATCAAGCCGCAAGGCGGCAGTTCGGCAACACGACTCTGCTGCGGGAGGAACGGCGGGACATTCTGGCCATCGCCACCATGGATGCCTTCGGGCGCGACTTGCGGTATGCCGCCCGCATGCTGCGCCGGAACCCGGCTTTTGCGGGAGCTGTTGTATTGACCCTGGCGCTCGGAATCGGGGCCAATACCGCCATCTTCAGCGTCTATGACGCGGTCATCCTAAAACCGCTTCCTTACGGCGATCCGGAGCGAATCGTCATGCTTTGGGAAAAGCAGCGTGACGGGCATCTCGGTACGGTGGCTCCCGCGAATTTTGTCGATTGGCGCGCGCAAGCCAACTCGTTCAGTGAAATGGCCGCGCTCAATCCTTTCTCTAACTTCATTCTTACCGGCCACGGCGAACCGGCGCGACTGGCGGGAACGGCGGTATCTTCGAACTTCTTTCGCCTGCTCGGCATCCGGATGAAGATGGGCAGGGATTTTCTCGCCGGAGAAGACCAGCCGGGCAAAGATCGCGTCGTCGTGCTCAGCTACAGCACGTGGCTGAATCGCCTGGGTGGCAACCCTGACGCTCTCGGCAGCAGTATGACGCTGAACGATCTCAGCTACACAGTGGTGGGCGTACTCGGGCCGGACTTTGAGCTGGTGACGAATCATTCGCGAAATCAACCGGACGTATGGGTGCCTCTGGCGCTCAACCTGGAGAAGCTGCAGCGCGGTACGCATCCATTGCGGGTCTTTGCCCGAATCAAACCGGGCGTGGCTTTCAATCAGATGCAGGCGGACTTGAACGTGGTTGCGGCGAATCTGGCGAGTCTCTACCCGGACAACAACAAGGACAAGGAAATCGCAGCGGTACCTCTCGATCAGCAGGTGACGGAGAAGGTTCGAACGGCCCTCACCACGCTTTTGGCCGGCGTTGGACTGCTGCTGCTGATTGCTTGCGCCAACGTAGCCAACTTATTGCTCAGCCGGGCGGCCGCGCGTCGGAAGGAGATGGCCGTACGCTTGGCATTGGGCGCAAGCCGGCGTAGTCTCGGGCAGCAACTGCTAACCGAAAGCGTGCTGCTCTCGTTTCTGGGCGGCGCCCTGGGACTGTTTCTCGCCTACGCGGCGATTCGACTCCTGGGACGTCATCTGCCGGCCGATTTACCCCGAATCTCCGGACTTACCGTGGATCTGCGGGTCTTGGTGTTCACCGCATCCGTTTCCTTGGCGACTGGAATTCTGTTCGGTCTCGCGCCTCTGTTCCAGACAAAGCGCGGGAACGCCAGCGAGTCGCTCAAACAGCACGCGCGCATCGCGAGCGGGCAGTCCCGGCTGCGCAGCGGCCTGGTAATGGCTCAGATGGCCATCGCGCTGGTCCTGCTCACCGGCGCGGCGCTTACGGCAAAGAGCTTCTGGAATCTCCTGCAGGTTTCTCCGGGGTTTCGTACGGAGCACATCCTGACGGCTCAAGTTTCCCTGCCGTCATCCCGCTACCCGGATGTCTCGCGCATTGCCGCGTTTCAGAGCCAAGTGCTCGAGCGAGTTCAAAATCTACCCGGCATTCAGTCGGCCGGGCTGACCGCGTATCTGCCTCTGAGCGGAGCCGACAATGGCTGGGCCTTCTTCATCGAAGGACGACCGCCTCTCCCTGTCGGCGTCTACAACATGGCGAAGTATCGCCCCGTCAGTCCGGGCTACTTCGAAACGATCGGAATTCCGCTCCTTCGCGGGCGCACCTTTACAACTGCCGACGGCGAAAACGCCCCGCTGGTGGTGATCATCAACCAGTCCATGGCGCGCGCCTATTGGGGCCAGGAGGATCCTGTGGGAAAACGGCTGCGCTTCGGAGCGCCGGCGATGCGCACGATTGCCGGTGTCGTCGGCGATGTTCGGCATGAGGGCTTGGATGGGGAAGCCAAGCCGGAGATGTATGTGCCCTTTACTCAAATTCCGAATACCGAAAGGCGCCCGACGATCGTCGTGCGTACGTCGCTGGATTCGGCCGCCGTGACAGCGGGCCTGCGTCAAGAGATCTCTGCGGTGGATAGCGGTCTACCGCTCGATCAGATCGAAACCATGGAGCAGCTGGTTTCCTCTTCGGTGGGGCAGCCGCGTTTCCGAACCATTCTGCTGGCGGCATTCTCCATTCTCGCGCTGGTCATCGCATCGGTGGGCATTTACGGAGTGATGACTTATCTGGTAAGCCAGCGGATTCAGGAGTTCGGCATCCGTCTTGCGATCGGCGCGACACCGGGCGATGTGCTTCGGCTGGTGCTCCGGCAGGCGTCGGTCCTGATCGCGGGAGGAATATGCCTGGGATTGCTGGGATCCGCCATGCTCGCGCGGTTGATTACCGGACTGCTTTATGGTGTCAATGCTCTGGATCCGCTAACTTTTGCCGCAGTCTCCATGCTTTTGTCCGCCCTCGCTCTCCTGGCGAGCTACATTCCCGCCCGGCGCGCGACGAGAGTCGATCCGCTCACAGCGTTGAGATACGAATGAAGTTCCTAGAGACTTATCGTGGAAGTGATGGATGCGGCGGCGCTATGCCGGATGGCGATGGAGTGCGGGTTCGATCTTGCCGGGATTACTCCCGCCGTGCCCCTTCCGGAGTTTGCGTTCTACCAGGATTGGGTCCATCGGGGCAGAGCAGCGGGGATGGGCTATCTGACGGATCATCGCGGCGAGATCCGTCGCGATCCGCGCCAGCTTATGCCTTCCGCGAAATCGATTCTCGTTTGCGGAGTGCTCTATAACAGCCGCGAGCCTTCCATCGCGGAACTGGACGATCCCGCTCGCGCGTGGATCTCCCGCTACGCCTGGGGCGAAGACTATCACGATGTCTTGCGAAGGCGCTTCGAGAAGATGGCGGAGCGTCTTCCCGCATGCGAATACCGGATCTGCGTCGATACCGCTCCTCTGCTGGAACGCGCCTACGCCCGCCGCGCGGGGCTGGGCTGGATCGGAAAGAATTCCTGCCTGATCAATGAGCATCGCGGTTCCTGGTTTTTCCTGGGCGAAATGCTGCTTTCGTTGGAGCTGACGGCCAATCAGCCGCCTCCCGACCGTTGCGGTTCCTGCTCCCGCTGCATCGACGCCTGCCCGACCCAGGCGATCGTCTCCACCGGCCGGAGCGAGCCGGCGTGGGAGCTCGATGCCGGCCTCTGCATCAGCTACCACACCATTGAGTCGAAATCGGCCGTGCCTCGAGATCTTCGTCCACAATTCGGCAGCCACATTTTCGGCTGCGACATCTGCCAGGACGTCTGCCCCTGGAATCAGCGAGCGCCAGTCAGTATCGACGCTCCGTTTCAACCCCGGGAATTCGCGCCGCCGCTTGTCGAACTGGCCGGGCTTAGCGAAGTGGAGTTCCGGTCGATGTTCCGTCAAAGCCCCATCTGGCGCGCCAAGTATCGCGGCTTCCTTCGGAATGTCTGTACCGCCATGGGCAATGCCGGACTGGCGCAGTACCGGACGCCGTTGGAAAGGCTTGCCCGGCACGAAGATTCTGCGGTTGCCGAGCACGCCCGCTGGGCCTTGGAGAGAATAAACACATGAGCCCTCTCAAGCCACGGAAGAACGTTCTCGGCGGACCGCTTGCTTCCTGTTCCGAAAATCCGCCGACCGGGTTTTTCCGCACCGGATGCTGCGATACCAACGACGATGACCGGGGCTCCCACACGGTTTGTACCCTGGTGACGCAGGAGTTTCTGGAGTACTTGCAAGAGCAGGGCAACGACCTGATCACGCCGATGCCGCAGTACAACTTTCCCGGTCTGCAGGCTGGAGATCGGTGGTGCGTTTGCGCGCCGAGTTGGAAGCAGGCTTACGATGCGGGAAAGGCAGCCCCGGTGGTGCTTTCCGCCACTCACGAGGAGTGCCTGGAGCATGTGCCGTTTGAGGCGCTGGTGGAATGGGCGGTGGATAAGCAGTAGCTATTCGTTAGCTTCGCCGGCGGGTTCGCGCGCATAGATCATGTGCGAGATTTCCGGTTGCGTTCCCTCTTTGAGCAGGTCCCAGACGTGATCCCGCAAGATCCGGTCGGCCGCCGTCAGGCGCTCGCGCTGGCGGAGGTATTCGATCCAGGAATCGACGAGGAATGTTTCGGTAAAGTGGTCCGGATTTCCCGTATCGCGAAAGACGCTCCAGCGGAAGGCTCCATCGCGCAACCGGACTTCGCGCATTTTGTGGACGGCGTGGATGAATCTCGTGTGCTGTTCGGGAGCAACGCGGTAGTCGATCATCACCAGCACCGGCCCGTCGTCCGAGCGCGGCTCGACCACCACGTTAGGGGTGGGACGGTTCAGTAAGAAAGGCCGGAGATCGGGCGCTTCTCCTTCCGGGAGCCGGAATCGGCCGGCAATGAATTGAATGGCCAGCAGAGCGCCGGCGCAAGTGCTGAGGGCGAAGGCCGGCGAAGTGTGTTCGGCAACCAGTCCCCAGAAGGCGCTGCCGAAGGCCATTCCCCCCTGAAACACCATCAGGTAGCTTCCCAGAACGCGAGCCTGCACCCAGGCGGGAACGGAAAGCTGTACAGCGACGTTCAGCGTCGATGTCGTGCACGTCCAGGCGAAACCGCCGGCCAGGAGCGCGAACAGCACGGCGGGGACATGCTTGACGAATGCGAGCACCAGCAGTGTACCCACGAAAATCATCGACGTGTACTGCACGATGCGACCGGGACGGACTCTGTGGCGGATCCTGGGAATCAGGACGGCGCCGATGACGGCGCCCGCGCCCAAACAACCAGTCAGAATTCCGTACCCGAGCGCGCCCTGATTCATTTCCTGCTTGGCGACCAGGGGCAGCAACGCCCATACGGAGCTGACGAAGGTGGTGAACAGCAGCCCTCGAATGAAGATGGACAGAAGCACCGGGGAGTGGCGGACGTACCGCACGCCCACGCGCATGGAGCCAATCAGCCGTTCGCCCGGCAGCGCACTCTTAAAAATGGGCGTACGCTTCCATTTGTAGAGCACCCAGATCACGGCAGCGAAGGAAACGGCATTCAGCAGAAAGACCGCGGCGGCGCCGGTATGAAGAACAGCGAAAGCCGCGACCATCAAGCCACCCAGCGCCGGTCCCACGGCGCGGGCCAGATTGTATCCGGCGCTGTTGATGGCGATGGCATCCGGCAGTTCGGAACGAGGAACCAGCTCAGGAACAATCGCTTGCCAGACGGGACCGGCCATGGCGGCCCCGACGTTGAGCAGGAATGTCAGAAAGAGGAGAGGCCAGGCGGTGATCGTTCCGGCAAAGGTCAAGCCGCCGAGAATTATGGCGGCGGCCAGCATCCAGAACTGCCAGAAGATGAGAAGTTTCCGGCGGTCGAAGATATCGGCGGTGGCTCCGGAGACGACTCCCAGCAGAAGAACCGGCAGGCTGGCCGCCGTTTGCATCAGGGCAATCAGAAGCGGAGAACCTGTCAGCGCGGTCATCAGCCAGGCGCCGGCGGTGTCCTGCATCCAGCCACCGATGTTGGAAGCTACCGAGGCGATCCAGCGGTCACGAAAGAGAGGCCGCTGGAGTGGCGCCCAAGCGGAAACGGCTTGCGGTTTCGTTTCGGTTGTCGCCACCCTCTGAGGCGATCATACCAGTGAAGACTATTGCTTTTTGCGCACGTAAATCTTGCCGTTCATCGATTCCAGCCGGATTTCGGGCCCGCCGCCATTGATCGTTCCGAGGGTGAAGGAGTCCGAGCGCCACCGGCGGCGGTCCCCCTGGACGTCGCTTTTTGTTTGGGTTTGGTCTCCGCGCAGTGTCACGTCAAAGTCGCTGAAAACGTCGCCATTTTCGGCGCGCATGCGCAGGTTCGCCTTGGTCGTCGCGGGAAGAGTGACGTCCACGTTTCCGTTCATGGTAATGAAAGACATCGGCTTGCCGGGGGTGACGGCATTGAGGGAGGCCTCGATTTTGCCGTTGTGGCTGTTGGCGATGATGGAGCCGGTAATGTTCTTGACGATGACATTGCCGTTGACACTGCTGGCGTCCACTTCGCCTTCGACGCCATCGATGGTGACGCCGCGGTTGACGGCTTTTACAACCAGGGTCGTTTTCGTCGGCACTTGAACGATCAGGTTGCCGCCGCGGCCGTGATCCATGCTGATTTTCATCACGTTGCCTTCTTCCTGGACCTCGATGCCGCCGCCCGCGGTGATGATCCGGCGCATGCCGGTCTGGGCGTCGCGGTCACGCTCCCGGTTGCCGCGCGAACTTTCGACGATGACATCTTTTCCCGGCGCTCCGGTGACGGTGACGCTACCTTCGACGGCGGAAATCCGGACGGTTCCCGGGCGGTTGGGATCGGAGAAGGTGGCGGTGATGCGCTCCTGAGCCAGGAGGGTGACCGGTAGAAGTGCAATCCAAAGCTTATTCATTTCTTTCTTTCAGACCTCATTCGTTACGCGGGCTCAGGCGCTCGAGTGCCAGCTTCGCCCGCTGCTTTACGATCTGTTCCACGCCGGTTTCGGATTCCAGTTGACGGAGAGCGCCGGCGGCGCCGGTATCCTTGGCCTCCACCAACGCGTCGATCAACGCAATCTGCACGAGCGGAGAGTCGCTCGCCGAGAGTGTTTCGACGAATCCCTGCCGAACCTTCGGCTGCGCTGCGAACCGCTTGAGCGCATCCACCGCGGACAGTCGAACATTCATACTCGGGTCGTGCCGCAGGGTTTCAATCAAAGCGCCGACAACATCCGAATCCGGCCGTTCAATGCGCGAGGAGGTGAGCACGCCCTGCAGCCGGTCTGTGGCGGAGGTTTGGCGCAACATGGAGACAACCACAGCTTCGCGAAGGTCACGAACTTCACGGCGCAGCGTGGCCACTTCTTCGGACTTGGCCTGCGATTGCGATTGCGGCGGCCATCCCGCATAGCGGCCACCCAGCCAGCCGGCCACGAGCAATCCGGCCGCTGCCGCCCAAGTCCAAATCGGGCGGCGCGACGGAATCGCCATGACAGCGCCTTTGCGAGGCGGGAGAGCGGTTGTGGCGTTTTCCCAGAGCATGTCCTGAAAACGCCCCTTCAACCCGGCGCTGGGCCGCTCGGCGGACAAATCTCCCAGCTTGTTCCAAACCTCGATCGCCGTCGCACAATCGGAGCATTCCGCCAGGTGTTGTTCCACCTCGC
Source organism: uncultured Solibacteraceae bacterium (assembly GCA_964515165.1). Taxonomy (GTDB): domain Bacteria; phylum Acidobacteriota; class Terriglobia; order Bryobacterales; family Bryobacteraceae; genus JAPKYZ01. The sequence goes on along the minus strand of CAZETQ010000010.1, from coordinate 81,592 downwards.
GGCGCTCACCGGGCCTCAATGTCCCGGCCAGATAGCCGACGAACTGTTCATGGATTTGATCGCACTGCATACGGGGTCCTCGTCAGGTCGAAATAGATGTCTCTCAACTGCTTGATCGCGCGGTGGACACGGGTTTTTACCGTGCCGACTTCGACGCCAAGCAGTTCCGCGATTTCTTCGTAGGGAAGCTGCTGGAAACGCGCCAGAACCAGAACCTCCCGATGAGGCTCCGGCAACTTCAGCAAAGCGCTTCGAAGCAGTTTCAAGTCCTGGGTTTGTTCCAGCTCGTTGATCGGAGCCACCGGCAACTCCACGGTTTCCTCGCTCTGCACTTCCCACTTTTTCTTTCGCGCCTGATCGACGAAGGTGTTGTGAGCGATCCGAAAAACCCAGGTGGTGAAGGTACTTCCTTCCCGGTAGGTTTCCCGATACTTCAGGACGCGGAAGAAGATTTCCTGAACCAGATCTTCGCTCCACTCCCGGTTGCCGGTCATGCGCATCGAATATCGAAAAAGCGCCGCGTGATGGCGGTCAAAAAGAGGCTCCAGCTTGCGCACATCGCCGCCGCGAACGCCGGCCATCAGGTCTTCGTCGGTAGGTAGTTCCAAAACTGGTGCGCTCGCTTCCGCCTGCCTCAAACGAATATTACTGCGCGTGGCCGCCGAGGTTACAGAAAATCACCAAAGTTTGTTTTTTCGAATTTCGCGGAAGTGCCTTTGTTTTCATGAGGCATGTCACACAAAACAGTGTTTTTTCCACAGGGGGTGTCTAGTGGATACGGCGGGCGGGTTGCGTGAGAACCCCCGCGAGCCTGAGTTTACAACCGGCAAAGATCAATTGGAGCAGGGTTGCCGGGAAGTTTATGTAAAGGAAAGAAATAAATAGTGGGTGGATGAGAAATGGACTCGTAGATCTAGGTGCGGAATCCAAAAGGATTCCCGGATGCCTGACGCATCGGCGTAGGCGTGCCGCAGACCCAATTCGGTGAATAGGCCGTTCTTAGTCAAAGTGAAGGTTCCAGGGAGGACTCAGGCAATTCATAAACGACAAGGCAGGATCTGTGGGTTGACGGAACCGTCTCCCTCGGCGGAGACTTTGGTGGTCTGTACGCTCGGTTCCAGACAAGTCGAATCGTGCCATTTCCGTATGGATCTTGAGAAGTCAAGACTACCCGGATCAATCTATTTGAGGGCTCCATCAGGCAACGAGCCTGTGCGCTTTATCGGCGCTAGATGAACGACACGCCTGTTGACCAAATTCCGATCTACGTGTACCTGAAGAACTAGCATCGGCAACATTGTCGTCCTTATCAGGAAGGTACAGAGTTACGTGCCGTCTGATGTCCCCGCTTCTTCTTTCCCAACCGGCAAGGTGAAATAAAATGTCGACCCTTGATCTGTCTGCGACTCCACACAGATGCGTCCCCCGTAACGTTCGACCACGCGCTGGCAGAGGGCGAGGCCGATGCCGGTTCCGGGAATCGCTTCCCGGTGCAATCGCTTGAACACGCCAAAAATCTGTTGATGGTATTTCGGATCAATTCCCATGCCGTTGTCGACCACCGCGAATCGCCATTCTCCGTTCAGCTTGTCTGCGAGGACACGAATCCTTAGTGGCCGATCTCCGCGATACTTAATCGCGTTGCCGATCAGATTTTGGAAGACCTGCAAAAAATGAGTAGCATGACCGCGTACAGTGGGCAGAACGTCACAGGTGACGACGCCCGCGCTCTCCTCAACTGCTAGTTCGAGGTTCCCCATCACCTGCAGCAGGACCAGGTTCAGGTCGACGAGCTCCGCATCGTCATCTATGTCCTTACCCGCCTGCGTGTATGTAAGCAGGTCTTTTAGCAACTCCCGCATTTGGCGAGCGCCTTTTGTGATGAAATTCAGATACTCCAGTCCGTCGCCGGTGAGATGACGCTGATATCCCCTCCGCAGGAGCTCCGAGAAGCTAATGACCATTCGCAGGGGCTCCTGCAGGTCGTGGCTTGCAGCAAGCGCGAACTGCTGTAAATCCTGGTTTGCTCTCCACAATTCTTCCTCAGCCTGTGCGCGCGCTTTGTTCTCAGCCTGAAGCTGCAGGTTCAAGGCATCGGTCGCGTCCGTAAGCTCATGCTGACGGATGGAACCTATCAACAATGCCTCGTTCATCTCTGTCAGCTGCTGGTGAAAAGGAGTGGTTTCTGTTGCCTGAATGAGTATGCCAGCCACGCGATCATTCGGCGCAAGTATCGGCCAGGCGGCGTACGACCAATAGAACGGATGAGGGGCAGAGTCTTCGTTTCCGGTATGGATTTCGGCCTGACCGCTGCGGAAGATGCGGTCAAGGAGCAAGAGGCATTCATCTCCGTTCGGGGCAATGGCGGCGAATGGGCTTCCGACCAATTCGAGCGAAGGCCGGTTGACGAGGCTGCAAAAGGCTGGATTGACGTAACGGACTACATGGTTCGCCCCCTCCACCGCAGCCGTGGGCATGGGGGAAGCGTCGGCAATGCTCCTGCAGAGACGCGGAATGTCGGGTTCTTGTCTTGCGTCACTCGCCACGCCTGTGTTTATCATTTTCTAACTCTCGGTCAGGTTGTGTGAGCTTGTCATCCTGGCGCGCCGCCAGGGTCGCCAACCCGCGCAGGAATTCCGGTGATCAAGTGGTTGTAGCCAAAAATGCGTTCTCCTATGACTATTCCTTTCGTGGTGATCTCGTATTCACGGATGTCTTTGCTGTGAGCGCCGCCGCGCATCTTAACTACCATCATGATCTTCCGAAGCTGGCCCTCAATTTCGACGTAACGAAGCCGGATAATGTCATCGGTGAGAAACGAGATGGAATAGCTGCTGAAGGGCAACTCGGTGAAAGACTCTATCATCTCCAGTGTGCTCAGAATCGTGATACCAATTCCAGTTAAGGATACGATCATGCGGTACAGCGATTCGCGGAAATCGGTGCGGAAGCCAGGGGCCAGGGCCATTTCAAATCCGGCGAGCGAATCGATCACTAAACGCTTGGCCCCGGTCTTCCGGATCGCGTCGAGTATCTCTTGAAGCGTTTCGTCCACCGAGAGGTCGAGTGGGCGGAGGTAGATCACCTTTAATGTGCCGGCGTGTTGCGCCCGCTCCAAGTCGAGACCAAAAGTGCCCGCGCGCGCAACGTATTCGTCCGGACGCTCTTCGAAGACCGCCACAATTCCGGGCTGTCCTTCGCGCAGGCCCGCGGCGATAAACTGCGTCGCCAGAAGGGATTTGCCGGTTCCCGAAGAACCCGCTATCAGGAGACTGTCACCTTCGGGAATGCCGCCTCCCATCAGCTCATCCAACTCCGGACTTCCCATGGAAAGGCGGATGGCGTCAGGCTTCTTAATCTTTCGGCCAACCAGCCCAAATGTACGCGAGAATGCCTGCAGGCCAGCATTGGTAATACGGAAGGTGTGCAACCCGGGGACCGACGCCTGTCCCCGTAGTTTCATGATTTGTAATTTGCGCACAACGGAATTTCGCTCCACATTCTGGTAGAGCCAGAGCAGGCCATCGGCAACGGTGAACACGGGATTGTCGCGCAGCTCCGATTCGAGATACTCCCCGATGAGAAAAGTAGTTGCCTCCCAGCTCGTCAGCAGAAGGCCCAGTTGCTGAACGAAAACCTGAGCTTCGATGTCGCTCTCGCGGGCATTTCGGAGAACCGTGCGGAAGGAATCCACTACCACGATGCCGGGGTTTGTTTTTTCCACCTCACCTGTGATCATTTCAAGTATTCCCACCAGTCCCTTGTCAACCACAACCTCGCTCAGGTTGATAAAGCGGATGCAGGTATTCAGCATGGAAGCGTCAAAGAACGAATATTGTTGCTGGTAGCGCAGCATCTTCAGCGCTGGTTCGCCCAACACGGTGAAATACAGCGCGGGCCGCTCCGGCGTTGCATTTGCGAAGATGAACTGGTGCGCCAGTGTCGTCTTGCCACATCCGGGAGCGCCGGCGATGATGTTGAACGAGAGTTCCGGGAGACCGCCACCTAAAATCTCGTCGAGGCCGGGAACCCCTGTCGCCAGTTTTTTGATCGTGACTCGATCGTGTGGGGTCATGTTTCACTTTCCTTTTGAGGATCCAACGCGGGTAGACCTGGCCAGACATCCAGCACCAGGCGCAGGACTAGATTTTCCCCGATGAAAAGACCGAGCAGCCCTAGTAGCTGGGCGATAAGCACGACTCCTGCCTCTGCAGCTTCGCCATCGTCGTCCAGTTTGCTTAGACCTTCTAAAGAGCCGTCCGGCCTGACCTCTATCGCACCGATGCCAGGAGCGTGCGTCTTAGCCAAAGTAAGGGATCGGGCCAGAAGCATGCGAAAACCGGTGGTCCCGGCAAGTGTACTGAGGGGACGGCGGAGTTTTTCGGAAACTCGAAACACTGCGGTCGCGCCATGTTCGGAAGAACTCAGAGCCGCGGCTTCGTAAGCAAGCAGCCGCTTGGCAAGATCCCGGGTGTCGGGGTTGGGTATCTTCTGGTTCATCGGTTCAGTCGAGCTACTTGATCGACCTCCCCCTGGCCGCAATCGTACGATGCCTTGCGTGGCGTCGAGATTGCTTGGTGGACCTCTCAATAGAACCGCGCGAAGGTTTCGCCGCAGCCAGTTCGGCAGTTGCTCCCGCCGCCTACGAGCATACATTGTTTGACGATTGCGATGGAATTCTGCCTAATACAGTGCAATGACTCTCTCTTAAGCCTCACCAAAGGTAGCGAGGCGATGCTGCCAATCACTAAGTGAGCTTCTCGAGTTCAAGATCCTGGTATGTTTGGACCGTTAGCAAGAAGCGCGTGACGGATCCCGCTCGAACGAGCAGCGTTTATCCATTCGGACGAGTCGCCATCCTGTACAGCTGAGTTGTCCGATAGCTTCACATCACGGGCGATACGGAAACAAATCCTTGCGGGCGTCTATGGGTAGACAGGCCAATCGGTCTGCGGCATACCTATTGCTGCCAACCGCCGCCGAGAGCGCTATAGACCTGAATGACCGCCAGGCGTTCGTTGAGGTTCGCCATGGCCAGGTCGATTTCAGCGGCGAATTGCGCCGCTTCGCTGGTCAGTACTTCGAGGTAGCTGCTGGCTCCGCCTTTGTAGCGGATGTTCGAGAGTTCGGCGGCGCCGCGGGCCGCTGTCGCCAGGGATTCCTGACGCTCGCGATACTCGCGGTTCTTTTGGACCGCTATGAGCGCATCGGAAACATCGCGGAACGCCTGCTGGACGGTTTGCCGGTAAGCCAGCACCATCTCCTCCTTCTGAGCCTCCGTCAGCCGGACGTTCGATCGAATCCGGCCGAAGTCGAAGATCGGCTGGGTCATCTGGGCGCCGATGTTGTAGACCTTGGAATCGAAGAGGCCGGTTAAGGAGTAGGCCTGAAAGCCCGCGGTTCCCGTCAGCGAAATCTGCGGGAAGTAGGCGGCCTTGGCCACGCCGATGCGAGCATTGGCGGCGGCGAGACGGTATTCGGCGGCGCGAATGTCGGGGCGGCGCTCCAGCAACTCCGAAGGCAGTCCGGGAGGCACTGCCGGAGGGAGCGGCTGGGCGACGAGTTCCTGCCCGCGCCGGATCTCGCCGGGATTGTTGCCCAGCAGAGTGCTGAGCAGGTTTTCCTGCTGGGTGATGAGCTTCTCCAGATCGGGAATTTTTCGCGCCGCCTGTTCGACCAGAATTTCGGCTTGGCGGACATCGATCAGGGCCACGGCTCCCCCTTGTTCAAGGGTGACGTTCAGTTTCAGGGATTCGCGGCGCGCTTCGAGCGTGCGGCGGGAAATCTCCAGCTCCAGATCCAGCTCGCGCAGTTGGAAGTATGCCGAGGCGATTCCCGAAACCAGGGAGGCGATGACCGCCTTGCGTCCCCAATCGGTGGCGGTCAATTCCGCGCGGGCGGCTTCGGTGGCCTTTCGGTACCGGCCCCAGAAATCCAACTGCCAGGCCGCCGATAGACCCAGCTGGCTGAGATTCGCTTCAAAGGCGGGGAAGACGGGATTGCTGGGATTGCGCTGGCGCCCGGCGCTTCCGGTTGCGTTGATAGTGGGGAATTGATCGGCGCGCACAATGCCCACCTGCGCCTGGGCCTGGGTGACGCGAGAGGCGGCAATCTGGACGTCGAAGTTCTGTGTCAGGGCCGTGCGGATCAGGTTCTGGAGTTCCGTATCCTGGAACACCGTCCACCATTTCGCGTCTCCAATCGATTCGGGCGACGGATCCGCGGGGGCGCTGCGAAAGCCCGTTGGCGCGTTTACCGTTGGACGCTGGTATTTGGGGCCCATGGTGCAGCCCACCGTCGTCAGCAGCAAACCAGCGGCGAGGCAGGGAAGAATTCGCGATCTCAAGCAGGTTCTCCTTCTCCCTCGATCTGCGGAAGGGGTTTTCGGGACCGGAGCCGGGCAGTCAGTTTTTCGACCACGGCGAATGTTACGGGAATCAAAAAGATGGCAATCAGCGTCGCCGCGAGCATGCCGCCGATGACGACGGTGCCGAGAATGCGGCGGGAGATGGCTCCCGACCCTGATGCGGTCCAAAGCGGAACGCAACCCAAAATGAACGCGAATGCCGTCATCAGAATGGGCCGCAACCGCAGCCGAGCTGCCGCAAGAGCGGCATCGGCGATCGATTTGCCACGCTCATATTCGAGCTTGGCGAATTCGACGATCAGGATGGCGTTTTTCGCCGACAGACCGATCAGCATGACCAGACCGATCTGGGCATAGACGTTGTTTTCGAAGTTGCGCAGCAACAGCGACAGGTACGCTCCGAGCACGGCAACCGGAGTGACCAGCAGGACGCTGAACGGCAGCGACCAGCTTTCGTATTGAGCCGCCAGAATCAAGAAGACGAAGAACAGCGACATCGCGTAAATTAACGCGGGCGAGACGCCTTCGGCGGCCTTCTTTTCCTGGAACGACATTCCGGTGTAGTCGAACGCCATTTCGGACGGCATCGTCTGGGCGAACACTTCTTCCAGCGCCGCCATGGCCTGGCCGGAACTGTAGCCGGGGGCCGCGCCGCCGAAGATCTGCGTCGCGCGGTACTCGTTATACCGGTAGTTGAATTCGGGACCGGTGCGGTTCTCGATGGTTGCCAGCGCATTGAGCGGAACCATGGTCCCGGACTCGTTCCGGACGTAGAACTGGCCCATGTCTTCGGGCCGGGTGCGGTATTCGCCTTCGGCCGCGACATAGACCTGCCACTGGCGTCCGAAGCGGTTGAAGTAGTTGACCAGGTAGCCGCCCATGAACGTCTGCAGAGTGTTGTAGACATCGCTGATGGTGACGCCGGCCGACGCGGTTTTCTCGCGATCGACATCGGCATAGAGCTGCGGAACGGTGGGCAGGAACGTGGAGCTGAGGCCGGCAAGCTCTTTTCGCTTACCCGCAGCATCCATGAATTTGAAGACGTTTTTGGCGAACTCTTCCGGCGAGCCGCCGCCGCGATCTTCCAGGACGAAAGTGAATCCACCGGAGGTTCCGACGCCCGGGATTGCGGGCGGAGTAATCGGAAATGCGAAAGCGTCCGGTACCTGGGAGATGGCCGCGGCGAGATTTTGCTGGATGACTTCGTATTGCTCTTCGGGCTTGGTCCGTTCGCTCCAGTCTTTGAGCGTCACCCAGAAAATTCCGTTGTAGGTGTTCTGCACGCCGCTGAGCAGATCGAAGCCGGCGACGGAGAAGACGCTGGCCACTCCGGGAATTTTCATGACGCGCTGCTCGATTTTTCGGGCGGCTTCATCCGTGCGCTCCAGGGAAGCGGCATCGGGGAGACGCATGGCCACCAGCAGGTACCCCTGATCCTCGTTGGGGAGGAAGGAGGTGGGAAGGCGGCCACCGATCAGGACTCCGACGACGGTCACCAGAACCAGAAAAGCGAGGCTGAGCCCGGATTTCCGGATCAGCGTTCCGCTGAAGCTGACATAGCGATCGGTAGCACGGCCGAAGACCCGATTGAACCATTCAAAGAAATGGCCCAGCGGACCGCGCGCCGGCTTTTTGGGCTTCAACAAAAGAGCGCAGAGCGCGGGGCTGAGCGACAGGGCGTTGAAGGCCGAGATGATCACCGAGATGGCGATGGTGACGGCGAATTGCTGATAGAGCCGTCCGGTAATACCGGGAATGAACGCCGTCGGGATGAACACCGCCGCCAGGATCAGGGCAATGGCAATGACGGGTCCGGATACCTCTTCCATGGCCTTGAGAGAGGCTTCCTTGGGGGAGAGGCCGCGCTCGATGTGATGCTCCACCGCTTCGACCACGACGATGGCGTCGTCGACGACGAGTCCGATGGCCAGCACCAATCCGAAGAGCGAGAGCGTGTTGACCGAAAACCCTAACAGCGGAAAGATCATGAACGTTCCGACCAGCGAGACCGGCACGGCGAGAAGAGGAATCAGAGTGGCCCGCCAGCCTTGCAGGAAGAGGTAGACGACCAGGACGACCAGCGCCAGCGCTTCGAGCAGGGTAATCGTGATTTCCTTGATGCCCTCGGTGACGACTTTGGTCGTGTCGAGAGTCATGTCCAGCGCCAGACCCTTGGGAAAGCGTTTTTTCAGCTCGTTGAGGCGAGCGGTGACGTTCTGAGCGGTTTCCACGGCATTTGAACCAGGAAGCTGGTAGATCGCCATGCCCGATGTCGCCCGGCCGTTGAAGCGGCTGATGGTGTCATAGGTTTGCGCTCCCATCTCGATCCGCGCGACATCGCGCAGGCGGAGAGTGGAGCTATCGGGATTGGAGCGGATGATAATGGCGCCGAACTCTTCGGGAGTCGTGAATCGGCCCTGGGCCATGACGGTGAGGGTAAATTCCTGACCCTTGGGCACGGGGCGGCCGCCGAGCTTGCCGGACGGATTCACACGGTTCTGCGACTGCACCGCGGCGATGATGTCGGAAGCCGTCACTCCCAGTTTGGCCAGCTGGTCCGGTTTGATCCAGATGCGCATGGCGTACTGCCCACCGCCGAAGGTTTGCACGCGAGCCACGCCTTTGACGCGGGTCAACTCATCGACGAGATTGATGTAGGCGTAGTTTGAAAGATAAACGTCGTCGAGGGAATTGTCGGGGGAGTAAATGCTGATGAACATCAGGGGAGAAGCCATCGACTTCTGCACCGTGAGTCCGGAAGTGTTGACTTCCGCCGGCAACTGGGAGGCCGCCTGAGAAGTCCGCAGCTGGGTAAGGACCTGGTCGATATCCGGATTGGTTTTCAGGTCGAAGGTGACGGTGATGGTCGACGTTCCGTTGTTGGCGGAGGTCGAGCTCATGTACTCCATGTTGTCCACGCCGCTGATCTGCTGTTCGAGCGGCGTAGTGACCGACTGCTCCAGCGTTTTGGCGTCGGCGCCCGGATAGATGGCCGTTACGACCATTTCGGGAGGGATGATGTCGGGAAACTGGGCGGTGGGCAACCCGCGAAGGGCAACCACTCCGACGACGACCATGATGATCGAGATGACCATGGCCACGATGGGCCGATTGATAAAAAACCTGGACATCGCGCTTACTCTCCTCCCACCGCCGGGAGAGCGTCCCTTTGGCTGGTCACGACTTTGGGGACTACGGTTCCGCCGTCCACCGCTTTGGCCAGTCCTTCGACCACGACGCGGTCTCCGGCTTTGATGCCGTTGGTAATGACGTAGCGCGACCCGACGGCCTGGCCCAAGGTAACGGTTTGAATTTTGACCTTGTTATCAGCACCGACGACGGCGACCAGATGCTGGCCCTGGCGCTCCGTAACTGCTCGCTGAGGGATGAGAAGCGCATCCGGGTGGCGCCCGGTCAACGCGCGGATACGACCGAACTGGCCGGGCCGCAGAACGTTGCCGGGATTCGGGAACTCGGCGGCGATGCGGATGGTGCCGGTTTTGGTGTCCACCTGGCGATCGGCGAAGATCACCTGGCCTTTCTGGGGATATGTATTACCGTCAGTGAGAATGAGCTGCAGCGGAGGAGCCTTCGGGTTGTGCAGCAGGTTGCCGATTTCTTTCGGATTGGTCTTCCCGGCCAGCATCAGATACTCCCGCTCCGCAATCGGGAAATAGACGCGGATCGGATTGACCTGGGAAACGGTGGTGAGGATGGTATCCGTTTTGACGAGGTTGCCGATTTGAGTGGCTGCGACTCCGGCGACGCCATCGATGAGGGATCGGACGTGCGTGAATCCAAGATTCAGCTCCGCCTGGGACAATGCGGCTTTCGCGGCTTTGACGGAGGCCTGGGCGGCTTTGACCGCAGCCTGGCTTGCGGCGAAGTTTGCCTGGCTGGCTTTCACAGCGGCTTCGGCGGCGGCCCTGGCCTGAAGTTCCGTATCGAGCTGGCCCTGGGGGATCGCGCGGGCCTGGGCGAGCGGAGTGTCGCGCTTCACGTCGATATCGGCTTTGCCCAGTTGGGCGATCGCCTGCGCCACCTGGCTTTCGGCCTGGGCAACCTGGCTTTCGTTCAACAGTACCTGGCTTTCGGCCTGGGCAAGCTGAGCGGCTGCCTGGTCGACCAGGGCCTGGAAGGGACGCGGATCGATCTCAAAAAGAACATCGCCCTTGCGGACGTAGGCTCCTTCGCGATAGTTCTGCTTGATCAGGTACCCCATCACCTGGGGCTGGATCTGGGCGTTGAGACTCCCGTCGACGGTGGCTACCCACTCGGTATGAATGTCGACGTTCTCGCTGACGACCGGAGCGACATCGACTTGTGGAGGCGGCATGCCGGGAGGGCCCTGGGCCTGCGTCTTGGATTCGCAACCTACGGTTAAAAAACTCGACACTACTACCGCTGCGGCGCCAAGCGCCGTAACTCCCAATCGGTTCATGAATCTTTTCCTGTCCTGTGAGCGGAACTTCCCGCCTGCTGTGTTTTGGAGCCTTGGCTATCTCCCGTGGCCATGGCTAAAAGTGCTTCAATTACCTGGTCATAATGCGTCGGGCGGGGCATTCCCCACATTGCCGACGCCATTAAACCTTCGCCGGCATAGCGAACGATCGACGCTGCCGCGGGGTCCAAGCCGTCGTTTTCGATGCGGGCCTGGCACTGCCCGGAATGCTGACGAAATAAATCCAGGGGTCCGGAATAGGCCCGCATGCCCGAGACCAGGGCGTTGCACAACTGCGCCGACTCATCGGCACACTCCAGATTGGCCCGTAAAAATGCGCGGGTAAATGCGCCGGGGCCAACGGGATCTTTTTCCTGATGCCCGGCGATCGCCAGATCGTACTGACGGATCATGTCCTGGGCGATTCCCAGCACCAGCGCTTTCTTATTCGGAAAATGATGAAGCAAACCACCCTTACTGACGGAAGCGGTGGCGGCTACCTCTTCGAGCGTCATGGCTTCGATGCCTTTTTCGACGACAATTTTCTCTGCTGCCTTCACCAGCGCTTCCCTCGTCCGCTCCGGATCGCGAGCGGAACTGCGTTTCTTTGTTAGCATTGCACTCTAACTAACATACCGTCTGGACGGTTGGTTTGTCATGCAATCGGACGAATGTTTTTCAGATGCGGGGGAATTGGAATCGATGCGGGATTCACCAAAGGAAAAAAGCGTTTCACCCCGTCTTCAATCTGACCGGGGCCTGAAGTACTGAAGTACTATAAGTGCGATATAAATATTGATCGATCAGGACTTATGGATCGAGGACGGAAAATGGGGATTGTTCGAGAAAGTTCCATCACTAATGTGCCGCTTCGACAGACGCGAAACGTTTAGGGCTTGAAACGTTTCTGTTTTCAGCGGGATCTAACAGAAAGCAGCGGTCCCCCAGCTTGGGCCGCTTTGAGGAAAGTCTAAAGTTTGCAACTTTTGCACATCGGGCGTCACAAGCAGTAGAGGAAGGGAAAGTATGAGTAAGGGGTATCCATTGGAGCTATCGGGTGCTGGTGGGGTGCCACTGTACGCCGGCGGACCCGGTGAAGGACCGCTCAATCGCTTCCCTCCAGGCGAGTATGGCTACTCCGAGTCCGGTTCTCGACGGCCCTTCATTCTTCTGGTGGAGGACAATCCCGCCGACGTTTTCCTGGCTCAGTCCGCAATCCGGGAGTTTGTTTCCTCCGCAACGGTGGAAGTACTGCGGGACGGACACGAAGCTCTTTTATTTTGCGACCGGGCCGATGCCGACCCGGCCGTCCGGTGCCCTGACGTGATTGTGCTGGATTTGAATCTTCCGAAAACCGAGGGCAGAAATGTCCTCGCTTATTTGCGGATGTCGCTGCGGTGCAAAGAAATTCCGGTGATTGTTGCCTCCAGCTCGAACTCCTCCCGGGATCGAGGGACTCTTCTCAGTCTGGGGGCGAATGCGTACTTCCACAAGCCGTCTGACTACGATGCATTTCTGATGCTTGGCCAGGTGATCCGGTCCTTTCTTCCGGCTGGTTCGGCGTCGCCCGGCGAACTGCCGGACTGAGCCGCCTTTCTATCTGTGTTGAAATGTTCACGGCGCAGTGCCGCTGATGCCGATGGAGCAGAAGAACCTTTCTCCGATGCTGATTGTCAGTCTGGGAGATGACAGGATCGCCTTATCGTGCGAAGAAGTTCTGGAACTGGTTCCCTTGGCGGCGCTGATCCAGGTGCCTGGCCAGGCTTCGTCTTTGCTGGGATTCCTGAATCTTCGCCAGGAAGCAATTCCGGTGATCAGCCTGCGGAGGCTATTGGGGTTGCCGGCGGTCTCTCCCGGCGTATACATGCCGATTGTCGTCGTCCAGACGGGAAATCGCCGGATGGGACTGCTGATCGACCGGGCGGAGACGGTGTGTCCGGCGAATACGGCCGGGTTGCGTCCCGTTGCGGAGGCACATATTTTCAATGACTACGCCGGCTACTGCTTTGATGCGGACGGCGAGAACGTCGCGATCCTTCGAAGCAACCGGCTGCTGCTGAAGGAAGAGCGCGACCGGCTTTTCGAGCTGCAGTCTGAGGCGGCGCGACGGCTGGCAGATCTTGAGGCCGCCCAGACGTGAACCTGGGGTCGATTCTTGCCGATCCGGATTTCGGCCGTCTGAAGGATTACATTTTGGCCTTTACCGGTCTGATGTACTACTCGGACAAGGACGAGGATTTTGCCGCGAAGCTGGCGCGGCGATTCCGCGCGACTTTCGTGAAGACGTGCGGTTCCTATCTCCACCTTCTGCAGCAAGCCGGGAATCACGCGGAGGCCGACCAGCTTGTGGGCGAGCTGACGATCGGCGAGACATACTTCTTCCGGCAGCCCGAACATTTCGAGCTTCTCCGGACCACAATCCTACCGGACCTTCTGCGCCGGAACGAACGATCGCGACGGATCCGAATCTGGAGCGCGGGCTGTGCGACGGGGCCGGAGCCGTACTCTCTGGCGATCCTGCTGCTTTCCGAGTTTGGCGCGCAGATAGAAGGCTGGGATGTTTCGATTGTCGCTACCGACATCAACATGAGTTTTCTATCGCGGGCGAAGAAAGCGGAATTTGCTCCCTGGGCTCTGCGCCAGACGCCGGAGGAGATCAAGTCCGCCTGTTTCGAAAAGAAGGAGAACGGTTGGGTGCTGCTGCCGCAATATCGCTCGCGGGTGGTTTTTCAGTATGACAACCTGGCGGACGATCAGGGGATTGAACAGACCGAGGGACCATTCCATTTGATCATGTGCCGGAACGTTCTGATCTATTTTTCCCGGGATCGAATCGCGAAGGTTGCCGCCCGATTCCACGCAAACCTGGAGGAATGCGGCTGGCTGCTGGTGGGTCACGCGGAGCCGAACGGGGAGATCTTTCGGGCCTTTCAGACAGTTTGGTCGAATACCGCGACAGCATACCGGAAGTCCGATGAGAAGCCGGGGGAAAGCATTCCAGCGGCAAGCTGGGTTCCTTTCGACTTCGATCAGGAGCCGGTACAACAGGCGGTCCTCGAAGCACGCGGCGACCAGACGCTGTCCGTTCCGGACGGCGCGGCGGCGGTTTCGGAAGTTGCGGCCACACTCGAGCGGGCCCATGCCTTGGCCAATCAGGGCAACTGGGAAGAGGCAGGCAAGCTGGTGGACTACATCCTGCGCGTGGATCGTTTGAATGCACCGGCGTACCTGCTGAGCGCATTGCTGTTGCAACGGGGTGGGGATTCGGAGAATTCCATTGCGGCCTTCCGCCGGGCTTTGTACGCCGACCGGAATTTTCCTTTAGCCCATTATTACTTCGGGGCGGCGCTGGCCCAGCACGGACAGTTGCGCGACGCGAAAAAGGCGTTTCAGAACGTCCTTCAGCTGTTGAAAGGCATAACTCCTGATGAGCCGGTTCCCTATGGCGATGGAATCACGGCGAACGAGTTGGAAGAGCTTGCCAAGATGCACCTGGAGATGATCCATTGACCGATTCCAGAAAGGCGTTCCGCTGGGATCTGGCTCGCAGAACCGTCGAGCAGGCAGAGGAGTCACTGATCCGGGGAAACCGGAGCGACGCGGACATCGCGAAAATTCTTCGCCAGCGCGCGGAGCGGCTGGCAAAGTCCACGGCGTCTCCGGAAACGGCCTGTCCCAGAGAGAAGGAGAGCGAGCCGGTGGCCATTTTCCGGCTGGGGGAAGCGCGGTTTGGGGTTGGGCTGGCGGATGTAGCGGAAGTCATGGCGGATGCGAAGATTGCGGCCGCGCCCGGCACTCGCACGCACATAGCGGGCCTGGTGCAAGTTCGGGGAGATATTCGCGTCGTGGTGGATCTGCAGCCTTTGTTGGGGCTGGGCGCCGGTTCCCCAGATTTAACAACCGTATTATTTCTCCGGCGGAATGGCCGATATCTGGGCTTGCGGGTGACGGATGTTGAGGATATTCGAACTATTGCATCGGAGGACCGCCAGGCGCCGCCGCCGGAAGCGCGGTGTGCTGCCTGGATGGCGGAGGATTTGACGATCGTGCTGGATACGGCTGAGATCTTTGCCAGGGCAATTGAGGAGTTCTAAGACCACATGAAGAAGATGAATCCGAAGATCGGAACGCGCATTCTTGCCGGGTATTTGGCAGCACTGGTGGTTTTCGCCGGCGTCGGCCTGATCGCCTATCGCGCCGTGAACGAGCTGAGCAATGCGGCAGCCCTGGTGACACATACCTACAAAGTGAAGGAAGCTCTGACAGGCGTCCTCTCCTCACTGGCGGATGCGGAAACCGGACAACGAGGCTACCTTCTTACCAACGAAGAACGTTACCTGGAACCTTATGAATCGGGCATCCGCGTAGTGGACCGCTATATCCAGGACCTTCGCGACTTGACCGGGGATAACCGGAATCAGCAGCGCCGCGTGGCGAACTTGCAGGCGCTGGTGGCGCGGAAGCTCTCCGCTCTTGCCGACGCCATCACCGCCCGCCGCAGGGAGGGCGAGAAGGCTGCTCTGAATATCATTCTCAGCGACCGCGGAAGGCGAGATATGGAGGAAATCCGCAAAGTGATCGCCGAGATGGATAGCGAGGAAACCGGCCGGCTGCGGCAGCGCGAAAAAGTCTCCGATGAGACACACACATTTGCCACGGCCGCGATTTTGGGCGGCGGTCTGGTGGCGGCGGCCCTGGTGGTTCTGGTGAGCCTGCTTGTTCAACGTTCGATCACCGGGCCGCTGAACACGTTTATGGCCTTCGCCCAGCGAGTGGGCCAGGGGGACCTGACGCAGCAGGCCGTTTTGACAGGAGACGACGAGTTGGGCGAGCTCTCCGAAGACTTGAACGAGATGGTGGTGGGACTGAGGGATGTGGCGCGGCAAGCGTGGTCGGTGGCCGAGAACCTGAATGCCGCTACCAGCGAGATTCTTGCGTCGACGCAGCAACAGGCCGCCTCGACGGCGGAGCAGGCTGCCGCTGTCCAGCAGGCCAATGCCACAATGGCCGAATTGAGCCAGTCCGGCGCCCAGATCTCAGAACGGGCGAAACAAGTGGCCACGGCTGCCGAAGCAGTGACCGCAGCGAGTGCCACCGGTCTGCAGTCGGTCAAAAATACCAGCACGACGATGGAGGCGATTCGGGAGCAGGCGGAAGCAGTGGCCGAAAATGTTATTTCGTTGAGCGAGAAAACGCAGGCGGTGGGCGAGATCATTGCGACGGTCAACGATATCGCGGAGCAGTCGCACCTGCTGGCGTTGAATGCGGCAATTCAGGCGGCGCAGGCCGGCGAGCACGGTCGAAGTTTCTCCGTTGTCGCGGCCGAGATGAAGAACCTGGCGGCGCAGTCCAAGGAAGCCACCGTCCAGGTCCGCTCCATTCTGGGAGATATCCAGAAAGGCATCGCGACATCGGTGATGCTGACCGAGGAAGCGGTGAAGCGCGCCGGATCCGGAAAGCAGCAGGCGAGCGGCGCCGATCAGGCAATCCGGCAGCTGAGCGAAAAGCTGGAAGACAGCATCCGGGCGTTTCAGCAAATCGTGGCGGGCAGCGCGCAGCAGCAGATCGGGTTCGACCAGGTGACGCAAGCCTTTCGCAACATCGCGGTCGCGAGCCAGGAAACTGCTTCGAGTACCAAACAGTCGGAGGCGGCGGCCGACAATCTCAGCTCATTGGCCAGACAGCTGCGCGAAGTGGTCGGAAGGTACCGGGTGTGAGTTCGTACGACCGGTCGCTGTTGCAGATTTTCACGACGGAGCAGGCAGACCATATCCGGCGCATGCGCGCGGCGCTGGACGAACTGCTTGGCCGGACGGAGGGCGATCGCGCGCCTTTATTTGAGGAACTGCTGCGGCGGGCGCACACTCTGAAGGGCGCGGCCCGGTCCGTGGGTCTGGAGCCTACCGAATTACTGGTTCACCGGATGGAGGACAAGCTAGTGCAACTCCAACGTTCCGGAGCGGTGCTGGAGCCCGAAGCGTATCGCGGATTCAAAACGGCGCTGGACGCCGCCGAAGACATTCTGGCCGCCGCACTTGCCGCAACGCCGCTTCCCGATGTTGCTCATGCGCTGCAGGCAATGGAAGAAGACGCGGCAATTCCGGTGCCGGCGGGCATCGCGGTGGGACGATCGTCCGGCGTGCCGTTGAATGAGCCGATGGATTTTGTCCGGGTTCGAGCCAGCTCCCTCGATGAGTTGATCCGTGCGTCCTCCGAGCTGCTGATGTCGGTGACGGGCAATCCGGACGCGGACCGAGCTCGTGCTCACGCGGCGCGATTGGGTGCGATCGAGCGGGAGTGGACTCGCCTTCGAAAGCGGGCAGAACCTTACCTGCAGAAGACGAAGGCCGACCCCGAGGGTTCCGCGGCAGCACAATGTTTCTACTACATCGACGCTCAACTGAACGGACTGCGGCGGGAGGCGAACTCAACGGCAGAGGAAATCCACGCGACGGCGCGCCAGCTTCAGCTTCAGGCTCAAACGCTGTCCCACAACGCCGCGCAGATTCGGATGACTCCGGCGGAAACAGTATTCGGCGGTTTTGGCGCGATGGTTCGCGACCTGGCGCAGCAAGAGGGAAAGCGGGTCGAATTCTCGGCGGAGGGGCTGGATGTGGAAGCGGACCGGCTGGTGCTGCAGGCGCTGAAAGATCCGGTGATGCACCTGTTGCGAAACGCCGTTTCGCACGGTATCGAGCCGGAGTCCGATCGGTTGGCGCGTTCCAAGCCTGCCTCGGGCAGCATCCGGCTGCGTATCGCGGTGCAGGGGGACCGGCTGAAGATCGATGTCCAGGACGACGGGCGAGGGCTCAACCGGCAAGGGATCGCCGACGAAGCGCGGCGGCGTGGTCTCACAGAGGCATTGGAAGCGGAGGCGGAGGGGCCGAGACTGAGCGAAGTGATCTTTCAACCCGGTTTTTCGACAGCGGGGGCGGTGACCGGAATCTCGGGGAGGGGAATGGGCTTACCGGCGGCACGCGAAGCGGTGCGCAAGCTCCATGGGGAGATCGGGATTCAGCCGGCGCCACGGGCGGGAGTCGTTGCCTCCTTGTCCACTCCGCTTTCCATCGCTTCCCAACACGTACTGCTGGTGCGCGCGGGAGGGCAGAAATTTGGACTGGCGACCGCTCATCTTGAAAAACTTTACCGGATTTCCGCTGCGGAATTGAAGACAGTTCAGGGGCGCGAAAACGCCGTTTTGGACGGAAGGGCTGTTCCGCTCTATGACCTGAACAGTCTGCTGGGCTCACCGGCAAGCGGACGAGCCTCCGACCCATGGCTGGACATTTGCCTGGTCGTGGCGGAAGGGCAGCGCATGGCGCTCGCCGTTGATGAGTTCATTGAGCAGCAGGACTCGATCATCAAGGAATCGGGGCTACCGGCCTCTATCGCGGGCGCGACGTCCGGCGCGATCCCGCTGGAAGACGGAACGGTCGCCGTAATGCTCGACGTGGCGGCGCTGGTGGAACGAGCGAAAACGGAGCCAGCCGAATTGTTACCGGCCGCGCGGCCGGCGGCGGCCCAGGCAACGAAGATTCTCGTGGTGGACGACTCCATCACCAGCCGCTCTCTGGAGCGCACGATCCTGGAAGCAAACGGCTACCGGGTACAATTGGCCGTAGATGGTCTTGAGGCGCTGGAGCGCCTGAGGACCGATCTTCCCGACCTGGTGATTACGGACGTGGCCATGCCACGGCTGAACGGATTTCAGTTATTGGAACGGATGAAGAACGACGAGGCGCTGAAGAATATTCCGGTCATTCTGATCACGTCGCTCGAGAGCCGGGAGGACCAGGAGCGTGGACTATCTCTGGGCGCGGACGCATACATCGTGAAACGAAAATTCGACCAGCGCGAATTGCTGAGCGTTATTCGACAAATCCTATGAAGCCGATTCGGGTTCTGATCGTGGAGGATTCGCCGGTCGTCAGCGAGCATTTGCGGCGAATCATTTCGGCCGATCCGCGTTTCGAAGTGGCCGGAGTGGCCGGAAGCGGCGAGGAAGCCCTGGCGGTGGTCGAAGACTCGGCTCCGGACATTATTTCGATGGATATCCAACTTCCGGGTATTCAGGGATTTGAGGCAACGCGGCGGATCATGGCAATCCGTCCCACGCCTATTGTGATGGTGTCCGGAATACAGCTTCACGAGATGACGCTGACGATGAAGGCTCTGCAGGCGGGCGCTCTTTCGGTTGTCGAAAAGCCCGTTGGTACGACGCACAAGGACTACCAGACGGTCGCGCAGAAGTTATGTACGCAGCTGGCCATCATGAGCGAGGTGAAAGTCGTCCGTCAACGGCGGAACGGGCGGCTACTGACGAAACTGCCCGACTCCGAACGCAGTCCCGTTCATCCATATCGAGTGCTGGGAATCGCCGCCTCCACGGGCGGTCCGAACGCGCTGATGCAGGTGTTGACTGCTCTGGGCGGTAGTTTCCCTCTCCCGATCGTCGTGGTGCAACACATGACCGCGGCATTCCTGGAGGGCTTTGCCGAATGGCTGATGAACGTCACGCTGCTGCCGGTCCACGTGGTGAAGGACCGGGTGGAGCTGAAGGCGGGGCATGTCTATCTGGCGCCGTGCGATGAGCGTCATCTGATGGTGCATGGGGTCCTTGCGCTGGCGCAGGACGGAGCGCCCGCCGGAGTACACCGGCCGTCGGCAAATGTCCTATTCTCTTCCATGGCGCAAAGCCTGGGTTCCGCCGCGATCGGAGTCATGCTAACGGGCATGGGGGACGACGGCGCTGCGGGAATCGACGAGCTGCGGCGGGCCGGAGCGTACACGATCGCCGAAGACGAATCCACCGCGGTGGTGTACGGAATGCCAGGCGCGGCGGTGCGGATGGGCGCGATTCGAGAGTCGCTTCCCTTGAGCTCCATTGCTCCGCGTATTTTGGAGCTGGTCCAGCCGAAAAGCGAGAACGCCGTATGAACCGCCGCAAGCTGCTGCTGATTGAAGATTCTCCGACGCAGGCGACGCGTCTGCAGCGCTTTTTTGAGGCGGACAATCTGGAAGTCGTCCAGGTGAATAGCGCCGAAGCCGCATTGGAACACATGGAACAGATCCGGCCGGACATTATTGTGCTGGACTACAACCTGCCGGGCATGAACGGCCAGGATTTGTGCCGGGAATTGCGGGTGAACGTAAATCTGCGCGCCATTCCGGTGCTGATGCTTACCTCAGAGAAAGGCGAACTGGCCGAGACGCAGGGGCTGAAGAGCGGGGCCGACGATTACGTGATGAAGTCGGCCGATCCGGATATTCTCCGGTTTCGCGTACGGTCGCTTCTCCGGAAATCGGATGGAACATCGGCAATTCTGACTGCCGAATCGCGCATGCATCGCGCCCGGCTGCTGCTGGTGGACGACAGTCCGACGTATCTGCAGTATCTGGAAAAAGAGCTGCAAAGCGAGCGGTATGAAATTCAGACGGCGCTTCGGCCGGCCGATGCTCTGACGATGCTGCGGAGCCAGAAGTTCGACGGTGTGCTGGTTGACTTCGAGATGCCTGAACTGGACGGAGCGGCGGTATGCCGGCGCATCCGGGCGGCACAGCAGGAAACCGATCCGGAGATTATTCTGATCGTGCTTTCGTCACATGACGACAAGCCGAGGATGACGGCCGGCTTTGAAGCCGGGGCCGACGACTATATCTCGAAATCGGCGGATCTGTCGATCACCAAAGCTCGAATCCGGGCGCTTCTGAGGCGGCGGTTCCTGATCGAGGAGAACCGGCAGATTCTCGAAGAAATCAAGGACAAGGAACTGGCGGCGATGCGCGCTCGCGCCGAACGCCAGGCGGCGGAGATTCGCGCGGAGATGGCGGATCAGCTGCGCGCGGCCAATGAAGAGCTGGATCGGGCGAACCAGGAACTGGAACATTTCGCTCATGCCGCGGCTCATGACCTGCAGGAGCCGCTTCGCAAGATTCGAATCTTCAGCGAGCTGCTGCAGCGAAATTACAGGGACAAGCTGGACTCCGAAGGCGGGCAGTTTCTGGACTTCTGCATCGAGGGCACGAGCCGGATGGAGCAGTTGATCCGGGATCTGCTGGCGTATGCGCGCGTCTCCCGCGGCCCCGGCGAATCGGTGGCGCCGCAAGCGAACTTAAACGCGATTCTCGAAACGGTGCGCAGCAATCTGCAGACGGCGATCGCAGAAAGCGGCTCGGAGATTATTGTCGAGTCGCTGCCAACCCTGGCGGTAGAAGAAATCCGGATGCAGCAATTGCTGCAGAATCTCGTCGCTAATGCAATCAAGTATCGCCGGCCGGACGTCGTGGCAACGATCCGCATTGGCGCCGAGAAACGCCAGGACTGCTGGGTATTTTCGGTTTCCGACAACGGGATGGGAATCGATCCGCAGTACCAGTCGATGATCTTCCGTCCGTTTAAGCGGGTGCACGACGATCGAAGCGGGACGGGGTTGGGCCTGAGCATGTGCAAGCGGATCGTCGAAAGTTTTGGCGGCAGGATCTGGCTGCGATCGGAAGTGGATCAGGGGTCGACGTTTTTCTTTTCGGTCCCGGCGGATGCGGGCGCCGATCGCTCCACGGCCAGTTGAGCTGACATTCCGTACGGATCTCTACCATACGGGGATCGTTCTCACACAAACGCTCATTGCCGGCCTGCCGAAATTTCCGCGAGAAGCCGCTGTGCGGCGGCATTGTCCGGATCGAAACGAAGCGCTTCGCGGAGGGTCGCCAACGCTTGTTCCGGCCGGCCCATCCGGGCCTGTGCGACGGCAAGGTTCATGCGTGCTGCGGTGAGCGCGGGGTTTTTCGCCAGAGCCGATTCCCAAGTCTGAACGGCTTCGGGTAACCGGTTCTGCTGCGCGTAGAGAGTCCCCAGGTTGATCGCCGCGGCGGTATTCGCCAGGTCTTGCGAGACGACGCGCTCCAGAAGCGGGAGGGCTCGCTCCGGCTGGCGCATGCGGTCATAGAACTGTGCCAACTGAGCCGCAATGGCGGTGTCGTTGGGATCGCGGCCTTCGGCGGCGCGCAGCAACTGGAAGGCTTTCTGGCGGACGGAAGGCTCCGTCATGGCGACGACGGCGTGGGCCAGGGCGGAGTCCCGTTCGTCATTGACGGTTTGCCAGAAGGGGATGAGCTCATGCGGGCCGGCGGCGAGCTGGCCGGAAGAGCCTGGCCGGCGCGGGATGGAGTGATCGGTATAGACCGCATGCTCGGACCCGGCCATGTCGGCTTTGGGCATATGGCAGGACTGGCAGTCGTCTTTTGCCACTCGACGCTGAGCGGCGGGGAGCGTGCAGGGGCGCTTGTCATGGCAATTCAGACAGCGCTGCCGGTAGTGATCGACTCGATTCTCCGGGTCGCCGTGAGGGTCGTGACAGGAAGCGCACCACAGCCGGTCGCCGGATTTCTGCTTGCACGCGCTGTACTGTAGCTTCTCAAAGTGGCTGGTCACTCCCACTGGTGAGGCTTTGGCATCGGACCAGGTAAAGATGCCGATGGTGTCGGTGAGCAGGTCACCGGGCTGGTATGGACGATTCTTCGCAGCTACACGGGCGATGCGGGCGGTTCCGGTGAGGTGACATTGCGCGCAGACGCTATCACGGCGGCTGGCGGGAAGTTTCGCCGGGTTGACAATCTCCAGGCTCGCCGCTTTCCTGCCGGATTGCATTGCGGCGATGTGGCGCTGGCTGGAGCCGTGACAGCGCTCGCAGGAGATTCCGGCTTCGAGAAAGGGCGGGTCTGCGAATTTGTTTTGGGTGCCGCGGATGGGACGCTGCGCCGTGGCATGGCATTGGAGGCAGGCCGGCTCGACGGCTCGGGTGAGGTCGGCGGTGGTCTTTTTCTGATAGCCGGGAGAAGAGGCCCAGCTTTGCGTGGCGGAGTAGTAAGAAACCGGCGACTGGTACAGAAATCCGTCCAACGAGAAAAGGTAGCTGCGGCCGACGCGGCCGGAGCCGAGAAACCAGCCAAGCTGACGAGTGTCTTGGATATCCGTTTGGGGGCGCTCGAATTCGAGTTTGTATTCCGGTGAAACGCGGTAGTGGACGGAGCTTGCGGGGTCTTGAAATGCGGACTTCTCGAAGCTCTCACGAAACCGGCCCGTGCCGGCGCGGCCGCTGGTATTGGCCATCGAGGAGGCGGCGTATCGTCGCACGATGGCCGGATGACAAGCGGCACAGCGGGACAATGCTGCCTCCTGCTCCTGCGGCCAGGCCGTGAGGGCGACAATGCCCAGCAGAGCGGCGCGGCTAACCGAGGAACGGAAGCGCTTGTCCTTCGGCAATCTTTAAGGGCCGTCCTATATTGGAAACGTATTCCTTTTCGTAGTTGATGCCCACTTTGTGGAGAATTGTGGCCATCAGGTCGGGAACCTCGACAGGGCGGTCTTTGACGTACATTCCCTCTTTGTCCGATTCGCCGATGATCTGACCGCCGGGGACTCCCGCGCCGGCCAGGACCAGGGAGAAGCAATTCGGCCAATGATCGCGTCCGTTGTTGACGTTGATTTCCGCTGTGCGTCCAAACTCGCCGGTGACCAGCACCAGCGTTGAATCCAGCATTCCGCGAGATTCCAGATCGGTCAGCAGTCCCGCAAAGGCATTGTCCAGCTCCGGCATAAATTCGTTCGCGTACGCCGGGAAAATCGTGCCGTGGTGGTCCCAGGCGTTCTCGCCCTTCCCCACACTGACGAAGCGCACGCCGGCTTCCACCAGCCGCCGGGCAAGCAGGCAGCCCTGACCCATGGAAGTCCGGCCATAACTGTCGCGAAGATTGGCTGGCTCTTCGGCGATGTTGAACGCCTTCTTGGCGCGCTCGCTCTTCATCAGGCTGAAGGCTGACTGGTAGTAGCTGTCCAGAGTTTCGAACGTGCCTGTAGCGTCCCAAGCCTTGATTTTGGAATCGACAAGGCTCAGCAGGCTGTGGCGGCCCTCCATGCGCGCCCAGTCGACGCCCATGGGAAGGTCCATGTCGCGCACGGAGTATTTGGCGACGTTGACGTCTCCCGCCGAGAACGGATTGTACTTCGGTCCCAGGAATCCGGCGCGGGCATTGTTGCCGCGAGGCTGCGGAATTACGACATAAGGCGGAAGCTCGTTGCGGGGTCCCAGTTCCTTAGAAACGATGGAGCCCATCGCCGGCACAAGCAGCGTCGGCAAAGCGTCGTGACCGCTGAGCATCAAGGTTTGCGCCGCGCCATGCGCGGACTGCTTGTGCGTCATGGAACGGATCAGCGTCACCTTGTTCATCAGCTTTGCCGTGCGCGGCAGATGCTCCGAGATGTGGAGTCCCGGGATCGAAGTCGGGATGCTCTTGAACGGGCAGGCGTACTTGCTTTCGGCTTCGGGCTTGATATCGAACGTGTCCAGGTGGCTTAAGCCGCCCGCGAGCCACAGATGGATGATGGAGATGTCTTTGGGGTCGGCTTTCTTGCCTGCCGCGGCTTTCGCACGAAGAATGTCGCTCCAGCTGAGGGAGCCGAAGGCGGCGATGGAGCCAATGCGGAGGAAGCTTCTGCGGTCAAACATTGTGCGTTCTCAGTGCTGGTACATGAATTCTTTTGAGTTCAGGATCGCCCAAAGCAGATCCTGGTACACCGTCTTCCGATCGCCGCGCGAGATCTGTGCCTGGATGGCCTCACGCTCCTGAGCGGAGGGACGGCGGACCAAGGAAGAAAGATAAATGCGATCGATCAAGGTGTTGTCGTCGAGGGCCAGATCGATCTTTGCGCCGGAAACCTTCTTCTGAATCGTCGAGCCGGCGATCATGTGCATGGTCTGTGCCATGTCCGGCTGGCTATCCCGCTCGCAGATAATGTCCCGGCTGAGGCGGCCAAATGAGGACAACATGTAGCCGCCACCGGTTCCGTAGGCCTGCATCGCCCGAGTGCCCGGAGGATAGCCGTTCAACTTCTCTTCCACTCCCGTGGTCTGGCTCATGATGTCGAGCAGCGCTTCGGCGGGGAGCCGGCGCATTCGGAAGTAGGAATAATTCAGTGTATCGTCGCGGTTGGAATCGTTCGGCTCAGCGGAAAGCTGGTAGGCCCGCGAATTGAGAATCGTGCGGATCAGATGGCGCAGGTCGTATTTATGGGCCATCAGGTCTGCCGCGAGCGCATCGAGCAGTTGCGGATGAGACGGCGGATTCGTCACCCGGAAATCGTCTACTTCCTCAACAAAACCGCGACCCATGAACTGTTTCCATACCCGGTTGACGATGGCTTTGGCAAAATACGGATTCTTGGGGGAAACCATCCAGTCCACCAGGGCTTCGCGGATATCGGAGTCCTGTTCGTCCTTTACGACGGCTCCATTGAGGAATCGCGCATCGACCTTCTTTTTGGTTTTGGGATGCTCGACGAAGCCCTCCTCCATATATTGCGTGGCGTTCTCGTCGTTCTCGTACACTTCCTTGATTCCCACGCGGGCGAAGAATGCTGCGAACCCGTAGAAATCGTCCTGGGTCCACTTCTCCCACGGATGGTTGTGGCACTTGGCGCATTCCAGCCGGACTCCCAGGAACAACTGGCTGATGTTCGTCGCGTGGTCCGGAGCGTTGGAATCAAAACTGATGTTGTAGAAGCTGGTGGGTGCGATCTGGACACCGGCCATCGGCGAGTTGGAGAAGCTGTGGGCGCCCTGGCTGAGGATCAACTCCCGGACAAACTGATCGTAGGGTTTGTGCTGCCGGAAGGACTCGCGAATGTAGTCGTAAACAATCTTTGCGCCTTTGTTTCCCGCCTCGCGAGTTCCGGCGCGAAACAGCTCGGTAAACTTGAGCGCCCATACTTCGGAGAACTCCCGGCGCTCCAGAAGCGTGTCGATCAGGTGGGCGCGCTTCTTCGGATCCTTGCTTTGCAGGAAGGACGTTGCTTCCGCTTCCGTAGGCAATAACCCAATGCCGTCGAGATAAACCCGGCGCAGGAACTGCTCGTCCGTCGAAAGCTCCGAGGGCCGGATATTCAATCGACGGAGTTTCGCAAAGACCTGCTCATCGATGTAGTTGTTGGTTGGTATGGCGGGATAGTCCGCGCTGGCGGCGGATTGGGCGATCAAAATTCTTGCCGCGACGGCCTGGCCCATCGTCCGCACCATCACGGCCGTTTCGCCGGGTTGGATCGCCGTTACCAGTCCCTTTGCATCCACACGAACCGTATCGGGGTCGTTCGGCGTGTACTGAACGCGGGTGGTGACATCGCGTGTCGTGCCGTCCGAGTACTTTGCGGTGGCCTTCAACTGCACGGTCTTGCCCACACCAATCAGGACTCGCTCCTCGGGCGTTACGGTAAGCGAAGTGATCCGGACGATATTTGCCGGATCGTCGTAGGGCGCTCCCTGCTGCAACCATTCCAGGATGGTTCGATACTGCAGCGAGTCGACCGCGAAGCGAAGGCCTCCGCCATGGGGAGTTTGCGCCGTTGCTTTGGCAAGGAGCAGGCTCTTTTCCGGTTCCTTCAGGTCGATCCGGTGCCGGTCCCCACCGGTCAGCGCCTCGTAATCGAGTTTGGGCTCGTAACCGAAGAGGGACAGCTTGAAGCCGCGTTGCCCGCGAATGGATCCGTGACAGTTTGCTCCGGCGCACCCGCTCATGGTGAAGATGGGACTGACATCGCGAATGAAGCTCACGCTGGGAGTGGCAGCTTTCTTGGAGCCTTGCGCCAGGCTGACGAGGGGCAGCAGGATAATGAGCTTTCTCACGATTTTGGAACCCTTACCTGGATGGGGTGCGATTTGCCGACGATAGCACCGTTGACGCGGCCCACCAAGCGGAACTCGCCGATCGCCCGTTCGGCGGCACGGAGTTTGAATTCGGCACGGGTGGATGTGGCAGGGACGGAGACGGCTTCCGCGATCAGTCCATCGCCTCCGGTTTCGAGAGACAGGTCGAGCGCATCGTTGGAGCCGTCCAGCCTGGTGACGATCGTTGTAAATGCGGCTGTCCCGTCTTTTGTCAGGCTGATGTTTTGGGGAACTGCAAGAACGGCGCCGGGAGCATCGGCGATCGTCACGCGAAGCTGCTGTTCCTCGGCGTCTCCGATATGGCGAATGCGGGACCGGAAATACCGGGCTTTCGCCGCGTGCTCGACGGCCCGCCCGTCGAGAATACCGCGTCCGGCGATCTTCAACTGCGAGTTTGCCAGGCCGGCGTCCGGATCCACGGTGAACTGCAATTCGACATTTGTTCCGTCGAGATAATGCGTCTCTCCACAAGTCCCTGTGTAGGGAGTGTTTTTGGGCTCCGCCACGACCGCTTTGACTTTGACACCGCGCGGTAGATTTTCCGCCCAAACTTCGACCGGCGCATTCCAGCCTTCCAGCCGCCGGACCCGGACGAGTACGGAAGTTGTCCGGCCCCGGTAGAGCGTGTCATCGGTTCCGATCGTTTTCAGGGAAAAGTCCGGCTCCGCCTTTTTCAGTGTCAGGCGGTAGACAAAGGCGGGATCGCCGCGGAACTGCGCATCGCGCACCATGGCGACGTACCGGCCGGGCTTGTCGATCCGGAAAACAAGGTGCGGGTCCATGTTGGCTGGCTCTTTTCCGGTGTTCGTCGTCGGGTCGTCCTGGTAGGCAAGACGCTTGCCCGTTTCGTCGTAGATCGCCACAAGGGGGTCCGTGAGAAAGCCCAGCTGCATCGCCTCTCCATCCAGAACGACCGTTTGCGGTTGATCGACACGAAAGATGAAGTAGTCTGCCGCGCGCGGCTTATCGAGCACGCCGTTGACCACTGCCGGTAGAGACACGGGGACTGGATCGCGGCGGCCGCGCGCCCGCCCATCGGCTACGGAAATTTCATCGTAGTTGGATACCACAAAGGGGACAGGCAGCGTTGCTCCACCGATGTGTAGTTTGTGCTCGCCCTTGGCGATTGTTTGCGGGACCTGAAGGCGGACGCGCGCCTCTGTCGCGGAGGCGGAAATCACCTCCGCGAGAGCCAGCTGGTCGCCCAGCACGACTTCTTTCACACCGGACAGATTGACACCGCGCAACGAGAGCTCGACTGTGGAACCGGCGCGGCCGCCGGCGGGCATCGCGAAGTCCACCTGCGGCATCTCACCGGCAATCAGCCGGTAGTCGCTGGTTTCGCTACCGGCCTCGCTGGAACCGTAGACTCTCAAGTAATAGGTTCCGTCGTGTTCGAACCGGTAGACGAGATGCGGATCTTTGAATCCGTAATAGTCGTCGGAATAGGCGAGTTCCTCACCGTTCGGACTGAGAAGACCGAGGACGGCATCGGTGTTCGCTCCAATGCGGGTGGCAAGGACGTCGAACGTCAGAACCTGTCCGGCGCGGGCCGGGAACCGGTAGTAGTCGTAATCGCCGGCTTTGAGAATGCCGTTCACCAGCGCGGGGAACTGCAAATCCTCCGCGGTCTTGCGATCGTTATTGGGTTCCCGCTCCAGCCGTTCGACCAAAGTGCCGACGTCGAAGTAACCGATAGCCGAGCCGTGGGGGGCAATCAGGCGCATGTCATGGCGTCCCGGCTCTGCATCGGCCGCAACAGTCACGAGAAGTTTTGTTTCATAGGCAGAGGCAGAGACGACCTTCGCTTTGAGTTTGGAGCTCTGAAAAATGACCTCTTTCGAGCCTTGGAGGTTCCTGCCTTTTAGCGACACGGCAACTTCTGTCCCACGCTGTCCGCCGCGCGGAAATATTCCCTGGATCTGCGGCCAGATGGGAGGGACTGCCTGCTGCGCGGCCAATGGAATCGCGGCTGCAGCGACCAGGAGCAGGCGCGAACTCGAGATCATAGGGTGATCATACCAGCGCTTCGATTCATTGATATAATTTCCCAGCGACAGCAAGGATGGGGGTTTCCATGAAGCAATATCTCAGCTTGGGGGCAGCGTTGTGCCTCGCAACAATGAGCCTGTGGGGACAGGCATTTACCGGAACAATTACTGGAACGGTTACGGATCCAAACGGTGCGGCCATACCGGGCGCGCCGGTGCGGGTAAGGAATCAGGCGACCAGCGACACGCGCTCGCAGAGTTCGAACGGGCAAGGGTCATATATCTTTTCGCAGTTACCGCCGGGTATGTACGAAATTACGATCGAAATGCAGGGATTTCGCCGCAGCGTGCAGACCGACGCGGAACTGCGTGTCAATCAAACTTTAGAACTGAACGTCACGCTGCAGTTGGGCGAAGTGACGCAAACCGTGGAAGTATCCGCCGGCACGACGTTGCTGGATACGCAGAGCGCCAATCGCGCGGTGACACTCGATCAGCAGGCGGTGCTGGATCTGCCTGCGAACACTCGAAATCCGTTTCAGTTGGTCCACGTCAACGCCGGAGTGATTGCCGTTCGTACCGGAATCTCCCAGGCGACGCAAGATCAAAACCATAACCGGTTCTCGATGAACGGCGGCCGGGGGCAGGCCGGTTTGACGCTGATCGACGGTGTCCCCGCGGCCGCCGTCGATTGGGGCGGGCTGATTGCTTCCCCCAGCATGGACGCGGTGCAGGAAGTCAATATCGCGCGCAACCAGTTCGATGCGCAGTTCGGCAAGTCCGACGGCGGCGCGGTAAACATGATCACGCGCGGCGGTTCCAACGATTTCCACGGGGGCGTGTACGAATACTTGCGCAACAACGCGCTGGACGCCAATAGCTGGGCGAACAACAAGAACAACATCAAGCGTCCGGTTTTCC
Organism: uncultured Solibacteraceae bacterium; assembly: GCA_964515165.1. Taxonomy (GTDB): domain Bacteria; phylum Acidobacteriota; class Terriglobia; order Bryobacterales; family Bryobacteraceae; genus JAPKYZ01. Next base: position 52,156 of record CAZETQ010000010.1, on the reverse strand, counting down.
AGCGGCACCAGTTTGGGGCAACGGCGAGCGGTCCGATCTGGCGGGACAAGCGCCTGTTCTTCTTCGGGGCCTACGAAGGCCGGCGCGAGGGGAACCCGGGCACGAACGTTTCGAATGTTCCGACAGCGCTGCAGCGCTCGGGAGATTTTTCGCAGACCTATAACAACAACGGAACGCTGGCGACAATTTACAATCCGTTCACTACCCGGGCGGGGGCCACTGCCGGGACGTTTGTCCGCGATCCGTTTCCAGGCAATGTCATTCCACAAAATCTGATCGATCCCGTTGGCGCGAAGGTTGTCTCGTTGTATCCGACGCCGAATGCTCCCGGCATCGCGCTGACGAATGCTCAGAACTTTGCCCTGGCCGGGAAGACGATTACAAACAACGATCGCATGGACGTTCGAATCGATTGGGCGAAGAGCGAGAAGTGGACGTTGTTCGGCCGTATGACGAAAGCGTGGCAGGAGAATGTGGCGCCGGTGTTCTTCGGCAACGGGATGGACACGAACTTCAGCGACGTCAATCCGCGCCACCAGGTGGTGATTGGCACGACGATCACCCCTTCGCCGACATGGGTGATCAATATCCTGTTGGGCTCCGGACGATGGCGCGAAAACCAGGTTTCGCCGTCACAGGGTTTGAACGCGACCGCACTGGGCCTGCCGGCGTCGCTGGTCAGCCAGTACCAGGCGCAAACCTATCCGTCATTCAACCCGCAGGGCTACGCCTCACTGGGGAACCGCCGGTGGCTGAATGTACCGCGCGAGACTCATAACCTGCAGGCGAATATCACCAAGGAGCTTGGATCGCACAGCTTGAAATTCGGCTGGGTGAGCGAGTTGGCGCGGCTGAATAATACCGACTTCAATGTTTCCACGTTCAGTTTCTCCCGCGGTTTGACTTCGGGACCGACCGCCGCGACGGCGAGCACAACAACCGGCGACGGGATTGCGTCGATGCTGCTTGGCGTTGGTTCGGACGGCAGCACGCCAATCGGCGCGGCGACGGCAGTCACTGCCTGGTATCACGGCGCCTATCTGCAGGACTCCTGGCGCGTCAACCGCCGGCTGACGCTACATCTGGGCATCCGTTGGGAGACGCAGCTGGGACGTACCGAGCGCTACGACCGGTTTAACAACTTCGACTACAACGTTCCAAGTCCGCTGGCGCAGGCGGCGGGAATGCCGCTCACCGGCGGTCTGGTATTTGTGCAGCCCGGCCAGGGATCCTGGGATACGGCTTGGGCGAACTTCGCTCCTCGTATCGGCATGGCCTACAAGGTTACCGACAAGCTGGTCCTGCGCGGTGGATATGGCATCTACTATCCGCAGACCGGCGGCGGCACAAACCAGGGATTTTCGACCACCACCACATGGGTTTCGACAGTGGGCGGCGATGGCATCAACCCGAATTTGAACGCGCTGCTGCGGAATCCGTTTCCCGACGGGTTGACGCAGCCCGCCGGAGCGTCCCGCGGGTTGCTGACACAGGTGGGCGACGCCGTCAGTGCATTTCCCCGATATCATCCGTTGAGCTACGTCCAGAACTTCAGCCTGGACTTCCAGTACGAGATGACGAGGGGAATGGTGCTGGAAGTTGGCTACACGGGCACGCAGGGGCGCAAGCTGCTGTATGGCACCGGCCAGCAGGCCAACCAGCTGCATCCTTCCGAGCTGAGCCGCGGAGCGGGATTGGATGCCCAAGTAGCGAATCCCTTCTTTGGCGTGATTCCGACAGGGGTTCTGAGTGGAAGGACCGTGCCGCTGCAGCGCCTGCTGCGGCCGTATCCGCAGTTCACGGCAGTGAACGTGAGCGGCGACCTTCCGGGCGCCAGTTCCAGCTTCAACGCACTGGTGGTCCGGTATAACTGGCAACTCGCCCACAGCCTGAACCTGTTGACAACGTATCAGTGGTCGAAAGCGATCGACAACGCCAGCGAGTGGCAAGGATGGGAGGTGGCGGACACGATGCGGAACTACTACGATCAGCGTTCGGACCGTTCCATCAGTGCTCACGACCTTCCGCAGAGCTTCGTAACGGCGATGGTCTACGAGCTGCCGGTTGGAAAGGGACGGAAGTTCGGCGCCGATATGCATCCAGTTGCGAATGCGTTGATCGGCGGATGGCAGGTTTCGACGATCATCCGGCTATCGAGCGGACTGCCTCTCGGATTTACCGCGCCGAATACGCTCGGCGCTTACGGATTTCAGGTGCAACGTCCGAACGTCGCTGATTTGAAGGAAGCTGCGATTGATAGTCCGACTCCGGACCGGTGGTTCAATCAGGCGGCATTCACCCGGCCGGGGACCTATGAAATGGGCAACGCCCCGCGCTGGATCCCCAATATCCGTTTCGGCCCGACTCGCCATGCGGACCTCGCCATCCTGAAGAACTTCCGGTGGGGTGAGCGTTGGAAGATCCAATTCCGCGGTGAGATGTTCAATCTGACGAACACGCCGCAGTTCGGGCGGGCGAATACAGATATTTCCTCCGGGAATTTCGGAACGGTTGCAGGCACCACAAACGTCGGTCCGAGGAACGTACAGCTCGGGCTGCGGGTTCAGTTCTGATTCGCCTGTTTCTTGTAGTTCTGCAGGGCGCGGTCCGCATCGGCGGCGCGCCCTGTTGCTTTATAAGCGCGGCTGAGCGGCAGATATAGATCGGGGTCGAGCGAGACGGCGGCTTCCAGATGCGGAATGGCTTCGGCGAACCGGTTCAGCTCCGAATAGGCCTTTCCCAGCGCCGCCCGGCCTTCCATCAGACTGGTGGCCTGTTCCAGATACGGAAGCGCGGCGGCGGCTCCTTTGGCGCGCAGTAGCGTGTCGCCAAATTCGTAAGCGAATTCCGGATCCCCGCGATGCTGCCCGGCAATGCGCAAAAACAGGGGCGCCGCCTTTTCGTAGTCGCGAGCTTCCCAGTAGGCTCGAGCGGCGGCTCGCGGCTGGCCGAGCTTCTCGTAGAGCATGGCCGCTTCCGGAAAACGCCGGCACGCCGAATAGGCGTCCGCCAGTGCCACCTGCTGATCCGTTTTTTCAAGCGGCGCAATGGCCTTGCAGGGTTCGTTGATCTTCAGGTAATCGATGCCGAGAACCGCAAACAGTCCCGGCGAAGGATGGAGCTTCAAGCTCTGCTCCAGCGGTGGGATGGCCTGGCGATAGCGTTTCTGCGAATGCAGCGCGAGTCCCAGATTTCCGTGCCAACCCGCTTCGGCCGGGAATTGCTTGACCAATTGTCGATACAGACGCTCCGCATCGGCGTACCGGCCTGCGCGCATGGCTTCCGCGGCCTGTTGGGAAAGATCCTGCCCGAAGATCGTTATTCCAACCAGTGCTGCCGTTATTTTTCCCACAAAGATGAAGCGTATCCTACGGCGGAGCTTCCCAGCCATTGACGCGGGGCAGCCAGTTGGGGATTCCGGCAGGGATTCCTGAGGATGCGCGGAGCGGTGTCGAGCGCGCTGACAACGAGATCAAGGCAGCCATCCCGGTCAAGATCGGTCGCGACGACTCCGCGGTGCATGGCGGCTGTTGACAAAACCTGGCCACTTTCGAACCGGCCGCGGCCCGCATTCCGGAACCACACAATCGGACCTTTCCGGCCGGCATCGACCATTCCGGAGAGGGCGTCGCTGGTGGCTGCTACGATGTCCCGCAATCCATCGTTGTCCAGATCGGCGAAGACAATGCCCCAGCCGGGATACTTCCGCGAGAGAGGCGCCAGACCGCTGCTGGTGGAGGCGTCTTCAAAGCCGTTGGGCGTTGTGCGATACAGCGGGAACGTTTCATCCTTCAAAGCGGTGTAGACCAGGTCCGGCCGGCCGTCCCCGTCGAAATCCTGAGCATCGGCGCCCATGCCGGATACAGCCTTGCCGTCGGGGGGCACCGCGACTCCGGCTTCCAATCCGGTTTCCTCGAAAGTTCCTTTGTCTGTCGCGTGAAATAGAAAGGCGGGCATTCGATCGTTGGTTACGAAGAAATCCGGCCGGCCGTCTTTGTCGAAATCCGCCACGGCAACTCCCATTCCTTTGCCGGGATGGGCGGCGATTCCGGCCTGTTCGCTGATGTCGGTGAACCGGCCCTTGTCGTTCCGGAAGAGCGCGTTCGGTTGGGGCTGGTAGTAGCGGGGATGGCAGAAATCCACGCGGCCGGCGGTCTTGCAGACCGGCTCCGTTGCGGGATTCCAAGAAAGATAGTTGACGAGGAAGAGATCGAGATCGCCGTCTTGATCGATGTCCACCCACGCCGCTCCCACAGCCCACCGTCCGCGATTGTCGATTCCCGACGTAGGTGTAACATCGGCGAAAGTTCCATTGCCCCGGTTCCGGTAAAGAGCCACGCCGCGGAGTGTCGTTACCAACAGGTCCGGCTTACCGTCTCCGTCGAAGTCTCCTGCGGCGGCGCCGAACGAGTACTCGGAGCCTTCCAGCCCCGCTTTCCGCGTCACGTCCTCAAAGCGCATCCTGCCCAGGTTCCGGTAAAGGCGATTTGCGTGAGCAGGCGAGGTCTTCTTCCCGCCGGGCAGTTCGCCGCCGTTTACGAAGAAGACGTCCAAAAGACCATCGCCATCAAAATCGAAAACGGCAATTCCTCCCGACATGGCGGCGGGCAAGGGTTTCTGCGCGGTCTCTCCACTGAAGAAACGATGCGGAAATTCCACCGCCTGCCAATCCGCGGCGACGGTCAGAAGAACGAAAACCAGTAGCAAATGACTAAGGTATCGTGCGCGGCCTCAAGCGAGAAAGCGGTTCAGGACGTTCCGGGTGATCTTCGATACGTGAGCATCGGTGAATAGCGCCGACACCCAGGTGATGGAACCGACCGAGAAGACAGCGCCGTTGCCATCGGGCGCGTGATAGACGATTTCCGCGCCGCCGTCATCGGGATTTGTGCCTTTGGCAAGCAGTTCCGTATTCGCAGGCGAAGATGGGCTGCGCTTGTCCGTTTCGTGCCCGGAGGCCCCGCCGGGGACACGTTCGTGGAGTGTTTGGGCGCCAAACTCATCGCCGTTCTTCAAACCAGTACCTTCGAAAATCCAGTGATCGGCCTGGACCACGCGGTAGGGAGCCGAAGTCATGATTCCGGTTTCGGAGCAGACAACTCCCAGCAGGTTCGCTTCCGATTCGAAAGTGCGATGCAGCCGGCTTTCATAGGCGATGGAGCCGTCTTCGGAATGGCCGCCCAGTTCGCCGTGAAGACTGTTGACGTGCGTCAGGCATCGCATGGCGCCGTCGGGGGTGAAGACGACTTCACAGTTCAAGCCGTTGCCCCCCAGGTACATCAGCTTTCCGCCGCGCTCGAAAACCCAATCTTTCACGCGCTGGTACATCTGGCGGGTCCAGTATTCCGGATGGACGGCGAGGATCAACACACGATAGGCATCGAGATCCAGGGTGCCGTCGTGAAGTTGAGCTTCCGCGTAGAGGTCGTAGTCCAATCCTTCCTGCTCCAGCCAGCCGTACAATCTCCACTCCCCCGGAGCGACGCCGCATTGCACGCGGCCTTGCACAGGGTCCGTCACCTCGCCGTCGTCGAAGATATGGTTGTGCGGTTCGGGACGATCGAAGGACAGGGGTTGATACTCGCCGTCTTTCGGGCGCCAGGTGTCGAACGGCAAATTGTTGTGATAGCGGTTTAGGTCTTGCCGGGCGTTGACGACCGGCCGATCCGGCAATCGATCCGCGTTGATGTAGTTGCTGCGTCCGCCGAAATTGTTATAGGCATTCCAGGTGTTCGTGGATGCCAACACGGCTAGGGGAGCTTTCGGCACCGCCGGAGCAACCACCCAGGGGAAGGAAAACGAACGGCCGGAAGGCGTGCGCGCCCGCAGATAATACAAGCCGGAGCGATCGGGCGAGGGGATGGTGGGCGGCGCGGGGTAGCCTTCGCGATTCCAGGCAGCTCCCGTGGGCGTGAAGTCGCCGTCGGGAAGGATCTGCCGGTTGGCCTGCGGGCCGTGCTCGTCCACCCAGCCGATCATCCGGACGAACTCTTTCCGGCGCCCGTAGCGCCACAACGTTAATTGATACTGCTCGACGGCGTGGATCCGGTATTCCGCCATCTCTCCCGCGCGCACCCACTTGGGCCACATGTAGCCGAGCAGTCCATCGGACAGCAGGCGAAGCTGCGGCGGCTGCGGCCCCAGCTCCACAAAGGACGACTTCGATCCGAAACCTTGCCTGGACAGGGTGACGCGATACCGGCCGGGAAGCAGATCGCCGTAGAACGCTCCTCGAGGCGAGGACCGAAGCTGCGCGATCTCGCCGGTTGTCAGAGATTCAAACTCTCCGGAAACATCGGGGATCGCCACATACATTTCGTCGCTGACATAGGCCAGGGCCTTTCGAGAAAGCATCAATCGAAGTTGAGTATCCCATGCTCTTTCTTGGGAATTCCGGATTCGTACAGTACAGTGGAAGTTTTCGCCTATGAGACTATTCGCGGAGTTGAACAGGGAACAGCTGCGGGAGGCCGCCGATTCGCTGGTTGTCCTGCCGCTGGGGGCGACCGAGCAACATGGTCCTCACCTGGCAACGGGAACCGACTTCTTCACCATTCAGGCCGTTGCCCGGGCAGCCGGGGCCGAGGCCGGAAAAAGCATCCCGATCCTTGTCGCTCCGGCGCTGACTTTTGGCTCTTCCGACCATCATTTTGTCTTCGGAGCGACGCTGTCTCTGAGCACGGAGACGTACTACCGGGTGGTGCGGGAACTGGTGGAGTCTCTCGTCAAAGACGGGTTCTCCCGAATCTTCCTGATCAACGGCCATGGCGGAAACCATGAGCTGGCGGAGCTTGTGGCTCGCGATGTGTGCTTGCACCATCCGGTGAAGGTGGGCGCCGGCTCCTATTGGGCGATCGCCTGGGAAGCCCTGGTGGCCGCAGAGGCGCACCGGGGCCGCAATCTTCCCGGACACGCGGGCGATTTTGAGACGTCGGTGATGCTCGCTCTGCGTCCGGATCTGGAACCCGGGAAGCTACCCCACCGCGACAATCCAGCCGATACGAATCCGCGCTTCCGAACCGCGCCATGGCGCCTGGAGCGATCGGGATTTTGGAAGGAAATCGGAGGATACACCGACAGCCCCGATCAGGCTTCGGCGGCCAAAGGCCAGGAATTTCTGCGGATCGTTACAGGCGAGGTCGCGCGAGCGTTTGTCGAGTTCTACCGTTCCTGAGGGACCGGCTCGAAAGACAAACGATGATCGCGATGGAAGTGCCGCCGGATTCCGTAGAGAACGATGAATCCGGTGATCGCGTACAGTCCGCCGGTGAAGATCATGACGCGATCCACTCCGATCGTGCTGCGGGCGAGTCCTCCGAGAAATGGAGCGAACCCCGAGACTCCCGCGCCGACAAGATTCAGGACGCCGATGGCCGATGCCCGCTGCGAGGCGGGCACTACGTCGAAACACGCGGCAGCCTGATTCCCGGAGATGAAGCCGGAAAAGAAGCCGAACGCCGACGCCGCCATACGCGCCGCTTCGAGTGAACCGGCATATCCCAGCAGGTAAATTGCGGGACCGGCGGTGAAGAACGCCGCCAGGATCACCCAGAATCGCGCGGCGTGCGTGCGAGGGTAACCGAAGTCGGCCAAGGCTCCGCCGATCAGCAGTCCCGCGGCCGTTCCGATCTGCGGATAGACGCTTGCCTCAAATCCCGCTCGAGCCAGGCCCAGGGAAAACTTGTCGAAGAGGAACGTCGGCAGCCAGGTATAAACCAGGTAAAGTCCGAAGGTCGCGATTGCCACGAATATGGCGACGATGCGCAGCGAAGGAATTCGAAATAGCTCGAAGAAACCCTTCAGCGGCGGGCCTTCCGGTTGGCCATTCTTCGAGGTGAAGGACGTGGGCATGTTCGAGAGAAATCGCCAAAGCGGCCACGCAAAGAGGACTCCTGTTGCGCCCAGGGCCCAGAAGGCAACTCGCCAATGGAACTGCTCCGTCAGCCAGCCGCTGAGCGATCCGCCCACGGCGACGCCGACCATCTGACTGGTGGCGAAAGCTGCGATGGCTTTGGAGCGGGTCGCCGGGCCGTGAGCGTTCGCCATCAGCGCGAAAGCTGCCGGCATGAATAGCGATTCGGAGACGCCCAACAGAGTGCGGCACGTCAGCAGGAGTGCTCCGTTTGTCACAAAACCGGTGAGGATGGTGAAGCAGCTCCAGACGATCAGGCTGATCGTGACGACTTTCGTCTTCGACCAGCGGTCGCCGAGAATTCCGGCAAAGGGAGAGCACAGTCCGTACGTCCAGAGAAATAACGCTCCGGTCAGTCCGAGGAGAGCGTTGCTCAGTCCAAATTCTTTCTGCAGGGCGGGGAACAGCGTGTAGACGACCTGGCGGTCCGCATGATTCAGGACATAGCAAACCCAGAGGAAGGCAATCAGCATCCATTCCGGACGCCGAAAAGCGATCACAGAAGTCCTGCGATGGGCTCACCCGTGAAGTCGTCGAGAGAGTTTGCAATCTTGATGGGACGGCCGATCGGAGTGTCGTACTCCTTTGTCCAGTCGATGCCAAAGGCTTTGTAGATGGTGGCGTACACATCGCCCATGCTGGTTGTACGGCTGGTGGGATTGGCGCCCATTTCATCGCTGGAGCCGACGACGCAACCGCCCTTGATCCCTCCGCCCCCGAGGGCCAGAGACCAGCAGGTGGGCCAGTGGTCCCGGCCCAGATCGGGATTCACGAACGGCGTGCGTCCGAATTCACCCATGGCGAGAACGACCGTGGATTCCAGCAGTCCCCGCTCGCTGAGGTCATCCAGCAGCACGGAGAGGGTACGGTCGAGGGTGGGGCACAAGCGGTCGCGATGGCCCTCATCGTTTTTGGCGTGAGTGTCCCAGGAGTTGGAGTGGTATCCGGCGGCGGTTACGAACCGCGAGCCGGCTTCGACCAGACGGCGCGCCAGCAGGGCGCTCTGTCCGATGGAATCCCGTCCGTAGCGGTCCCGCAGCTTTTCCGGTTCCTTGGAAAGGTCGAAGGCATCGCGAACTTTGGGGTTCAGCAACATCTTCCAGGCTTGTGCCGTGAACCCGTCCATCTTGGCATGCTCCGCTCCCCCGGAAAGCGAACGGTAGTGGCGATCGACCACTTTCAGAAATGCCTGGCGGCTATGCACGGCCTGTTCGGATACCGACTTGGGCAGGCTGAGATCGGCCACCTGGAAATCCTTCCGGCTGGGGTCGGGGATGGCCATCGGATCATAGTCCGGGCCGAGAAAGCCGGAACGGAAGTACTCCTCGTATTGCCGGCTGCGCTCCCACTGGGGCGTCAGAACGTGCGCCGGCATTCCGTTGCGGGGGCCCGTTTCCTTGGAGATGATCGCGCCCAGGCTGGGGAAATGCATGGCCGGATTCACTTCATGTCCCGTGATGGCGTAGTGCGTTCCCTGGGGATGATCGTTCCCCCTGGTATGCATGGAGCGGACCAGCGCCAGCTTGTCCATGCGCCGGGCTAGCTGGGGAAGCAGCTCCGACACCTGAATTCCCGCGACATTTGTGGAAATCGCCTTAAACGCCGAACTGGGTTTGGGGTCCCAGGTGTCCATCTGGCTGGGGCCGCCCTCCAGCCAGAGAAGGATGCACGCTTGGGCCTTGCCGTTTGCGCCCTGAGCGGAGGCCGCGCGCAGGAACTGCGGAAGGCTGATGCCCAGGAAGCCCAGCGAACCCGCCTTCAGGAAGTCCCGCCGGCCGGATTGCAAGCGATTCAGATTCAGACAGCCGGTGCAGTTCATCGCAGTCCTTTTCAATGATTCTCCGCAAATTCGCGAGAGCAAAGAATCGCCCACACGAAATCTTTCAGCGCTTGGCGGCGATCGACGCCGGCGTCAATCAAGCGGCTCAATTCGGTTAGCTCCTCCCGATCCGGAGGTCTTGTGAACGCCGCCATGTAGAACTCCTGGATGATGCCGGGATTACTCCGGCCCGCACGCAACAGTTGCTCCAGGCGTCCACCGGGCGAGCTGAGCTTTGTGTTGTATACCGGCCCCGCCAGCATGTTTAGCGCCTGTCCGAGATTCGCGGCCGTGCTTCGCTCCGGGAGAGTCAACCGGTTGGGCCGTCCGTACAACTCCAGGAAGCGGGAATAAAACAGGTCGGGTTCGCGCAAAGTGACCGCCCGCGTTCCCGATGGAGCCTGTCCAGTGACTTTCGAGGAATCCGAAACGGCGGTACTGAAGACTTCCGGAACGCCTGTGACATCGGAAATCGCATCCAGAAGCACTTCCGCATCCAGAGGACGAGCGCGGTAGTACGAGTAATTCGTTTTGTCGTCCCGATTGCTCTCGTTGGGACGCCCGGACAGTTGATAGGTGCGCGACGAAACAATGGTCCGGATCAGGTGACGCAAGTCATGACGGTGAGTCCGAAAATCCTCCGCCAGCTTGTCGAGAAGCTCCGGATGCGTCGGCGGATTGGTGGAGCGGAAGTCGTCAACGGGATCCACCAGGCCGCGGCCAAAGAAGTAACTCCACATCCGGTTCACGGCCGCTTCGGCAAAGTACGGATGGGCCGTCATCCATGCGGCCAAGGCCTTTCTTGGATTGACGCGGCTGTCCGGCGGGATTGCCGTTCCGTCCAGAAGAACCGGGCGCAGTTCCACTTTCGTTCGCGGGTGAAGCAGGGCGATGGTTCCGTCGACATCTCCGTTGCCCATCGGCTGATCGGTGGGGTGATCGAAAATCACGTACTCGAAGCCGGTATCCCCCATTTTGAAGAGACGGGAGAAGAAAGCCGCCATGCCCCAGAACTGATCCTGGCTCCAGGATTCATAAGGATGGTCGTGGCATTGTGCGCAATCCATCCGGCGGCCAAAGAAGACCCGGACTTCCTCCGCCATGGTTTCTCCCGGAGGACCGATCACGTCATAGGGCAGATAGTGCCGCGTCGGGCCGTCGTAGCCCTGGGCCGCCAGCCGCTCGCGGGCCATCTGGTCGTAAGGTTTGTTGGCGGCAATGCTGGAACGGACCCAGGCACCGTACATCTGGCTCCATTTCGGAACGATTCCATTCGAAAAGACGGACACGCGGAAGACGTCGTCAAACCGGAAGGTCCAGTAATCCACGAACTCCGGCGACGCCATGAGCGTGTCGATCAGCTTGGCGCGCTTGGCCGGATCGCGACTGGCAAGAAACTCGCGCGCTTTCGCCGGAGGCGGCAGAGTGCCGGTCAGATCCAGACACACCCGGCGCAGGAACTCCCCGTCAGTGCTGAGATCCGAAGGCGCCACTCGAAAGCGGCGAAGCTTGTCGAAGACAAAGTCGTCGATGAAATTCGCTCGCGGAGTATTGGGATAGTTGGAGACCGTTCCGCCGATGACTCCGACCGTCGCGCTGGCGACAGTGCCTGCGGCGCGTACGAGGATGGCCGTTTCCCCTAACTTGTTCGCGGTCACGACGCCGGCTTCGGATACCTTTGCGACATCGCCGTCGTTGGAGCTGAACAGCGCCGCCCGCGTAAAGTCTTCCGTTCGTCCATCGGCCAGATGAGCGACGACCAGCAACCGGTGCCGTGCATCGCGCTCCAGAATGATCGTCCGGGGAAGAATCTCGAGCCGGGTGACTTTTTTGGTGGAATCGATATCCGCCCCATACGGAGCGCCGTCCTGGATCCAATTCAGGATGATCCGATATTCCGGAGACTCAGCCGAAAACCGGGTGCCACCGCCGTGCGGCATTTTTCCCGCCGGTTTCAGCAGCAGAAGACTGTTTTCCGGTTTCTGGAGGTCGATGCGCGGCTTTCGCTCGCCCTTGACTTCCGTGGTGAGGACCTGGAAAGTTCCCCCTTTGACAAGCCACTCGTAGTCGTCCTTTGGATGCAGCGCTCCACCGGAGAGCTTCAACCCGCCGCGGCCCTTCACGCCTCCGTGACAGCTGGACCCGTTGCAGCCTTTCTGGGTGAAGATCCTGCCGATATCACGGCTGAAAGAAAACTCCGGAGCTGAACCGATATCTGCTATCGCGATGCTGGTTTTTGCAACCTTTGTATCCAGCGTCCCGGTGACGGTCGCCGAGCCGCCGGCACGAGCTTCGACCAGTCCTGTGGAACGAACAGCCGCCAGGTCCGGCGGTGACGCGGACCATTGCACAGCGTCTGTGACATCCCGCTCCGACCCGTCGCTGTATGTCGCGATTGCCAGCAGTTGTTGCGCCGCGCCGGAGCCGCGAAGGTCCACACGCTCCGGAAGAAGCCGAAGCGCGACGACAGAGGGATTCGCGGCGGGAAGCGCCCCGGCGGTCAGGATAAGCAGGATAAGCCCGTTCTTCATGACGGCCTCCGGGGGATAACCATCAGCGGTAGCTCCTTAACGATGATCCGGGTGGTCGTGCGACTATTTGTCACCGCTGAGGCAACGACGCGAATCTTTGTGGGAAGTTCCGTCAGATGAGCCTCCGGCGAGGCGACAATCATCAACGATGCGGTCTGCGGTTTGCCGACATATCGCTCCAGACGGCCGCCGTTGGGAAGCGGAGGCTTCTCCACCGGATTGGCCATCCCGGTCATCACGGTGACCCCTTCGGGTAATCCTTCGGCAGAAACCGACGCCAGGCCCGTAAAGCTTTCTTCGCGATCCAAATGAACGGTGAGGGGCTTCGCTTCGCCCGGCTCCAGATTGATGCGGTCTTCGGCAACTTCGATCTTTCCGAGGTGGGGAATCTGCGGGCGAACCAGGACACGATAATGGAAGTCCTTGCCGGCAATGTCTGTCGTGATGTCTCGAATCTCCAAAGTATAAGAACCCGAAGCGCGCACCGAGAACGTGGATTTGGCCTGGATCATCTTCATCATGTACAGGCCGTTGTTATTCCTCTTGGTGTAGACGTTGGTGACAATCTCGCTGCCATCGGGAGCCAGAAATCGAACGACAGGATTGAAGCGCGGCAGGGTGGCTTGGGGAGTTTCGATCTCAATTGCCAAGTCCTGCGGATTGTCCACCTGGATCGAAACGCGATGCGTTTCCGCGGATTTCTGAATGCTCCCTTCCACCAGGACCGGCACTTTTACAGGTGTCGAACTCTTTGCGTCCAAACCCGCCTGCACCACCGGCACAACTTCGTCGTTGCGCTGCTGCCCTCCGCGGCGGGCAAGCCGCGCCAGCCAGTCGGAAACAAGCTTGCGCGTGAACATCCGCTCATCCCAAGCGGGCTCGCGAAGGGGATGGAGGCCGGGTTCCGGACCCGTTCCGGAATCGATTCGTACCTGGTAGGTATGATCCGGGCCGCCTTGCCCGGAAAAGGCGCGGATCTGGAGCGCATAGCGCCCGGGCTTCGAAAACGTGTGGACAAGACGGGCGTCGGTCGACAAACCGGGAAAATACAACGGCTCATCGTTGAACGCCACAATGTTCAGGCGCCCCGGGTCGAACCAGCTTCCCGACTGCTCCAGGATCGACAGCGAAGGGTCCAGCGTGCCGTTCCCGGATGTGGCAGTGAAGGTCAGAGTCTGCCCCGCTTTCGTTTCCAGCCAGACGACGCCCGACTCGCCTGGTTTTTCGATACGGCCGTTGATCACCACCGGAAACCGCTGCAACAACCCCGCCGTCTTCCCGTCCGCCGTGACGGCGTCGGATACCGAAAGACTCAGCTCGTTCGTTACACCGCCATCGCTAACCAATCGAAAGGGCTGTTTTCCCGTCAGACCCGAAGCTGCGGTGAACTCTACGTCCACTAGTTGAGCGCTCGAGGAATCTTTGCCGTCCGCTTGTTCTTCCGCACGAATCCCGATGATTCTTGCGCTAAGACCGCTCTCCCGGACAACGACGGCGCGAGTTCCAGAAAGGCCGGTGCCGCGAACCACGGCCGACCAGGTGGTTCCGGATTGTCCGGCAAGAGGGTGGATGGACGTGATCTTGGGGTCCGGGCGCGGTTTCGAGCGCTCTGCCGGGATTAGGGAAATCCCCAAACACGCCGCGACCAAGGCCAAGCGCCACAAGTTGTAGAATCCTCATTCGAATTCTAACGGTGATTGGTAACAATCCGGTTCAGCCGTCCAATAAGCCGGACATTATCGGGCCGCGGAAGCGAAAAGTCCCGTTCAGTCCGCTGAACGTGTAAACGGATCCAAAACGAAACTTCTTGACTTCATGGCGGCGCAACTCTATCTAATAGGGAAGTTCTCAACAGAGTTCCTTTGGGTCGCCAGGATGCCGTCCAGTATCTTGGATCGCAGCTTCGTCGCTTCAGCATTGTCAAAAATTCGGGAGGTTTTATGAGTTTTGCCATTCGCTTCTTACCGGCTATCGCTTTGGCCTCGATCGTTTGGGCGCAACCGACGGCCACGATTGTTGGGCGCGTGACGGATCCCAGCGGGGCTGTGCTGGGCGGAGCGAAGGTTGCGGCGCGCAACGTCGCGACCGGACTGGAACGGAACACCGAAGCAACGTCCACGGGCGACTTCGAGCTTCCGCTGCTTCCGATTACGGGTTCCTACACGCTGAGAATTTCGCATCCTGGTTTTCAAGTGCAGGAGTTTACCGGGATTACTCTACAGGTCGACCAGCGAGCTCGCTTCGACGCGGTCATGACCGTCGGCGCCGTGACGGAAACGGTGACCGTTCAGGAGTCGACGCCGATCGTGAACACGGAAACCGGATCGATCGGGCAGGTGATCACCAACAAGAAGATCGTCGACCTGCCTCTCAATGGCCGAAACTTCACGCAGCTGGCGAGTTTGCTGCCGAATGCCATTACGGCGACAAGCGGAACGACAAACGGAACGATGGTGACGGTCAGCGGCGGCCGGCAGAGCAAGACGGAATATCTTCTGGACGGCATCAGCATCAACGAGCAGCTTTTCGACGGCGTGGTGCTCCGCCCGTCGGTGGACGCTATCCAGGAATTTAAAGTGCAAGCCAACTCTTTCGCCGCGGAGTACGGGCGCGGAAATGCGGTGCTCAACGCGACCATCAAGTCCGGAACCAACAAGTTGCACGGCAGCGTCTACGAATTCCTGCGGAACAATGCTTTGGACGCGAGGAATTTCTTTCTGGCGCAGAAGGCTCCGTACCGTCAAAACCAGTTCGGGGCCGCCGTCGGAGGACCGATTCGGCGCGACAAGGATTTCTTCTTCCTGAACTACGAAGGGCTGCGCATTCGCCAGGGGCGGGCGTTCAATCCGATTGTGCCGAGCGAAGCATTCCGGCGCGGCGATTTTTCCTCTGTCTCCACGCCGGTGAACGATCCGCTGACTGGCACTCCATTTCCGGGCAATATCATTCCCGCAAACCGGATCAACCCGGCAACGCAATACTTCCTGCAGTTCATGCCGCTGCCCAATACTCCGCAAGGGACGTATTCGTATGCCGCTCCCTACCGGAACGATCAGAACCAGGGGAATGCCCGGTACGATCACGTTTTTTCGGGGTCGGATTCGCTAGCCGTACGGTACAGTATCAACCACCTGGAAGCGTTCAATCCCGGCAACTATCCGGAGAACGGCGGAAGCAACCAGCGGCAGCGCGTACAGAACCTGGTCGTTTCCGAGACACACGTCTTTTCGCCTTCGATGTTTAACGAGCTGCGGTTGGGCTACACCCGGATGCACAACGCGAATTTGAATCAAGGTTTGGGAACGAACTACACGGCCCAATCCGGAATTACCGGTTTCGAGCAAACCAGCTTGAACTTCCCCGGGTTTCCCCAGCTTTCGATTACAGGTTTTGCGGGAGTTGCCGGAAATGCATTCCAGCCGCTGGTCAATCCGACGAACATGTATCAGATCGTCGACAACTTCTCCTGGATTAAATCGGCGCATACCTTTAAGTTCGGTGCCGATCTACGCAATTTCCGCCTGGCATCGACAAACTCCGCCAACTCGCGCGGGAACTTCTCTTTCACCCCGGCGTACACCGGGCAGGCTTTTGCGGATTTCCTGACGGGCTATCCGACTTCCGGCAACCGGTCTTTCCCGCGGAACCTGTTCGGCCAGTCGGAGTACCGCTATCACTTCTACGCTCAGGACGACTGGAAGGTCACCAGCAATCTGACGCTGAACCTGGGCTTGCGCTATGAGCTGAACATCCAGCCCACTCCGCTGGACTACCAGTCGGCTTACTTCGACTTTCAGAAGGGCCGGTGGGCGGTTTCGACGCTCGACGGGCAGATCAATATGGTGTCGCAGCAGGTGACGCAGTATGCCTATCCGCGATTCCAGAATCTGATTGATAAGGCAACCGATGTCGGCCTGCCGAACAAGCTGCTGTACAACCGCTACAACGATTTCGCGCCGCGCGTCGGCTTTGCCTGGCGCCCGGGCGGTAATACAAAAACCGTGGTTCGCGGCGGAGCGGGGATTTTCTACCTGCTGACCAGCGGCAACAATTCGGTCAGCGCGCCCATCATCAACGTGCCGTTCATCGTCGACGAATCGAAGCAGCAAGCGGTGGTCAACGGCCGCCCGACGCTCGATGTACGGACATTCTTCCCGCAATTCGACTCCAACGCCAACTTCTCGACGCCGCTGACCTATGCGATGAATCCGCATGTGAAGACTCCGACGATGTATCAGTGGAATTTCGCCATTCAGCGTGAAGTGATGCGCGATCTCTCGCTGGAAGTCGCCTATGTGGGGAACAAGGGGACGTTCCTCGAATACGCTCTGCCGGTGAACTTGCCGATGGTCAGCTCCACCGACCTGCGGCCGTTCCAGGAACGGCGGCCGATGCCGCAATTCGGTACCGGCTTCTTCTACGACAACCGTAACAATTCGAACTATCACGCCCTGGAAGTGAAAGCGGAGAAGCGATATTCGCAGGGCGTTTCTTTCCTGATCGGCTACTCCTACTCCAAGGCGATGGACGAATCCTCGAATGACCAGGGCGGCGGTGACGGAGCGGACAATCCGTTCAACTTGAAATCGATGCGCGGCCGGTCGAATTTCGACGTCGGCCAGCGTTTCATCGCCAGCTTCGGGGCGGAGCTTCCCTTTGGCCGCGGCAAGGCGTTCGGCAGCGATATGTCGAAAGGCTGGGACTATGTCGCCGGCGGATGGCAGGTGCAAGGCATCGTTACCATCCAGGGGGGATTTCCGTTCACCCCGACCATCGCTTCCGATCCGGCAAACGTTGCATTCACCTACGCCCGGCGTCCGGATGTGATCGGCGACGGCCATGTGGACAATCCAGGCCCCAGCCAGTGGTTCAATATCGCGGACTTCAAGGTTCCGGACCGGTACACCATCGGCAACGCAGGCCGCAATATCCTGCGCGGGCCCCGCGTGAACAACTGGGATCTGGCGATCTTCAAGAATTTCCAGTTCACCGAGTCGATCTATCTGCAGTTCCGGGCGGAGGCATTCAATGCCTTCAATCACACGCAGTTCAATAATCCGAATACGAATATCGAACTGCCGACTCAGGGCGGAAGGATCTTTTCCGCCAAGGATCCGCGGATCGGCCAGATGGCGCTGAAACTCTACTTCTGATCGATCGGGTCAGCGCTGAAGCGGCGCTGGCCCTCTCCCTTTGGAGCGCCATGAACCGACGGCAGTTTCTCGCGAGCAGCCTTGCTGCCGCCGCGCCCCAGGACGCACCCGATCAATTTTCTCATCGTGGTTACCTGGGCTGGATCACGGATCTGGCGACCCTGCCGGATACTTATGCCTCCTGGCCTTCTATGAAGGTCGACGAGCCTCTGCTTCGCGACTACACGGAAACGTTCCGTTTGATGCGCGAATGGAAGTTGTCGAATCTTTGCGTTTGGGGACTCTACGTATCGCGGGCCTGGCCGTTGGATTTGAACACTGCCGTGACACCCGCCAGAGCGGCATTGATGGAAAGGCTGATCGCTGATGCGCATTCGCAGGGAGTTCGCGTCATCTCCGGATTGGGCGTCTATTCCTGGGGCTTCGACGAGATTCTGAAGGCCAATCCACAGTTGATGAAGGGCAATCAGAATGCCATGTGCGGCAGCGAAGACGCTTCCTGGGAATGGATGCGAAGGGTGATCGACTACGTTTTCACCCGCCTTCCCGTCGACGGCGTTTCGATGCAATCCGCGGATCAGGGACGATGTACTTGCGAGCGGTGTTCCCGGTACTCGGAAACGGAATACCACGTCCGGTTAAATATTCGCTGTGCCGATTACATTCGCTCGCGATACCCTGGCAAACTCGTCGCCGTGTCCGGATGGGGAATGCGTTTCGCCGATCCGGCCAGCTTGCCGCATCTGGCGGAGTTGGGAAAGCACATTGACTATCTCATTGATGTACGGGATTCGTCTCGCGAGAAAGATCCGGCCTTTCGCAGGCGGGTGATCCAAGCGCTTCCCTGTGCGTTCGGCACCCTCGGCGGGCCGCAGGTGGAGCCTCCCCAGCACTGGCAGCGGAACCGCTGGTTTCTTCCGACGATTCAATCCGCCGGCGAGCACCTGACAGCACTTCATGCGGAGGGAGGCAAAGCTTGCGAGTGGTTTTTCCATATCCTGGCGAATCCGGGATGCGAACTCTCGACATGGGTGGTTGCGAAGGTACTTGCCCAACCGGCCGTCAGTTGGCAGCAGCACCTGAACGATTCGATCGAGCGAATCTACCGAACGTCTCGAGTTTCCGTTCGGGACGGATTGGCAGAGGCGTTTCTGGCTGCCGAGACCGCCTATCTGCGCCATCTCCCCAGCCTTCGATCCGGAACCATCTCGCTGGAACCCCTGGTTTCCGCCAAGCCGGGACCGCCGGTTTACCTTACGAAGCGGCTGACGCAGCCGCAGCGAGCTGCGTACTCCTCGGACTTGCAGCGAGTGCAGGCGCAGTTCAAGAAACTCGAGCGGGAGGTTGGTGAAAAGACCAGAGTCCCGTTGATCCTGCGATGTATCGATAACGTGCAGAAGGATCTCCGGGGATGAAGCCGCATGGCCTGCGTTCAACCGGCTGAACGCGCGGGCAGGCGCATCCTGGCCGATCCGGTATTCTAAGCACCGTGCTCGTCGACGTTCATAGCCACTATTGGGAATACCCGGAACACTTTACGGACGACTTTAAGAATCAGGCCCGCCGCGCCCGGGGCGATGCAGAAGTGGACCTGACGGTGCGGTGGGACGAATATCACGCCACGGGAAAAAGCTGCGACAAGACGATCGTCTTTGGCGGCAAAGCCAAGCTGTCAGGACTTTGGGTTCCCGACCGCAAAGTGGCCGAGTATGCCGCCGCCCATCCGGACAAGCTGATCGGCTTTCTATCGCTCGATCCGGTCCAGCCGGGATGGCAGGACGAGATGGTGGAAGGCCACCAGGACCTGAAGATGAAAGGCATCAAGCTGATGCCGATGTATGCGGGTTTTCTGCCCAATGACCGGCGGATCGACCCGCTTTGGGAGTATGCATCCCGCCACGGGTTGCCTGTTCTGCTGCACACCGGCACAACCTTCATCTCGCAGGCCCCGCTGGAGTGCACGCTGCCGCGTTTGCTGGACGATGTGGCCACGCGCTTTCCGGATGTGAAGATCATTCTCGCTCACCTGGGGCATCCGTATGAGGGCGAGTGTGTCGTGACGATCCGGAAGCACCCCAATGTTTATGCAGACTGCTCGGCGCTGCACTACCGGCCGTTTCAGCTCTACCATTCGCTGATGCTGCTGCAGGAATACGGCGTGTGGAATAAGCTTCTGTTCGGAACGGACTATCCGTTTACGACCGTAGACGCCAGCCTGGAAGGAATGCGCGGGCTGAATCGAATGCTGGAGGGCACGAATCTTCCTCGCCTGAACATGGACAAGATGGAAGCTATGTTTTTCCAGGACACTCTGCGGATTCTGGGGATCGACGCCTAGCGTCCGGGGAGCGCCGGGAACATGGCGCTGGCGGCCGCTCGAAGGTCGGAAGCAATCTCTTCGATCGCACCGGTCGGAACCTGAGCCGTGGTTCCTGTGACGGAGAGCGCTGCTACAAAGCGGCTGTTCTGAAAGATCGGAACGGCAACGCATCGCACCGCGAGTTCTTCTTCCTCGTCGTCGACGGCGTAGCCCAGCTTGCGGACTCGAGCGATCTCGCGCTTCAACAGGCGCGGCGACGTGATGGTGTTGCGGGTGTAGCGGATGTACACCGGTTTTGCGAGGAACCGGTCCTGAAGCTCGGGTGGGCCGAACGCCAGAATCACCTTGCCTACGCCGGTGCAATGCAAATCCATGCGGCGGCCCACATAGGTGTCGATTTTGATCAGGCCCGGCGTATCGACTTTCTGGATGTAGACACCTTGATCGCCGTCGGGAACGGCAACGTGGGAAGGCAGATGAAGCTGGTTGCTCAGGGCCCGCATGTGCGGAACCGCCGCCTCGGAAATCGACAGGCTCTTCATCATGCCCTGGCCCAGGCCGTAAGCCTTCAGGCCCAGCATGTAGTTCAGCGACTCCTCGCGCTTCTGGACGTATCCCAGCCGCTGCAGAGTCACGATGATGACGTGGGCCGAGCTTTTGGGGATGTTCAACTTCCGGCTGATCTCAGAAATATTCAAACCGCGGCGCGAACTATCGAGGCATTCCAGGATCTGGAGCGCGCGTTCGACGGAAGAAGCGTTCTGAACACTCGGCATCTCGCTATCCAGCATTCTGGACTTTCCGCCGTTTCAGGCGCAAGTAATTCACATATACGTCCAGGATCATGAACGAAAACCCGGGCGGCAACTTGACCCCACCGGTGGCCCGTTCGTAACCTTTGGCTATTATCGGCGCAGAGAATGGCTACCCTCGTCCACGATGTTTCGCAGCTGGATTTCTCTACTCCCGGGAAGCGTCACTATCAGGTTGCCTTTCACCTGGATGGGACTTGGGGGTATTCGCTGGTTCCACTGACGGTTATTGCCGGCCATCAGTCCGGCAGTCCCAAGGGTGTCGCCTGTTTCGGTGGGACTCATGGCAACGAGTATGAAGGTCAGATCGCTGTAAAGCGTCTGGCGGCGGATCTGGATCCCCGGCAGATGGCCGGACTTGTCATTCTGATGCCGCAGCTCAGCGAAAGCGCCTGTAACGCCAGTTCCCGCATCTCACCGCTGGACGGCGTCAACATGAATCGGGCATTTCCCGGAAACCCGCGGGGAACGATTTCCTATCGAATCTCCCACTTTGTGAAGACGCAGGTTTTTCCGCGAGTTGGCATCGTGATCGATATCCATTCCGGCGGAAACGAAGGCGCGTTTCCCGTTTGCACGTCGTTCCACCCGATTCCCGACCCGGCGCAACGCGCCGAAATTGCTACAGCCGCCCGGCTGTTCGATACGCCGTTTGTCCTGATCTACGCCAGTGCGATGGCGTCCGGGCTTCTGACCGACGAGGCGGAAGCCGAGGGCAAGATCACCATCGGCGGCGAATTCGGAGCCGGCGAGACTGCCAACCGGTTGGGCATCAAGCATGCCTACGAGGGGGTTGGGAACATTCTTCGCCACTACGGTCTGATGGAGGGGCCGGTCAAGCCGATCCGGCCGGAAGGATCGCCGCCGCAGAAGTTGATCCGCGCGGCCGACCTGGAACGGTATGTTCCGTGTCCTCGAGACGGCGTGTGGGAGCCTGTGTTGGAGCCGGGAGATCCGCTCGAGATCGATGCTCTGATCGGACGTCTCCACGACTTTTCCGATCACGCGAGCCCTGCTTTGGACATTCGCGCAACACGCGCCGGATATCTGGCGATGATGCATCTCAGCGCGCGGCCCCGGAAGGGCCAGACTCTTTACGTGGTTGCCGATGAAACGTCCTGGGATGAGGCGGGCGCGTGAAGATTACCAAGGTCGAGCTGTTTGTTCTCAAATCGGAAGGTCTGTACAACAACGCCGAGGGCTCGGAGGAGCCGCTGGGGCCTACCTATATGGGCGTGGTGCGTGTCTCCACCGATGCGGGTATTACCGGATACTCCGACATGGAAACCTGCGCGAGCGTGGCGCAGGCGTGCGTCGATGCTCCGAAATGGAGCCAGGAAGAGGGAATGGAGTGCTTCGACGGCCTGGCTACGTTGCTGGCCGGAGAGAATCCTCTCGAGGTGGAGCGGCTGTGGTACAGGATGTACCGCGGCAGCATCTATTACGGCCGGCGCGGCGTCGCCATCCAGGCAATCTCCGCGATTGACATCGCGCTGTGGGACATCTGCGGCAAATTCTACGGCCAGCCGGTTCACATCCTGCTGGGAGGCAAGTGGCGGGATCGCGTGCGCGCCTATGCCAGCACTCTGTTTCGCCCTACTCCCGCGGCGATGAAGGAAGCCGTGAAGGTGTATCTGGATCAGGGCTTCACCGCGGTAAAGTTCGGCTGGGGCGTATTCGGCAAGGATCGCCGGAACGATGTGTACCTGGTGGAAGCGGCGCGGCAGGCTCTGGGCGATCGGAACGATCTACTGGTGGATACCGGATGGTTTGTGGAGCGGACGGCGAAAGAGGCCATCCAGGTGGTCCGCTCGATCGAGCAGTTCCAACCGTTTCTCGTCGAGGAACTGCTGCATCCCGAGGACTACGACGGATACCGGAAGGTTTCCGACACCGTGGAAACTCGAATTGCCTGTGGTGAGCAGGAGGCTACCGAATGGGGCTTCGCGCAACTGATTGAGCGGGGCGGAATCGATGTCGTGCAGCCGGATTTGACACGATGCGGCGGATTCACGGTGGCGCGGAAAATCGTGCACATGGCCGAACGCGCCAACCGGCTGGTGGTTCCTCATTCCTGGTCCAGCGATCTGTTGACCGCCGCTTCGCTGCATCTGACCGCGTTTCAGCGGCGCGCCGAGTTTATCGAATTCAGTACGTCGCAGGGACCGCTCAGCCGGCTTCTGGTGAAAGAGCCGCTGCGGATGAAGGATGGATATTTGCCTGTGCCGGATGGCCCGGGCTTAGGAGTTGAGGTGAACGATGCAGTCATCGAGCAGTATCGCGTCCAATAACGCAAAGTCCGGCTGGGACCAGGAGCTTTGCGAGTTCGTGGAGAAGAATCTCTATACCGCCGTGGTATCGGACTCGCTGGATCAGTTGGGAATCCGCCATCAGGCGATGAGCGAGTACCTCCGGCCGGTGCACACCCGCTGCAAGTTTGCCGGTTGGGCCAGGACGATTGCCTGCTCGGACGTGTATCACATGCCCGAAGATCCGTACTCGATCGAAATCGAAGCCGTGGATAGTCTGCTGCCCGGCGAGGTCGCGGTGATCGGAACGCAAAAATCCAAGCGCAATGCGCCTTGGGGAGAACTGCTATCCACCGCGGCGAAGGCTCGCGGAGCCCGTGGAGCGGTCGTCGATGGCCTGATTCGCGACGTCGGAAAGATCGAAGAGTTGGGATTCCCCGTGTTTGCCTCCGGAATCAAGCCGGTCGACTCGATGGGGCGGGGCATCGTCACGGCCTATAACGTCACGATCGAATGCGGAGACGTAATGGTCCAGCCTGGCGACTTGATCTTTGCGGACTACGACGGCATCGTCGCCATTCCCAGCGGGAAAGTTCAGGAAACGATCGCTCTCGCCACAGACAAAGTGCGGCGGGAGGACAGCTCCCGGGCGGAATTGAAAGCGGGGGGCTACCTTCGCGACGTCTTCCGGAAATACGGAGTTTTGTAGACAAGCCGTGAAGATTTCCCGCATTGAAACAATTCCCGTGCGGGTGCCCATCCGCAAAGAGTTCCAGATCACGGGCGCCCTGGGATCGCACCTGGAATCCCCGTTTTCGATCCTGAAGGTTCACACCGATGAAGGGATCGTCGGTTTGGGGGAAGTTTCGGCCACACCTGTCTGGAGCGGGGAAGACTCCCTCACCGCGGCGCACATCATCGCGAATTTTCTGGAACCGGCGCTGGTGGGAGAAGATCCCCGCGACATCGAAAGGTTGACGATCCGGATGAAGAAGGCCGTTGCGGGCCATCCGTTCACCAAGTCCGGAATCGAGATCGCGCTATGGGACATTCTGGGAAAGGCCGCGGGCCTGCCTGTCTACCGCCTGCTGGGCGGCGCAGTCCGCGATCGTGTGCCGATCAAGATGTCGGTTTCGGGAGTCGATCCGGAGCGTGCCGCCGAGATCGCGTTGTTCGCCTACAGCAAAGGACTCTCGGCATTGAAGGTGAAAGTGGGAATCGAACCCGCCGCGGACATCGAACGAGTCAAAGCGGTGCGGGAGGCTCTGGGACCGCATTTCCGCATCGGCATCGACGCCAACGGCGGTTGGAGCACTCGAGTGGCCATTCAGACCATCCGCACGCTTGCCGCGGAATGCGGAATATTTTTCGCCGAGCAGCCTGTGGCCCCGCTGGACATCTCATGGCTGGTGGATGTGCGGCGCCACGTGCCCGTTCCGGTGATGGCGGATGAAAGCTGCTACACGCTGCAGGATGCGATGGCGTTAATCCGGGCCGGCGCGGCGGACATTTTGTCGATCTATGTCGGCAAGGGCGGGGGAATCGGCCCGGCGCGGAAAATCGCCGCCGTGGCGGAAGCGGCGGGACTCACCTGCACCGTCGGCAGCAACCTGGAACTGGGAGTGGCCAGCGCCGCGATGGCTCATTTGGCGACGGCGTGTCCGGGAATCGGCGCAGAGGAGTTTCCCTGCGACATTCTCGGTCCGCTCGCCTACGAGCATGACTTATTGGCCGAACCGCTCGACGTCCGCCAGGGGTCCGTCCGCGCGCCGGAGCGGCCGGGTTTGGGAATTTCGCTGGACGAAGATGCCCTGGCGCGATATCGCGCCGCCTAAGTCGTTGAATCCTGTCCCGATACCTGGACAGTGAGGGTCGGTCCGGACAGTATCTGGTTTATCATCGAATCGAGTAATGCTGCCCCGAGTGACGTTTGCCTTGACGCTCGCGGCGGGATGGACTTGGGCGCAAAGCCCGGCTTCGTCGCCTAGCTTGTACCGCGATCAAATCCAGCCGCTTCTGGCGAAGAATTGCGCCCCCTGCCACAACGCGAAAATCCAGCAGGGCGGCCTGGATTTGTCCAGCCGCGAAGCATTGTTGAAGGGCAGCGAGCACGGCAAAGTTGTCGTGCCGGGAAATCCGCAGGACTCGCAGCTTTACAAGGTTGTCGCCCATGTCTCCGAACCCGGTATGCCCTTCAAATCGAAGAAGATGCCGGACGAGGCGATTGAAAAGATCGCGGAATGGATTCGGGCCGGAGTACCGTTTGGCGAAAGTGCTGCCGACCCCGATGCCGCCTACGCCGCCGAGGCGTCCAAACACTGGGCGTTCCGGAAACCGGTTCGCCCGGCGGTGCCGCAAGTGGCCGGCGCGCAGTGGAACCAGAACCCCATCGATGCGTTCATCTGGACGGAGCTGCAAAAGCGAAATCTGACTCCTCTTCCCGAGGCGGACCGCCCGACGCTGATCCGCCGGGTCTATCTGGATCTGACGGGACTTCCTCCCACTCCGCAGCAGGTCGCGACATTTATCGCCGATAAGGATCCCCAGGCTTACCAGAAGATCGTCGATGCATTGCTGGCCAGTCCGCGATACGGGGAGCAGTGGGGCCGCCATTGGCTGGATATCTGGCGCTATTCGGATTGGTATGGCTACCGCAAGTCGAACCAGGTTCGGTATTCGCAGCGGCATATCTGGCGATGGCGCGATTGGACCGTGGAGTCGCTGAACCAGAACAAACCCTACGACCGGATGATCGAAGAAATGCTGGCGGGCGATGAGATTGCTCCAGGCGATCCGAATGTCGCGCGGGCGACGGGCTACCTGGCCCGAAACTGGTATCTCTTCAACCGGAATGTGTGGTTGCAGGATACGGTGGAGTACACTTCCGCTGCGTTTCTGGGACTCACGCTGAAGTGCGCCCGCTGTCACAACCACAAGTACGATCCGATTCCCCAGACGGACTACTACCGGTTCCGGGCGTTTTTCGAGCCTCATGACGTCCGGACCGATCGTGTCGCCGGTCAGGCCGACGTCACCAAGGACGGAGTGCCGCGGGTTTACGATGCGGACGCTTCCCGGCCGACCTATCGCTTTGTCCGGGGCAATGAGGCAAATCCCGACACTTCGGTCGCCCTGCAGCCGGGCGTGCCCGTGCTGTTCGGCAAGTGGGACGGGAAACCGGAGCCCGTCAAACTTCCGGTGGAAGCGTATTTCCCCGATGGCCGATCCTTCGTGCCGGGAGACCTGGTGGCCCAGGCGAAGGCCAACATTGAAAAAGCGGAATCGGATCTGAAGAAGGCGAAAGAGAAGCCGGAGCCTTCTGCAGTGATCGCAGCGGCGGAAAAGAAAGTGGAAGCTGCCAAAGCCGCTCTACCCGCTCTCGAGGCTCGGATTGCGGCGGACCTGGCCGCCATGGCGACGCCCGTCGCTCCGGATGCGGAAGAACTGGCTGTGAAGGCGCGAGAGATGGAGCGCCGCGCGAATGCCGTGAAGGCGGAAGCGGATCTCATGCTGGGGCAGTATGAGTTTGAGCTGGCGAAAACCGATCCGAAGAAACTTGCGGGCGCCACCTCCAAGCTGGAAGCCGCGGTCAAGGCACTGAAGGAGCCTGCCGAAGGCTACACTCCCATCGGCCCGAAGTATCCCGTCACCTCCACCGGCCGCCGCCTGGCGCTGGCGCAGTGGATCGCCTCGAACGATAACCCTTTGACCGCGCGAGTTGCGGTGAACGACATGTGGCTCCGTCACTTTGGAAAGCCGCTGGTGTCCACGGTCTTCAATTTCGGGAAAAACGGAAAGCCGCCCTCCCACCCCGAGTTGTTGGATTGGCTGGCTGTCGAGTTCATGGAGAAGGGCTGGGATATGAAAGCGATTCACCGGCTGGTGGTGACTTCGCGGGCCTACCGGGCGCAGTCTTCCAACTGGTCGGCGGACTCTCCGCAGGCCAAGGCCGATCCGGAAAACGTCTACCTGTGGCGCATGAACACGCGCCGCATGGAAGCGGAAATGGTGCGCGACGGCATGTTGGCGCTGGCCGGCAAGCTGGACACTACGATGGGCGGCCCGGAAATCGACGAAACGAAGGGCCAGGAAGTCTATCGCCGCAGCCTCTATTTCCGCCATGCTCCCGATTTGCAGATGGACATCCTCAAAGTCTTCGACGTTGCGAGCCCCAACGAATGCTTTGCCCGCAGCGAAAGTATCGTTCCACAGCAGGCTCTCGCGCTGGCGAACAGTAAGCTGAGCTTTGCGATGGCTCGCGAGATTGCTACCCAGCTGGGCACGGGCCCGGCAAGCCGGTTTGTCACCGGAGCATTCGAAAAAATTCTGGGCCGAAATCCGACCGCTGCCGAATTGCGCGAGTCCACGAAATACCTGTCCGAGGAAGAGACCTTGCATCGGAAGAATGCCATGCCTTCTGCCGGCGCGGCAAAGCGTGCCAAGGAAAGCCTGGTTCACGTACTGTTGAACCACAACGATTTTGTGACCGTTCGATAAGGAGACTCGTATGAAGACCAAGCATCTGTGTTCGGACCGCCGGGGACGCCGGGTCTTTCTCGCCGACACGTGCATGGGTCTTACCGGGCTGGCATTGGGATCGCTGCTGCCTCAGGTTGCCCGGGCCGACGACGAGAGTTGGATCGCTCCGGATGGAAAGCCGCACTTCGAGCCGAAAGCAAAGCGCGTTATCTGGCTGTTCATGCTGGGCGGCGTGAGTCATGTCGAATCCTTCGATCCGAAACCGGTCCTGAACAAGTACGCGGGAAAACAGCTTTCGGAGACTCCGCACAAAGACGCCCTCAACAATCCGTTCACAAAGGAGAATCTGAAGGCGTTTGTTCCGGGACAGCACGACATCAAACTGACGCTCTATCCGCTGCAGAGCGGCTACAAGGAGCGCGGCAAGAATGGAGTGCTGGTCAGCGACTGGTTTCCGCACATCGGCGATCGGATGCATGAGCTGTCGTTGATCCGCTCCACCTGGACCACGGACAACGATCACGGGGCGATTCTCCAGTTCCACACCGGCCGCCACATCTTTGACGGATACTTGCCGACGCTCGGGTCCTGGGTGCACTACGGCCTCGGCTCGTTGAACGAAAACCTGCCCTCGTTTGTCGTGCTAGGCGAGCCTCCGGGAGACTGCTGCGGCGGCGTGGGTACGCACGGATCGGGATATCTCGGCCCGGAGCATGCCGGAGTTTACCTGGAAACCAACCCCGACAATCCGCTGCCTTTCGTTTCTCCCGGTTCGGAAGTCACCTCGGCAGAACAGAAGCGCGAGTTTGATTTTCTCCAGAAACTAAACAACCTCTCCGCTGTCGAGTATCCGGCCGACTCGGCCCTTCGCGCTCGTATCAAATCGTACGAGCTGGCATTCCGGATGCAAATGGCGGTTCCGGAAGCGATCCGTTTCAAAGAGGAGCTGCCTGAAACGGAGAAGCTCTACGGTCTCGACAACGAAATCACGAAGCCCTTCGGTGAAGTCTGCCTGGCAGCTCGCCGGCTTTCGGAACGGGGCGTGCGCTTCGTGCAGATTTATCACGGCGGAGCCGGAAACGCCTGGGACGCCCATAAGGATCTCAAGACCAATCACGCCGACCTGGCGGCCAAGGTCGACAAGCCGATTGCCGGCTTGCTTCAGGATTTGAAGCAGCGCGGTCTATTGGACGACACGATCGTGGTGTGGGCGACAGAGTTTGGACGGACGCCGGGCGCGGAAAACTCCAACGGCCGCGATCATCATCCTTTCGGCTTCTCCGTCTGGATGGCCGGTGGCGGCATTAAATCTGGCGTCGTTCACGGTGCCACCGACGAGATCGGTTTTCACGCGGTCGAACACCGCCACTACGTAACCGATATCCACGCAACCATCCTGCATCAGCTGGGAATCGATCCCAAACGGCTGGATGTTCCCGGACGGAAGCGCCTGGAGATCGACTACGGTAAGCCGATCCGGGAAATTCTTGTTTAACGCTTTCGCCTTTGCTGTTTGGACAATTGATGCTCTGCTAAAGCTTGCCAGTCCCTCGGATCCGCAGATCCGGCCGGACGGAGCGGCGTACGCCTACGTTTGGAAAGGCTCCATCTACACGGGCTCCACTTCCGGTGGAGCGGCGGCGAAGCTCGCAGATGGATCGCAGCCGCGCTGGTTTTCCCCGGCCAACCTGCTGGCGTTTCGCGGGGTGGACCGGCAGGTGCACTTCAGTGACGGGCGGACCGTGACCCAGTCTTCGACGCCGGTCATTTCGTTCGCCCTGGATCGGACCGGCCAATTCGTCTTTTATCTGGCGCCGGAGGAAGGAAAGGCTCCCGATCCGGTTGTGATGGGCCAGAACCTCCGGCCGCAGCGGATCTATCGACGGGCTGTGGCGGGCGGCGCTGCAACGGCGCTCACTCCCGCGGACTGGCACGTCATTGGATTCGCTTTGTCGCCCGATGCGACGCGCCTGGCCTGCGCCGTCCAGCGTTCCCCGCTGAATCGCGACGTTTTTCACGTCGATCTCCATGAGCTCGATCTGAAGTCCGGCAAGCCGGTCGCATTGGTGGTCCAACCCGGCCGCGATGGGGACCCTTCTTACGCTCCGGACGGCAAAACGATTGCCTTTCACTCGCAAGGCGGTACGTGGAATTATTTCGAGGCTCGCCTGATCGGCCTTGTGCCTTCCGGAGGAGGCGCGATCCGTTACCTGAACCGGGATCAACCCTACGATGTGTTTCGCGGCGGGAACGTGTTCTGCTGGTCTCCGGACTCGCGAACGATCCGCTTCACTGCAGGGCGCGGTGTCGAGGATGTGCTGGTTGAAACTGAAATGCAAAGCGGCAAGACGACGGTGCTGGCCACGCGAGCCGCCGGCGCGGCGAGCTTCGTTCCCACGCTGGAGCGAGGCGTGTTTCTGAAGTCCAGCACCTCCCGCCCGCCCGAAGTAACGCTGCTGGACCGCGGGAAGGAAATCTCGTTGACGGATTTGCACAAGGGATTTTCCGGGTATCCCGAGCTTCGTTCACAAGTCGTCCGCTGGAAGTCGACCGATGGGCTGGAAGTCGAGGGGATTCTCTGGCTGCCGTTCTCCTACAAATCCGGACAGAAGGTTCCGTTGCTGGTGTCGCTGCACGGTGGCCCCACCGGTGTCGAACTAAACACATTCCCGATCCCGCGTATCTATCCGACACAAGTTTTTCTCGAGAAGGGCATCGCGGTGTTCGCGCCGAACTTTCGGGGTTCCGCCAATTACGGAGCTGCCTTCCGCCTGAAAAACGCTCTCTCGCAGGGAATCGGCGACTATCAGGATGTAATGTCCGGGGTGGACCATCTGATCGCCCAAGGCATTGCCGATCCCACCCGCCTGGGAGTGATGGGTTGGAGCTACGGAGGATACCTCACCGGAGCGGTCATCACACAAACGCAGCGGTTCCGGGCGGCGTCCATTGGGGCTCCTGCGACCGATTGGATCACCTACTACGGCCAGTTCGACGGCTCGAAAGAAGTCCTCTGGACGTACTTCGGCGGTACTCCGTGGGAAGTGCCTCAAAATTACAATCGCCACTCGACGCGGGCCCGCCTGAAGGATGTCCGTACGCCCGCGCTGCTGCAAGTCGGGGCGCTGGACATCAATCACAACGCTGAAATTTATCAGGCGCTGACCGACCACAATGTTCCCGTGGAGTATGTCGTCTACCCGCGCGAAGGTCATGGTATCGCCGAGCCGGAGCATCAGCGCGACCTGATGGAGCGGAACTTGCGCTGGTTTATCAAATGGTTGTTGAACTGACCGTTCTGCTGTCTCTATACTGAGTTCTCAATCCGTTCCCGGAGGACTCTTGCGAAGACTTGCTCTGTTGAGCGCGATTTCGGTACTGTCCGGCTCTGCGGAAGTCCTTAAGAATTTTCAGCCCGCCCGGTCCGTCACATCCTATGGAATGGTGAGCTATATCGAATTTGCCAGCGCCATGATTTCGCTGGAGCCGCAGATGCTGGCCGCGCATCTGCCGCAAGCGATGAAAGAGTTCACTTTTGAAGAGCCGGTGTGGCTTGTAGCGTACAAGACCGAGATCCTTGATGCGCAAGGAAAGACACCTCGGGAGAACTTTCTGTGCCATACGTTCTTTGGCGATCAGCGCGTCACTCAAAGTGAAGACCAGGAGATGCGGGGACTTTATACGGACGCGTTCACACCGGATGTCGGGCTGCCCGAAGGGTTCGGTGTGCGAATCGCGGCGGGCGAAGGCATCCATTGGATGCCGATGTTCAACAATCGCGGAGATGCCGCGGCAAATGTCCGGATGAAGTTTCGTCTCTCCTTAATCCGGGAAAAAGATCTGCGGAAGCCGCTGACTCCGCTTTATGCCACATTGCGGAGTGTGGTGGTTCCGCACTTATACTTCGTCAAGCCTGGCGGCGAAACCAAGAGCGCAACTTTTTCCATGGATTTTGATGGAAAGATCCACTTTATGGGGACACATATTCATCCCTATGGCTTGAAAGTGGAGCTATTTAACGTCTCAAAAAATGAGCTGGTGTGGCGAGGAACCCGCAAGAGAAGCGGCCCGGCATTCGAGATGGAAGTGTATTCCGACGTGCAGGGATACACCGTGAAGGCTGGTGAAACCTATCGTGTCGTCGCTGCGTATGAGAACCCCACGAAGGCCCCGATTGATGCGATGGGTGGTCTGTACCTTCTCTATTCCCGAAAATAGAAATTTTTTAATCTGCTCCAAGCTCCTGAATTCGTTGACGTGATCCCCGAAATAGATTACTTTTATTCAACTGGAAAAGAGAGTCGGCGACATTCGCTTGCTCGCCGTAAAGCCTGCGTCTAGGATCCAGTGTGACCGTGTGGTCGAGCTCCGCTCGCGAAGTTTCGCAAAAGGGGGTCGCCTGTGCGATTGATCAGTTTCATCATTGCCGGTTGCTGCTGCAGCAGTATTGCGTGGAATCAGGCTCGAGACACCGGTTCGATTTTTGGAACAATCACCGATACACAGGGAGCATTGATCCCCGGTGTGACCGTGTCGATTACGAGCGCCGCAACGGGTCTCAATCGAACGATCACCACCGATGACAGCGGTGGCTTTCTGTTCCCTCTGCTGCCGGTGGGCACCTACAGCCTGAGCGTGGAACACTCCGGCTTCCGCAAGTACGAACGTCGCGGAATTCTCATCCAGACCAATGAAAACGTGCGCGTGGATGTTAGCTTGACCCTGGGTAACGTCACGGAAACCGTCAGCGTCGAAGCTCAAGGAGCACAGGTGGACACGCGGTCGGCGACGCTGAATCACACGGTCGATTCGCGCCGGGTTGTGGAACTTCCTCTCAACGGGCGTAATCCCGCCGATTTAGTTCTCCTGGTTCCGGGCGTTGCGTCCGGAGCGGGAAACAATAGCGGCGACGTGGGAAGTAGCTCATGGCGCCCTCGCGGCCAGAAGGAAGTCACGATCAACGGTTCGCGCAACAACAACCTCCGCTACACGCTGGACGGCGGCTCCAACATGGACGACCTGGTGAATGAAAATCTCGATTTTCCGTTTCCGAATGCCGTCCAGGAATTCAGCGCACAAACCAGCAACATGGGTGTTGAGATGGGCGGCCTTTCGGGAGGCGCCCTGAACGTGGTCACCAAGTCGGGCACCAATCAGTTTCACGGTGATGGGTTCTGGTTCGTCCGGAACACGGTTATGAATGCGACGAACTTCTTCTCTCAGCAGCAGGACCAGTTGAAGAGAAATCAGTGGGGTTTCACGGCCGGCGGTCCGATCCTGAAAAACAAGCTCTTCGCATTCGGCGGCTTTCAACGATTGACGATACGGCAGGCGGCGGGTAACACTCGGGACCTGACGCTAACCGCCGCGGAACGGCGCGGCGATTTCTCGTCGAATCCCATCACGCTCTACGATCCGCTGAACCGCGGAGTGCCATTCGCTGGAAATATTATTCCCACGAACCGGATGTCCCCGGCGGCACTGAAACTGCTTTCGCTATCTCCACTGCCGGATTCCGAGGGCTTCGTGCGCTACACGATCTCGCAGCCGGACAACGGGCTGCAGGGGATCGGCAAGATGGACTATGTGGTCAACCAGAACCACAGTCTGTTGTTTCGAGTTTTCGAAAGCGACGGGAACACCCCGTATCATTCGCCGCCGGACAATATTCACGCGGCGCGCTACGGCGGGTACCGGGACAACATCAGTGCAACCCTGGGGCATACCTGGGTGCTCAGCCCGACGATCGTCGTGCACTCGCAGTTCACGGCAGCGCACCAGATTGCCGACATTCGAACGGATTTTCCGTACACGACGGCCGATCTTGGAGTTGCCCTAACACCGATGGGCAACCACATCGACATCGGTATGGCGAATAGCGGCGTTAGTTTTAGCGCTCCATTGCATGCGATCCGGTTTGGCCGCGGCAGCTTGGAGTTTCAGCACGACTGGAGCATGTCCAAGGGCAATCACACGATGGTGTGGGGCTTTAGTTACGTACGGAAGCGCTTCAATAACAACACGCTGTTCCACAGCTCCGGCCAGTTTCAATTCGATGGTCACGTCACGGGGTTTGGCGATTCGATCGGATTCGATCGCGCGGACTTCATGCTGGGGGGCTTTTCCTTCTTCACGCAGAACAGTGGCGAGCTGGAGCAGCGGCGCGGCGGCCAGTCCGGATATTTCTTTGGTGATACCTGGCGCGTCCGGCCCGGACTGACTTTGAATTTTGGAGTTCGCTATGAGCCCTACGGACTGTTCTGGGACAAACTGGACCGCAACCAGACATTCGACATGGCCGCGAACGCCGCGGGCATTCAGTCCGAGATCTACAAGAACGCTCTGCCGGGCCTCTTTTATCACGGCGACAAGCGTCCGGCAGGCTACGGGGGGGGCGACACCTTCGGAAGGACCGTCACCGATCCGGACTACAACAATTGGGCACCGCGGATCGGATTCGCTTGGGATCCCTTCGGTGACGGAAAGACGAGCATTCGCGGCGGATATGCGATGTTCTTCGATGGTCCGGCGCTGAATTCGCAGAACGATGCGAACAACGTAACTCCGTTTAGCTACAGCGTGGAGTATGTCGATGGCTCCTTCGACAAGCCCTTCCTCGGCCGCGAGAGCCAGAACATTTTCCCGGTCAGCGCGGCCAATCACGACGTTCCTTTCCCGACGCCGCTCTACACGATCGTTCTGGATAAGAAGTTCATCACTCCTTACACGCAAAACTGGAGCTTCACGGTGGAACGGGAAGTTATGGCGCGCACCCTGATTCGCGTTGGTTACGTTGGCACCCAATCGACGCACTTGAAGACGGAATACGACCAAAACGCACCGATCTACAACACCGCTTGGACACTGGAACAGAATCGAGCTACGGTGAATGAGCGCCGGCCGGTGCAGGATTTCCAGACGATCTCCCGATGGATGCACGGGCACAACGCGAGCTATCACTCCTTGCAGGTAGCGGTCGACAAGCGTTATTCGAATCGCTTCACCGTCAACGGATCCTATACTTGGGCAAAGAACCTGGACTACACGTCTCGAAACGGGTTTGGCGGCAGCCGCGGTATCAATAATCCATTTAACTTTTTCTTCTCGCGAGGAAACTCCGACCTAACGCGCACGCACCGGTTCGTCGCATCGTTTGTCTGGGACCTGCCGGAAATGAAAGAATCCGCTCCGATCGTCAAAGCGGTTGTCGGCGGATGGCGTCTGAGTGGCATCGCCACTCTTCAATCGGGCCGTCCTTTCTCGATCGGCGCATCGAACAATCCCACAGCGGGGGCGGGCAGCGCCCGTGCCGATCTTGTGGGCGCCGGCTATCCGGTGTTGGATCCGAACCGTGCCAAGGGTGAAAAGCTCAACGCATATTTCGATGTGAAGCGTTTCATCAATCCAACTCCGAACACATTCGGAACGTTAGGCCGCAATATTCTCTTCGGCCCTGGTTTTGCTAACTACGATGCCTCGCTGATGAAGAGCTGGCATTTACCGCTGGGCGAGGCGGGGCTGCTCGAGTATCGGTTTGAGGCTTTTAACATCGCCAATGCCACGCACTTGGCGAATCCGATTACAGGACTGACAAGCCCAAATTTTGGGAGAATAACTGCTACCGACGGTGATCCGAGAATCCTTCAGATGGCGCTCAAGGTTGCCTGGTGACGCAGCGCCGCGTTGGTTGCCATTCCGCCAAATCACCAGGCGGCAGTGGATCGCAGCTGCCGCCGGACTGCCGCTTCTTTCGGCCCAGCCGAAGAAAGCCGAAACCAGCGCCTTCGATCTGTCGCTTCTCCATGAGCCGGTAGTTCCCAACGAGCTATTCTTCGTGCGGGAGCTTTTTCCCGCTCCTGCCGCTTCGCCGCACCAGTGGGAAGTTGTGGTTCAAGCTCCCAACGGTTCTGCTTCCACGGTCCGGTTGCAGGATTTGTTGACTGCGCCGAAGGTCCTCCTTCCGGCGATGCTGGAATGCGCGGAAAATCCTGTCGGGGGAGGACTCGTCAGCCAGGCCAATTGGGAGGGGATTCCTCTCTCTTCTGTCCTTTCCAGATTGCCGGCAGATTCCAGCACGCAGTTTGCGCGCCTGTCCGGCGCGGATGGCTTTGAGCGCTATGTCCCCATAGCCAAGGCAGGGCATGCCGACACGCTGCTGGCCTTTCGGATGAATGGGCAGGCGCTGCCTCATTCTCACGGTGGACCGTTGCGAGCACTGGTGCCGGGTTGGTATGGCGCCGATTCGGTGAAATGGCTCCGCAAGATCGAACTGGTCGACTCCGCGCCGCCCGACGAGTACCGGCGCTTCCACCGCTCGCTTCTGACGGGAGATGCGACTAGCGAACGGATTGCGGGCATCCAGGTAAAATCCGTCTTCACCCGGCCCCAAAATGGCGCCGTGTTACGAGGACGAAGGTTCGTTCTCCGCGGGGCGGCGTGGGCCGGCGAGCAGGCAGTTCGCGCAGTGGATATCAGTTTCGACGAAGGGCAATCCTGGCTGCCCGCATCGTTTGTGAAACCTCAACCGTATTCCTGGCTGTTATGGGAACGGGAATGGAGGATTCCCGGTCCCGGGGAATACCGGTTGACCGTGCGGGCTACGGACGACCGCGGAAATGCGCAGCCGCTGCTGCGCCCCTCCGGCCGTCTCGATTCGTTCGAACAGAACGCATGCCAGCAAATCTCGGTGTCCGTCGGATGAAGTCTCTGGCGGCCGGTATCCTGTTCGTCCTCTCGCTGCAAGGTCAGACCGCAAGCTTGATCGATCAGGCGCAAGCCGCATTTCGCGCCGGGGATCTGGACAGTGCCGCCGGCTTGGCGCAAAGGGTGGTCCAGCAGAATCCCGGATCCGCCAATGCTCATATGATCCTGGGAATCATTGCCGGGCAGCGGCAACAGTGGGACAGCGCCGCCGCGCACCTTCAGACGGTGGTTCGCTTGTCACCAATAAATCCATACGGCTATTTCTACCTGGGACAGGCGAAGCTATACCAACGGCAATGGAATCCCGCGGTGCAGTACTTCAACAAGGCGTTGCAATTGAATTATCCGGAGAAAGACCGGCTGCTCGTCGAGCTTGCGTTTGCAGAAAATGAAACGGGCCATCCGCAACGCGCCCTGGATCATCTCAAAGAAATTCGCGACCCTGGACCATACGCCGCGCAATACCACGCGGTCACAGCGTTTGCCGAGTCGCGCCTGCAGCGCTATCCGGCGGCGATCGCAGCGATTCGCAGCGCCTGCGAGCTGGAGCCGCATGACTCTCAATACTGGGAGTTCCTGATTTCGACGTTGATCAGCACCGACCAGACACAGACCGCGCTGAGCGAGGCGATTCGGGCACAGGCGATCTTTCCCGACGATCCTGAAATTCAATATCTGTTCGCGCTGAGCAGCTACTATGTTCCGGAAAGCCCTTTGAGCGGATTGGCACTTCGAAATATCGAAGAGGCCGCTCCGGGAAGCCCAAAGGCACTACTGGCGGCGGGACTCCTTCACCGGAAAGAGGGGCGCGTGGAAGAGGCGACGCAGGCGTTTCTGCAGGCAGCCAAACAGGGCGTGCCCGATTCGCATGCCTTGTTGGGAATTCTCTACCGGGAGCAAGGCAACGCCGCCGCCGCTGAGCAGGAATTCCGGCAGGCGGAGCAGATAAATCCCAACAACGCGCAAGTCCTGTTGGAACTGGGAAAGATCGCCTTGGCCCGCGGCCAGCTGAGCTCGGCATTGACGCGGCTCAGCCGGGCAGTCGCCCTCATGCCCGGAAACTCACCCGCTCACTATCAGCTGGGATTGGCCTATTCACGGTTGGGACAAAAGGACAAAGCCAGCCAGCAGTTCGACCTTTCGCGTGAATTGGACCGGCAACAGGCGGAGCTGCAGGGTTCCGGCCGCCGCCAGTAGCTATTTCGGTTCCGACTTGGCGCAGCGGATGCCGACGTTCGGCTGCCGCTGCTTCGGCCCGATCCAATTGCGGAAGAACACCGTCACGCGCGCCGGTGAATCGCTCCAGGCGCCGCCGCGAATGATGCGGTAGCTTCCTTCCGCCGGGCCTACCGGATCCACCGCCGGAGAGTGAGCATAATACTCGCGAGCGAAATAGTCGGCGGTCCATTCGGCCACGTTTCCGGCCATATCGTAAAGGCCGAATCCGTTGGGAGGGAATTTCCCGACTTCGCCCGGACCGTTGACTACTCCGGACCTCAACATCTTCGCGTCGAACTTGTCGCCCCAGGGATAACTCTGCTGCTCCAGGCCGCCGCGGGCGGCCCGTTCCCATTCCGCCTCCGTCGGGAGGCGCCCGCCGCGAAACTCGCAGTATGCCTTGGCATCGTCCCAACTGACGTTGTAAACGGCGACATTCTCCAACCCCTCCGGAATTCTGCCGTCCGCCCAGTGATACGGAACCCGATGCTTTTTGGCTGCGACGAACTCCGCATACTGCCGGTGCGTGACCTCCCGGTCGTCCAGCCAGAAGGCGGAGACGGTCACTTCGTGTACCGGACGGTCGTCCAGCAGTACTTGCGGACGCATCGTCGTCTTGTCGTCTGCCGTCAGTTTCGTCCGGCCCATGGTGAACTTTCCCGCGGGGATCAGCACCTGACCGGCAAAACAGCTTAGTGTTCCCACCAGAAAAGCGATGCTTCGGATCAAACGAACAGCTCGGCGATCTCGTCGTCCATCGCCATTTCTGTGGCGCCCAGAATATCGACGTAACGGTAAGCACGCTTGGAAGGAGTATTGGTAATCTCTTTTTTCCAATCGATTCCCAATGCCGAATACACCGAAGCGTAGATGTTCTCTGTTTTGATTTGCGAGCGTTTGTACTTCCAGCCGTTGTCGACCACATGCTCTCCGGCGGCATCGGTCTTGCCGATGATGCGTCCACCCTTTACACCGCCTCCCGCGTAGAGAGAAAGGTAGGCCAAATTGTAGTGATGACGGCCGGCGATCCCATTCAGCGGGCCGGGGACGCGGCCAAATTCCGTCGCCACCACCACCAGCGTCTCGTCCAGCAAGGTCTGTCCGGGCCGCCGGGGAGAAGCCGCCGCCGACAGATCGCGCAGCAGATTCGCCATCGCCCGGTCGAATTCGTTGCAGCGGACGTAGTGATTGGACTTTTTGGCGTGGTTATAGATGTCCCGGTGGTGGTCCCAATCGGGATGGACTACGTGAATGTAGCGTGTACCGGCGTCGGCCTGAATCAGGTTCCGGGCCAGCAGGCATCCCAGCCCAACTTCATTTGCTCCGTAACGCTCCTTGTCCTCTTTGGACATCTCGAACGTTTGGGGCCATCGAGCGTCGCCGAGCAGGCGGTAGGCGGCCGATTGAAAGTCGCCGAACGTTCCAAACGAACGGTCGCGCCCGCCGCGGGCCGGGGCCATCGCGCGATCCAGCTCCTGCAGGAGACGGTAGCGCTCGTCCAGGACAGCCAGGGCATCCTTCGACGAAGGAGACGCCCCGTTGCCGGATTTCAGGTTGATATCGAGCACCGAATGTTTCGGATGCAAAAAGCCCGTCGAGAGCGCTCCGCATCCGGACGTGTCCAGATTGCAGCCGATATAGGTCGGAAACGTGTCCTTCTCCCGGCGCTGGGATTCCAGTTCCATCGCGATGACGGAACCGACGCTGGGAATTTCCTGCACGAGCGGCGGATTCAACGGCCTGCCCGCCTGGGTGTAATATTGACCCCGGAAATGGACCACTTCGTGGCTCTTCATGGAGCGAACGATGGCGATTTTGTCCATTTCCTTCGACAGCTCCGGGAATAGCCGGTGACTGAGGTACAGGTCGTTCCGAACCTGCCGGACGTCGAAGTCTTTCTGGGTGCCTTCGTTTTCCTTAAAGTCGAAACTGTCGATGTGAGAGAGCGCTCCGGCCAGCTCGATCAGCACGCAAAAACGCGCGGAGCCGCGCGGATTCGCTTTGCCGGCGGCTCGCGCCTGGATGGGCATCAAAGCCTGGTCTGCGAATGCTCCCAGCAATCCATAGCCGCCAAGCTTCAAAATATCGCGGCGGGCAGGGAATAGGTCTGCAACTCGTTTCTGCATCGTCACCTTCAATAGTTGAAGAAAAATTCCGGGCTATTCAGCAGCGCCCACTGCAGGTTTTCCGCACCCTTACGGCGGTCGGTTTCGACGGCCTTCAAGGCCACCGAGGATTCCTCAACCGTTGGCCGTCTTGCGATGGTCCGGATAAAAATTGCCTCCACCAGCTTGCGGTTGTCCGGCTGCGACTCTAACAGATTCTGCAGCGCGCCTCCCTTGGTCGTGTCCACGCGGTCGGTGACAACGCGCGACTGCATCAACAGCATGGCCTGCAGCGAGGAGGGTGCAATCTTTTTGGGAAGATCGTCGCGATTGGACTGCCCGAAGGTGCGCATAAATCCCTGTACCTCGGCGCCTGCTTTCTTGGGCTCCGGCATCTGCATCACCATGCCCACTTCTTCGCTGCCGCTCGAAAACGTTCCGGGGCGCCCGGTGGCGAGCGCGATTGAATCGTGAAGCTCCGCCGCGCTCAGCATGCGCACGTACTTTCGAGCGTAGTAGGGCGCATACCGGTCCTCCCATGTCCCGGTAAACTGCGAACTCAGCTGATAGGCGCTGGACTTCATGATGGTGCGGATGATGTGGCGGAAGCTATAGTTGCTCTTTCCGAAATCGCCGGCCAGCGCATCCAGTAGCTGTGGATTGGACGCCTGGTCTGTCCGCAGCAGGTCGAAATCGTCGATGGGTTCAACAATGCCGAATCCCATCAGCTCCGCCCAGATTCGGTTCACAAAGGCGCGGCGAAACTGGGGGTGGCCGGTCATAATTCTGGCCAGGGCTTCGCGATAATTCTCGCCTTCCCTGGGCCGTTCTCCCGTCAGGATGAACCGTGGCGAGGCGTCTCCACCGCGGCGGGGAACCCGGACGATCGACTCGGCGTTCGGGTCGTACGGTGCGCCCGTATCGTCTACCGTGTATTCCGTATTGGCCTGGTATCCGTTTTCCCAGTTCATGATTTGCCGCGTCTTGCCGAAAAACGCGGCTTGGCCGTAGAATTCATCCCGCTTCTTTGTCGTGAGGAACTGGTTGACCTTTTCCAGGTGCGCCGCTCCGTCATGGCAGGAAATGCACGCCAAATTCAATCCCAGGAAGATCTTCGAATAGGTGACGGTGAACTCGTCCACCGTGTCCGGCTGGTTGACCAGGTCGTGAGCGTCCGGAGCTTCCGGATCGTCCTTAGCTTTGACGAAATCGCGCGCGTAGTACATCGCTCCGGGAACGGAGAAGCTGGTTTTGCCGGCTCCCGTCAGCAAGTCCGTAACGACCTCGTTGTAAGGCCGGTCCAGTTTCAGCCACTCCCGGACCCAGAAGTGGAACAGATTTAGTCCGGACCCCATGCGGCCCCCGGCGCGGAAGAGGTCTTCGAAGTAATAAGTCCAGCGATCGACAAACTCCGGACTTGATGTCAGCTCGTCGATTAATTGGTTTCGGCGCTGTGGATTTTTGCTGGCAAGAAATGCCTTCAGCTTCTCCGGCTCCGGTATGCGCCCCGTCGCATCCAGCCAGACCCGGCGAGCGAACTCGGCGTCGCTGGTCAATGGCGCATGGGGAATGCCGTCCTTTTTCATCCGGCCAAAGATGTGGTCGTCGATGAAATTGCGGTGCGGCACCGGCGAGGAAACGCCAGTCTTTGCCGGTGAGTACTGGGCAGTGATGGTCGAGGCCCTTTTGGCTTTATCCACCCGAGGCTCGATGATCGGGGCGTGCGCGCGCTCCAGTTCCGGAGTCTGCGCAACCGCGAGTATCGGCAGGAGGCAAAGAATCTTCTTCATGGCTGTCTCCGGAAAATTTGCACCCGCTTGCCGTTCACTTCCGCAACGTACAGGCGGCCTTGCCGGTCGGACGACATCAAATGCGGCAGCTGCAGCACATCTGAGTTTCCCCATTCCTGTTCGATCTTTCCTGTGGCCAGGCCCAGGTGGAAGATTTTATTGACGTCGCCCTCGGAAACCAGCAACTGCCGGTCCTTCACCAGCAGGCCGAACGGATTACCGAATCCGGACCACTCCGCCAGGAACGCTCCCGTCGGCTCGAAGACTTGAACGCGGTTGTTGCCGCGATCGGCGACGTAGATTCGATCCTGCGTGTCTATGGCCAGACCGTGCGCGGTACCAAACTCTCCGGTTGCCTTGCCTTTCTTTCCCCATTGGCTGATGAATTTTCCATTCTTGTCCAGGCGGACAATGCGTCCGTTTCCGGAGTCTGCGACGTAGATATCGCCCTTCGTCGAGAACACGAGATCGTCCGGCGAGCGGAAATGCGTCTCGTCTCCTGCTGCGACACCGGCCTCTCCTAAGGTTCGTTCCAGCTTCCCGTCTGCCGAGAAACATCGAAGCACGTGATTGCCGTTATCCGTCGTCCAGATATTGCCCTCATGGTCGGCCCGCAGGCCGTGAGCCACTTTAAACAGCCCCGAGCCCCATCCGGCGACATACGATCCGCCGGAGTCAAACTTGATCAACGGCGGCTCACCCCGGTGCAGAACATAAATGCTCCCCCGAGAGTCCACCTCCACCGCCGACATCGGGCCTAGCTTTACCGTTTCCGGGATGCGCAGAAAACCCTCAGAGGCATACGGCTCGATCGCGGAAACGAGGATCGGAAGGAGAAAGAGGGCGGTCATTGAAATCTGAAATATTTTTTCACTTTGGGGCCCCGGTTGCAAGGGTCTTCCGGTGAATCACCACACGGTCCATCTGTTCGACCCCGGCGCGCACCCCCAGACTCACCGGTTGGAATGCCGTAACCGGCATCCCGAAGGATTCACCGAATACTTTCGCCGCAAAGCGTTGGTCGTTGTGTACGAAAAAGCCGCCTGGCCGGAGAGCCGCATTCACCACGGCGAAAGCGAGGAAGAGCAGCCGATCGTTCAGGTAAAGCAGGACATTGGTGGCGAACGCGGCGCTGTATCGTATCCGGCCCGGGATGTTTCGGGTAACATCGCCGGAAAACACGCACTGGCCGCGGTCCTTCAGGAACTTCACCACTTCCGGCCGGACATCCATACAGTCAATGGTGCCCCGGCGGGCAAGCCAATCCGTCTGGTAGGACTTCAGCGGAAGATCGTCCTGGAAACCTTCCCGCCGGGTGAGATCCAGCCCCGGTCCTATCAGAAGCATGGGGCTGGAATCGAGCGCCGTCGCCAAAGTCTCGAACGCGCGCTCCAGCACGGCGATTTGCGAAGGAACGGTGTCGGTCGCCAGACCGCGCTGCTGGTACAGACGATCCAGGTTCTGCCGGTCCGCGCCCTGCCGCGTGCCCAGGAAGTCCAGGGTGTGGCGAAAGCATCGCTCCAGCGGCCAGCTGTCCCCCAGTTGCCGCCAAAGCTCGTGAATTATGCGAGCGCGCTCGCCGGCGGCCACGGTTCTTTCCTTCTGAAAGTCCTCGAACCGCGCCTCCACTTCCGGCGGTAAGGACGAAGGCCGCGAAGCCGCCAGGCGAACTGGGTCGATGGCAGGGCGACTGGTGAAACCTGTCGATTGCAGGACGTAATAAATAATGTGCTCCGCCGAACCCTGATCAATCCGCAGCGCCAGATCCTTTTGCTGCGCGGCCAGTACTTCGTCCCAGGCTTCGGGCGTCAAGCCGAGCTCTCGGGCCAGCACTGTTGCCGCTGGAGGCAGATCCTGAAAACGGACAACATCGGCGGAATGCGGCGCACACGGCGCCGCCAGGCACATGCACAGCCAGTCGCGCCGGCTGGGATGGATCTGCCCCGCGGTCAAATCAGAAGCTCAGCTTCAGGGCCAACTGAATCGTTCGCGCATCGCGAGCCGAAGTGATCGTGCCAAAGGCTCCCGACTGGTTTCGCCCGTCGGGACCCGGCGAAAACGACGTGTTCGGAATCCCCAGATTGACGTGATTCAGGAAATTGAACATTTCGGCGCGGAACTGCAGATTGGTCCGCTCCACGATGCGAGTGTTCTTGATGAAGGACAGGTCCCAGTTCACCGTTCCCGGCGCGCGAACGTCGGGCAAAGTCCGGCCCACGTTTCCGAAGGTAAACAGCGCCGGATTCACAAACTGAGTGGTGTCGAACCATTTTTCCGCGGCCGGATTGTCCAGTTTTGCCGATACCCCCGTCGAGTCGGGACGATTCGCTCGCTGGTTATTCGCGCCGGTGACATTCAGCGGAATTCCGGTCTGCATAATGCCGATTGTATTGATCTGCCATCCTCCAATCAGCCGGTTCCACCCCTGCTGGCCGCGGCCGAAGGGCAGCTCATACAGCAGGCTGACCGTGGCCCGCTGGGAGACATCGGTCGGGTCGAGCGCCCGCTCGGCGCGGCGGTTGTACTTACCGTTCTGGTATCCGGTGATCGATGCCTGCTCGATGGGGCCGAAGTTCACGGGGGTCTGCAGGCTGTCGGAAATGATCTTGCCCGCGGTGTAGGAGAACAGCATGGTCAAGCCGGCGGACATCCGTTTCTCCGCGCTCAACAGAAAGAGATGGGAAGTATAGCTTCCCAATCGTGGATTCCGGACGGTGACGGCGTTGTAGTAGGGGAACGGTTTCAGCGACTGTTCACGGGAAATCGTCGCTCCGCCCAGCGCGCCGGGAACCATCCCGGCATAAGGATTGGGAACCTGCTGCTGCAGCGCCTGCC
The DNA here is from genome assembly GCA_964515165.1 of uncultured Solibacteraceae bacterium. GTDB lineage: Bacteria > Acidobacteriota > Terriglobia > Bryobacterales > Bryobacteraceae > JAPKYZ01. The sequence goes on along the minus strand of CAZETQ010000010.1, from coordinate 8,230 downwards.
CCAGCGACAGATAAGTTGGATCCAATTGGTTCAGGTCGTAGCCGCCCGCCGTAAATCCACGCCCGAGATTTCCGGCATACGACCCTTCAAATAGCCAGCTATTGAACATTTGCTGCTGCACGCTGACGGTAAACTGCTGGGACATGGGAATGGAGCCGTCATCCTCGTCGAAAGTCACGGACCCGCCCAGGAACGCCGCCGAACCCAGCCCCCGGCCTTGGGGGGGAATCGGTGCGGAAGGAAAACCCTGCTGCAGCCGGAATGCCGGACGCGTGGGGTCTGCCTGCGGATAGCTGGTGGAAGTCTGCGCGAAACCATTCGCGCTGGGATAGTTCTCGCGCCACATCTGAGACGGATAGAGAATTCCGTAGCCGGCCCGGAGAATCGTTTTCGTATTGCCGAAGACATCGAAGGCAAAGCCAAAGCGCGGTCCGAAATTGGAAAGGTCCTGCCGCTTCCACGTGCGAGGCTGCCCGTCGACTCCCGCGAATACCATGCAGCCCAGCAAGCCGTTGGGCAGCCGGCAAAAGGGATCGAAGTTGGTAGAGCCATTGTTGCGTTCCACGGGCTGCGACTGGAAGTCATAGCGCATTCCCATATTCAGCGTGAACCTGCGGGTGAGCTTCCAGTCGTCCTGAATGAAACCGCTGATGGAATGCGAAACCTGCGACTCACCCACGTGGGTGGAGACGCTCGCGTTTTGAACGGCGCCCATCAAAAAGCTGGCATAGGCGCTGCCCGTTCCGGCCGGGGCCGTCGGATTGCCGCTCAACGCGGCATTGAATGTATACGATCCCGAAGGAGCGGACCGCTGTAAATTGTGGCCTTGCAGCAGCCGAAGGTCGAATCCGATCTTCAGCGAGTGTGCGCCGCGAATCAGGTTCACCGTGTCCAGGAACTGCCAGTTCAGCGATCCGCGATAACCCGCGGTACCCGTATTGAATCCCGCCAGACCGTTATTGATCGACGGAATCGTATCGGAAGGCACGATCGAGGGGAACCCCAGCTTCGCCGGCCAGTCCCCGCCAAAGCTGCGAACCACAAATGGAAAGGCGCCGCGAGTGGCCCCCACGCGAAACTCGTTCAATGTGGTCGGCGTAAAAACGTGCGTATCGGACAGGATGACGTTCCAGTTCTTCAAATCGTCGTCGCGCTTAGCGACAACGTCGTTCGGGTAAATCGTGGCTCCGCCGGCGCCGTTGTCCGTTTTGTGATTGAAGAAAGAAAAACGTCCGAAGATCGAATTGCTGTTCGAGAAGCGATGATCGCCCTTCAGCGTGTACTGCCGCATCGACTGAATCTCCGACGCCAGGTTCTGGAAGTTATTCGCATTGGTGTTGGGATCGCTCGGCGTGCGGTTCGGCAGCGGATAGAACTGGTTGATGTTCTTGGCCACCGGATCAATCAGGCTGGAGGGAATGAGGTTTCCCGCGAAAACCTGCCGGGTGGCCGCGCTTCCGGAGCCTTGCGTGGAGTACGGATCGTAGATCGGAATCAGCGCCCCGCTGGTGTTGCGCAAATCGGAAAAGTCGCCATTCTGCTGCTGGGCGGTCGGAAACGAACCGATGCGCACCTGGGACCGGCGATACCGGAACTCCTCCCAGTTTCCGAAGAAAAATGTACGGTCCTTGATGACTGGACCGCTCACCGACGCTCCGAACTGGTTGTAGCGGAACGGCGGTTTCGTCGGCGCAAACGTATTGCGCGCGTCCAGGGCATCGTTTCGCAAAAACTCGTACGCGGTGCCGTGAAACTGGTTTCCACCGGATTTCGTCACCATGTTGATGATGCCGCCCGCGGTGAAGCCATATTCGGCGGACATCGCTCCGGATTGGACCTTGAACTCTTCCACGGAGTCTACAGCCGGGTTAATGGCAACCTCGCCGATGTAGCTCTGAATATTGTTTCCGCCGTCCAGCAGTTGTCCGTTCATCGCGTTCGGACCGCCATTGATCGAAATCGACGAAAGCTGAATTCCCCGATCGGCGAACCCCGACGACGTCGGGCCGGCATTGGATTTCACGCTGGGCGTCAGCAGAGTCAGAGCCAATGCGTTCCGTCCGTTCAACGGCAGCTCCGTCACCCGCCGCTGGTCCACCACCTTGCCGATAGAAGTGTTGGTCGTATCCACCAGCGGAGCTTCCCCCTTTACTTCCACCGTCTCGGCGACGGCTCCGATCTCCAGACGAAAATCAACCTGGGCGCGCTGGTCTACCTGCAATTGCACCCCGGATCGAATGGCTCTCCGAAACCCCGAGTGCTCCACAGAAACGGTGTACTCGCCCACGGCGAGATTCGGAGCGGAGTAGAGCCCATCACCCGTCGTTTCGGCGACGAATGTTTGGTTGGTGGAAACGTTGGTGACGGTTACCTTGGCGCCGGCTATTGATGAGCCAGTCGCATCGGAAACGGTCCCGATCATGGTTCCGCGGCCCTGTTGGGCGAGCGAAAGCGACGCAAGACAACAAACCAGAGCGAGAAGGACCGCGACAGAGCGCAAGGTCGACATGGAGACCTCCTGAAATCTGAAATATTATGGCAATCAGCGATTCCAGAAGCAAGAACTATGTGTAAAAGAACTCTGCCGTCGCGGTGCAGTCCGCCGACGGAACGATCCGAACCCAGTGAGCGGAAAATCCTTCCGGGAAAATATGGCGGGCATATCCGTTAACCTGCACGTCTTCATACCGTTCCCAGCTACCGTTACCCAAAAAGTCGATCTCAATCCGGAACCTCGCCGCCCGGTCGGCCTTTAAATGGACCATCTTGCGTCCGAACCCCGTCATGAGAAACGGGTCCGATGGCTGATTCGCGCGTACCGGCGTCTGGCGCCACGGGCCACCCCATCCCGCCGGTTTCCCCCACGACCACAGGTCATCCGTCTTGCCGAACCAGATTCCAGACTGCGGCTGTCCGGCATACCGGTAGTTATCCGAGTTGGGAGAGGTTTCATTTCCTCCCAGGGCGAGCAACCCGCGGAAAGCGCAGTAGTCGGGAATAATCCGCAGGTGGCTGCAGACCGGTTTCACTCCCCAAATAGCGCCTTCAAACGGCAGCGGCTGCAGTTCGTAGAACAGCCCGTGAATGTCCATCAGGAAGTGCTCGGTCTCCACCTCCCGGATCCGCATCCATTCCGTCTGCCAGGCGTGGTTGTGAACGTGTCCGCCCTTGGGCAGCCGGTAGCGGTGCCATTTTCCCGCAATCAACGCCCAAAACAGGACCGACGATTCATCCCATCCCGTCGCAAAGACGACATTGCCCATGTTTTCGCGCCCCATGCATTCCATGTGCGGCTTCCGGCTCAGAGCGTTCCAGCTTTTTCCGTCGAACTCGAACAGGCCTGCGTCGTTGTCTCCGAAGGCATAAAAGCCGTTATTCGCGATGACGATGCGGCCCTGGCCGGTATAACCGCCCTTGAAATGCGGGCGAAGCTTGATTCCCATCTTCTGGGGAATGTTCTCGATCAGGCTGGGCTTCAGGCTGCTGACATCCAGCTCGAAAAGCTCGCCTTCCATCCCCAGCATGTAGACTCGATTTGCCGGGTCCGTCAGATGAGTAAACGTCGCCGTGATCCGGACATCCTTCAGAGCCTCGATGAACCGCCACTTTCCCCCGGCATCGATCGCATACGGCCCGATAAAGGCCTGGCTGGATTCTTTGTGGATGTACCGGTTCGCGTGGGTACCGTTGTGCACGTGCACCCGCTCGGTTTTCAGAGATTCATCGATGCGAAACAACCCAAGTCCCGTTCCGGTGGGCGACTTATGCGAGTTGTAGGTCACCGCCCATAAGGAATCCGCCCACGGGATCAGCGCTCCGACGCCACACTCGGTCCGGTTGGGAACGGCGTCGGACTTCAGCCCGACATTGGGAAGGTTTCCGACAGGTCCATCGGCCAAAGCCGCGGGAGCGCCGAGCAGGGAAGCGAGCAGGGTTCGTCTGGAGGTCATGCCACCGAAGATATATCAGAGCGCCAGCCGGATGCTTTCAAATCCCAGGCCAGGCAGGTCCGGGACGGCATAGGCCGCATCCCGCATTTGAATCGCCGGCGCGGCAAAGCGGTTGGCGGACTCCAGCACTTTCGGATTGAACTCGCACTGCTGACAATTTTCGAGCGCCGCGGCAACGTGGATGGCCGCGGCTATCTGCGGTCCGAACGCAATCGAAACATGCGGAACAATCGGTTTTCCCATGGCGGCAATCCGGAGCGTTCCCGTAATGCCGCACCGGCCGAGATCCGGCTGCAGTATCGATGCCGCGGGAAATACAGGCTGCAACTCCGCCGCCGTCCGGTAGCTTTCCCCAACCGCAATCGGAGTTCGAATTCGTCGCGAAAGCTCAAAGTGCAGCGCGGCTTCTTCGGGCATATATGGACATTCCAGCCATGCGCATCGCCGCGAGTCCAGCTCCTCTGCGGCTTCGATCGACGGCAAATGCCATAACGCATCGATGGCCGTTTCGACCGGCAGCCGGTCCATCAGCTCCAATAGCATCGGCCAGTCGGACTCGTAATACAGCTTGATCAGCGAGAATCCCTGGTCCAGAAATGGCTTGGCAAAGGCAAGCCGGCCTTCCCTGCCTGTCCCCGCGAGTCCGGAAAGATACGCCGGCACCCGGCTCTTCGGATGGTCCGAGATCAGTTGGCTGACCGGCTTGCCGGCGATCTTGCCGGCGAGGTCCCACAGCGCGAGATCGATCCCCGCGATCGCATCCAGCATGAATCCGCCGGTCTGTCCGCGCACCCGCATAGTGGCGTACATGAGGTCGTACAGCTCTTCCAGCCGGCGGCGAGTCCCATCGAAATCCTGCCCGTAAAGCACGCCGGCCAGTAGCTGCTCGACGATCGCCGCCGGGACCGCCGGAGCCAGCGGGGCCTGTGTCTCGCCCCACCCGATCCAACCGTTGTCCAGCGTGACCCGGACCAGCAAACCTTCCAGGCGCGTGGAGTACAGCGCAGGGTAGTCGCGAGACCATCGATAGGGTTTCTCGCCCACCAGTTGATTCGGAGATCCCGCCAGGCCCGCGGCGGCGGCAAAGTCCCGCTCCAGAATGATCGGAAATGCCTCGACCTTGGCGAGCTTCACACCAGTTCGGCGACGCCGCGCGCCACCCAATCCCGCAGGAACGCCAGCTCCCGAAGGCTGTCGCTGTTCAGAGAGACGGTGGGATGCCGAACAGCCGCCGACTGAATCACTCCCGCCGCGGCCAGGTTGTGCTTCATTGCGGAAACGCCCATGCCGGGCTGCAATTCGAACCGCATCAGCGGCAGCGCCCGGGTGAAGATCTCCCAGGCGCGCTCCCGATCGGAAGGCAGGGCGTCCCAGATGGCGCGATACACGCTGGTCAGATCGCTGCCGGGCATTGTCCCCCGGGCGCCCCTCTCCGCCTCTTCTATGAAAAACTGGCCGTTCAGCCCGCCGAAAATCGTCAGCGAATTCCCCGTTAGCTTCAAAACCTCCGATGTCTTCGGGGCCGTCGGCGGAGCCTCCACTTTCGCCAGCTTCACCTGCTCTATGTCACGCGCCATACGCGCCAGCAGCGGAGCCGGCATGGCAACCTGAGTCATCAGCGGTGCGTCCTGCACCATGATCGGAATTGTCACCGCCCGGGAGATCTCGCCGAAGTAGTGCATCAATCCTTCGCCGTCCGTTTTCAGGAAGTACGGCGGAAGGACCATCAGAGCGCTGGCGCCCAGATCCTGCACTTCTTTGGACAGTTCCACCGCGCCATGAGTCGAAGTGTGCCCGCTGGAGACGATCAGGGGTACGTGACCATTGACCGCTTTTGTCACCGCCCGGTGGATTGTCCGGCGCTCCTCCGATGTCAGGGCATAGCCTTCGCTGGCGTTTCCGAACAGCCCCAGACCGTGCGCCCCCTGGTTGATCAGGTATTCCACCAGCCGGATTTGACTGTCCAGATCGATCCGGCCGTCTTCATGAAACGTCGTCGCCAGAATCGGGTAGACGCCTTCCAAGGTTCTCATTCGATTTCTTGAGACTCTCCATCAGTGCGATTCGCGCGCGTTCAATGTGCCGGGTCAGCGCGCGCACTGCCCGTTCACTGTCCCGAGCCTCCAGCGCCAGCAGAATCTCCTCATGCTCCCGGCGCTCCTCCGGCAGACGGCCCATGGAATCCGACACCGAAACACTGTGCACGCGAACGATCTGCAGATGCGCTTTCAGATCCTCATACATCGCCGTCAGACGGCGGTTTCCGGAAGCTTCCACGATCAGGTGATGAAATTTTGAGTTGTCCTGCTCATGCCGTGCCCGGTCTTCCTCGGTTTCCACCGGCTCGGCCAGCTGCCACACCAGCCGCCGCATCTGCTTCAGTGTGTCTTCGGAAATATGGTGAACTGCGCTCTCGGCGGCCAGGCACTCCAGCGCGCGGCGGATCTCGAACGTTTCCGAGATGTCCGCATCGGTCAGACTGGCAACGTACGTTCCGCTGCGCGGGCGAATCTCCACCAGTCCTTCGGTTGACAGGTGCTGCAGCGCATGGCGCACCGGCGTCAGCGACACCCCGAGATGCGCGGCAATCTGATCCACGAAAAGCCGCTCGCCCGGACGAAACCGATGGTCCAGAATGCTGGCCCGCAAAATATCGTAAACTTCGTCCGTCGCGCGGCGGCGGGTCAGGACTGGCAAGTCCATGAAGAAGCTAGTATAAGCGAAAGCAGTGAAAATCTGAAATATTCTGTGTCAGGATCCTGATGGCTATCCGCTGGCAAGTCGCCGTTCTTCTTTTCCTCGCGTCCGTGATCAATTACGTGGACCGGCAAACCCTCAGCGTTGTCGCGCCCATCCTGACGAAGGAACTCGGAATCTCGTCCGTGGAGTACGGCACAATCGTCCAGGCTTTCCTGGCTGCCTATACCGTGATGTATGTCGGCAGCGGGTTGATTTGCGACCGCTTCGGCACTCGCGCGTCGCTGGCATTCTTCATGGTCTGGTGGTCGATCTCCAACGCGCTGCATGGATTTGTCCATTCGACCTTGGGTTTAGGCGTCTTTCGCTTCCTCCTGGGGGCCGGGGAGTCGGGCAACTTCATGGCTTCCATTAAGGCCGTCAGTGAATGGTATCCGCCGAAGGAAAAGGCGTTCGCCAATGGCCTGATCAATGCCGGAGCTTCTATCGGAGCCGTGGTCGCCGCTCCTCTTGTCGTCTGGATCACCGAACAGTGGGGTTGGCGCGCCGCATTTTTCATCACCGGATCGTTCGGGTTCATCTGGCTGATTTTCTGGCTGCGTATCTATTACCTTCCCGAACTCCACCCCCGGCTCTCGCCGGCGGAACTGGCGCATATTCGGGAGGGCGCTCCACCGCAATCGGTGCAGCGCCGGGAGGGGATCTGGTCCACCTGGAGGACGCTCCTGCAGCGGCGGGAAACAGTAGGACTGTTGCTTGCCCGCGTCATTTCCGATCCCGTCTGGTGGTTCTATTTATTCTGGCTTCCGAAATACCTCGTCGAGCAGCGGGGCTTCACCATGCGGGAGATGGGATGGACCTCGTGGATGCCGTATCTGACGGCCGACCTGGGCGCCATTGCCGGCGGCGTCGCATCCGGGTGGTTGCTCTCTCGCCTGGATTGGGCTCCGCTTCGTTCCCGGTCGGCGGTGATGGCTGCCAGCGCCGCGCTGATGCCGCTTTCCATTTGGGTGGCATTTACCGAATCGAACGTCTTGGCGGTTTCGCTGATCTGCCTGGTGACCTTCGCGCATATGAGCTGGAAGACTTGCCTGATGACGATGACCAACGATCTATTTCCCCCGGCTGCCATCGGTTCGGTCGCCGGAATTGTTGCCTTCGGCAGCGGCCTGGGCGCGACGTTGTTTACCGGAGCTGCCGGCTGGGTTGTCCAATATTACGGCTACACCGCGATTTTCGTTACGATGGGCCTCCTACATCCGCTGAGTTGGCTGGTCCTTCGGCGGTTCGTTCGGATCGGACCGAATGACGGCGCACTGGCGCCGGTTCCCGGATCGTCCGATCTTGGCGCTGCGATCGGCCGCTGACAGGCATCCGGCGGAAAAAGTAAAGCCGCGCTTCCCGGGGAAAGCGCGGCTTGATAACGTTTGGCGAGCTGCTATGCCCGGCTGAAAACAGGGCTGTTCAGAGTACCCGTGCTGTCGGCGAAAGACTCCTGCTCGATCCCCATGGACCGGAGGATGCTCAAGTACATGTTCGACATCCGGCTCTCCCCGCTTCGCCAGTAGGTTCCGTGCTTCAGG